>JAHHHW010000080.1 GCA_019359115.1 Pelatocladus maniniholoensis HA4357-MV3
TTCCCCAAGAACGCTTTGTCGTTGATATTACTATGCCTTGGGGGACTGGTAGCTATCCTTTTTTTATACCTGTGTTGAGTTCGCGTAGAATTTACGCGAACTCATTCTTTTTTGTCCAAAGTCCAATGATTTAGTTTGATAAAAATCTCTCGACCCACCACTGTTGTTACTAAGCCTACACTTCCCCAACCCGCCCATTTCAAAAATTCTCTCCTGTCTATTATTGGTGGGTATTTTTGAGATGATCCAGTTCCAGTTTGTGTGTTTGGTCTGTGTCCAGTAATTCCCCAAATCAACTGTTCCATTGGATCAGGATGTTGCTGTCGAAAATCTACCCAAGTTAAACCTTGAAGAAATAAAGGTAGTTGTGGCTTTGTAGGAGCATTTGATAAAAGTACCGGAATAACCGGACATTGCCTATTCACAAATGCTCTTAGAAACGCATCAACTTCTTGACTTTGCCAAGGGCCAAATCCTGATTTTCCTACAAAAACTGCTGCGGATGCAATCTGGTTGATCTGCTGCTCTAATGCACGTTGCCAAGAAAAACCAGGGCGTAAATGCCAAATGTCCAGCCAAGGTTTAATTCCCTTGTCTTGTAACTGCTGGGCAACTTGAATAACCGCAGGCTTATCCTTACTATTGTGGCAAAGAAACACATCAAACTGTTCCACTTATCACTCTCCCACGTCTGCGACAATTGCCAAAGTCTTGAGAATGACAAAAGGCAGACTTACAGATACGGTTTTGAATACAATGCGATCGCGCATATATAACTAAGCAAATTTAATTAATTCTCTATGATGATTATAAAACTCTGGTAAAATGCCCCAACACAAGCAAAATCAAAGCACCGATGTTCTATAAAATTCTTGATTATATTCAGCGATCGCACCCTGGATTTATCAATCAAAATGTCAAACTAATCAAAGTCTGCTGGTAAATCTGGGTTGCGGTAATGTTGAAAAAGTCGGGTGATTTGTGCTGATGTTACACGCCCAATCGATAATTCGGGAATTTCATTTTCCAGGAAAAAACCCACTGCTTCTGTCTCAATGCTGGGTGTGGGGGAACCGCCAATCAGTTCGCACAGAAAAAATAGTTTGTAAATGTAATGGGGATAGGGTGGATGTCCTTGTCTATTTCTGTCGTAGACTGCTAGGAGTTTGACAGCGCGTGTCAGATATCCTGATTCTTCAAATATTTCTTTGACGACTACTTCACTGGGTGAAAAACCAATATCAGCCCAGCCACCAGGTAATGTCCAACAACTGTCAACTCGTTCTTTTACCAGTAATATACAATCATCGCGAAATACTGCACCGCGCACATCTACTTTGGGAGTCGCATATCCGACATCACGATCAAAGAGATCCAAAATATAACTCAGTTCAGCGTTGGTGTGAGTTGCCAAAATTTCCGCCGCGATCGCCTGTATTGCTTGAAACCGTTCTAGATCATACGGATTTTCAGAAAAAGTTAGCCCAGTTTGAGCGATCGCTTGTAGTTTTTGCGCCCATTCTAACCATTTGGGTTCCATATTTTTTGGGGATTGGGGATTTTGAGAAGACGCAAAGACGCGGTGAGCAAGAGACAAGGGAGAAGTGTTAATAATATCTCCGTGTCTCCGCGTCCCCGTGTCCCCGTGTCCCCTCTTCCCTTATCTCTAATTACGCTTCATCAAGTGCTGCAATTCCAGGTAATACCTTACCTTCTAGCAACTCTAAGCTAGCGCCACCACCAGTGGAAATATGGCTCATTTGATCGGCTAAACCGACTTTTTCGACTGCTGCTACAGAGTCGCCACCACCGATGATGGTGGTTGCACCGTTTTTGCTGATGTCAGCCAAAGTGTGGGCGATCGCTTCTGTACCAACGGCAAATTTATCAAATTCAAATACGCCCATCGGCCCGTTCCAAACTACTGACTTACAATCAGCCAAAGCGTCTTGGAACAATTTCACAGAGTCAGGTCCAATATCCAAGCCCATCCAACCATCGGGGATGTTCTCAATACTAACGGTTTGAGAATTGGCATCAGCAGCAAATTTATCAGCGACTACCACATCTGTAGGTAACAATAAGCTAACGCCCTTTTCTTTCGCTTTCGCTTCCAAAGACTTGGCTAACTCTAGCTTGTCTTCTTCCACCAAAGATTTACCAACACTCAAGCCACGGGCTTTGTAGAAAGTGAAAATCATTCCACCGCCGATGATTAGCTTGTCGCATTTTTCTAACAGTGTTTCAATGACACCAATTTTGCTGGAAACTTTGGAACCACCAATGATTGCAGCTAAAGGACGTTGGGGATTTTCAATTGCACTTTGCAAGTATTGCAATTCCTTTTCAACCAAATATCCAGCCACAGAAGGACTCAAAAATTGTGTTACACCCTCAGTGGAAGCATGGGCGCGGTGTGCTGTACCAAAAGCGTCGTTAACATATAAATCAGCGTTAGCCGCTAATTTCTTCGCAAATTCGGGATCATTTTTTTCTTCTTCTTTGTAAAAACGAACATTTTCCAGCAACATTACTTGTCCGTTTTGTAAAGCCCCGACTTTGGCTGCAACATCATCACCGATGCAGTCATCAGTTTTAACAACTTCTTGTCCTAACAACTCAGAAAGACGTTTAGCAACCGGAGTCAGACGCAATTTTTCATCTACACCCTTGGGACGCCCGAAATGGCTTGCTAGAATCACCTTAGCTCCCTTCTGCACCAAATCTTGGATAGTTGGTAGAGCTGCGCGAATGCGAGTATCATCTGTGATCTTACCTGCATCATCTACAGGTACGTTAAAATCAACCCGTACAAACGCACGTTTTCCAGACAAGTCAGTTGCAGATAAATTTGCTAAAGTTTTCTTTGACACGTCACAAACCTCCTGATTGCCTTTTTGTTATGTTTTACATTTAGTAGACTCTATTCTGTGATTGTACAGGAGTACGTGGTGCAAAGAATTGTTAAGTGATTAGTTTCTTGTTAATTGTCTGCGGTGACAATACCAAAACATATGGATAAATAGCCACTCTCATGCTCTACCAAAAGCAGGAAGCAGACAGTAAACTCTATCAAGCAACAGGTGAATGCAATGTTCAAAAAAGTTCTGTTTCCAATTGATCAAAGTCGGGAAACTCAAGAAGCGATCAATGTCGTGATTGATGTTGTACAAAAGTACAGTAGCCGTTTAGTGCTTTTGAGTGTGGTGGAAGAACCAGATACAGATGCACCAAAAGAGGATGTCGTCATGTCCTCACCAGAAAATGTTGCCAAACTCCTAGAGACAGCTAAAACCGCATTTTCCCAACAAGGAATTCCCACTGAAACAATTGAAAGACAGGGTAAACCCGCATTTGTCATTTGTGATGTAGCTGATGAGGTAGAAGCAAATTTAATCGTTATGGGCTGTCGGGGACTTGGTTTAACTGACGAAGGCGCTCATGAGAGTGTTACAAACCGTGTGATTAATTTGTCTCCTTGTCCGGTGTTGATTGTAACTTAAGGGTGTGAGGGTGTAAGGGTGTAAGGGTGTAAGGGTGTAAGAGTATAGGGGTAGCCCTTTCAAGGTGGGTAAAAATCTTCACAAAAATACCGATTTTTGGTCTTTTCACCTTCGTGTCTTGGTGTCTTGGTGTTTCAAAAGTCGATTTTTTAACCACCCTTACACCCCATACCCTTATACCCCTACACCCTTATTATTTAATCAACCGTTACCCGAAAGCGAATCAAACCAGTCTGTCCACCAGGAATGTTAGCTGGCCCGACAACCACTGCACCTTTATTGTTGCTACCACCACAAATATTGGCAAAATCTTGTAATGGTGCTAGAGGTGATAATACCTGTCCTTGGTTGCTAATTCCATTTACTGAGAGACTATTAGAAACATAGCTTGTACCTGCTGGAATTAGATCGCAGAACCTAGCATTTTGCAGTTGCTGAGTACCATCAGCCAAAAAATAAACTGTGTACTCGACTTGATCACCACTGTTTAAGGGTGGTTGGAGATTAATTTGACCAACAGGCGATCGCCCAGCTTGCTGTAATCTGTCGTCATCATTATTATTGGGGTCATTGATAAAAGTGTTGAAGCTGACACCACTGATCGGCTGATTATTTTTAAAAGCATTGGTGATGCGCTTGACTATCCGCAGATTGGTTTCTCCAGATGCACCTACCTGACCAGGACGGAAACCAAAGTCAATGTTGAGATTTTCGGAGTTAGTGTCAGTTATATTAGCCGTTAAAGTCCTGCTGGTTGTGGCTGTGAAATCACTTGGTTGTGTCACCTCTACAGTGTAGTTACCCGGCTGCAAACCAGTAAACAAATAATTACCGTTGTTATCAGTACGAGTTGTACTCACAACTTGACCAGTACTATTGCGTAGAGTTAAGGTAACATTAGATATTCCTGTATCACCATTATCAGCACTGCCGTTGCCATTTCGATCTGTGAACACAAAGTCCCCGATTGTACCACCAGGCGGTCGGCGCAAGCCAAAATCAACCGTATCTAACGACTGACCGGGATTCAATGTCACATCAGTTTGTCTACCACCACCAGTTGTGACATCTGGTAAGTTAGTAGGAGGAGTGACAGTTACTCTGTAAGGGCCTGCTGGCAAATTGCTAAAAGAATAATTACCGTTGGCATTGGTATTTGTTGTCTGGGTGGTATCGTCGGCAGTACCTAACTGTCCGTCAGGACCTGGTAGAGTTAGAGTGAGGGGAACATTGCCAACTCCTGGTTCGCCTGAATCTTGTTGACCGTTACCATTAGTATCATTAAAAACAGTGTCACCAATACTACCTAGTGGTTGACGCAAGCCAAAATCAACGGTATCTAAAGACTGACCAGGATTTAGAGTCACATTAACTTGCCTACCACCACCAGTTGTGACTTCTGAAAAGTTAGCAGGAGGAGTGACAGTTACTCTGTAAGGGCCTGGGGGCAAATTAGTGAAAGAATAATTACCATTGGCATTGGTATTTGTTGTCTGGGTGGTATCGTCAGCAGTACCTAGCTGTCCGTCGGGTCCTGGCAGAGTGAGGGTGAGGGGAACATTGCCAACTCCTGGTTCACCTAAATCTTGTTGACCGTTACCATTGGTATCATTAAAGACAGTATCACCAATGGAACCTGTTCCCGAAGGCGCACAGATAGTTATATCCGCAATACCTATAGTTTCATCTTGTTGAGGTGTTTGATTTTCGGCGTACGGTAAAGGCCCACTCTCGTAGACAATCCGAATTTGGGTGACAGGTTGAGCAAATGTCGCAAAAACATTACCTAAATTCCTATCATTAGGTGAATTTCCTGGCCCCACACGCGGATCGGCTCCTCGCGCCACATTATTGCTAACTATTTGAGCAACTGCACCAGATCCAATGTTAGTCAGAGTAACTGGTACATTTTGACCTTGATTGGATGCAGTAACTGTAACCTGATCCTGATAAGGAAGTTCGTCTTGGCGATCGCGATCCACATCCAATAATGTCAGTGGAACAGGTAATGTCACTGGTTGAGCAAAAGTGATAGTCAGTGTTGAATTACCTTGTGGACTTTGTGTAGCATCTATTCCCCAGCGCAAATATGGACTATTAATGCCACCATAGGGGCCAGCGACAACCCCGTAGGGAACCGGGCCAATAACTTGAGGTGGTTGATCTCGGATAAATCCTGCTGGGTTTTCCGTCATTTGAAAATTAGTACTAACGCCACCAATGTTGAAAGTTTGATTAAAGTTTGCGGTTTGAAAATTAGTTGTTCCCCAGTTGAGAGTTTCTTGTGTTGTACCAGCTGGACAACTTGCTTGTTGTGCAACAGCTTTTTCATTGGAAATACTTCCTTGCAGAGGAATTTGAGGAATAGCCAATAGCGCTGCTAGCAGCGTACCCCCACAGGGATAAAAATTTAAATGTTTAAATAGAGTTTTCATTTCTTAGTTCCTAAATATTCTATTTGAAAATAGGGATCGGGGATCGGGAATTTGGGAATGAGGAGTGTGGGAAGTGTGGGCAGAAAAATTACTTCCTTGTCCGAGATCCCCGATCCCCAATCCCTACCTTGGAGACTCAATTTGCAAGTCTTGTTCTTGTGGTTCGACGATGAGTTCAATACCTCGTACGTCTTTGTAGATGATTTCTGTACGGCGATCGCGTGCGTAATCTACGCGGCTATTACCTTCTGTTTTCCGTTGGGTTTCACCGAAAGAACGAATGGTCATCCGTTCTGGAGTAATACCCTTACGCAACAGGTAATTTCTCACAGCTAAGGCCCGACGTTTACCCAGTGCCAAGTTATACGCATTGCTGGCGCGAGGGTCAGTGTGACCTTCTAATTCGACAACGATGAAAGGATATTTTTGCAATACTACTGCTACCCGATCTAAGACAGCAGCACTTTCTGCACTAATAAAGGATTTATCTAAGGCAAAGTGGACGTTATTTGGTGCTTGGATGCGGATAGTTTCTGGTGGTTCTGGTGGTGGTGGGGGTGGTGCTGGTGGTTCTGGTGGTGGTGGGGGTACTGGTCGAGAAGTACACTGTGGAGGCTGGTTTGGTATAGAACTGGGCTGCAAATTCGGTTTTGTGCCATCAGTGCCAATAATTGCTGCTAGGGCTGGTTCCGATGTCCCATATTGCGGATCGGTGGCGATCGCACTGACTACATCTCCTGTTTGCAAGTTCTCGACTGTGGCGCTAAAGTTACCACTCTGATCTACAGGTACAGTTGCCAATGGTTGACTTAATGCACCGTAACCCCGTTGATAATCACCTAAGCGGTAAATTGTTACTTGCGAACCGCGATCTGCTTTACCCTGCAAAGTAACATTGTTAGCTGTGGGCGGAAATGCCCTTTGCTTAAATTCGGGAGCATTAATCGCCCCATTCCCAGTTTCGAGGCGACGGTTAGGGGAATCACGGCGCGGGTTGGGGCCATCTCCCACTTGAAAGTCGCTCACATCCAGATTTTGCTCGGTATTCAGGTCAATACTCAAACCTTCTAACGCCGCAAATTTATTATTTTGAATGATATTCTTAACACCAGGTTTTCTCTGACCAACATCATTTCTGGGAAAAGCCGACACCACGACCCCCGGTCCAGCTTGATAGTCAATTTCATTACCAACTACCTGGTGATTACTACCCATCAGGTAAATTGCTGACCTGCGTAAGCGTCTGCCGTTGTAAGTGATTTTGTTATTCTGAATTGTTACGCCACCTTGGGGTTTGAATAAATACACACCAGCCCCATCGTTTCCACAAATCAAATTACCTAAAATTTGCGACTTGTTTACCAAACCTTCAAATCTCAAGGCATCAGGCATCCCGGCAATACCATTAGCAACGAGAATATTTTCTTGCACTACCGTATTTTCACCACGTACTGATGTAATTACAGCACTGCCATCATGGTAATAAATTCGGTTACGCCGGATTGTTGTTCCTTGGGAGTTAAAAACATAAACCCCAAATGCTGAGGTTTGCTCTGGCATTTGCTCATTAGTTGTTAATCCCAGCCAGTTGTTTTCAATCACAACATTTTTGGGTGGCACGTCAGAGGCGCGGAAGGGAAAACTATCATTGGGCGGTTTTTGACGGCTGATATCTGGAGGTGGGAAACGGTGAGCAATGACAATATCCCCTGGTGGTGTAGTGAGAGTTACTGGCTTGGGATCAGTGTCAAAAGCCAAATTTCCCAAAATCTGTTTGATCGGTTTACCCGTAAAACCGTAAATGCTCAAGCCGCGAATCGTCACACCATCAGCAACTACAGTCAATCCACGCAAAATCTCTTTATTTGCTGCGGGAGTGATTGCTACTACTGGAACAGGAATGGCAATTTCCGCCGTTGCTGAACCTTGTGAATCGTATCCTGGTTGAGTTGAGCCATCGATAACTAATCCGGGAGTGGCTAAATCTGGTAGTTGTGTTTGTAACTCGATGGTAGTTGTAGCAGCAGGTAAATTAAACTCAATTCGAGAACCACCGCCTGTGGTTGGTGTAACCTGTGCTTTTTCGGCTGCACTGAGTTTTGCTGTTGGTAGTGTACCATTGACGATCGCGATCGCTTCCCGTAAAGTCACAGCATTATCAGGCGTAGGACTCCCATCTTGACTGCTATTTACCACCACTCGCACAGCAGGAGTGGGGGTTTGAGCAAAAGCAACTTCTGGAGGTAAAAGGTACACAGTTAAAGGTAAAAGGTAAATTATTCCTTTTGCCTTTTGCCTTCTTTCTTTCAACTTGGACATTACTCACTCCTATGGCACCACGTATGAAAACAATGAAGTAGGATAGGATGAAATTTTTTCATCCTTTACCTTCAGCCTTCAGCCTTTCTTTTAGCGCCTGTTTCTGTTTCAAACGCTGAATCAATTTACTTTGGGATGTCTGTTTTCCAGGTTCGGTTTGCGCCGTTGGGATTTCCGACTCTTGTTCTTGCTTAGGTACTGGTTTTTGTAAACCAAAGCCGCCTAAAAGTTCGTTTAACTTCAGGCTGATATTCACATAGAAACCACCTTCGGAACGATAACCAGTAAAGTCGCGGTCATCCACACTGCCAAAGCTGTAACCGACACCCAAACGCAAATCAGGAGTGACGTAATATCCAGTTTCCACTGCAACACCGAATTCGTCGTAGTCAGTACCGCTATTAGAGTTTTGTCCAATCCATCGTCCTTCAACAGCTAAGTCGTTGCGATAACCGAGTCGATAAGCTGCCCGCAACTGTGCCAAGTTTGTACTACCGTCATATCTCTCATCGTCAAAGTAGGTGACGCCATTACGGAAAGCATATTTACCATAGAACTCCCAGCGCCAATTCGGGGCATAAATACCCTCTGCCGAAAGAATATGACCTGTGGCTGTACTACCTGTAAGTTGAGTTTCTGGAATCGAATCAAAGTTTTGCCGCCACTCGTATTTCAATAGTCCGTTGAATTTGTCGTTGGTGGGGTCGCGGTATGCCAAACCGATTTTTAGATTAGCTGTGTCTCCCAGTTCTTGGAATCTAATCCCATCTGTATCGATACTATTGACGGTGCTAGGAAGGTAGATGTTGGCTTCTCCTGCTTGTTGGAAGCGGACTAAAGCTGTTAAAGCTGGAGAGATTTTTCCAGCTGCGGCGGCGGAAATTACCAGGTTATTGCCTTGATCTCCATCACGATATTCAAAATCGGCGCGGGCTTTGATATCAGGATTGTCGGTGTATTCAAACCCCAGGCTGTAGACGGAACCAGAAAACAGTCCCAAAGTCGAAGCAGTTTGCCCGACTGCGTAGTATTGCGGATATCGGTCTCCGGCTGCTGTACCATTAAAGATATTCTTGAATACGTATTGATAACCTAAATTGACTTTTAATCCGGGAGCAACCTTCCAACCGTGAGCAACGCCGAGAGCGCCTTGTCCCTGCAAGCCACCAAAGCCAGAGAGTACAGAATAACGACCCAGCAGGGAAGTATCATCTGATAATTTTTGATCCACAATCGTGTCTAGGGTGGTGAGGGAATTCCCTGGCAGTAATTCGCTGTCATCATAAAATTGGTGTGCCAATCGGAATGTCACTCCCTCAGCAGCTTTCCAGTCCAAACCTAAAGTAGTCCTGTTGGGATACAAGGGGTCAGAGTCACCCAAATTCAGTTCGTTTTGGGCTTGAAAAGTCAAGGTATCTGTCAATGGGAACTTCAAACGGGATACAATCTGACTCGCATCACCATCTAAGTCATTACCAACACGGTCATCACGAGAACGGTTGACGTATTCCAAGCTGAGATCACTATTACCCAGCTTTTGCAGAATTCCGGCTCGGAAGGTTCTCAGTTCATTACTGACTCGTTCACCAGGACGGTTTTGTGGCTGTGGGTCGAATAAATCAAAGAAGCTAGTAATGGAAGTGGGTGCAGTACCATAATTTTCTTCGACGTCGTAGGCAAGTCTAAAGCTAGTCAGGTCACTCAGTTTGGTAAGTAAAGATGCTCCGTAGCGGGTTTGTCCAGGTGTAAAGCTAAAAGTAGCGTTGTTGGAGAAATTCGGCTCGACGGCGCGATAGTAAGCTTGACCGAAAAGATTTTCTGTGATGTTGCCAAAAGCCTCTAAGCGGTAAGCATTACCACTGGCTTCTTCCCCAGTAATCAGATTGTTATTCGAGTGGGCAAATTCTCCTACTATCTTGCCTGCATTTCCTAAAGATACTAAGAAATCTCCGCCGAACAGTTCAAAATCTTGGTCGCCTTGATCTTCCCGGAGATAACTAACAGCACCGAAAGTTTTGTTTGTGAAATCGTTGGAGAAGTTATATTGCAGTCGTCCACCCAGGAGGTTGGAGTCTTCACCGCCTTCATTTTGGTAGGTAACGACAATGCGTCTAGTGAGAGTTGAACCGAAGGGGTTGAGTTCTGTGGCAAATACCGGACGATTAAACCGCACTGTCCCGCGATCATAGTCAATCTCGTAATCTGCACCACGCACCATCTGTTTGCGTTCTATCACCGTACCAGGACGGTTAATTTCCTCTGCTTCTAGATAAACAATTTCACTGCCAGGAACTAACAGGCGCTTGGAAAGGAAGTAGTAGCCACCAGTACCATCAGGAACGATGGTATCCCGTTGGAAGCCTTCAATATTGTTGGCGTATAAGCCTGTGATTTGCAGGTTGCCCAGGTTGTAGTTAGCTTTGAAACCGTGGAGTTGGCGAGAGGTAGCTGTATACAGTTGGGAGGCGCGAGCAAATTCATTGGTGGTGTAGTCGCCCCACATGAAGTAATCTGGTTCCGCTCCCACAATCGAGGGAGTACGTTCTAAACGAGCGTAGAAACTGTCAATCGAAGGGGTGGTGGGGGTAGCAGTGGAACTATCGCCGTAAACCGGATAGGGTTGTTCGCAGAACTGTGTACCACCAAACAGGCGATTGTTACCTTCACAGTCTTGATTGATGGCGCGATCGCTATTGAATGCACCCGTAAATAACCAATCTCCGATTTTTCCTGTAGCAAAAGCAGCCCCATAAAAATCTACGGTTGTGCCTTTGTCTATCTCGTCCGGATTGAGAAATTCTTGCAAGCTTCCCCAATAGTTTGTTCCTCCTGGCCCAATCCGCAAATTCAGTACTCCTGTCACTAGGGAAGGACGAAGATAGGTACTGAATTCAACTTGAGTGTAGGCTTCTATGGGTACTTGGGCAAATTCCTCTAGCCAGGAATTATCTGTCTGTTGGGGAAAACTAGGATTTTTGATATCACCCAATTCTCTCGGAACATTGAGCGATTGTTTTTTGATCTTGTCGATCGCGGCTCGAATCCGGACTTGTTGGGGTTTGATGTCTGATTGTAAGGTGGCGATGAATTCCCCATCAATCACACGCACCTGAAACCCGCCCTGGTCTTTGTCTTGGTCTGCACCAACAAATTTCCCGGCACTAGTGGTTAAGGTCGCGATCGCATCTTTGCGGATAATCTCACCTTTTTCATCAATTATTCTTCCTTGCAGTTTAATTGTGGAACGTCCATCGGCTTGCACACGTGGATCGCCTACAGGTGCGATTTCCAGTGTGACTTTTGATTTGTCTGGAGTCGTCGCAGGAGTAGTTATTGGTGAATTATCAGTTGGTGGTGGTGTTGTCTGTGGTGCTGGAGAAGTTGGTTGTTGTTGAAGTGGCGAATTGGGGTTTTGTTGAAATTCAGTTGTCGGCTCTTGCTGAAATACCGAGTTAGGATCACCGGAAGATGGAGAATTCTGGGCAATCAGGAGAGGGGAAGACGTGGATATTTGTTTCTCTGTGTCTTCACGTCCCCGTGTCGAAGTGTCTCCCTGTTTTCCAGAGACTACACTGGCAAAAACTGCGTTGGGAGAAACAAATAGTAAGGAAAGACCAAAAAGGTAAAAGAAAGAATTTTGATTTTGGCAAAGCTTTTTTATTTTTTTCATCGTTTCCCCCCTGAGAACGCAGGCGTAACCCCAAAATTGACTCTTGCCAAGCCACTGGGTGCTAGTTTGACCAAGCGAGACTGGCTGTTGCTTTCGATAAAGTATTTATTCGGTGCCAGTGCATACCCAGGTAAGCTAGTCAAATCTAGGGCTGCTGTCCGATAACCAGCAATGACATTGGCTAAGGAGAATAAACCATTGGCATCGGTAACAATCCGGTTGCCATCATCCAGATAAATCACAGCATTCGGTATACCTGGCTCGTTCGGCTGCTGTTCACCGTCAAAGTTTTTATCGACAAATACACGTCCAATTAAGGTGCCACAGTCAGACAAGATACCTGGTCGAATTCGTAAAACATAACTGGCTTGATTACTGGTAAGATTACCTGCTCTAGCTTGGGCTGTGTTTCTACCATCCCCCCGAATTGCATCTGGTGTAACCTCAGCAGCATAGTTGACTATCAAGCTTTGATTGGGTTGGAGTCCTTCATTGGAGTTGATGGTTACTGTGCGACTAGAACCATTTGTTGCACTCAAGCTTACAGATCTATTTCCTATCGAACCCTTGAGCGATTTGGAAATAAAGCGCATTCCCAAGGGTAATCTATCTGTAATTGATATTTGGTTGGTTGCGGAGTTCCCAGTATTGCGAATCGTCAGAGTATAGATGACTGTGTCACCCGGTTCGGCAGCTGCTCTGTCTGCTGTTTTGATGATTTCTAGCGCTGCTTGACTAGCGCTCAAAGTCACTTCATTGGAGTTAACAACCCTTCCTGTGGGACTATCAGGAAGATTATCCGCACTACCACGAGCAGTATTTGTGATGACGCTTGTTTGAGAAAAAGCTGGGAAAATCCCGAAAGTAAAAATACTAAAAATGTAAAAAGGACAAAAGAGGCTCCAATGCCTCAACCCTGAAATTTTAGAAGTCATTGGAAGGCATTAATTAATAACAGCAGTTTTTCCAATATTTAGGGTTTTTAATCAAAAAAACCACAATTATTGTGATTTTCAAACAATCTCAACTACGTCTGTTAAATAGCTTACGTATAACAGCGTTGGAGAATAATTCAGTTAAACCACAAATTATTTTGAAGTCACTCAAGCTTGCTAGTGGCTAGGAACTTCTTCTCTATTGGCTTGCAAAATAAATCTTGCGAGTAGGATAGAAAGACAACAGACTGAATTGTTTATTTGATGATGGAATCGCAATTTCACCGCCCTTGAGTAAGATTATTTTTTTGTGATGGGAGTCTAATTATCCCAGATTTGTGACTGTAAATAACGCAGATGTTTAAATAAACTGACAAATACTGTTTGTAAACTGTATTGTCATGAGATAACACCACTGATAACCTTACTCTGATTAAATAGCATAGCTATTACAGCACTATCGTTGCAGCGAAGATATGCCAGCAACGAAGGAATAAAGCAATAATTAGCTCTATTAAATAAAGCACAAACTTATTTTAAAGTTTTGTCTTTACAGCACTGAACTCTTACGAAGTCACAACTAGGGAGAACTTTCATTAAATTGATTGGCAAATACAGAGATCATGAATTAGGTGATGGGAGAATTCCGCTATCAACCTAATTGATGGTCACACAGTAACGATAGTTATTCAACCTGGCACTTAAGTTAATACGTTTCGGATGCAAAATCTCAAAAACGCTGTTCTCAATCAGCCAAGCTAAATTTTATTTTTAAAATCGCACTTCAGTAATATTACCCACAAATGAATTATTAGCAATCAGGGTTATAAAAATTTCTTCAGTATTTTTTCTTATCTTTACAAAAGGAATCTTATGCGTATCCGAACATTTCCTGAGAAAATTGAATAAACGTTAAATAAAATACTGTGGTTTTAATGGATTTAATATTCAAAACAGACTATATATAAGTTACCAAATTCTTGATATATCTTTATTCAGAAAATGTTTAATCTAATTCTATAAATTTCATATCATAATTTTTATTTACGCTTTGGTATTTTAATTTACAGTTACTTAATTTTCTATACAATGTGTAGTCCAGTTTTTTTCTCCGTATACAATGTAAGAAAAAGTAATAGTAATAATGCTCAATACTGAATTAGCCATAACTAAGTTAGGACAGACAATTGTGAAACTGTCCACTTATATATACAGACATTTTTATGTATTTCTCTTGCTAGAGAAATAAGATTATAAAAACTAATGCTTTTTGGCAATCCAAAATGATTAATAAATATTTACAAAAAAATATCTATAAAAGTTATTTTGTAAGGAAACACAAATTCACTAATGACAGGCTTGGTTTTTCGATTTCAAATTCAAAGCCTATTTATAGAATAAGTATTGAGTCAGAGTGTGATTATATCAAAAAATATTGTCATTCACGAAAACAACACTTATATTCTTATGAAGCGTCTTGTATCGACACTCCCCGGTGGTGCATACACGGGAATTTTTGTTTGCAATTAGATTTAGTACAGGAAAAAAATAAAAAAATTTAGAAGCGCAGGCAAATTTTTGCAGGGTACACGAATGCACACCGACGACACTGTAGTTTATTTAAAACCACAAGTTCTGTACTTTATTCTTCTAGACAACTAATCTAATAGGTGTCGTCATATTCTGGTGCGTCAACTCGTCTTGCTTCGCTACGGGGTGGTAGGAATTCAGCTCGACGTACAGGAGCTAAAGGTGGTGTGGGGCCGTTGTAGGGATGAATCACCTGAACTGTACGAGGAGAACGTTGTTTAGGAGAGAATAAAGATAATACTCCAGCTACGACAATACCACCACCAATGGTGAGGGACATACCTCCCACAGCCCAAACTATAGGTGAAGACCACCAGCGATTTTGAGATTGCTGTTGCTGCTGTTGCTGCTGTTGCTGCTGCAACTGTGCTGCGGCGTTTTGATTTTGTTGGAATTGCATCTGATAGTTGTAAGCAGCCTGCTGCATTTGAGCTTGCATCTGCTGAACTTGGGCTTTGAGTTGGTCGTTTTCCCGCTTGAGTATGTCATTTTCCATCTTTACTCGTTCGATGGCGACACGTTCATCAGCATTCGGGCTTACGGGTGAAGGTTGGGGGAGTGCTGGGTAAGGTTGGTAGTAAGGTGTTTGTTGTTGCGGCACTAAATTTGGTATTTGAGGAATTGCAATGTTTGGCTGTTGCAGAGATCCTCCTGTCCCCTTTAGCAACAGGATAGCCGCTAGCCCAGCAACAGCAACGCCGCCGATAAATGCCATACTTTCACTCATCGCCTTTACCCCTATACAGCGACGTCACCAAGGTTTTTTGGAATTTAGACACTCTCACACTCATAAGAATACGCGGTAGGTGGGAAACTCAGTTACTTTAGTTCGTTTTGCTCAAAAGAGCCTCGCTGAAAGCGGTTAAGTTAGCCTCGACAATGTTATTGGTTGGTACTATCCAAAGGACACTGACTTAACCCTTGGGAATCTGTTTAATCCTTTAGTTCTAGAGCAAGGGACTGGCTACGCATCCCCTGGTAGGTTTTTAACTCTTGCCAATAACGTAGTACAAGGGAGTACTTAGTCTGGTCAACTATGATCTCAGTCTTAGGCTGGAAACAAGCGTGTCTTTAGACCTGGGTCGTTGACATAAATGTACACTCTACTGAAATTTACATTACACTCGATACTAAACTACAAAATAATACTCTATTTTTTAATGCCGCATATCTGCTTTATATATTCAAGACTATATTTGTCAAATTGTCTACCAAGCTTAGGGGCAAAACTTGATAAATAGAGACAGGAGAAAAAAGTCAAAAAAAGAAGAGAAAAGAGAAAAGTTTCTCTATGCGAGAGTTTTACTGGTTTATGACTGACGTTTCAGTATATCCATATACTTATTATATTTTTAACCAATTTCTCAGTAATATTTCTGTATCTGTCTCTAAGCTGATTTATGAACTAACGATCGCCTGCTTCAGACTTTGACAAAACGAGGCGATTTCATCTAATCCCTGTTGGGATGTACCTTCGCTAAGTCGTTTGACAAACGCACTACCAACAATAGCTGCATCTGCACCCCAATTTTTGACTTGTTGAGCCTGTTCTGGTTGGGAAATACCAAAACCAACACCTATGGGTTTATCTGTCACACTACGAATTTGTTGGAGCAAATCTGACACTCGCGATTCCATTTGCGATCGCATTCCCGTGACACCTGTGACACTAACTAAATATATAAATCCTTGGGAGGCGTGGGCAATTGCTGCAATGCGTTCAGCAGAACTGGTGGGAGCTACTAGTAAAATTACATCAATGCCAATTTTTGCTGCTGGTTCGAGTAAATTAGCAGCTTCTTCTAAAGGTAAATCTGGGACGACTAAACCAGCTACGCCAGCAGTTGTGATTTGTTGGAGAAAATTTTCTATACCTCGGTTGAGAATAGGGTTGTAGTAAGTGAAGAGAATAATCGGCGATCGCAAACTAGGAGTAGTTGCTTTCACCATTTCTAGTACTTTATCTAAAGTTATTCCCCGTTCTAAAGCACGGGTAGCTGCGGCTTGAATCACTGGACCATCCGCCAGAGGATCAGAGTAGGGAACACCCAACTCAATGATGTCCGCACCACTGCGATCGAGAGTTTGCAAAGCAGCTGCGGTTGTTTCTAAATCTGGATCGCCAGCAGTAATAAATGGAATTAAGGCGCACTTGCGATTTTGTTTGAGGGTTTCAAAGCAGTCAGAAATTACTGTCATTGCTCAAGAGTCATTAGTCATTGGTCATTAGTCATTGGTCATTTGTCCTCAAGTTAATGACCAATGACCAATGACTAATGACCAATGACAATTTTACACCTGTGAATCCTTTTCTTGTTCGATCTCGGCTTGAATTTTTGCAAGTTCTTCGGGCGAGAGTTCGTCTAAGCGCTTTTGGAAATAAGCTTCTTCGTATTTATCGCGCTGTTGATGGTAGGTCATTTTGTGGTTAACAGCCCGGAAAATATAAGTCATCAACCAGCCTATTAACCCACCTACTAGCAAGACTTGACTCCAGATACCTGCTTCTAAATTATCTAGCCCTGCCAATTGCAGCACAAGATATGCCAAGCCACCTGCAAGAAAAACGCCAAAAACAATTCCTAAAGCGTCAAGACGTCGCATAAGTATATGACCTACCAAGTTAATTACGCTTCAACTTGTCGCCGTTTTGGTCGTAAATTTACAAATGGTGACAGAACTAACAAACCCGGAAAGAAGAAGAAGACTAGAAAATACATAAATGCGCGTTCCAGAGAGCTAACTACATACCAACGCTGATTCAGATAGAACAGCACAGCTACGGGTATGACTAACAAATAAGCTCCGGCCAAAACCAAATAAAGCAAAGGTACTATAATTACTTCTTCAATCATTAGTTTTCCTCTTTTCGCAAAAATGGCCAAAGGGTGCATCTGCTTTCATCATAGTACTTCCTTGCACTCCTACTTGTGGGTTATATTGACTTTTGCTGCGCGATTAAAAATACGTCCTTTTCAAGCATTATTATTTTATTTGTTTATGAATGTGTCTTGTTGTGTCTTCGATAAATTTTATAAAATATGCGATCGCAAAAATTCTTTAACTTAGACAAGAAGCGATAACTCTTGCGAACAATATCTAGGAAAAAGTAAGGAAGTCTGAGCCGCAATGGCGAGAATATGGGGCGATATAACCAATAGTATGCTCTTTTGAGGTTGTTCCATTTGGAGCATTTTTCTTCATGAAGAAAATCTGAAATATCTACGACAAATCCCCTACCTTGATGCATCATGACATTACGCCCATGTACATCATGAGGATATAGTCCCCGCCTACGTGCATAGTCTAGGGCCTGGTCAATGTCTTTTATAACTTGCTTGGGGATACGCAGACCACGTTCAATACAGTCATAAAGGGTAACTCCATGTAATCGCTTCAAGATTAAAAAGCCTTCTTTAGCATATAGACATTCAGAGAAAGCGGGGTGAGAACCTAGACGACAATAGACTTCTACCTCTTCCTCAAAACCCGAACGTCCAGGGGCATAAATTTTTACCACCCAGTTTGGGTAGTCTGGATGGTAGATTACTGCGGCGTAATTTCCTGCTCCCAGTTTTTGCCAAGGATGGGGAAGATAGCTGATTTTTACTGGGTCATGGGGATCTATGCTCTCAATCTGTAATTTGGGAATTAACTCTTGGTGAACAGTCTCTATCAGCTGATTTATGAGCGATCTATCCATACTGAGTCCCATGAGAATATTTAAAATGTTAGATATTATACATTAATGCTAAATTATTTCTTGTAAGTGAGTGTTTTCACTTAGTTGTCTGGAGATGAACAATGCTTCACGTCACATTAGACGTATTGGATCACTTATGCGGTAAAGACGTAGCGATCGCCCTAGATAATTTCTTAGTCTCGTAACCAACTAAATAAGTTTTCCACCGTCAAACTCAAATCTTTGGCAAATCCTGGTACTGGTAATTGTATCTCTCGTTGATCATAAAAAGTTGTTGGTTGATCTGGCAGATATACAAACACCTCAAGATTTTCAGTTGTTATTGTACAAGTTCTGATCGCACAAAAAAGCAGAGACGTACCAATGGCACGTCTCTAAAGATAACTTACTATTCTATTGCCTACCTTTTAGCTAACTTCTTCGCCATCTTCCGCAGACGAATTGATTGAGGTGTAACTTCCACCAATTCATCAGGACCGATGTATTCCAAAGCACGCTCTAAGCTCATTTCTACTGGTGCTTGCAACTGTACTAACTCGTCACCACTAGCGGCGCGATGGTTGGTAAGCTGCTTGGTTTTGCAGACATTCAAATCTAAATCTTGGGGACGGTTGTGTTCACCAACAATCATACCCTTGTAGACTTTTGTACCAGGTATAATAAAGAATACACCTCTATCTTCAGCATTTCTCATGGCGTAGAAGGTAGAAACCCCTTCTTCAAAGGCAATCAGCACACCTTTATTACGAGCTTCAATATCTCCACTGAGTTGGCGGTAATCTAAGAAACTGTGGTTCATAATCCCTTCCCCCCGTGTCATCCGCATGAATTCACCCCGGAATCCTATTAAACCACGGGCGGGAATGACAAACTCTAGTTGAGTGCGTCCGTTACCACCGACTTGCATATCTTGCATTTCACCGCGACGTTGTCCGAGGCGTTCAATACAGCTACCAACACCATCTTCAGGAACATCCAATACTAGAAGTTCGTAAGGTTCACAGGGTTGACCATTAACTTCGCGGTAAATTACCTGTGGCTGAGACACTTGGAACTCGTAGCCTTCACGGCGCATGGTTTCGATTAAGATACCCAAATGTAATTCACCACGACCGGAAACCAAGAATTTGTCGGGAGAGTCGGTTTCTTCAACGCGGAGGGCGACGTTGGTTTCTAGTTCGCGGAAAAGGCGATCGCGTACTTGTCGAGATGTCACCAACTTACCTTCTTGACCAGCAAAAGGTGAATCATTCACCCAGAAGGTCATTTGTAATGTTGGTTCATCAACTTTGATCAATGGTAAAGCTTGGGGTTCGTTGGGATCAGTGATTGTTTCACCGATATTCGCATCAGCAAAACCAGCTACAGCCACAATATAACCAGCAGAGGCTTCTTCCATTTCGACTCGCTTCAAACCTTCAAAGCCCATCAATTTACTGATTTTAGCCTTGACAATGTTACCACTTTCTGTAACCAAAGCCGCTTGCTGTCCCATACGGATTACACCGTTGTGGATTCTACCAATGACAATTCGTCCCAAATATTCAGAATAATCAAGGGTAGTAACTTGTAATTGTAATGGTTTGTTGACATCCCCTACTGGTGGTGGAACATGACGCAAAATAGCATCAAATAAGGGTTGCATGTCCTTGGGTTCGTCATCCAAGTCGTCTTTAGCGTAACCACTTAAACCAGAGGCGAACAAATAGGGAAAATCACATTGGTCTTCGTCTGCACCCAGTTCTAGGAACAGGTCTAAGACTTTATCGATTGCGCCGTAAGGATCTGCTTGTGGACGGTCAATTTTATTGACAACGACAATCGGGCGGAGTCCCTTTTCTAAAGCTTTCTTCAATACAAAGCGGGTTTGTGGCATTGGGCCTTCATTGGCATCTACAATCAGGATGCAACCGTCAACCATGCCAAGAACCCGTTCCACTTCGCCACCAAAGTCAGCGTGTCCGGGAGTGTCAACAATATTAATCAGTGTTTCTTTGTATTTAACAGCCGTATTCTTTGAAAGAATAGTAATACCTCGTTCCCTTTCCAGAGCGTTCGAGTCCATGACACAATCCGGAACGTCTTCCCCTTCACGGAAAATGCCGGATTGTTTGAGAAGAGCATCAACGAGGGTTGTTTTGCCGTGATCTACGTGGGCGATAATAGCGACGTTACGGATTGGGAGCGTCATAATAAGGGCGTTCCAGTACTTTAAAGGGGTTACAGTTTATATATAGTGGTGGACTGCTTTAACAGAATTTGAGGGAAAATACAGATTCTGTAAATAAGCCTTAACAATTCTACAATTCTATCGTAATCTAAATTATTCCAAGGCAACGAAAAAGCTTCAAGCTAGTACCCTTGCACTAACTCATCGTACACCGCTAGCGTTTCTTGATGAACGCGGCCAATATTCAACCACTCTAGGTTTTGATGCGCCTTTGTTTTCCACTCTTGTAGCGTATCTGGATTACTTAGCAATTTCACCAATGCTGCTGCTAAGGAATTAGAATCTTTAGCTGGTACTAAAATACCAGCTTTTCCATTATCCAATGCTTCAGGAATTCCGTCTACTTCAGTGGCAACAATAGCGCAACTAGCTTCACGGGCTTCTGACAGGACAAGACCGAAAGGTTCGCGGTGAGAAGCGAGGACAAATATATCACAAGCTAGTAGATAACGCTGGGGTTCTGGTTGAAAGCCTTCAAAATGGATACGCGAACTGACTACTGTTTTGTTTGCTTGTTCCTCAAATTCATGGCGATTAGGCCCGTTTCCAATCAAATATAAATTTGCTGCGGGATAATCTGAAGCTATTTGCTCAAAAGCTGCGATTAACTCGGCTATACCTTTACGATAATACATTCCTGCCACAGTAGCGATCGCTGGATGTTGTAAAGGTAAAGCTTCATACTCCTGTAATGGACGATTGCGTGGACTTCCCAACGTACCATTACACACTACCCGCAATTTATCTTTAGAGATCCCACGCCGCAGCATAGCCTCGGAAACTGCTTTACTAACAGCAATTACTCGATCAGCTAGACCCATAAATATACTGCTGCGTTGAAATTCGTTATGTACAGTGGAAACTAAACCATATCTATTTTTACCTTTATTTCTCAGCAAAGCTGCTAGTATCACTCCTGTCATCATATGAGCATGAACGATATCTGGCTGAAATTCTTTGACAATTGCCTGATAACCAATAGCAGCTTTGATGAGATTTATTGGTTTACGTGTTTGATCTAAAAGATAGTGTTTAACACCATAACTTGCTAGTAAATTTTCGTATCCCCCACCACCAGAGATTACTGCTACCTCATGACCATCTTTTGCTTGTAAACAAGCCAGATCAACAGCTACATTGACAATTCCGTTACCAATTTCCTGAACTTCATTTAATATATGTATAATTCGCATAATCAATCATCTTTTTTTATACAAGTAAGTTGGGACAGATAAAGCTAATTTAGTTGGGGTCGTCATTTGTAATTAGGTAGCGCCAAAAAATCATAACTCAATCAATACGCATTTACGAATATGATTGTTTTGGTAATAAAAACGACGTAATGCTACAGCCTGAAACAAAAGCTGCCAAGCTTTCCAAGAAAAAATAGAGGGAAAGATAATATTGAATAAATTATGAAAGTTTTTTTGTTTAATAGCTACTATAAACCAATGTAATTTCAAATAATTTTTAATATCTTCAAAATGAGGAATATGAGAATGATGCATTTCATCAACTAAAGCATAAATTTTTTCTTTAATTAAAATATTTGTATGTAAGCGCCGATAAGGAGAAAACTTGTGATTATAAGCACCAGACCAAATGGTGCGGTAAGCAAGGGATTGATTGAGAAAAATCGCGTCTCCAAACTTGACAACATTAATCCAACAATCAATATCATCACAATTAGCATCAAATTTAGAATCCCAACCTCCTGTTTGCAATAAAACATCACGACGGCAAGCTACTTGTACAGGTGTACCAAAAGGGAGAAGTTCTAGCAACATACCATAGTGAATATCAGCTTGGGGGACATAAAAAGCTAGACCAGGCCCTACTTGCGGCGTGCGAGAGAGTTCAACTTCTTTTTCATTTACCTGAATAGCAATACAGGAACAAATAGCTGCTTGAGGTTGGAGTGCGATCGCCCTTGCCATTTCTTCTAGACAATTTACAGCTAAGTAGTCATCATCATCCAAAAACTTAATCCATTCACCGCTAGCTTTACCAATACCAGCATTCACTGTTACTGAATGACCAGAGTTTACCTCATTGCGATAATAGATCAGTTGTGAGTCTCCACTTTGTGACAACTTTTTGATTAAGCTATTGACATACTCTTGCGTACCATCAGAAGAACAATCATCAGCTACAACTACTTCAGTGGCAATGGTCTGATTCAAAGCAGAGTTGATTGCTCTTTTGAGCAAGTCTAAGCGGTTGTAGGTCGTGATGACCACACTAAATTTCATAACACTCACACCTGTGGCAAGGTCATCTTAAATACATCTTCTATTTGACGACACAAGTCCCACAAACGTCACCCTCTAACAAGATTTTAGATTTTGGATTGTTTCGATAAAAAGGGTGTAAGGGTATGGGGGTGTAAGGGTGTAGAAAAAAATTTTTTCATGCATTAGGACTGCCCTCGACTCTAAGGCGATTAAAATTTACTAGACTGAAAAGCAAAAGTAGATTTATTATGGATGATTGTGAGTTTTTGATTGACTATGAACGCTCAAGAGATCATCCGCTCGATCGAAGCGGAACAACTAAAATCCAATCTGCCCGATATATATGTCGGTGACACCGTGAAAGTCGGAGTCAAAATTAAAGAAGGAGAAAAATACCGCGTACAACCCTACGAAGGAGTTGTAATTGCCAAGCGCAACGGCGGAATTAATGAAACAATCACAGTCCGTCGTGTATTTCAAGGTGTTGGAGTCGAGCGAGTGTTTTTGATTCACTCTCCCCGTATCGACACCATTAAAGTCATACGTCGCGGTAGAGTGCGGCGTGCGAAGCTTTACTATCTACGCAATCGTGTCGGCAAGGCTACCCGGATTAAGCAACGCTTTGACCGCCCTTTGTGATAGATAAGTTAAGATATGGGAGAAAAATCAACTATCAAGCGGCATCAGCCGCTATTTGCCCCCCGATCAAAAAAAGTTAACAAAAAATGCCAAATTGCGTTAAACTAGTAAAAGTGAAACGCAATAGCTGAATCAAAAGCAGCACATGCGCTCTTAGTTCAGTTGGTAGAACGCAGGTCTCCAAAACCTGATGTCGGGGGTTCAAGTCCTCCAGGGCGCGCTGTAACTGAGAAGAAATAAACCCAAAAGAAATGCGATCGCCATTATAATAGCGGTGATAATATTTGATTTTGGGTATAATTAAATCTATACTTGTAGCCTCAAGCCTCAAGCTGTTTTAGTTTGAGTACAAGGTACAGTTATAAATAGAAAACTACCAGTTAATAGCTATCAGGCAATGGGGGAGTAAGCGACCGTGGCCAAGAAAAATGAAGCAGAAATGCCAGAAACTAGCAATGGTTTCAGCTTTGGCAACTTCTTTCAAGGAACTAAAGAAGAGTTTGAAAAAGTAGTTTGGCCCAGTCGGAAGCAACTAGTGAGTGAGTCAGCAGCAGTATTGTTAATGGTTTCACTCTCCGCAGCGATAATTTTTTTGGTCGATAAATTCTTTACTTGGGCAGCACAACAGGTATTCGGATGACTTCTGCAACAGACGAAGGTCACAATTTGGCTTTGCAGTCAGATGATAACTCAGAACCTGCGGTAAAACAGCAAGAAGCCCGCTGGTATGCAGTACAAGTAGCCTCTGGCTGTGAAAAGCGTGTTAAGACAAACCTAGAACAGCGCATCCAAACCTTTGATGTAGCTGAAAAAATTGTTCGGGTGGAGATCCCACATACACCAGCAGTGAAAATCCGCAAGGATGGTAGCCGTCAGCACACCGAGGAAAAAGTATTCCCTGGTTATGTACTGGTAAAAATGTTCATGGACGATGACACCTGGCAAGTGGTACGAAACACCTCCCACGTGATTAATTTTGTGGGAGCAGAACAAAGACGTGGTACCGGTAAAGGTCGTGGTCACGTTAAACCAATGCCATTAAGTCATACAGAAGTAGAAAGAATCTTCAAACAGACCACCGAACAAGAGCCAATTGTCAAAATTGACATGGCTACTGGTGATAAGATAGTCGTGCTTACTGGTCCGTTTAAAGATTTTGAAGGTGAGGTCATAGAGGTAAGTCCAGAACGGAGTAAACTCAAAGCCTTGCTGTCGATATTTGGACGAGATACACCAGTAGAATTGGAATTTAATCAGGTTCAAAAACAGAGCTAATTACAAATGGCGAAAAAAGTAGTAGCGGTCATTAAATTGGCCCTGAATGCTGGGAAAGCCAACCCAGCACCGCCAGTTGGACCCGCCTTGGGTCAGCATGGCGTTAATATTATGATGTTCTGCAAAGAGTACAACGCCAAAACAGCAGATCAAGCTGGGACGGTGATACCAGTAGAAATTTCGGTATATGAAGACCGGAGTTTCACTTTTGTACTCAAGACTCCACCCGCATCGGTATTGATTACCAAAGCAGCAAAAATCGACAGAGGCTCTAGCGAACCCAACAAGAGAAAAGTTGGTTCAATTACACAAGAGCAGCTGCGGCAGATAGCTCAAACAAAAATGCCTGATCTCAACGCTAATGATGTTGAAGCAGCAATGAAGATCATTGCAGGCACTGCCAAAAATATGGGTGTGACAGTCACAGATTAGTCATTGGCTAAGAGTCAAAATACTCAAGACAAAATCCAAAATCTAAAATCCAAAATTGTTTTGGGGGAGAGAATTAACCTCGTTAACGACCCCAGGAGAGAAAAAATGACAAAAAGAGTATCGCGTCGTTTACAGGCGCTATTAGAAAAAGTAGAAGATAGGGAGTATGATCCCTTAGATGCTTTAAGTCTTTTAAAACAGACAGCAACAGCAAAATTTCCCGAAGCAGCAGAAGCACATATTCGCTTGGGGATTGACCCGAAGTATACCGATCAACAATTGCGGACAACGGTTGTACTGCCTAAAGGTACAGGACAAGAAGTCCGAGTTGCAGTAATAGCCAGAGGCGAAAAAGTAACAGAAGCAACCAACGCAGGAGCTGATCTCGTCGGTTCAGAAGAACTGATAGAAGAAATTCAAAAAGGAATGATGAACTTTGACAAGCTAATCGCCACACCTGATGTCATGCCACAGGTAGCGAAGCTTGGTAAATTGCTTGGTCCACGCGGTTTGATGCCGTCGCCTAAAGGTGGTACAGTAACATTTGACCTGGCAAGTGCGATCGCAGAATTCAAAGCAGGTAAATTAGAATTTCGTGCTGATCGTACAGGTATTGTCCATGTTATGTTTGGTAAGGCGTCATTCTCACCAGAAGATTTACTGGTAAACTTGAAGGCCTTGCAAGAAACAATTGACCGTAACCGTCCTTCAGGAGCCAAGGGTCGTTATTGGCGCACAATGTACGTCTCTGCCACAATGGGACCATCGATTAAAGTCGATGTCACCGCCTTACGCGACCTAAAAGCTGAAGCAGTATAAACGGTTATTGGGGATGAGCGATCAAGAATCGGGAAGAGAATTTTCCCAATAATTCTTCTCTCTAGTGCTTAAAATACACAAATTCCCGATCCCTGATACCCAATCCCCAATCTCCAATTCCAATTAAATAGCAAAGCCGGAGACAGCAGGTGCCGTTGGCTTAATATCCTGCCGAGGTTTAATCCAAATTGCTTGAAGTTCCATCCTTCTTTGGTGTGGTATTTCTGGCATAAGGAGAAGGGTAGTTTAAATCTACCTTTCAACTAAAACCCCGGCTTTTGCAGCTGGGGTTTATTGTTTTCGTTGTTGGTTATGTAGATAGTGATTAGTGGGAAAAAGTTAAAAGTTAGAATAAATTATTTTATCTTTTTGCTTACTTTAACAATCAATTATTTACCACTAACTACTGTACGGACGTACGAGCATTCGTCCCTACTAACTACTAACTATTAACCACTAACAACAAATCCTTTAAAGGAGGTGAAACAAATATGGGTAGAACCATAGAAAACAAACAAGAGATTGTTGCTGAACTCAAAGAAAGTTTGAGTCAGTCGCAATTAGCACTTGTGATTGATTATCAAGGGCTAACAGTTGCCGAAATTACAGACCTGCGGCGACGACTGCGTCCTACAGGAGCAACATGTAAGGTAACAAAAAATACCCTGATGGGGATTGCCATTCAAGATGATGAAAAATGGCAACCTTTATCAGAATTGCTCAAAGGTTCTTCTGCTTTTTTGTTGGTTCAAGAGGACTTCTCTGCTGCAATTAAGGCTTATCAAGACTTCCAAAAAGTCACCAAAAAGACAGAAATGCGCGGCGGCGTTATGGAAGGTCGCCTGCTAAAAGAACCGGATGTTAAGGCGCTAGGCGATTTGCCATCCAAAGAGCAACTCATGGCACAAATTGCTGGAGCAATCAACGCTTTGGCTACCAAAGTTGCTGTTGGTATCAACGAGGTTCCCAGTTCGCTGGCTCGTGCTTTGCAGGCCTATGCCGATAAAGAAAAAGGTGGCGAAGAAGTTAGTGATTAGTTGTTAGTTATTTACTCCAACCACCAACAACAAATTTAAATTACAGGAGTTAATCAATGTCTGTTGCAACTGATGAAATTTTGGAAAAATTAAAATCCCTAAGTTTGCTGGAAGCAGCTGAGTTAGTTAAGCAAATTGAAGATGCTTTCGGTGTGAGTGCTGCTGCACCTGCTGGTGGCATGATGATGATGGCTGCTCCCGGTGCTGGTGCTGCGGCTGCTGAACCCGTAGAAGAGAAGACTGAGTTTGACGTGATTCTCGAAGATGTTCCAGCCGATAAGAAGATTGCTATTCTTAAGGTTGTACGTGAATTGACTGGTTTGGGTCTCAAAGAAGCAAAAGACTTAGTAGAATCTGCACCTAAAGCAATTAAAGAAGGTATGGCCAAGGAAGCAGCTGAAGATGCTAAAAAACGCATCGAAGAAGCTGGCGGTAAAGTAAGTGTGAAGTAGTAATTACCAATTGGAATTTGGCATTATCCTAATAAATTAATTGCGAATTCCAAATTTCAAGGGAGCCTAATACAGGCTCCTTTTTTAACACTTTTTAGCCTCACTAGGATTTACAAAATCATGTAAATCGCCATCCCATATACTGATATAAATCAGACCACAATTTTGACGTACAATCTGACCTTTGAGGAAACCTACGCTAAAACGGAAATGATCCAAACGTCGCTGTAAAACTTGCAGTAGTCCCTGCTTAATTTCTTCAGTTAGCTTACCGCCTAACATTTCTTCAAAAGTTGTTTGTATTAGCTGAATATCTACAGATTGGGCAAAAGCGATCTCAGTTTGTCGAATTCTTCCAGAATTGCGGTCAAATAAGTAGCCAAGCTGAATTTGATTTGGCACTAAGATGTAACTGGCAGCACGAGTATTACCCCAAACACCCCTTGAATCTTGATCTGGCTTACCAAGAACTGCTCTTACATTACTTCTTGGTGTACCTGTGGGGAATCCCGGAACTTTGCGTTTGTTGGTTGTTTTAGATGATTGATTACGAGGCGTGTTGTTTTCTGGTTTAGAAACCACAGGGGTATTAAGAGCATCTTCAGGTTCTGGTGGCGTAGGTGCAACTGAGAAGGGAGAAGGTGAAGAAACAGGCTGCTTCGGCGATGATTGCGAAGCTACAGGTGTATTACTTTGTTTAACAGTAGAACCTGTGGGTTTTGGCGAATCTGTAGGATTTGTGGTTTCAGATTTTGAAATGGGTGTAGGTCTTGATGTGGCTGAGTCTAAAGACTCTGGCTTGTGAGTAATACCAATAATCGCTACTGTACCAATTAAGCCTGCCACAACCAAGCTACCAATAATCCAAGTCGGCTTTTGCCAGTTTCTAGGAATTGAATAGGTAAGGGTAGCTAGAGCGCTGGAATCAGAAGACAATGACTGAGTTTGTACAGATGTAGATGTAATAGTAGTGATATCTGGGGAAAGCGTGGGTTGAGTGGTAGTCGTTGGGATAAAAGAGTTAGTAAGTAATTGCTGTGAATGAACAGCAGATTGCAAAGTATGTAGCATTTGGCTTGCAGTAGTATAGCGATCGCCTGCTTGAGGCTTAATAGCACGACTAATGATCATTGCCAATTCGGGTGATATCCCAGCAGCATAATACTGCCAAAGTATTTCTCCTGTTCGTGGTTCAGTTTGTAACTGTCGGGGGTGTTTACCACTCAGTAGATAAATTGCTGTTAATCCTAAGCTATAAATGTCAGTGGCATAAACTGCGCGTCCTATGAATTGCTCACTAGGCATATATCCAGGCGTACCCATCACCAGCGATTGAGTTGTGTATCCCGGAGAATTCACCACTGTTCTTATTGTTTCCTTGACTGCACCAAAATCAATCAATACAGGCTTGTGATTAGATGAGTCGAGAATAATGTTATCTGGCTTGATATCACGATGGATAATGCCTTTGCTGTGAACATAGTCCAAAACTGACAGCAGACTCAACAAAATTTCTCTGACTGCTGTTTCACTAAGTGAACCTTGAGTTTTAATTATATTTGACAGGGTTTGACCTTGAATCCATTCTTGAACTAAGTAAAACTGCCCGTTCTCGTAAAAGTAAGCGTAGAGTTTAGGGATTTGGTCACTACCTTCCCCCAAAAACTCTAAGGTAGTCGCCTCCCGTTCAAAGCGTCGTTGAATTTTCTGATAAATATTTGGGTCATTTGTGATCGGTTTTAGTTGCTTAATCACGCAACGACGACGAGAAGGCAGATAGGTATCTTCTGCCAAAAAGGTTTCGCTAAACCCACCAACAGCCAGCACCTGGATCACTTGATAGCGATTGTTCAACAGCGTCGTTGTCATGCTCCTTTAAAAGCTTTTATTACTCCTCCGGCTCGCCCTCTTCAACTGTAGACTAAATACCTGGAGGTAAAGCTTCCTGACAAGGAAATAAAAAGTATAGAGAAGAAAATATATATTTATGTATTCTGTAAATTCTATAATTAGCTAGATTTATGGATATAAATTTTATGTAGTGATAATATCAATTCGATATTAATTAAATAAATTCAAGCAAATTAATTATTACAATCAAATTCTTGACTTTTAAAGCCCGCACAAGCGGGCTTTTTTTAATGCAAATCTGCATCCCAGACACCAATATAAATTTGACCTTCTGAATTGCGTTGAATCACACCTTCTACTCCCCCAGCACTAAAAGAGTATTGGTTAATTTGACGCTGATAGACTCTTTGCAGTGCTTGATTAATTTCACCAGAAGCACTTCCTCCCAGCATTCCTTGCAAAGTTGATTGCATCACCTGGGGTGAAACAGATTGAGCAAAGGATACTTCTGTTTGCCGTAACGCTCCTGATTTTCGGTCAAATAAATAACCAAGATCGACCTGATTTGGATGTAAGCGATAAAGATAAGCGCGGGTATTCCATAAACCTCTAGAAACTTTCGCGGGTTTTCCTAGTGAGGATTTCACAGTCTTTTCCGAAGTCCCTGTGGGATAAGCAGGAACACTTAGACTATTAGTATTTGCAGTAGCAACTTTTGGTTCTTTTTCCTGCGCTGGGGGTGGTGTCGGTGTCTCAGGAGTAGGATTTTCAGCAGGTTGTTGCTGTTCTGGTGTCGGGACTGCTGCGGTTTGAGAATCTTCTGGGGGTGGTGCTGGTGTAACTGTGGATGGTTGTTGCTGCGGTGCAGATACAACTGGAGGTGTATTAGAAGTAGAAGCTTCTGGTTGCTGTGGAGAAGTGGGTATTAAAGGCGACTGGGAGGCAGTAGGTGTATCGGTGGGTTCAGTAGTGGGAACTACGGAGGATGGTGTAGAAGTTGGATTTGTGGTATTGGGTGCTTGTGTAGTTTCTGGTAATGGAGTTGTATCAACAGTTGCTTCTAATTGTGGTTGGCGAGTCATATTCGCGATCGCAATCCCAGCAATCAAACCACCGAAAACCAAACTACCAAAAATCACCGCAGGTTTTTGCCAATTATTAGAACTGGAAGACGCCGGGATAAAAGCAGATTTTTGTGCAGAAGCGAAAGGCTGAGTTACTTGCGTATGTGCAACCGCAGGGGACAGGGCAACTGTGGATTGAGTTGTTGAATATGATGGTTGTGGAGGAATTGTGTTTGCAGATTCCAAAGCATATAGCATTTTGCTAGCAGTCGAGTAGCGATCGCTTGCTTGGGGTTGAGTTGCTTGTTTGAGAATCATTGCTAATTCTGGCGATACCCCAGGGACAAAATCCTGCCAAATTACCTCCCCTGTTTGTTGGTTAGTCGGTAACTCGTGTGGCGGCTTACCTGTCAACAGATAAATTGCTGTTAAACCCAAGCTATAGATATCAGTACTATAGACTGGACGTCCTACGGCTTGTTCGCTAGGCATATAACCTGGTGTGCCAATCACCAGAGATTGAGTAAGATAACCTGGTGTAGCGACAATGGAACGTATGGTTTCTTTGACTGCACCAAAATCGATCAATACAGGCTTATTATTGGTAATGCGAAGAATAATATTATCAGGCTTGATATCCCGATGAATTATGCCTTTACTATGGACATAATTTAAGACTGATAAAAGATTTAATAATATTTCTCTGACTGTATTTTCACTGATTTGCCCTTGGGCTTCGACAAGGTTTGTCAGGGTTTGACCTTGAATCCATTCTTGGACAAGATAAAATTGTCCATGTTCAGAAAAGTAAGCGTAGAGTTGAGGTATTTGGTCACTGCTTTCACCCAACAACTCTAAGGTAGCTGCTTCCCGTTCAAATCGTTGTTGGATCATTTTGTAGGTTTGCGGGTCGTTTGTCACTGGTTTGAGTTGCTTAATCACGCAGCGACGTCGAGAAGGCATGTGGGTATCTTCTGCTAAAAATGTTTCGCCAAACCCACCAGCAGCAAGTACTTGAATAACTTTATAGCGGTTATTTAACTGTGTTATAGTCATGCTCCATTGCAAGTGAGCGTCTTTACAAATTTATCTTAGATGTAATAGACGTATCACAGGCGGGGTATTATGCCAACAAAAATTTTGGCGTTGACTAAATTGCTGTTTTTATGGCGAATATTGATGTAGATTGATGAATGCTTATGGTTTTTGCGTAGACATTGATGGTGTTGTGATCAAAGAGAATTCCTTCGCAAATCAAGGAGATGAGTCGAGTGCAAATTCGCGAAGATGACCTAACAGGTAAAAAGATTGCTGACCTTCTGCGCGAACATCTCGAAAATATGCATGAGATTACCCCGCCCCAAAGTGTTCATGCTCTTGATTTAGAGGCACTGCGATCGCCTGATATTACTTTTTGGTCGGCTTGGGAGGGTTCGGAATTACTCGGATGCGGCGCCCTTAAAGAACTAGATTCAAGAAGTGGCGAAATCAAATCAATGCGTACCGCCAAGGCTCACCACCGTAAGGGTGTCGCCTCTAAAATTCTTGAACACATCATCAAAGAAGCCGAGCGGCGTGGTTACGATTGCTTGAATTTGGAAACAGGGTCTTTTGCTGAGTTCGCACCCGCACGAGCCTTATACACACGTTATGGATTCGAGTACCGAGGCCCCTTTGCTGACTACATTGATGACCCAAATAGCGTATTTATGACGAAAAAGCTCTAGAATCGGATATGAACATGGGTTTAAAACAATTACTGCAAGAAAAACGAGAAGAGATCCTGAGCATTGCTGCTAAACATGGAGCTTATAACCTGAGAGTTTTTGGCAGTGTGGCTAGAGGTGAGGAAACAGAAGCAAGTGATATTGATTTTTTAATTGATTACGATTTAGAGAAAATTTCGGCTTGGTTTCCTGGTGGGTTAATTTTAGATTTAGAAACTTTGTTAAATCGAAAAGTTGATGTAGTAACAACTCAATCTTTACATGATTTAATTCGGGATAAAGTTTTTCATGACGCTGTCCCTTTATGAAAGATAGTCGGATTTATTTGATTCACATTCGAGATTGTATCAGCAGAATTAAGCAATATACAGCCGATGGGAAAGAAGTATTTTTTCAGGATATTAAAACCCAAGATGCGGTTTTAAGGAATCTTCAGGTAATGTGTGAATCAGTACAAAAGTTACCTAGTGATTGGAAAAATGCATACTCTGAGATTGAATGGAGTAATATTGCTGGGTTTCGCAATAGATTAACTCATGAATATTTGAATGTAGACCTTGATATTGTTTGGAGTGTGATTGAAAAGTATTTAGCAGAGTTAGAAAGAACAATTGATGCAATGGCTCAGGAGTTTTGGAATGTTTAGGCAACATTGAAAAAGTTGCCATACTACTATAGGAATCCTATTTGATTTTTGAAAAAATTCCGTACATTTTGACCTGAAGTATGACCGCCTGCTTTCCCTATTGCCTATTGCCTATTGCCTACCTCTACGAGTAATTCATAAATCAAATCGGGTTGCTATATATGACGACTTTTTGGGGTTCTTTTCTTGTTTGTTGTACCCAAGTGGTATAAACGAGCGTACATACAAAAAACCTTAAATAAATTGCTGTTGGGTTAGTATCTCATCCAATTCTACCAACTCACGTCAGAGGGCTGGATAAAGGAGCGATCGCCTGCATCTAAATTTTATTAGCAAGACATATGAGCTGGCGATCGCTTTTAGTTCACCTTGTCCCTTGCAATTGGATTTTATTTTAGAAGTCCCTAAGCTACTTTTCTGGCTTCTAGGTGTTTTAATTCACTGGGAGCAAACACACCATTCTCGGTAATGATGGCTGTAATTAATTCTGCTGGGGTGACATCAAAAGCGGGATTGTAGAATTCCACACCATCGGGTGTCAAAATAGTATCACCGATTTGATATATTTCCCCTGGGTCGCGTTCTTCAATCGGGATTTGACTACCATCAGTTAAGTCAAAATCAATTGTAGATAGGGGTGCGGCAACAAAGAAGGGAATATTATGCGCCTTGGATACTAGTGCTAAACTATACGTCCCGATTTTGTTGGCTGTATCTCCATTGGCAGCAATTCTGTCAGCACCCACAACTACAGCATGAATCAAGCCTTGTTTCATGCAGTGGGCAGCCATGCTATCAGTAATTACCGTAACTGGAATGCCTTCTTGTACACATTCCCAAGCCGTCAATTTTGCACCTTGCAATCTTGGTCTGGTTTCATCGGCAAATACTCGTGCCAAACGTCCTTCTCGCCAAGCAGAACGCACTACACCCAAGGCAGTACCGTAACCTGCGGTTGCTAATGCTCCAGCGTTACAGTGAGTGAGTAAGGTCAGTTGTCCTGGTTGAGTAGGTAAAGCTTTTAAGCCGTTGTCACCTATGTCTTGGCAGGTTTGTAAATCTTCAGCATTGATATTTTGGGCTGTTTGGAAGAGAGTTTTTCTAATCTCATTCACTGTGCCAATAGTTTCATAGGCTACTTTCATCATCCGGGAAATTGCCCAGAATAAATTTACTGCTGTGGGACGGGTAGAACGTAGCATTTGGGCAACATTTTCCAGGTGATTTAAAAACTCATCCCGATTGTCTGTGTGAATTTCTCTAGCACCAAGATAGATTCCATAAGCAGCAGCAACACCGATCGCAGGCGCACCCCGGACAATCATGGTTTTGATGGCAACTGCCATATCTTCACTGCGACTAATTTCTACAAATGCATACTCATTTGGCAGACGAGTTTGATCAATCAGCGAAACCAAGTCGTTGTGCCAGATCACGGGATACACTTGGTTAGTTTGAAACATCATATTCCTTGAAAATTAGTTGGGAACCACAAAAACAATAATATCGAGCCAAGAGAAAAGGGAAAAGAATTTAAACCGTTTCCTTTTCCCTTACTTACTTGTGTATTTGTGGTTAATTCTATTACACTACTGCGGATTTTGGTTGAGTAAAGTAAGCTTGTAAAACCTTTTCAGCAATTTGTGGACTTGTTAAACCTAATTCTGCCTTTGATTGATTTGGTTCTGCATGATCTACTAATATATCTGGTACACCAATTCGCTTGATCGGCACAACAATATCAGCATCTAACAGTGCTTCGGCGACTGCGGAACCAAAGCCACCCATTACACAACCCTCTTCCAAGGTGACAACACGTCCAATTGTTTGGGCGAGAGGGAAAATTAATTCTGTATCAAGAGGCTTGACAAAGCGGGCATTTACTACAGTTGCTTCTATGCCATGTTCGCTGAGAATTTCAGCTACTTGCATGGCTGGATTTACCATTGTGCCATAGCCCAAGATGAGTAAATCATCTCCTTGACGGAGAATTTCGGCTTTACCGATTTCCAAAGCTTCCCAACCTTCTTCCATTAACGGCACACCATAGCCATTACCACGAGGAAAACGCATGGCGATCGGTCCAGTAGTATGATTAACGCCTGTAACGATCATGCGCTGAAGTTCGGCTTCATCTTTGGGTGCCATTAGTACCATGTTGGGAATGCAGCGTAGATAGGCAATATCGTACATCCCTTGGTGAGTAGGGCCATCAGCACCAACAATTCCTGCACGATCCAAACAGAAGAATACGGGTAAGTTTTGGATACAAACATCGTGGATGATTTGATCGAAGGCACGTTGCAAGAAGGTGGAATAAATAGCAGCAACAGGACGCATACCTTCAGCAGCTAGCCCAGCAGCCAAGGTGACGGCATGTTGTTCAGCAATACCTACATCTATATATTGATTAGGTAGCTTGGCTTGTAATTTATCTAAGCCTGTTCCCGTGGCCATTGCAGCCGTAATCCCGATGATTTTTGGGTTTTGTTCGGCGAGTTTGACTAAAGTGTGGGCAAATACTTTTGAGTAAGCAGGGGGTTTAGGTTTACTAGAGGGGACAGCTTTACCAGTAGACAAGTTGAAGGGGTTTTGAGCATGATAACCAACTTGGTCTTTTTCGGCAATTTCATAACCTTTGCCCTTCGTTGTTGATACATGCACTAACACAGGCCCGACAATTTGATGCGCTTGTTGGAAAGTAGCAATCAATTCTTGTAAATTATGCCCATCTACTGGCCCCATATAGGTAAAGCCAAGTTCTTCAAAAACTGCACCCACCTTTGGTACCGCTAGGCGTTTCATCCCTTCTTTGATGCGTTCTAGTTCTGGGGACAGAGATTCACCGACAAAAGGAATTTGCTTAAATTGTTCCTCAAAACTATCTTTGAAAAATTGCACCGGGCCGCTAAGACGCATTTTGTTAAGGTAGCGGGGAATTGCACCAACGTTGGGAGATATGGACATTTCGTTGTCATTGAGGACAACTAATAAATTAGTTTTAGGTAGGTGTCCAGCATGGTTGATGGCTTCCAATGCCATACCGCCAGTCAACGCCCCATCACCGATAATAGCAACAACTTTAAATTTTTCTCCTTTGGTATCTCGTGCTAAAGCCATACCCAAAGCTGCGGAAATACTGGTAGAAGCGTGTCCAGCACCAAAATGATCGAACTTACTTTCACAGCGCTTGAGATAACCAGCAACTCCATCTTTTTGCCGTAGACTGTCGAAACGACTGTAGCGTCCTGTAATCAGTTTGTGGGGATATGCTTGATGTCCGACATCCCAAATGACTTTATCGCAATCTAAGTCTAGTGTTTGATATAGACCCAAGGTTAACTCTACAACACCCAACCCTGGCCCTAGATGTCCTCCAGTTGCTGCTACGGTTTGCAGATGCTTATCCCGAATTTGACGGGCAATTTGTTGCAACTGGCGAATCGATAAACCGTGCAACTGATTGGGATGGGTAATTTCACTCAAATGCATACTTATAGCGGTTTCCTCTCTAGATCTTATATACTGATTTTCTCACGCTAGGGTGATGAGCAACTTTCAGCAAATTTTCTTAAAAATCTAATATTTTCAACATATTTCGTCATCGATGGGATTATAGCTTTGTTTTTGGCAAACAAAATACCAATTATCCATGTTTATCCGTGTTTGATTTCTCAAACATAAAATATAATTTGCCAAAGCTTACCGAGAACCTTGCACACCACTAATTCGTAAAACATCGCTAACAGTGGCACAGTAATTTGGTAAGCCAAAACTATCAGGATTCACGAACTTATAATAAGTAAAATGCCGATAGTTCATACAAAATCTATCCCAAGCAGCCATCCTAATGCGAAACAAGACTATTAATAGGTTAGCTAATGAGAAAGACAGGGGGATACGAAAGCGAATTTTTTTACCAAGATAAGCACACAGTTCTTCGATCGCTTGGTTTGCTGTTAATGGTGCTTGACCTAAAACTAATTGCCTACTTTCGTTTTCTTGAGGTGGATTGTCGATTAAATATCGTACGACTGTAGCAATGTCTCGTGCATGAATAAAGTGAAAGCTACCGTCTGCTTGCAAAAAACGAATGTAATCTATATATTTTGTAATTTCAGGAATACCGGGTGTTATATGTGAATAGGGTTTATGATCGTCGCCGCCCAAAACTAATGTCGGGAAAACTTCAGTAATTTTAGGTGCGATCGCTAATTTGCTGATTTTCTGCAAGCAATCATATTTAGAGCGGATATAATCTGTACCTAGTTCTCCTGCTTCCTTGAGTGGTTTGTTTTTGCTGTCTAAAACACTAGCTGTTGAAAAATAAATTACCTGTTCGCAGATCGCTGGATCTAAATAATTCAGTAATTCTAGAGTTTTGACGACATTAATATCAAAAGTCCCCGCCCCACCCCACGCTGTAGCGGTTAATACTGCGACATCTATTGTTTTCAACAACTCCGCAAAATGGCGAATGTCTTGCATATCACCTTGCAAAACATTGACATCAGGACGAACTTGTGTATCTACTTTTAATTTCTCTGGGTTCCTCACCAGCAGAAATAGCTCGTGGTCTGTTTGTTGAATTAATGCTTCACTAAGATAGTGACCAATACAGCCACTTGCGCCGGTGACAAAAATTCGCTTTTTGGTCATAAAAATTTGTTGTTTGTTGCTGGTTGTCTGTTGTTTGGATTTTACTGGAATAGTTGTTTATTAACGGAGATTTGTTTCCGAATAACCAACACCTAACACCTAACACCTAACAACCAACAACCAACAACCAATACCTAACAACTAACCGCATTAAGTTGCTTGGCTGTTTCAAAGAAGAAGGCGACATTTTCTTCAGGGGTTTCGGGGAGAACTCCGTGGCCAAGGTTAAGAATGTGACCCCAGTTACCAGCTTTGCGAACCGTATCGATCACGCGATCGCGAATAAATTCCTTAGATCCAAACAACACACCAGGATCAAGATTACCTTGTACCTTCATGTGTTTGCCCAATCTGGCGCGTGCATCTGCCATGTCTACTGTCCAGTCTACAGTAATAATATCTGCACCGGATTTTGCCATTCTTTCTAGCAAACCTGCACTACCACTAACTAAAAGAATTAGGGGTGTATCTGGGTGAGTTTCCTTAACTTTTTGGAAAACTTTTTGCTGATAAGGTAAAGCAAAGGTGTCATAATCTTGGGGACTTAATTGTCCTGCCCAAGAATCAAACATTTGCACAACTTGCGCGCCGCAGTCAATTTGATAGCGGACGTAAGTGGCGATCGCATCTGAAAGTTTGTCTAAAAACTGATGCAGGACGCTTGGATCAGAAAACGCCATATTTTTAATAATGGAATAGGTTTTAGAACCTTTTCCTTCTACGACGTAAGCTGCTAAAGTCCACGGCGCACCGACAAACCCCAACACCGTTGATTTATTGCCCACTTCTTGGCGCAGTGCTTGCAATATAGTTTTGATAAACGGCAGAGATTTTTCTGGTTCTAAGGGAAGCAGGTTGTCAACTTGTGCTTGGGTGCGGATGGGAGATTGAATAATTGGCCCTTTACCTTCCGCAATATCCATCTCTATGCCCAAACCAGGCAATGGTGTAACGATATCAGAAAATAGAATTACACCATCTGGTTGAAAAGCCCGCCAGGGTTGCAAAGAAACTTCGATCGCAACTTCTGGAATTTCAGATCGTTCACGAAACGAAGGGTATTTCTCCCTTAAATCCCGATAAGCTTTCATATATCGTCCCGCTTGTCGCATCATCCACACTGGCGGACGATCTACAACTTCACCACGAGCTGCTCTAAGGAGAAGAGGATCACTAGAGGAAATACCCATTAACAACTCATCCTAAACTCTTTATTTATGTCATTGTTTAGCTTATCATTCTGCTTTGTGGTTTTTCAGGCGAGTTGGGGATTGGGGATTGGGAAATAGGGGATCGGGGATTGGGGATTGATTCTTCTACCTGTTCCCTGTTCCCTGATTCCCAATATTTACATTTTTGCCTTATTCTTGTTTCAGTATTTGATTATTATCGTAAATATTTTTACTTAAAGACGGATGCAAGCACAATCGAATATACCTTCTGGAGAAGCTTCTATCTCTAGTACTGGCAAAGGATTGAGGTTTTTAATACCGCGATCGCAGCGACGTAAGTTTTTTATCCAATTTACCGTGATGAGTTTTACCGGATGGATTGTAGGGGGAATTACTAGTATTGCCATAGAAAAATATCTTCTGCAAACACTCCCGGCTGCTGTACTCCAACAGCAACCTTCATGGTACGGATTGATAAAATTTCTGAGTAGTGTTATTTTTGCAATAATTTTCGCCACCGATCAAGCACTTGTCTTGCGCCGATACTTATCTGCATGGTGGTTGTGGGTGCTTGCTACCAGCGTCGGTTGGTTGGTTGCTAATCATGTTTCTACAGCATGGATTAACTATATTTCATCTATCGCTGACTCTTTGAATAAAACTTTATCTTTTGAGGATGTAATATTTTTTGGAGGTTTATCAACCCTCTCCTATGTTTTATCTGGAATTTGGGTAGGATTTCTCCAGTGGCTAGTATTACGGTGGCATACAGCACGTGCTTGGTGGTGGAATTTTCTGCCTTCATTTTCGTATTTGTGCATCAGTATTTTCGTTTGGCTGCTTTCTTTTTTACAAGACCTAATTCCAGAAGTCAGCCGCGCTCAGATATTGTATTTAAGTGGACAAGCATTGACGGCAATTATATTAGGAGTTATTCCAGCCATCGGCTTTTGCAGGTTGAAAATTTACTCACGCCGTATCCTTGCATCAAGGTAGCTTCCATGAACTGTGTATACCAGGGTGAATAAAAATATGATTCTTCTTACACTCCTACACCCTTACACTCCTATACCCATTTTCAAGATAGTTGCAGCAAACTCAGGTGATTAATATGAACAAAATTGACTCCTCACATACGACAGTTACTCCACCCGTCGCTGAAAAACAATCGCAGGTGTTAGAGTTACACGGCGACAAGCGGATTGATAATTACTTTTGGATGCGCGATCGCGAAGATCCGAAAACGATCGCCTACCTGGAAGCAGAAAATGCTTACACTCAAGCCAAGATGCAGCACACGGAAACTTTCCAAACACAGCTATACGAAGAAATGCTGTCTCGAATTAAGGAAACAGATCTTTCCGTGCCTTATCGTAAAGATGAATATTATTATTATTCCCGCACAGAAGAAGGTAAAGCCTATCCAATTTATTGTCGCAAAAAAGGCAGTCTTGATACTTCTGAAGAAATACTACTAGATCAAAATCAACTAGCCAAAGATCATGAGTTTTTCAGTATTGGAGTACTACAAGTTAGCCCCAATCATCAAATTTTAGCTTATTCAGTAGATACGACTGGCTCTGAAAGATATACACTGTTTTTTTTGGATTTAAATACTCGTCAAGTTTATCCTGAAAGTATCTCTGATACCTACTTTTCCTTCGCCTGGGCTAATGATAATCAGACGGTATTTTACACTAAATTAGATGCTGCTAATCGTCCATATCAGTTATTTAGACATATATTAGCAACAGATGTTAATGAAGACATTCTGATCTATCATGAACCGGACGATACTTATTTTTTAGCAGTAGGCAAAACTCGTAGCCAAGCTTATATTTTGTTGAGCTTAGGGAGCCAAATCACCTCAGAAGTTCACTATTTAGATGCTAATCATCCTACGGGAAAATTTCAGTTATTTCATCCTCGAACTACAGGAGTAGAATACGACATTGATCATCACAGTGATTATTTTTATATAGTCACAAATGAGCAAGCAATTAACTTTAAGTTAATGAAAACTCCTGTAAATGCACCCGGTAAAGAAAATTGGCAAACTATTATTCCTCATCGAGAAGATGTGATGTTATCAGGAATTAGTTTGTTTACCAATCACTTGGTGATTTACGAACGTAAGGATGGATTACCAGTTGCGAGGGTACAAAACCTCACGAAGGGAAAAGAACATAATATTACTTTTCCCGAACCTACCTACTCATTTTTTGAAGGTAGTAATCCAGAATTTGACACTACAATTTTGCGGATACACTACACTTCTTTAATTACGCCGCCATCCGTATTTGATTATGATATGGAAACAAATGAGCGGGAATTGAAAAAAGAAACAGAAGTTTTGGGAGACTACGACAGAACTCTATATAACAGTGAAAAATTGATGGCTTTGGCTCCTGATGGTACACAGATTCCCATATCTATTGTTTATAAAAAAGGAATCAAAAAAGATGGTAACAATCCTTTGTATCTGACGGGATATGGTGCTTACGGAGTAAATTCCCCAGCATATTTTTCTTCAACTCGACTATCTTTATTAGAGCGGGGAATTGTATTTGCGATCGCTCATATTCGTGGTGGTGCAGAAATGGGACGCAAATGGTATGAAGATGGCAAATTTTTGCACAAAAAGAACACCTTTACAGATTTTATTGCCTGTGCAGAATATCTCATTTCCCAAGGCTGGACAACAAGTAATGCACTTGCTATTTCTGGTGGTAGCGCTGGCGGTTTATTGATGGGAGCAGTAGTCAATATGCGTCCTGATTTGTTTAAAGTTGTAGTTGCCGATGTACCTTTTGTAGATGTAGTCACAACCATACTTGATACTTCTTTACCTTTGTCAGCAATGGAATGGGAAGAATGGGGAAATCCCAACGATAAAGTCTATTACGACTACATGAAATCATACTCGCCCTACGATAATGTCGAGGCGAAAACTTACCCAGATATGTTAATTACAGCAGGTTTGAACGATGCTCGTGTTAAGTATTGGGAACCTGCAAAATGGACAGCAAAACTACGAGAACTCAAAACAGATGACAACATTCTCCTGTTGAAAATTAATATGGGTGCAGGACACAGTGGCGCATCTGGACGTTACGAAAGTCTTAAAGAACTGGCGTTTGAGTACGCTTTTGTCTTGGATAGATTGAGTGTAAGGGTGTAAGGGATCGGGGATCGGGAGAAGGGGAACGAGGGAGCTTGGAGCTGGTAGAAGAATCAATCCCCTATTTCCCAATCCCCGATCCCCGATCCCCTATTTCCCAATCCCCAATCCCCGATCCCTTACTTCCCCCAAATCATATCCAAACGCTCTTGAGCAGTTTTGAGAGCTTTTTCAGGAGACTCACCCAACAAAGTAGCCTCGATCGCTCTCCCCAGATTATCAGAAAGACGACTGTAACCAGCAATAATTGGTCGAGCGCGTGCTACAGACACTTGCTCTAAAAACATTTTTAACACTGGTTTTTGGCTGATAAATTCTTGAAAAGCTTGACTTTGAGCAGATTTAATGTTTACTGGTAAAAAACCTGTGCCAATACTCCACTCTGTTTGAAATTCTTCACTCAAGACGTATTCCAAAAACTTAAATGCAGCTTGCTCTCTTTCTGGCGTAGTTTTCATTACAAACATATTTCCCGTACCTGTGACTGTAGCTTGCTCAACTTTTCCAGGTATGGGAAATACATCAAAATCAACATCAGATTTCATAATGTAAGTCCAAGGGCCAGTAATCTGCATCGCTACTTTACCAGCGATAAAATTATCTTCCTCATATCCTCGTTCTGGTGCAGATAATTTGGCTGAACCATCTTTAATTAAATCTTGCCAGAATTGCAAAGCTGCGATCGCTCCTTTGTTCATCAAATCTGGTTGATTATCTTTGACAATCTCTCCCCCCGCACCCAATAAAAACGGGAACCAGCTAAATACACTCCATTCTCCTTTTCCCAAGGGTAATAACATTCCGTATTGTTCGGGGCGATTGTCACTATTACGATCTATAGTTAATTTTTTCGCAACTTGTCGTAACTCTTCCCAAGTCTTTGGTAGTTCAGTTATTCCCGCAGCTTTAAATAAATCTGGTCGATAAAAAATCCCCATATTGCTAGTATACAAAGGGATTGACCAAGTTTGACCATCTAAGCGCAATTCTTCAAATAAATTGGGGACAACTTGAGATTTTACAGGCGATTTTTCTAGCCATTCATCTAAGGGTTGAATTGCTCCTAATTCTACGAACTGACCTGTCACTTGGGGGTAAAATGTCAGAATATCTGGAGGTACATTACCAACAACTGCTGTCAATACTTTTGGTAATCCTTCTGCATAGACAGATTCGACTTTGATAGTAGTATGAATCTGATTAAATTTGTTTACCAGCTTTTGAAAAACATCACGATTTGTAGGGGGATTGATTGACTGCCATAATGTCAGATGAATGACTCCGTTGTCTTGAGGTGCTGGTTTCTCGCAGCTAGATAATACCAGACACAAACTCAGGATCAACCCCAAAACGAGAGCTTGCTTAGTGTAGCTGGTAAAGTAATGAAAAAGTTTTTTGATGTGCGATCGCCAAAGCAAAATGATAATATCCATGCCAAGTATTTAAGGGGAGCATCCCAATTTTTTCAAAATATCGTAAAGCAAAGGGTTTAAACTCTTTGCTAATAGCGCAAGTCGTCTCAAGACGACTTCATAAAATCAAACAGTCTGCTGAAGCAGACTTGAACTATCAGACTGCGATTTCAATCGCAGGTGTTTTTTGAACTAGTTAGTATTATTTGTGCGAGCTTACTTAGCTAGATGAAGAAAATTTTTCTATAACACTCTTGGTAATACTAGTTTCAGCTCTTGTATAAACGTAAGTTTCTGGTTGAGTGACTTTTCGAGTTTTAAATAATTTTACCGCTCGATGCCAAAAATCTGTATCTTCGCCATAAGCAATATTTTCAAATCCCTGTAACTCCAAAAATACTTGTCTTTTTCCAAAAAATGTCGGGCCGAGAACACATTCACGCAAATTAATTGTTTTTCCTGGTTGAAAATAATCTGCAACAAAAATTTCTTCTTCTGTAAAAAATCCCCCTTCAATCAAATCAACATCGGGATTAGCTTTCATAAATTCTAGCCTTGACTCTAAATGATTTGGTTTGTAGACATCATCGCTATCAATGAATGTTATATATTTGCCAAATGAGCTTTGAATTCCGATATTTTTAGAATATGCAAGTTTCCGATTTTGATGTTTAATATAACGAATCTGTCTAAATTTTTGTAGATAGATATTGACTATATCAAAACTATTGTCTTGACTACCATCATCCACTATAATCAGTTCCCAATCTTTAAAGGTCTGAGCAATAACACTATTAATACAATTATTTAAGTATTTTTCTCTGTTATAAGTACAAAGAATGACTGATATTTCAGGAGTGAAATCAAAAAGCACATTACTCATTCTTAAGAAACTCTAACTATTTTTTACTTAGAAATATGCTATCAAATTTCTACTTTTTTAGGACTTATACCATTTCTTTATGAAGATGTATATAAATAAATGGTATAAGTGGAATAAACAAAATAACCCGCGCAGGCGGGTTTGGTTTGTGTAGCCGCGATTTATAATCGCCAGGGCTGAATAAAATTTTATTTTTAGATTTGATATCCAACCTACATGTTTTCTCACAATTCAGTTCGGACTGCTATATAAAGCTCAGTACTTCTATTTTGTATGATTCATTTTGGCACTATTTGCCCTACTGCAACTGGACATCTTAATTCCATGACAGCTTTAGGGCGTGAACTAAAAAGGCGTGGTCATCGTGTTACTGTTTTGGGTATGCCTGATGCAGAACTTTATGCTCAAGCTGCGGGTTTAGAATTTCGCGCTATATCAGGTTCTGAGTTTCCTGTAGGTACAACAGCCAAATTTTATGAGCGATTGGGAGAACTAAACGGGTTGGCTGCTTTGCGCTACACTACTAGCTTATCTCAAAAAACAACTGCTTTATTTTTACAAGATGCACCACAAGTTATTAGAGAAGCTGGAATAGAAGCGTTAATAATTGATGAATGTCTATTTGGAGGAAGTACTGTAGCCGACTTTTCAAATATTCCCTTTGTTACAGCTTGTTCTGCACTAGTAAATGGTTTTGATAATTGTATTCCTCCAGTGTTTACAACTTGGAAATATAACCCATCTTGGTGGGCGCAACTTCGTAACGCTGCTGGTTATAAATTAATGCTTAACTCTGCAAAATCTATCCATGAAATAATTTCAGAATGTCGTCGTCAATGGAAGTTACCTGCTTGCTCTAATATTAATGATTTTTACTCTGTCTCAAAGTTAGCAATAGTAAGTCAGCAACCCGCAGAGTTTGAATATCCAAGACCTAAATTGACCAGGTTACTCCACTTCACAGGCCCCCACTTTGACCATACAGCTAGAAAACCTGTTGATTTTCCCTTTGAAAAATTGAATGATCAACCCCTAATTTATGCTTCAATGGGAACACTACAAAATCGCCTCAATCATATTTTTTACAAAATTGCAGAAGCATGTATGGGGTTAGATGTTCAACTGGTGATTTCTCTTGGTGGTGGATTAGAACCAGAAGCATTACCAAACTTACCAGGAAAACCTTTAGTTGTGAAATATGCACCACAGCTAGAACTGCTACAAAAAGCTAGTCTGACTATTACTCATGCAGGACTAAATACGACCTTGGAATCTTTATCTAATGGTGTACCTTTAGTTGCTATTCCTATCACTAATGACCAGCCAGGAGTAGCAGCACGTATTGCTTGGACTGGTGTAGGAAAATTTATTTATACTTCTAATTTGACTACTGCTAGATTGCGTCAAACTATTCAAGCAGTGTTGACGCAGAAATCTTATCAACAAAATGCTTTAAGATTACAAACTGCAATTAAACAAGCAGGAGGAGTGACTCGTGCTGTTGATATTATTGAACACGTAGTATCTTAATTTTAAACTTAGGCAACAGCATATCCCGTATGTTGTCTGACATTAGGCGGGTGAAATCCCAAGACAATTTTATCTTTGGGAATACCTGCTGCTACTAGTTCATAGGTAACACCATCTTCTGTGTCATCTCGTTGCACCCAAATTTTGCCATCAATAATGTCAATATGAACTAAGCAACCGTGAATTCGCTGGACACCATCCCAGCCTAGAGTTATTAGTAAATAACTGTCCGAATCACTATCAAAAACTGCTTTACATTTAATATCCCCGTAGGAATAAGGTATTTGTGTGTAGGGTACTAATACCTCTTTGATAATGTGTCGATATTTATCTAAGATATCCATTGAATAATCCTCTCAGTCTCTGGATTAAAAACGAGCAAATTGAGATTCTCAGTTTCTATTAAAAGTGTACCAATTGGTTCAGAGAACAAAGCTGTAAATACACTATCGCGCACTGCTAAATATAATGTTCTTTCTGGCTCCAAGCGTTGGATAACAGCACGATACATAATAAATCCTCCTATGGCTTCTTTAAGGTCTGCCATTTCTGAAGGACTGACAAAACTTTTAATTTCTACAGCTATTTTTTTCGTTCCTTGTTCTGCGGCTAAAAGTTGTTTGGCTCCTAAATCTACATACATATCTTTTTGACCCCACTTTAAATGTAAGGGATCATCTGTAATTATCCAGCCTTCTTGAATTAAGGCATTCTTAACAGCATCATGATAAATATCTCTTGCAGGCATATATAAATATTTTAATTAAAATACTCTTGACTCGGATTATCAATTCTGATAAATCTGGATTAATAATCAATAGTCAAAATTAATAAAAAGAATTAGTATTGTCAATAAAATTAAAAACATTTTCTTAAAATCATTGCTCACAAGGAAAAATATTTACACTATGATTCAACAACCTGTTTTACCTTTTTTAAATCGTTATTGGCAAGATTCATTTAGCTTAAAACAACATCTCCAAGAATTTCTAGATATAGATGCAGAAATACTGGAGAGTAAGTTAGCAGCTGGTCAACAACAAATGGCTGATTTAGGTCATAAAGATTTTGATTGGGAACAAGCAACGGCTTTTTATCAAGATAAAGTTAAAGAGCTTTATTTATTTGATTTAGGAGCATGGCATTTATCAATTCATGAACGTCTTGGTAATATGCTACGGCTAATTGCAGATCATGCTCAAGGTAAAGTGTTGGATTTTGGGGGTGGAATTGGTACTCATGCGATTGCTGCTGCTTGTTGTCCTCAAGTTACAGAAGTAATTTATTGTGATATTAATCCGATAAATCTTGATTTTGTGCGTTATCGAACTACTCAATTGGGACTAAGTGACAAAATCCGCTTTTGTTCAGAAATACCTGCTAACGAAACTTTTACAACGATTCTTTGCTTTGATGTTTTAGAACATTTACCAGACCCAAGTCAGCAGTTACTAAAGTTTCATCAAATTCTCACATCTGAGGGTAAGATGATTCTCAACTGGTTTTTCTCTAAAGGTTTCAATCAAGAACATCCTTTTCATTTAGATGATCCTCAGCTAGTAGATGCTTTTTTCCGTAATCTTCAGAGCAATTTTATTGAAATTTTTCAACCTTATGACACATTTGCACGTTGCTATCGAAAATGGAATTAAATTTACTTTTCAGCTACTATACAAGTTGCGACGGGATAATCTGGATGAAAAGCATCTAGTTCTTCTGGGGTTAATTCTTCGACAGCAATTCCATGATAACTAGCTATGACAGTAATTGGATTGCCGTAAACATACAATTTCTGTTGGGAGAAATTTCTAAACATCCAAGCGAAAGCATCTGGTAAAGGTCGCCAATAATCAACCGGGGTCGCATGAACTCGAATCGAACTTGGAACCATTGCAAAACATTTTCCACCATCTTTTAGCCAAGTATAGATATTTTCAATAGCAATCCACGGTGCGTAACAATGCTCTAAAACATTGAAAATAATTACTGAATCTAAAGACTGTGGTTCGATCGCAGATACATCATGAACATCCCCGACTATATCTACCCCTGGACCTGATTCTAAATTGAGAATTCGATAGGAACTACCTGGATTCATTTGATAAAAATCTTTATCTTTGGGAATACCACCTACTTCTAAAATATTGCCAATTACTTGTGCATGAACATCATCAATAAATTTACTGAGATAGTAGCGATCAACAGGAGTACCTCTTGTTAACCCAAATGCTTGACAAATAGGAACTGTCTTTTTCAAATCTCCCCAATCAATAGAGCCTGTAGCAGGAGATAATAAACCTAGATTTTCTAGCTTTTCAACTAATTTAGAAAAGTCTTCTATATTCTCAATTTTTTCCAGGTCATCTTCTAATTGTAGATGAGCAAATAATTGCGGGAGAACTTGGTAAGTTTCTTGACTTAATGAACCAAGTTCAAACTGCATATCTTTTTCGATAAAACTCCGAAATCCTTTGCCATAAATTGTAATTTGGCTATCTGCTATAAATACTATGGCATTGGCAAGTAAATCTTTATATTTATCTATTTCTTCTATAACTTTATTGAGAGTTGGAGCTAATTTAATTTTTTGAAATATTTTATAGGCTTTTTCCAGAGAATGTTCGTGAACAAATATCTCCATTACAGTCAGCCATGATTTTGCTGGAACTATTTCCGCTTGTCTTTGACTCCAAGCAAAAATAGCATATAGCTTGCTGTCATGCTGTTGTAAATATCCGGTAGATACATATTGTTTAGCCATGCAATTAATTCCTCAAAAAATTTATCACTTGAGGACAACTTGGGTATTATAAGCTATTTCTGGATCGCTGTTGGCAATAGTTTAATTGACAATTTCTAATATTCCTTGATCTGCATCTAAAGTTACTTCCACACCGACGGGTAAAGCTGCATTTGGTGCTTCATGACCAAAGGGTAAATCAGAGACAACGGGAATTCCTAAATCACCCAAGCGATCGCGCAAAACTTCTTCCACACTAAAACTAAAAACACCTGCTGGTGGTTCACATTTAGTAAAGCTACCCAAAGCAATACCACGAACTTTAGACAAAGCACCACTCATCCGCCATTGTGTCAGCATTCTATCGATACGGTAAGGCGCTTCTGTCACATCCTCAAAAGCCAGGATGACACCATCTAAATTCGGTTGAATGGGTGTACACATCAGATGAGTTGCTACAGTGAGATTTGCTGGTAAGAGGATACCATTAGCGACACCACCTCCCCAACCACAACCTTTTAAAGCATTAACAAAACGTCCTTCTACCCAATCAAATAAGCGTTGAATTGACCACTCTGGTTCATCAGCGATGGTGGTTAACAAAGGCGCATGTACACCTGAAATCCCGATTTTATAAAGACTCCAGAGTAAAGCAGTGATGTCGGAAAAGCCAATGATCCATTTGGGAGTGTGGGGAGTGTGGGAAGTGTAGGAAGAAAACGAAGCACTTTGTCCCCCTTGTCCCCCCTGTCCCACATCTTCCCAATTCCAATTTTCCAAAATCCGGGTACTACCAAAACCACCTCTGGCGCAGAGAATACCACGACATTCGGGATCTTGCCATGCTGATGCTAGGTGATGACGACGGTTTTCGTCGTTACCAGCTAGATAGCCCCATCTGTCATCTATCTCTGGGATTATTTCTACTCGATAACCGCGCGATCGCCAAATTTCTACTCCCCGTTCAAATGTCGTCAGTTCTCGCAAAGCACCGCTAGGCGCTATGACTCGTAGTAAATCGCCAGGTTGGAGAGGTTGTGGAATAATGATTTGAGATTGCATTGGTTTAGAGCAAAAATTAATGTTTATTGTTGGGGATTGGGGATTGGGGATTAGATTTTCATGTCTTGGTTGTGTGATTTATCATATGACCGTCTAGCTTGAAAATTTGTGTGGGAGTGTAGGGGGGAGAGTATCCCAATTTTTCAATATACAGCTAAGGGTTTAAACCAATACGATTCAGTTAAGCCCACAATTCTTTGTAGAGACGCGAAATTTCGCGTCTCTAACACCAATTTTCTGTACCAAAAATCCTTAACTGAACCGTATTGGGGTTTAAACCCTTAGTTAATAGCACAACTCGTCTTTATACGACTCAAATAAATTAAGTAGTCTGCTTCAGCGATTTCAATCTTAGGGTTTTTTGAACATTTAGGATGCTCCCGTGTAGGAGTATAGGAGGAGTCATATTTTCGTGCAAAGGTTGTGGGATTTTCCGGTGAGAGACTAGCTTGAAACGATAAACTTCTGGTTTCAAACAAGAAAATCCAAGCTTGAAACAGGAAACTTCGGGTTTCAAACAAGAAAATCCAAGCTTGAAACAGGAAACTTCGGGTTTCAAACAAGAAAATCCAAGCTTGAAACGAGAAACTTCGGGTTTCAAACAAAAAACTCCGAGCTTGAAACAGGAAACTTCTGGTTTCAAACAAAAAACTCCGAGCTTGAAACGAGAAACTTCAGGTTTCAAACAAGAAAATCCGAGCTTGAAACAGGAAACTTCTGGTTTCAAACAGGAAAATCCAAGCTTGAACCAATAAGGATATAAAAAAATCGACCATCCATGTAGACACACAAAAGCCAATCCCCGATCCCCTTCCCCTTTGTCTCCCCACACTCCCTTGTCCTCGATCCCCGAACCCCAATTTCCCTAAAATGCTTCCAAATATTTCTACAATTCCTCTACGCCAAATGGCTTCTGGCGATGTTTTATCACTACAAGTATATAAATTTGTTGGTGCTTATCCAGGCAAAAAAGTTTACATTCAATCTAATTTACACGGTGCAGAAATCGCTGGTAATGCAGTAATTTATCAGTTAATTGAGTTTTTACTGACGCTCAATGATACTGATTTAGTGGGAGAAATTTGCTTAGTTCCTGTCTGTAATCCAATGGGAACGAATACTCGTGTGCATCATTTTTCTCCCGGTAGATACTGTGTTTATGAGGCTAAGGATTGGAACCGTATCTTCTGGGATTATGAAAAAGAAGCTGATGATTTAGCGGTGTTTGCTAAATCTCAACTTCATGTAAAATGGGAGGTCGTCAAACAAAATTATCTTGCCTTAATTCAGCAAAGATTCACAGAACTTTTAGAAAAAATTAATTCTCCTAGTGGTGTACCCTATACTGAGATTTTTCGCTACAAACTACAATCTCTGAGTTTAGATGCTAATTACTTAATTGATTTACATAGTTCTACCAATCAAGGTTTAAATTACCTTTATTACTTCCCAAATCGAGAAGATAGTGCAAAATATTTTTTGCTCAATTTAGGGGTCGTGCTTGATCAATATGACGGTGATGCTTTTGATGAAGCATTTATTAAACCTTGGTTAGCATTAGAAAAAACTTTTCAACAACTAGGAAGAGATATCAAGTTTGATGTGGAGGCCTGGACACTGGAATTAGGTATGGGTATGCAAATGAATCCTGATTCTGTGGCTAAGGGAATTTTAGGAATCAAAAACTATTTAGCCTCTAAAGGAGTGCTAAAAATCACTGACTTTCCTTTAGCAAATAGTGAAAATCACGAAATGACTTTTAAAGCCAGAAGTCAGATTCAGAAATATTATGCTTCAGCAGGTGGAATGATTCAATCGAGAGTTGAATTAGGAAGTGAAATTAAAGCTGGACAGAAACTTTATCAAATTCTGAGTTTCAATAAAGCAGGTAAGCTACCTCAAGTAATTGATATTTATTCTGAGCAAAATGGACTAGTGTATGATGTGGCAACAAATCAAGCTGTGAATGAAGGGGAGTTTGTACTGGGAATAATTTAGAACTGCAATAGCATTCCTAAATTATTCGTGGACAAAAAGATCCCCGACAACTTTTGCGAAGTCGGGGATCTAATTTTTACACGTATTACTATATTTGGACATAATTCAACAAATATACACAAATATATATACTCATAAATAAATATCTACTTTATAGGTAATTAGAACTAGGGTATTATTTAATTTGGCTTTGTTAGTGAATCTTAACATTGACTGGGCTATAAGTTTTGATATTTGGTGTGTGAAATTTATTTGGTAGTTAAATATATTTAGTAGTGGATTAAACTAAAGCAAAGGCAATAGCTAAAAACTTCAGGGTGATTCTATGTTTCTTTTGTCTCTACACACCAAATTACTAATTACAAACGTAGAGTAAATGGAGTCACAAGTGACTAGTAATAATAATGACATCTTCTCTTTTGCAAGGGAAGTAATGATTCCACAGGCTCCTCCTGGTTTCAAATCAGGTTTTATCGGTATTGTCGGTCGTCCTAATGTCGGTAAATCTACGTTGATGAATCAATTGGTAGGACAAAAAATAGCCATCACTTCACCAGTAGCCCAAACTACACGCAATCGATTGCGGGGCATTTTAACCACAAAAGAGGCACAATTAATTTTTGTGGACACACCAGGAATTCATAAACCTCATCATCAATTGGGTGAAGTGCTGGTGCAGAATGCCAAAATAGCGATTGAATCTGTGGATGTAGTGCTGTTTGTGGTTGATGCTACGACAAATTGTGGTGCAGGCGATCGCTACATTGCTGATTTGCTGAGTCGCAGCAGTACACCCGTAATTTTGGGTTTAAACAAAATCGATCAACAAACAGCAGATTCTCTGGATATAGATGAAAGTTACACGCAATTGGCAAATGCTTATCAATGGCAAACAGTAAAATTTTCTGCCAAAGCAGGTATAGGATTGGGCAAACTACAGCAATTACTGATTCACAATATAGAACCAGGCCCTTACTACTATCCTCCTGATTTAGTAACCGATCAACCAGAACGCTTTATTATGGGCGAGTTGATTCGAGAACAAATTTTGTTGTTAACGCGTGAAGAAATTCCTCATTCTGTGGCGATATCTATAGATAAAGTCGAAGAAACAACAACTATTACCCGCGTACTCGCCACAATTCATGTCGAACGTGATTCTCAAAAAGGAATTCTCATTGGTAAAGGTGGATCGATGTTGAAAGCTGTTGGTAGCGCCGCCAGAGAACAAATTCAAAAGTTAATTGCAGGCAAAGTTTATTTAGAATTATTTGTGAAAGTGCAACCAAAATGGCGTCAGTCTCGTATCCGTTTGGCTGAGTTGGGATATCGCGTGGAAGAATAAAGTTATTAAGAAGTAAAAAGTAAAAAGTAAAAAGTAAAAAGATAATCCCCATAAATAAATTTAGGGGCTTGTGACCATTATTCTTTTTCTTAGGAAGTGACTTTTGCCTTGTTCGGTCATTTGTCATTGGTCAATCGTCATTAGTAAATGGCAAATTCAAAATTGATAAAAATGTCTATTGATAATTCTATTAATCTGTCTCCAGATGCTGCACCATTGCGGATTTTAATAGTTGAAGATGATCCGATGATGCAATTGGGTTTAGAACAGTCACTGATGGCGCATCCCCAATTGGAAATTGTCGGACAAGCTGAAGATGGTTATTTGGGTGTACAAACAGCGCTGAAACTTAAACCAGATGTGGTGGTGATGGATATTGGCTTACCCCGTTTAGATGGGATTGCGGCGACACAACAAATTAAAGCTGCATTACCCAACACTCACGTGGTGATGCTAACGTCTCACAAAACAGAAACAGAAATTATTGCTGCTTTATCTAGTGGTGCTGATGCATATTGTATTAAAGGAGCAAGTGTAGAGCGACTTTTAAGTGCGATCGCAGCTGCTGTTGAAGGTGCAACTTACCTTGATCCTCAAATTGCTAGACAAGTCATCGAAAATCTCAAACCACCTTCCCCTAAAGGAAATATTGCTAACCTTTCTGAACGCGAATTAGAAGTATTGAAACTGATAGTAGAAGGTTGTAGTAACCCAGAAATTGCCGAAAAACTCTACCTCAGTCCCAATACAGTGAAAACCCATGTCCGGGGAATTATGAATAAATTATCAGTTGACGATCGCGTAAAAGCAGCAGTTGTAGCCTTGCGTTCTGGATTAGTTTGAATAAGTTATCAGTTAGCTAGAGACGCGATTATACTCTTACGAGCGTCTACACGTCTGTTGATATTAGTTAGTAGTTAGTAGTTGTTTTTACCACTAACCACTAACCAACAACAAACAAATTAATGATGTATTTCCAAATTGAGAATGTAGCATCCCAGTTGAACTTTTCCTGCCCATAACTCATACTCTAGCCGTAAATGTTCCGGCAATGGGTGTCCATTCAGAACTAGACTACGAGTAAAATTACGTAGACGAATTGGTTTATGAGGTTGTAGGGACTCAGTCGGCAACCAGTAGCGAGTAATCCCATATACACCTCGTTCCCAAAAATGCCGATAGCTCAACTGAGCATTTCCTTGCATAGTCATGGTTACTCGGTAGGGAGAAATCTCTAGCCATAACACTCTCGGACTACTGGGATTCAGTGCTTCTTTACTGTTAGTGACAGTCGGTGCTGTCAATAGTAAATGAAAGCGATCGCGATCTTTTTGATACAACGTTGCGGCAGTTTCAACAACAGACCAAAATGGCAGATCTGTAGAAATCAGTGATAAGCACACGGGCTTGCGGTGATGTGTCAGCATGGGAGCGATAGAGGCTAAAAGCTAAGGAGTAAAACGAAATCAATAATCAGGGGATCGGCAATTAATGGTAAGCAACTGAATGTTCTTTAGCTAGGCTTTGATAGGCTGGACAAATCGGGCTTAAAACAAGTAAGATACCAATCTATAAAGCCTTCATCAGGCTTTTTCTAAATTTAGCTTCAGCAATGATAGTTTACGTAGTTGCAATGTGCTGTAATCAAAGTAAACACACTTGTGCTTGAGCTGTTTTCAGCTCAGGGAAACTTGCTGGTTACATTATAAGGAAGTGAGAGTAGTTGTAGAAGCGCAAAGCGTGACTTCCTGAAGTATTCAAATGCTACTATCCATAAACACGTAAACTATTACTGTTTTGTCGAATTACTGACAAGTGAACAGTTAACAGTGGACAGTGGACAGTTAACAGTGAACAGTTACTAGTTGACAACTGATAACTGATCAGTGATCACTGATCACTGTTAATACTTTTGCTATTGATCAACTTCCTATACAGTCACAAGCCAGTTTATCCTAATGTCACCTTCTGTTATAACCGTAGAAACTAAAGAAAACGTTTCGCAAAACTTAGTCATTCAGCCACCTGCTTCTGGATTATCTTTACAAGGTCGGATTCAAATTCCAGGAGATAAATCTATTTCTCATCGTGCTTTGATGTTGGGTGCGATCGCTCAAGGTCAAACCCAAATCAAAGGCTTACTTTTGGGTGAAGATCCTTGTAGCACCGCTAGCTGTTTCCAAGCGATGGGGGCTGAAATTTCCGAGTTGAATAGTGAATTAGTAACAGTTACAGGTATTAGTCTGGGAAATTTGCAAGAACCAGCAGATGTGTTGAATGCTGGTAATTCCGGTACAACAATGCGATTAATGTTGGGATTATTAGCATCCCATCCAGGACGCTTTTTTACTGTTACAGGTGATAGTTCTTTGCGATCGCGTCCTATGTCGCGTGTAGTGAAGCCACTCCAACAAATGGGGGCGCAAATTTGGGGACGTCAAGGTACTTCTTTAGCACCCTTGGCAATTTCTGGACAGGCTCTCAAACCTATTCACTACCATTCTCCCATTGCTTCTGCTCAAGTCAAATCCTGTATTTTGCTAGCAGGTTTGTTAACAGAAGGACAAACCACCGTCACAGAACCAGCCCTTTCCCGTGACCATAGTGAAAGAATGCTGAGGACGTTTGGGGCAAAATTAGATATTGACCCCCAAACTAATAGTGTCACAATTACAGGCCCTGCTCAACTGGTTGGACAAACAGTAGTTGTCCCTGGTGATATCAGTTCCGCCGCCTTTTGGTTAGTAGCTGGGGCGATCGTACCAAATTCAGATTTAGTGATTGAGAATGTCGGCGTTAATTCCACCCGTACAGGCATTTTAGAAGCTTTAGCCATGATGGGGGCAGACATTCAACTGTTGAATGAACGGGAAGTTGCTGGCGAACCAGTCGCGGATTTGCGGGTGCGCTCCGGTCGCCTACAAAGCTGTACGATCGCAGGGGAGATTATACCCAGACTGATTGATGAAATTCCAATTTTGGCAGTAGCAGCAGTATTTGCCGCAGGTACGACTGTAATTAAAGATGCTGCCGAATTACGGGTGAAAGAGAGCGATCGCATTGCTGTGATGGCACAGCAACTAAATAAAATGGGAGCAAAAGTTACCGAACTACCTGACGGAATGGAAATCACAGGTGGTACTCCCCTAGTCGCTACAGATTTAGATAGTTATACAGATCATCGGATAGCCATGAGTTTGGCGATCGCTGCTTTAGTTGCCACTGGTAAAACTACCATCCACCGCGCAGAAGCAGCAAGTGTCTCTTATCCAAATTTTATTTCCACACTACAAAGTGTCATTAGTCATTAGTCATTGGGGATTCTCCAGAGGAGAATCCCCAATCCCCAAATATATAGACAGCCTGCAAGAAAAATTCTACAATTAGTAAGATTGTAGTAAATTAACTCATTGTATTATTAGCATAAACATGGTAGAGATTGTCCTGTAATTAACTTCGCTTGCGAAATCACTTACATAATAGAAGAGAGTATTTTAGTAGAGGACAACAAGCAAAATGGATGTAAAGGTAATATTAATCGCACTGACAGCAATTTTTACTGTATCATGCTTGTTCTTTGGAACTAAAAACGGTTTCTACGATTCTGACAACTACCATGGCAATGGCTCTGCACATTGATAGAAATACAGTTAAAGGAATCGGCCCCTAATCTGTCTGATCAGAACTTTTGATGACTCAAATTTTTTGAAATCAGTAAACAGTTATCAGGCTATGGTGCGGAACTTATAAGTACCACCAACGCTCTCCACTCCACGCTTTTGTGGTAAATTTAACCCACATCATAAGACTAATAACTGATAACTGATAACTGTTAAATAGGTTCTGTGAAGACTTCCTCCCCAATAGCAAATCCGCTTTCCAAGGGCGTAGGGGCGCAAGTTAGTAAATTAGCCCCTCTATAAAGTGATAAATATCCTTATAACAGTTCTTGGCTTGTCGGAAATATTCATCAAAATAAGTTCAATGGGGAGGAAAGCATGAGCGATCGCAACTCAGCATCCTCTCGTATTGATCCAGGGGAAACAGCCAGTGAATTGGAATGTATACCCTATGGTGTCAACCATACCGAAGAAGGTGTGTGTCTCTTGGTACGGATGGGACCACACCGCTTTTTACTGGACTGCGGTTTAGCAGATATTTCGCCAATACTCAAAGGGGTGACAAAGTCAGCACGTCGAGGTAGTTCACCTCTACCTGCTGACTTTGTTTTTGTCAGTCATGCTCACCCAGATCACGCCAGAGGTTTGCTGACGCTACATCAGGCTTTTCCTTTGTTACCGATCTACGCCAGTGAAGTCACTAGTAAGTTACTGCCGTTAAATTGGCTTGATCAAGAAGGTCAACAACTGTCACAATTTTGCCAGGCTTTACCTTTGCGATCGCCACTGGAACTCAAAGATGGTCTGGTGGTGGAACTATTTCCTGCTGGACATTTACCAGGGGCTGTAGCAATTTTATTTACCTACGTTACCCCACAGCGTACTTACAAATTACTTTATACTGGTGACTTTTTTTTGTCTAACTCACGCTTAGTGGAGGGTTTGCGCTTAGAAGAATTGCGGGGTTTAGAGTTAGATGTGCTAATTATTGAAGGAACTTATGGTACTTCTCGCCACCCTCACCGTCGCAACCAAGAAAATCAACTTGCAGAAAGAATTAATCGTGCGATCGCTGACCGCTATTCTGTACTCATGCCCACACCTGCTTTAGGATTGGGTCAAGAACTATTAATGCTTTTACGCAGCCATCATCATTTTACAGGTCGTGACCTTGATATTTGGGTTAACGGTGCTGTTGCTAGTGGCTGCGATACTTACTTAGAATTATTGTCCCACTTCCCGCCCTCAGTACAGAATTTTGCCCGTCATCAACCATTATTTTGGGATGAACGGATACGCCCTCGTGTCCGGCGTTTGCAGCCAGAAAAACGTGCAACTGTTGGTAAGTATCCCTGTATTATCGTCACTGACTCTACAACTGACCTGAGTCATTATATGCAACCTGATACGGGACCCTGGCTCATTCTGTTACCAGAAAAAACTGATATAAATATTAATCATGAGCATTTTCCAGGAATAGTTACTATTGAAAACTATTTACTTGCCCAGCACAGTGATGGTCCTGGTACAACCCAATTAATTCATAATTTGCGACCACAGCATGTGATCTTTTTTCATGCTACTCCTACCTACTTGGCAGATTTGACTAGCTTGGAGGAGTTGCAAAATCGCTATCATGTACATTCTCCGGCAGTAGGTACAATAGTAGAACTACTGATTGGCGAAACCTTTTTGCAACCAGCAGCACCGGAAACAAATTATGAAGGCGAACTGACGGAGTTAGAGACGGTTGTAACGATTGCGCTTCCTGATGTGATTACAGCCGACCCCCGTTGGCAACAATTTGCTGATACAGGTTTAATCGAAGCTCGTTGGCAAGGAGAAGAACTGGTATTACGCGGATTATCGCAACGAGAACTTCTCAATCAAAGTAGCGATCGCTATGTTTGGTCTGATGTTGACTGCTGTGGAACCTGCCGACATCAAAGGGGACAACGGTGCTGGAATCCCGCGTCCCCTTTGTATAATTTCAAAGTAACTCTTGATGGTTACTGTCCGGCTTTTGAGCGTCCAAATGATAGTCACAATAGTCCTTAGTCATTTGTTTTTTGTCGAAAGCGAATGACAAATGACAAATGACCAATAACTAATAACTACTTAGTCTGGATTAGAATCTGTGTACCGATTGCGGATACGTTCTACCTCTGGACAGTCTTCAGTTAATAGAGGTTCAACATTGCCACGTGGCACGGAAGCTAATTTTTGGTTTATGGCACCAATACTTTCGAGACGAATCATCTCCTCCCAAGAGCAAACTTCATCTTCCTCTTCTGTCTCATAGCGTAGGGTCACTAAATCTCCCTCTATGTCGATGATGCGGGCGCGTTCAATCCAGCGTTGCTGGTCCCGCAAGAACACACATACCTCCCGTCCATCGCAACACAGTTGATAAATCTTGCGGTGTAGCATCTACTGCTTCTGCCTTTTTTCTAGTTAAATCTGTTAACATGTGGGTTTTATTCCCCAATTAATAGCAATCTTTCTGGGTTGATGAAATTAACCCTCAAAAATGCTCTGTGTGATCCAAACTCAAGATTTGTTTATGGTTATCAGCCAATAAGAATTTTGGATCATTAATTAAAGTTGGCTTGTATTAAATTCACCAACTCACCCTCACCTATTAGGGCCATTCAGGGAATGTTAACTTCATAGAAGTTACATAATTCAGGAGTTAACCTGAACAGGTTGATAGTATTTGCTGGTAATTCCTTAGTACCATTATGTAATAAAAGATACTCAAAAACAAGCTTAGGTTGCGGTTGTTGAAGTTGCCTACTTGTATTCATTGGTATTGCTGGGAAGTCTAGGGACTCGGCTTTACTTTTACCCCTACGTAATTGATCTTAGCTTATTCTCTAGTAACCTTCATGCTTTTAAACAACTAATGCTGAAAAAATCATGCATCTTCTTAGTCAATCGTTACTCAATGCTTAGTTTTTTAATTTTTTTTATTGTATTTAGGACATTCCATGACCAAATTTGAAGAAGCCTCTCGCTTAATTCGACCTGCATGAACAGCATCTAGTAATGTTGACAGAGCAGCTAAATCTTCTGGTTTATAGCTTTTCGTCGCCAGCATTTGATGAAGAAGACCCTCGGATTCAACACTCAGATATCCTGTTTGAAAGGCAGATTTAATAAGGGCGCGGATCATTGTGATTAGGTCATAATATGGCGATTATTTCTTCTACTGTGGAATATATTCATCTTTGTTGAGTTGATAGAGATCAGCAAGTAAGAGTGATTAGAGTTTAGATTTAAGGTGATTAAAATCACAGTATTATTCAAGTACTGAGTGTTTTTCATTTTTTATACTTTGAAGATGTAAGCACGACCTCAATACAATTTAAATTTATGTTAGTTGAAATCATAATCTATGCCTATAAAGCAAGGAATTCCAAAATAATACATTCTGATTAACGATACAATAAAAACTGTAAAATTACGTAAAAAAAATTAGTTTTTATTAAAAACTTTACATATACTTAATCAGCGAAATTCATAGAGTGCTAGCACATAAATAAACGAAAATCCTCATCTTGTTGACTTAACTCTACCCAATCGAGATTTAAAGCACGGAATTTATGCACCAGGCGATCGCAAGCAGGACGTTCGGTGGCATAATGACCAGCATCAACTAAAACTAAACCGCGATCGCGACTTTCTTGAAACTGATGAAACTTACAATCAGAAGTTAGATAGACTTGAGCGCCAGTTTTGGCTACCGCCGAAATCAAACTAGCCCCCGAACCTCCCAAAACGGCTACTCTGTCAATTTTTTGCTGTAAATCTGCCGTGGGAGAGAAAATTACAGAGGGAGGATGTAGTCTATCTTTAATTGTTGTTAGTAAATCCTGCAACACTAAAGCAGGTTGGAGAACACCTACACGTCCGTATCCCAAACCTGCTTGCGTGGGTACTATGGGAGAAACTTGTTGAAGTTCCAAAATTTGAGCCAAAACATCAGCAGTACCATCTTGAACTTGATCAAAATTAGTGTGAGCAGTGTAAATTCCAATATTGTGGCTAAAAGCTAACCGCACCATTTCCGCAATTGGGTTTCCACTACACAAAGACTTAGGCGGACTAAAAATCAGGGGATGGTGGGCAAAAATTAGATTTACAGGGATACCAGCTTTTTGATAAGCGATCGCTTCGTGCATTACCGCCAAAGTTGGTGTTAGACAAATCAGAATCCTTGCTTGTTCCTTTAAAATACCCGGTTCAATCTGCCAACCACAATTATCCCAGCTTTCTTGCCAAGCTGGATTTGCCCATTCTTCAAACCAAGCGATTAAATCAGCAATTTTCATTTTCTTGTTTGTTGATCAATAGCCAATGGTCATTAGCGCTCTTTCATCACTCTGGATAGAGAAAAACAACTATTTGTCTCCCCATACTTCCCACATTCCCTTGTCTTTTCAACCCCAATACGGTTCGGTTAAAGATTTTTCGTCATAATTTTGTCATGTAGAGACGCGAAATTTCGCGTCTCTACACAAGGTTTTTGGTCTTATCCGGAACCGTATTACCCTCAACCCCCAACTACCCAGAAATATGAACAACCAATTCTCTATGATGACTATGCTGGCGATGTTCCCAAACGTAAATTCCTTGCCAAGTTCCCAAAACTAAGTGACCTCTGTTAATAGGGATGGTTTCTGATGTGTGGGTGAGGGCGGTACGTATATGTGCTGGCATATCATCCGGTCCTTCAGTATCGTGAATATACTGGGCTGATTCTGGGACAATTTTGGCCATAAAATTTGTCAAATCTCTGAGTACATCTGGATCGGCGTTTTCTTGAATCAGCAAACTAGCAGAAGTGTGACGCAAAAATAAAGTGCAAAGTCCCGTTTCAACTCCTGACTCTGCAACTATTGCTTCAATTTTGGCAGTGATGTTGTGCAAAAATTTACCTGTAGTGGAAATCCTAAGCAGCTTTTGATAGTGAGTCATTCGATTTTAGCCCACATTCCGCAGGTGCGATCGCAAATTATTGTATTTTTGAAGCATGACAGCTTCACCATTAGATATAAGAGTACAAGATATTGACCACTGCGGCATAGTCGCAAAAATAGCCCTGTACTTTTGGAGTACAGGGCGTGAATTTTAGACTCATTCAAAATCTAAAATCCGAAACTATTTACCATTACCATTACCTCCATTACTACCATTAGTAGTTAAAATGCGTTCAGCAAGTTTATCAGGAACTTCTTGGAGATGGTCGAATTCCCAATGGAACGAACCGACGCCGAGAGTTTGCGATCGCAATTCAACGATAAAATTATGCATCTCGGCTTGTGGTAAGTAGGCTGTAACACTATCCCAACCTTGCCAGTCATGGATAGCTTCGTAACCTAATATTTGTCCACGTCTACCAGTTACCAACTGCATTACTTTGGAGGTGAATTCGGTAGGAGCTGTCACTTGCACTCGCAGAATTGGTTCTAGGAGAGTGGGCTGACACTGAGTAATTCCGGTTTGCATTGCTACACGGGCAGCTTGCTTAAATGCTTGTTCGGAACTGTCAACACTGTGATAAGAACCGTTAGTTAAAGTTACCGCCACATCTACAACCGGGAAACCTAAAGGCCCATGTGCTAAAAATTCCCGCACACCCATTTCTACACCGGGAATATACTGTTTGGGAACTACGCCACCAACAATGGTTTCCTTGAAGTTAAAGCCTTCGCCCCGTGATAGAGGTTGGATGTCGAGATAAACATCACCAAACTGACCGTGACCACCACTTTGGTGTTTGTAGCGTCCATGAACCGATGAAGCTGGTTTGCGGATGGTTTCTTTATAAGGTATTTGCGGTAAGTGGGTGGTCATCGGTAGATTATACTTGCGGCGCAGGCGATCTAGTGCCACTTGTAAATGAATCTCGCCTTGACCCCAAAGGATAACTTCGTGGGTATCGCCGTGTTGTTCCCAAGCCAGTGATGGGTCTTCTTCTAATAATTTGGTGACAGCGCCACTCAGTTTAACTTCATCGTTGCGTTTTTCGGGAATAATGGCGAGGGCATAAACTGGTTCAAGTTTTCCAGTTTTGGGTAATTCTTTGGCAGTAGCGCTAGATAATGTATCTCCTGTCTTGATACCTTCCATCCGGCTTAAAGCTACAATTTCTCCAGCCCCAACTTGATTAATTTGGTGTAGCTGTTGTCCTATCAAATGATAAATACCACCAGCACGAACACCATTGAGGACAATACCATCGGTGAGTTTACCTTGCCAAACCCGAACTAAGGAAAGTTTACCACCTTGGGGAGTGTAATAAGTTTTTAAGACTTGGGCAATAGTAGCATCATTTTTTTTGCTGCTACTTAAGCGACGTTCGGCTGTAGTTTCTGGTTCTGGTGCTTCCCGCACTAAAGCTTCTAGTAGGGGTCTGACTCCATAATCTTGTTCGGCGACACCAAAGAACACTGGAACTACCAAATCTGCCCCTAATTCCATTTTTAAGTCTTTGAGAATTTCCTCTTGGGGCGGTTCAATGTCTTCTAAAAGTTCTTCTAGTAAGTGGTCGTCAAAATTTGCTAAAGCTTCGAGCATTTCTGCTCGTGCGATATGTTCTTCTTCTTTTAATTCTTCAGGAAAAGGAACAGGATCAGCAGGTGCGCCGGAATGATAGTGATATGCTTGTTCGGTAACTAAGTCAATAAAACCAATTAGCTGTTCTCCCCGCATAATTGGGTATTGATGGGCAACTAGGGGACGACTAGAAACAGCTTTGAGGGCGTGCAGTGTTTCCAAAACATGAATATTCGCCCGATCCATTTTGTTAACAAAGACTAGGTGGGGAATTTCCCAGTCATCCAAGAATTTAAATAGAGGTGCAAGAGTGAGAACGCGCTCGTTGATTGGTTCGCAAACTACAATTGCTGCATCGACTCCTATGAGAGCGTTATAAGTTTCTTGAGCAAATTCTACACTGCCGGGACAGTCAATAAAGGTGAAGCGGATATCATTATATTCAGTGTTAGCAGTGCTGACTTCTACGCTCATTTGGCGATCGCGTGCTTCTTGAGAGCTATCGCCGACTGTGTTACTATCCTTAACGCTGCCTTTGCGGGAAATAGCGCCTGTTACAAATAACAAGCTTTCGAGTAAGGTAGTTTTTCCACTCAAATAAGGGCCGACAATTGCGACATTTCGCGAACCCGATTTTACTTTTTCGTTCATAAAAACTCCTTTGCGGCCTATGTTTCTAACCGCCTAATAGTTGAGTTATGAAGAGTTCAAAACCGTTATTTAGAAAATTATCCCGTCTTTAATTTGACATTAACTCGCCTTTAACCGAGCGGCAAAGAATCGTATTTTGTTGTAAGATTTTGGTCATTAATAATTACAATCTATAAATTTTTTTATATAAACTTGTACTTTAGTAAAAATATTGCCATCCTTACCAAATCTTTGTTAATAGAACGTAACTAAATGTAGTTGCAAGATAGTAAAGTATATGCAGGCATTAGTCTATAAATATCGCCTTCGGACATTCTTAAAAAGTAAAAAGATAAAAGTTAAAAGTAAAAAGAAAATCCCCATAAATAAATTTAGGGGCTTCAAACCCAATATTTTCTTTTTCTTTCTTTTGCCTTTTTTGGTGAGTTTGATATTTTTACCTTGTTCTTTACTGGCACAGAATGCTCCCAGCAAGGCTACAGACTATTTAAATCAGGGATTGCAAGCTGTGCAAACAGGGAGAATACAAGATGCGATCGCAGCTTTTCAACAAGCTACCCGATTAGATCCCAGCCTCGCTCCAGCGCATTACAATTTGGGTTTAGCACTACGACAAGCTGGACATTTACAATCTGCTGCGGATGCATTTTATCGCGCTACCCAAGCCGATCCCCAGTTTGCTTTAGCTTATGCGAATTTGGGTGGTGCATTGTTAGAAGGCAAGAATTTACAACAAGCAAATGATTATTTACAAAGAGCCATAGAACTTGATCCCAAACTGGGGGTAGCTCACTATAACTTGGGGTTGGTCAGAGAGGAACAACAAAATTGGGATCAAGCGATCGCATCTTTTAAAAAAGCAATGGAATATAGCAAAAATGCACCAGAACCAGCCTATCATCTAGGCATATCTTATCTTCAACAAAACAAAATTGATCAAGCCAAAGATGCCTTTCGTAAAGCCATACAAATAAATCCAAAATATCCAGAAGCTTATTATAGTCTTGGTTCAGTTTTGTATAACCAAGGTAAGTCAAAAGAAGCTCTAGAAGCCTTTAGAAAATCTGCGGAAGCTAATTCCAATTATCCCAACGCTTATTATGGTGCAGGACTAGCTTTTATACAATTACAGCAGTACGCAGATGCAGTACAAGTATTGCAATTCGCGAGAGATTTATACAAAATTCAGAATAATCCCGAATGGACAAATAAAGCTGAACAATTATTACAACAAGCGCAACAAAGACGGAATTAGGAATTAGGGATTGGGGATTGGGGATTAATCAGTTAACAATGACCAGTTTAATTTGATAACTGATAACTGATCACTGATATGTCTCCCTTGTCTTCATTCAGGCTCAAGGAGAGCTTGCACTTGTGTCAATAATTCATCAATATTGATTGGCTTGTGTAGAAATCCATTTACTTGTAATTGCTGCTGTTCAAATGTTGGCAATTCATCATAGGCTGTTACTATGACAATCGCAACAGAAGGCTGGTTCTGTCGAATCCATTTGGCGACCTCATAACCATCGAGTTCTGGCATCATTAAATCTAACAATACTAATTTTGGTGGATTCGCTTCTATTTTGGCGATTGCTGTGTATCCACCAGAAGCAATGTCAACTTGATAGCCCTCGGACTCTAGTATTGTAGCCAGTAGCAAAGAATTATCGATCACATCGTCAACGACAAGAATTTGTGTTTTATTCAAATTTTCTTCAGAAAATAAACAATTCATACAACAAAATATTTATTAAATGTGTCATTTTATGAGAAAATACTCAAAAAATAAGGCTCTTCCAAAACAAAACCTTTTTCTTCTATATTTCCTCTTATTTTGGTGTTATCTACCTCTGGCTATAGTAGGAATATAAACATATCTAAAGAAATATTAAAAAGAATCAAAGTAATTGAAAATTAACTAATACAGTGTCTATCTATGATTAAAAGTAAGACTAAGTAATGTAGTGTAAATTACTTTTTGCTGTCAATAATACAAAATAACTGTTATTTGATTAAGCTAAAAACTAAAAAAATGCGATCGCCTGGGTGTCAAAGTGTAGTTAATAGCAATTTTATTCTAAGTTTAAGTACATAATTACTATAGAAGCACAATGTTGCTATATGCTCTGACTGGGTAGTTTATTATACTTGGAAAATGGTGTAAAGATATTGGTATCAGCAAAAGCAGCTTACTACAGACAAGGGTAGCAGCAGTGAAAATAAACAAAAGCATTCTTTGTACTTTTGGTTTGCTACTCCTGTGTTGCACTTCTGAAGTTGCGTATGCACAGGAAATAAAGAACTGTCCTGAAAGCCGTTTGGAGCTTGGAGCTATTTGTAAGAATGAAGGGGTAGTAAACAATACTTATAACACCTACAAATACCCCGCAATCCAAAACCCCAAAATCCCTTCTTCTCGTTCAGTACAGCCGACACGAGCAAAACCAGATGTATTCTCAATACAATTTTCATGTTGAGTTTATACAGAAGTAGATATTGAGTTAGGATGTGGTTTTAAAATTGCTTTAGCATCTTCCTCAAAAGATGAAAGTATGTTAGCAATTTTACTGACAATAAACTTATTTAACTTTCTGTCCGCCTTCTTTCGGCACAGTCGTAACTCTACGAACGCTATCATAGTTGATAACCGAATGCCAGAAAGACTATGAACATTACCACAATTCGTCAGCAAATCAATCAATATTTAGATGGATTATCATCTGATCGCTTACAAATGGTAGCTGAATTTATTGCATATTTATCTGAGAAGGAAAGCGAAGAAGCAACCCAGGAATTACTTGATATACCTGGCTTTATAGAATCCTTCGAGCGTGATAAAAAAGATGTTGCAGCAGGTAATGTAACTAACTGGAGAAATATCCGCTCAGATGTATGAAGTTGTTTTATCAACTGAAGCACAGGAAGTTTATGCTTCGGCTGATCAAGCTTTAGCAAAGAAAATAGCAAAATGTTTTGCATATTTGGAACAAAATCCGCGTTTTCATCCCAATATTAAAGCCTTAAAGGGTGATTTGATTGGTTACTATCGCTATCGTATAGGTTATTATCGAGTGGTTTATCAGGTTGATGATAATAACAGTCAAGTTATGATTACTACTATTGTTCATAGACGTGATGCTTATTAATCGAGTATGTAGTAGTCCTAAATTATTCATGAACAACAAGAACCCCGACTTTTCTAAAAAGTCGGGGTTCTGTAATCAAAATCAAAAATAATTACTGTGTTTGATCAAAAAGGTGCGTTAGGCTTTGCCATAACGCACGCTACTGAAGCTGAATATCTAACTAAAGTGTTTGATAATTGCTTCCGCAAATTCGGAACACTTCAAAGGTTCAACAGGTGGTTCCATTAACCGGGCTAAATCGTAGGTAACTTGACGGTTGGCGATCGCATCTCCAAGACCTTTTTTGATTAAGTCTGCTGCTTCTTGCCATCCTAGATACTCCAGCATCATTACACCGGACAAAATCACCGAACCAGGATTAATCCGATCCAAGCCAGCGTGTTTGGGTGCTGTACCGTGGGTAGCTTCAAAAACCGCGCATTCATCGCCAATATTTGCTCCTGGCCCCATTCCCAGTCCACCGACAATGGCGGCGGCTGCATCAGACAAATAATCGCCATTCAAGTTCATTGTCGCCAGAATCGAATACTCATCTGGTCGAGTTTGAATTTGTTGGAAAATACTATCAGCGATGCGGTCATTGACCATCACCTTGTCTTTCCATTTACCATTACCGTGAGTTGACCAAATTGAGTTAAGAACAGTTTCTACTTCCTTGACAATTTGCTCTTTCTTCTCTGCGGTCAAAGCATCAAAACCAGGATCAACCATCCGGGCGTTTTCTTCTGCGGTGAGGTTGGGGTTTTTCTCTTTGTTGCCTAAAATCCAAGATTCTCGTTCAGTGATACAACTGACGCGAAATTCACTAGTTGCGAGTTCGTAACCCCAATCACGAAAAGCGCCTTCGGTATACTTCATAATATTACCCTTATGCACCAAAGTCACCATTTGTTTGTGTTTTGGTAGTTGCAGGGCGTGTTTGATGGCGCGTCGAACCAAGCGCTGGGAACCAGTTTTACTGATTGGTTTAATACCAATACCAGAGTCGAGGGGAATTTGTTTTTTGCCGTGTTCTGGTGTTGCGGGGATAAGTTCTTTGTTGAGGTATGAAATGAGGCGATCGCCAATTTCACTACCTTGTTTCCACTCGATCCCCAAATAAATATCTTCGGTATTTTCCCGATAAACAATCACATCGAGTTTTTCGGGACTTTTGTGAGGAGAAGGTGTACCTGCATAGTACCGACAAGGACGCACACAAGCATAAAGGTCAAAAATTTGCCGTAAAGCAACATTAAGCGAGCGGATACCACCGCCGACAGGAGTGGTTAATGGCCCTTTAATCGCAACACCATATTCCTGAATTGCTGTCAGAGTATCTTGGGGTAAATACTGATATATACCGTATAATTCGCAAGCTTCATCGCCAGCATATACCTTGAACCAGCTAATTTTTCGTTTGCCTTTGTATGCTACCTCTACGGCAGCATCAAAAACTTTTTGGGCTGCTGGCCAGATATCGATCCCAGTACCATCACCCCGAATAAAGGGGATGATTGGATTGTCAGGAACAGTTGGTTCACCATTTTTGAAAGTAATTTTTGCTCCGGTTGAGGGGGGAGTAATTTTTTCGTACATTCACACACTCCTGATTGTGAAGCAGCGACGTCAGCTGCCATATTTGTTGATAATTGGTAGTTGATCGTTGTTTGTTGCTAGATCATTCTTCAAAGCAATCAACAACAAACAGCAATCACATATTTTGCTGTACTTTGTAATCGAGCAAGCCAACAAACAGAGTTTTTCCCCTCTGGAGAAGAGTATAAGCGACTGAAGACGAGGAACCAAATTATTTTCCGTACTTTGTGGGGAGTGTGGGAAGTGTGGGGAGTGTAGGGAGTGTAGGGAGAAAAATTACTTTATTTGTCCATGTTGTCCCCAATCCCTGATCCCCGTTCCCCGATTCCCAATCCCCAATCCCCGTTCCCCGATTCCCAATCCCCAATCCCCGATTCCAGATCCCCAATTCCCAATCCCTTTCGATGCTATCTTACCGCCTAGAGGCGTAATTGGTATACTCTGGGAATATACAGCAAAAAGCTAGGAATGAAGAATAAAACAGAGATCACCTATTGCCGCAAGGAGGCTCCCACTGTACCTGAAAGGTCAGTGGTGAGAGGAATTGCGGGTTGAAAACGAGGTACACCCCCGACTAATAGCAACCGTAGGTTGTTGAAGAAGAGGGGTGTCCG
>JAHHHW010000081.1 GCA_019359115.1 Pelatocladus maniniholoensis HA4357-MV3
CCTGTTTTAAAGCCTTTTGTAGTTTCTCTATTTGCTGGGAAGTTAAATGATTTTTTGCTGGCATTATTCCATTTTTTTACTGAATTCGGCTTTTTATTATACCCAATTTAAATGCTGAACAGCTTATATCCTTTAAAACCCATAAATTATATATTAATGATATGACTCCAGAAGATTTTATGCGTTTAGCCATAGCAGAAGCAAAAAAAGCAGATGCACCTTATGGAGCAGTAATTGTCAAAGAAGGAGAAGTAGTTGCTGTTGGTTATAACACTGTGAAGCGAGATAACGATCCATCTGCTCATGCAGAAATAAATGTCATTCGTAGTTTAACAGCAAAACTTCAAAATTATTCTTTAGAAGGTTATAGCATATATACAACAGGTGAACCATGCCCAATGTGTGCAACAGCTTGCGTTTGGGCTGGTGTATCAGAAATTATATATGGTGCTTCTATTCAAGATTTAATATCAGTTAATCAATCACAAATTGAAATAACTTGCGAAGAGATTATTGCTAAAAGTTTTAAAAAAGTTAAATTGAGAAAAGGTGTTTTGAGAAAAGAATGTGTAGAGTTATTTAAAGAGTAATTTTTCAATAAAATTATGGAAAAATCGTAAGGATAATAATTATCGTAGACACACAAGCGGCTACATCTATGTTCGACTAATATAATATTTGGATAAGACGCAAAGAATCTTGTTTCTCTGGTTTAAAACAGGAACTAAATATTTCAAGGCTTTGTCTGTTTCATTTAAGAAATAAATTGCCAAAATCATGCTTGTGACTAGATATACTCACAAACAGCGCTTAAATGTCATTGTTACCCAAATTGCGATCGCCTGTATTTGTCTTTCATCGCCTCTAATCATCATCAACGCGACTTCCGCACAATCACAAACCCAGACACAAATTAACTACCATATTCAACGCTTAAAGCATCCTCAACATCGTTCTGCTGCTATAGATTATTTAGCAAAAGTGGGTAAACCTGCTGTTCCCGCCCTAATTACAGCTTTGCAAGATAGTGATCCCCAAGTTCGTACCAGCACATTAGTAATTATCGGTAAAATTGGTGCAAATGCTGCCGAAGCTATACCCGCCTTGATGCGTGCAATAGATGACAAAGATGCAACTGTTCGTTCTCATGCAGTTCAAGCGATCGCCAAAATTGACAGAAAAGCCTATGTCCCTTACATAGTAGTTGGTTTAGATAGCAAAAATCAACAAGAACGTTACGGTGCAGTCCACATTTTACGCGCTATGGGCAAAGATGCGGCATCTGCTGTACCTAGCCTCATAAAAAAGTTAGATGATCAGGATAATTGGATGCGGGTAAATGTGATTTCTGCTTTAGGTAGTATCGGAAAAGCTGCGACACCAGCAGTACCTACTTTAGTTAAGCGTTTACAAGACACAGATGAAACTGTTCGCCACAGTGCAGCTTATGCTTTAGGTGATATTACTTCGAGTTGGCTAGAGAATCTGAATCAATTATCTCCAAAAGAACTAGATATAACTGTCTCCAACTTAGAAACAGCCCTAAAAGTTTTGCAGAACCCCTCATTTAAATTTCGCCCAGAAGCAATTACTGCTGTTAAAGAACCTCTTGCCATTTTGAATCAAGAGAAACTCAGACGGGCAAAATAATTATCTCATCATCCTAGTTTAAATAAGATAAAAATGAGTTGGCAAAGATTGCTGCTTGAGTGCGATCGCGTAAATTTAAACGATTTAAAATATTAGTGACGTGATTTTTAACTGTCCCTTCGGAAATGTAAAGTTTTTGGGCAATTTCTTTATTAGTCGCACCAGTAGCAATTAAGCGCAAAACCTCTTTTTCTCTAGGAGTCAATTCAGTTAAACTTGGTGGCGGAGGTGGCGATTTATCAGGTACAACTGGCGGGAATTGAGTCAAAAGTTTTTTGACTATGCCTGGGCCTAATTGGGTATATCCTTTATAAACAGCACGAATCGCAACAGCTAATTCTTCGGAAGGAGTATCTTTGAGTAAGTAACCCATTGCACCATTTTGTAGTGCTGCTGTTACATATTCATCATTATCAAAAGTCGTTAATACTAAAATCTGTATGTTGGGAAAACGCTTGTGAATTTCTCGCGTTGCTGCAACTCCATCCATAATTGGCATTCTAATATCCATTAAAATCACATCTGGATGTAATTCTTCCATCAAATGAATTGCAGTCTCGCCATTTTCGGCTTCTCCAATAATTTCTAAATCTGGTTCTAGTTCTAATAACGCTTTTAATCCTTGACGAATTAAATTTTGATCATCTACCAAGAAGACTTTGATCATTGACTATACCTTGGTAAGGGGATTTCAACTCTAATTTTGCAACCAGAACCAGGAGTACTGTTAATATTAAATTTTCCACCTAATGCTAAAGTGCGATCGCGCATACTTTGCTGTCCAAATCCTGTGGTGTTTTGCCCTAAATCAAAACCTTTACCATTATCTTCAACTACTAAGTATAAATCTGTATCTGTTGTTCTTAATTCCAGTTTCACTTCTGTAGCTTCAGCATATTTACAAATATTTGTAAATGATTCCTGAATAATTCGATAAATCGGGGTAGTCATCTCCGAAGAAATGGGATGAGATAAATTAATTTTTAGAATTGGCGAGATTCCAGTTGTACGCTGCATACTTTCTGCAAGATTAGCAATCCCCTGTTCTAAAGATTGTTCTTGTAAGGGATGAGAACGCATCGCAGAAACCGATTGTCGGACATCTTGTAATGCTTTTGAACCTAATTCTTTTGCTCTTGCTAAAAATGTTTGAGCTTTTTCTGGATTAGATTGCCATAATTTTAAAGCAGTTTCTAATTGTAAATTTAACGCCGTCAAAGAATGTCCTAAAGAATCATGAATCTCTCTAGCAATACGATTGCGTTCTTCCAAAGTTGCTTGATTTTCAATTTGCAAAGCATATTGACGTAGTTTTTGATTAGCAATTGCTAGTTTTTCTCGACTTTCTCTTTCTGATAAAATTGTATTCATCAACATTAATACAAAAACTAAAGCTAATCCAAATAATAGAGCAACAACAAAATTATAAAATAACAATCTCTCTTGGATAGCAGGTGATAATTGTATTGACGGACGAGGAGGTTTTCTTTGTGATATAGAAAAGATAAATAATATCAAAGATAAAGTCGTAACAAATAAACGACCTTGGATTTGAAAAATAAAACAGCTACGAGTTACTAACACCAAGTATAAAAAAGGGAAAAACCTTCCAGATGGTTTAGTATTGTAAAAGGAAATAAAAATAATTAAAATTACTTCTATAATTGTGTAAACAACCTTAATGAATTTATTTTTAGTAGGCAATCTCAAGCCCATTAAGCCAAAAACAAGCAAACTAAAAATTGTTAACTCTGTGGACTGATTATTGAAACGTTGAAAATGAGAAGGTATTAAAACAGCAGAAGCAGAAACAACTAATAATATCCACTCCAAATAAAGTAAAAACCGAAAAGGATGATTGCTAACTTTAATTGGTTGATTCACAAAAATAGACCTGTATTGAAAATAGGGTTAAGGAAAAAGACAAGATATATTTTTATATATTATTGGTTTGTAGTCCAACTAGAACTAATTGTAAACAGATTTCCATAAGTTCACATTATATTATTTGTCACGTCACAAACATGACTTAAGTCATGGGTTATACATGACTTTCTCCTCATGTGACTGTTAAATATAACTTCTTAAGATAGAAACAAAGAAACACACAAAACGCTAAAGGTCGCAAATGAAACTCAAAAAATTATCATTGATTGCTGGTGCTGTTGCTCTCAGTTTAACTGCTGTCCCCTTTGCAGCTCAAGCACAAACAAACTCATCTTCTTTTCTAGTTGCACAAGTTCCTCAAGGTAAAGGCCCATTCCAAAATTTAGGACTAACGGATACACAAAAAACCCAAATAGCAGAAATTCGTCGGAATACAAAAGCTAAAATGGATGCAATTCTTACCCCACAACAACGAGAACAACTCGCAAATGCAAAGAAAAACCGTCAAGCAAATCGTCAAGAAAGACGCAATTTAAAAGCCTCCCTCAATCTTACTGAAGATCAGAAAGCTCAAATGCGACAAATTATGGAGTCTCAAAAATCTCAAATTGACGCTGTTTTGACTCCTGAACAAAGACAACAACTGCAAGAAATGCGTGCAAATAAACCCTCACGTCGTCAACAATTGAATCGTTAGCAGGAAATACAGCAGATTTCAACAAGCGTGAGGTACGGAAGAACCCCACCTGCGGGTGGGGTGTAATCCATTTAAATGCAAAGCGCTGTATAAATAAATATATTCAGGTTGATCTTGGGATGCTCCCGTTAAAAATCCATGAGTGTAAAAATTGTATCTACTTCGCTCACTATAATATTTGTATCTGTAGTTTGTTGTGTAGAGTTAATCCACTCGCGTTGAATTTGTGCTGGTTTACCGAAAAAATCGTCCCAAGCTGGTTGTAATTTTTGTAGTAAAATTTGCCATTCATTCTCCACATCTGCTGTACGAATTGTGCGATCAACAAACTCTTCTGCGATCGCAAAAGCAACTTGACTAGGTTCACTCAGCAACTGTTTTAAGGCTGTTTCACATTTACGAAGACTTTGGGCATGAGCTATCTTGAGATTGAGAAATACTTGTTCCGTAGAAGGCGAATTCGTTAACTGAGGAGTTTCGGGTTGTTTCGGAGTTAATCCATCTACATGGGGACGAATGCGATAAAGTATAAATTCTCGATAGCTCAGTTTACATTCAGCCAACATTTGAAATGCTATTTTGAGCTGACTAGGTATAGTTGGAATAAGTTGATCTGGTATTTCTGTTGCTAGTACTTGGATAAATTCAGAACTTTTGCTGGCTGTAAATTTTCCTAAATTTGTCTTGGTAATCAGTATCTGTGCTATTTGAGATTTTACGCGCTCAAGCGATCGCCCCAGTCCATGATCTAGAGATAATAAATTTTGCAAAAAATGAGCGCGAACTTCATTCAGATACTGTTCATAGACAATCTCATAGCTACTCTCAATCTCAACACGCCTTTTTATCTGCGATGGAGAAGGAATTCCTGTATCAGTTCGACAAAGCTGCAAAGTTACTTCTACTTGTTTTTTTAAGTCAGTATCTACATCTTGCCGCTTTTTCTCTAATTCCTGAAGCAGTTTCTCAAAACTATCTGTAAGTTCCTGCCACAGTTGTATAAACTTCTGCTCGAACAAAGCTATGCTTTGAGAATCTAAATTTGTCTGCTTTGAATCTTTTTGGACAGTTTTTTCTGCAAGATGCAGATCAATGATGTCAGTTATGTTTTGAGTAGTCTTTGTGTTCATTTGACAGCCTATTCAACCAATCGGTTTAGCAAAAAAATCACTTTTCTATATAATAATACTTAGATTAAAGTAATAAAACAAATAAGTAATTTTATCGTTTTAGCATTTACTTAGCTTGGCAAATAAAATTTGAAAAAAGAAAATATAGTTAAATTCTCGGTTAATACAAGCATAGCATGTCATTTTTATTACTAAAATTTTAATTATGATTATTCGTTGAGTAGTTACACAAGCTATATTGCACTTATATAGATTAATTATTAGGAACAACACCTGTGTTTCCTCTGTACGACGAAAATCCAACGCGAACTACCCCATACATCACCTATGGCTTGATTGGGATGAACGTTTTAGTTTTTCTACATGAACTTCAACTATCAAATGAACAACTAAATCAGTTTTTGCAGCTATATGCAGTTATTCCTGAACAATTAACTACCAACTTAGCTGGCGAATGGACAACATTATTTACATCCCAATTCCTTCATGGTGGTTGGTGGCATTTAATCTCAAATATGTTATTTCTGTTTGTTTTTGGTAACAATGTTGAAGACAAACTGGGGCATTTTAAGTACTTAATTTATTATTTGATTTGTGGTGCTTTTGCTGCCCTATGTCAGTGGTTTATCAGTATGAATTCTGGGATTCCTTCATTGGGAGCAAGTGGTGCAATTTTTGGAATTTTAGGAGGTTATATTATTGCTTTTCCCCACTCAAGAGTTGTCACATTAATATTTTTAGGTATTTTCGTCACGACTGTGAGAATTCCAGCCTTATTTCTGATTGGGCTTTACTTTATTCAAAATTTGATTTCTGGTTTTGCAAGTCTACAAGCAGCAGCAAATATGAGTGTAGAGACCGGGGGAATTGCTTACTGGGCGCACATTGGCGGTTTCGTCGCTGGAGTGGTACTTGCTCCCTTCTTGGGACTGCATAGACGAGAGTATTAGTGAGTTGGTTAAAAGTCAATAAAATCTTTGTAGAGACCGTAAATTTACGGTCTCTACATTCCCAAAAATCGAAGCGAAAAATCTTTAACCGAGCAGTATTGCCAAGACACCAAGTTGAATCGCAAACAATCAGCCATGAAAGCAGGTTTTTACCCACCTTGATACGGATATTTCATGCTTGGTGGTGAAATCATTGGGACTGTCTTCTAGTTTCTTGATTAAAAACGTATTGCAGCAGACCTCCACAAGCATCAAGGAGTAGTTCGATTACCTGATTAAAGCCCTCTGAACCACCATAGTAGGGATCTGGAACTTCTTTAAGAGTATGCTGAGAACAAAAGTCACACATCAAATGTACTTTGTGGTGATATTGTCCAGTTGGATCAAGAGATAAAATATCGTCATAATTTTCCCGATCCATAGCTAAGATCAAATCAAAGTCTTGAAAGTCTGACTTTTGAAACTGACGAGCATAACCACGGAGTTTGATTCCTAGCTTTTGCAATGCAGCAGAACTCATGCGTCGATCCGGTGGGCTACCGATGTGATAGCTAGATGTGCCAGCTGAGTCACAGATAATGCGATCGCCTAGTATATGTTTTGCAGACTCACTCAAGCCATTCTGCTCAATCAAGTAATTCATAATATTTTCTGCCGCAGGCGATCGACAGATATTTCCCAGGCAGACAAACAAAAGTTTGTAAGGCATAGAAGTTATATAGTCATTTGTCCTTTGTCATTAAGAATAAGACAAATGACAAACAACTATTAAGTCTAGAACCCAGGAAGTTCCAACCCACTTGTTAAATCTTCCATGCGTTCCCGCATTGTTGCTGTGGATTTGTTATAAGCATCTTTCATTGCCGCAGCTACCAGATCAGAAAGTACCTCTGCGCCTTCATTGAGGGCATCTGGAGAAATTTCTACCCGCTTAGGTTCTTGGTTCCCACTGACTATCACCTTTACTAAACCATTGCCAGCTTCGCCTTCAATTTCCATTTGCTCCAGTTCTTCCTGAAGGCGCTTTGCTCCTTCTTGCACCTGTTGAGCTTTTTTAAAGGCTTCAGCTAGTTCTTTCATTTTTCCTAAGCCAAAGCCAAATCCTTGTCCTTTACCTGTCATATGAGATTGTCCACCTGTATTTTGATTAACAAGTCAATTTCAACAAATTCAATTATAGATGCGGTATGTCATTTACCTATTTTTACCCCCAAGTATCCTATTCTCCAAATTTAGTCAATATTAGCAAGGGTGAAGGATGAAGTATTAATACTTGGATTTAGTTTATTTCGGCTGATGAGTGCAAATCTAGGTAATTTCACAAGTTAGCGTTCGCGCAAGCGTGTCGCAAAGCGACCCACCTCCTTTGTTGGCGAAGCCTTCTTTAAAGGGGTAGGAGGCTCGCCTGTATCTGTGCATATTACGTATCTCTTCTTTTACGTCTTTCCTGTACTGTGGGAAGATTATTGAGGGTTAAGTCAAGTCAAGTAAACTCCCATTTCCGAATTGTTTTAGTCAAGAAATTAATGCTGCGTTTGAACCATCCCATGTTCAAGTCATTAAAATCTCAGTTGAAGAATACTCTCATTACACTTTTGTTGGTAACACTCTTTTTAGGAGTAAGTACAGCCGGGTGGACTCCCTCCAGCAGTGCTGGACTACCAGCAGGAAACGCAATTACTGACGGTAAAGCACTTTTGCGCTATGCATTACCAATAGATAATCAGCCTGTACGAGAACTGCAAGGCAGTTTGGAAGATATATCAAACCAACTCAGAGCCAATCGACGTTGGGGTGCTGTTTCCAAAGACCTCAGTAAAGCATCACGGATTCTCAGTAATCCTGGCAAAATTTTGGCTAGTGTACCACAAGCAAACAAAACCCAAGCTGAAGCTTTGATTTCTCAATTGAAATCAGGTGTGAGCAGTCTTGAAGAAGTAAGTAAAACCAGAGATAAAGAACAAATATTAGCACAACGAGCCGACCTGTTAAACCTCGTTGGTGACATAGAAGATTTGATGGTGCAGGGATTTCCCTTTGAAGTTCCCAAGGAATATAGCAATTTACCGCAACTAAAAGGTCGTGCCACCATCGAAATGAAAACTATGAAGGGTAATATTACTTTTGTAGTGGACGGTTACAATGCCCCTGTAACTGCTGGAAATTTGGTTGATTTAGTACAACGGGGTTTTTATGATGGTTTACCATTCACCCGCGCAGAAGAATCTTACGTTGTCCAAACTGGTGATCCACCAGGAAAAGAAGTAGGCTTTATTGATCCCAAAACGAATAAATATCGTGCTATTCCTTTAGAAATTCTTTTTGAAGGTGACAAAGAACCAACCTACGGTATTACATCAGAACAAGCAGGACGTTACACCGATTTACCTGTGTTGCCATTTTCTGCCTACGGTGCAGTAGCTATGGCTCGTCCTGAAAGTGACAATAATGGTGCTTCTTCGCAATTTTTCTTCTTTCTCTATGAACCAGAACTTACCCCAGCTGGACGTAATCTTTTAGATGGTCGTTACACCGTTTTTGGTTATGTCGTTGAAGGTAAAGATGTTTTACGGGAAATCAAAGCAGGTGACAAAATTGAATCGGCAAAAGTTGTTAAGGGTGCAGAAAATTTAGTAGAGCCAAAGGAAGCATAATTACAACATTTTTATGTAGATGTGAGTAATTTTTTTCTCTAGGGTGGGCATTCATTGCCCACCTTAAATATATGATTCTCAATCCTTAGTAAAGCAAATGGCAGTTTACCAAGTTCGATTCATCAATTCTGCAACTGGCTTAGACCGTGCGATCGCAGTGCCAGATGATCAATATATCCTCGATATGGCAGAAGAAGCTGGTATCCGTCTACCATCTGGATGCAAACAGGGCGAATGTTCAGCCTGTGTTGCTAAAAGCATTGACGGGGAAGTAGATCAAAGTGAGCAAAAATTTTTGCGATCGCATGAAATAGCAGCTGGTTACACTATCACTTGTGTTGCTTATCCTTTATCTGATTGCACTTTAGAGACTCATCAAGAACAAGTCTTGTATCAAAACTCCCTGTATCTTAAATCAGATGCTCCCAAATCAGAGTAGTATCTTTAAAGCTAGAAAATTATCTACTCTACTAAACTCAGAACAAATATTAAATAATTCTTAAAAATAAAAGTAGTAATTTTGTTTTATCGAGTTAATGCTTATTTACCCAATCTAAACACTTCGGTCTATAAATTCTGTCATCAAAAACTAGCCTAATGGCAGAAGCAGAATCTACCTTGTTAGAGAGGTTAAAGAATAATACATCGCGGAAGATGGTATCAGAACATAAAAACCTCTATTTCTGCTTTTTAGGTGAAAACGATGACCGGAAACTTATTAGCTGCTCTAGTTACAGCTTTAAGCTTATTAATTGTTGATTTAGTAGTTCCTGGTGTTAATATTGCTAACTTCCCAGCAGCTTTAATTGCTGCGTTAGCAATTGGTTTAGTCAATGGTTCTGTTAAACCAGTTCTATCTGTATTGTCTTTACCGCTAAATTTCTTATCATTGGGAGCATTTTCACTCGTTGTTAACGGTATCTGTTTTGCTCTGGCAGCATTTTTAGTGCCTGGTTTTTCTGTACATGGACTAATAGCTTTTATTTTGGGTCCTGTTATTCTATCTTTTGCTAGCACCTTCATTAACAGATACTTTGCTGAGAAAAATTTGGCTTTATCAAGCAGTGATACAGCGAAATCCAATGCTGAATTACCTTCTAGCTAAATCTCAGTCAGTCAATTTCGGAAAATTGTAAACAGAAACAAAAAACTTACAAATAAACAGCAGTAGAAACACTATGAAATTACTTCGTTACCTCCTTGGATTCTTCCTACCTCCTGTTGGTATTTTCCTGACATATGGAATTAGTACAACTTTAGTGATCAACATTCTTCTGACTCTTCTAGGTTGGCTTCCTGGTGCTATTCATGGTGTATGGGCAATTGCCAAGTACGAAGAAAGATTAGATACCGTATCCTAATTCTTGAGTTGCTAACTAAGCCATAAGAAAAACAAGATTCCCGACTTCTTAAAGAAATCGGGAATCTGAAGTTTATATCGGATCGTATATTTTCTCACAAAAAGTATTTGAGTCCGTTTAAACAGAATTATGCTACTCAGGTGGGATATGGGGTAACACGGTTCGCTTAAGGATTTTTCGGTATTATTATTTTGTTATTTAGACACCGTAAATTGATAATCTCTATACAATATTTTTGATATTATCCCAACCGTATTGGGATATGGGATAGGGGGAGCATCCCAAATGTTCAAAACGCCTGCGATTGAAATCGCAGTCTGATAGCGAAAGTCGGCTTCAGCAAACTGTTTGATTTTATGAAGTCGTCTGAAGACGACTTGCGCTATTAGCAAAGGGTTTAAACCCTTTGCTTTACGGTATTTTGAAAAAATTGGGATGCTCCTTGGGATAGGTGCAAGATATCGATAAATATACTCTTTGGCTAATAGTATGAAAAAATAGGGTGAGCATTACCCACCCTACAATTATTAGCTATCTATAACTTTTATTTCCCAACTTTATCAACGGGTTCTTTCTCTTTTAGCCAATCAGCACCAGAGAGCAATAAATCTCTAAGTAGTTGTCTGATCTGATACTCTTTTTTAGCGATTGAACTACCTGCTTCGCCAATTTTTTCTTCTAATTGAGCGTGTTTTTGTTGCACTTGAGCAACTGCTTCTTCTGCTTGCGGACGAGCTTGCTGGAACCAGTTTTTTGCATCATCAAGATAACTTTTTACTTCTTCAGAACGTCCACCATAGCGTGCGGCTAAATTAGCTTTGACAATCGCTAACTGTGCTTGGAGTTGAGCATATCTTCTTCTCAATAAAGCCAACTCATCACTATTCTTGATAGCATCTATAGCAGAGTCAATAGCTGTTTTGCTTTCCGGTGAATCGACATTATTAGATTCTTTGATCTCTGCTAAAATTCCATCAACTTCTTGCTGGATTTTATTTTCTTCCTCATCTAGTTGAGCTTCTAGCTGTTTAACCTGTGCTTGAGTTTTAGCAATAGACTCATGTCTTTTCGTATTTACAGCCTCTAATGCTCCCTCAATTGAAGCTGTGACATTTTCTTTGTACTCACTGCTTTTAGCTTGTAAGTTTTCAACAACAGTCGAAACAGCGTCTTTAACAATGGAACGAATCTCAATAGAACCTTCTTGGAATTCAGAAACTACTTGAGAAACAGCTGCTTTCACAATTTCGCGAATTCGCTCTGCTCTCAACTGTCCGGTTTCTTTTGCTTGTTGAAGATCAGTTGTTATTTGTTCTTTGATATGATTAGGCATTTTTTAGATACTTTCAGATTTAACTAATTTGGATAGAATTTCATAGGATCACTATGTCACACTACGATTGTGGCGTAAGATATTTGAAAGCAGTACTTCCTTTAGATAGAAAATAACTAACCAAAGTAGTATTATTATGTGTGGGAAAACTACTCTAAAATTTACACTATTGCTCTTCACACTGTTGATAATTAGCTTTAGCCAACCAGCATTAGCCGCAGATACAACCAATGGTGCAAAAATCTTTGATGTTCATTGTGCTGGTTGTCATATCAACGGTAGTAATATCGTCAGGCGAGGTAAAAACTTAAAGCTCAAAGCACTAAAAAAATATGGTATGGATTCAATAGAAGCTATTTCTTCCCTTGTTGCTAATGGTAAAAATAATATGTCAGCCTATAAAGATCTTCTTAGTGAACAAGAAATACAAGATGTCGCCGCCTATGTTTTACAACAAGCCGAAAAAAGCTGGCGTTAAAAGGAGTTAGGAATAGCAATAATTCCTCGCAAGATTGCAAAGTCCAACTAATCCATAATCCATAGACGCCCAACCCTAACGGGAAGCCGCAAGGCGTCTATGGGGGGCTTCAAGAAAGAGTAATCTAAAATCCAAAATCGCATGACTCTACCCGCATCAAGTCGTCTGCAATTTACTCCTGATTTAAATATCTGCCGGATCTTAAACGGAATGTGGCAAGTATCTGGCGCACATGGACGTATTAATCCGACTGCTGCAATCCAAAGTATGTTTAAGTATATGGATGCAGGCTTTACTACTTGGGATCTTGCTGATCACTATGGGCCAGCAGAAGATTTTATTGGCGAGTTTCGACGTCAGTTAATTGCAACTCGCACTCAAGAAGCTTTGTCTAATATCCAAGCTTTTACCAAATGGGTTCCTCGTCCGGGAAAAATGACCAGAAAAATTGTCGAGGAAAACATTAATATCTCCCTCAAAAGAATGGATGTTACTTCCTTGGATTTGATGCAATTTCATTGGTGGGAATATCGAGATCCCAATTACCTGGACGCCCTGAAGTATATGACTGAATTACAAGCTGAGGGCAAAATCAAACATTTGGCTTTAACTAATTTTGATACAGAACACTTACAAATTGTTATCGATGCAGGGATCAAAATTGTTTCTAATCAAGTGCAATTTTCTTTAGTTGACCGCCGACCAGAAGTTAAGATGATGCGCTTTTGTCAAGAGCATGACATAAAACTTTTTACCTACGGTACTGTGTGCGGCGGGTTGCTATCAGAAAAACATTTAGGACAACCAGAACCAGGACTTTTTCAACTTTCCACTGCCAGCCTGAGAAAATACAAAAACATGATAGATGCTTGGGGTGGTTGGAAGTTATTCCAAGAATTACTTTTAACTCTCAAGCAAATAGCTGATAAGCATCAAGTGAGTATTTCTAATGTCGCAGTACGCTATATATTAGATCAGCCAACTGTGGGTGGTGTAATTGTTGGTGCCAAACTTGGGGTATCGGAACACATTGAAGATAACGCCAAGGTATTTACGTTTTGCCTTGACACTGAAGATATACATAATATAGATGTCATATCTAGCAAGTCGGGAGATTTGTATCAACTTATTGGAGACTGTGGTGATGAATACCGCAGGTAACTGATGGCTTAATAGGCTGAGTTTTGTTTGTGATCGTTGCTAACAATACCTAAAACGTTCATGCGAGACATTTTCAAACTATCTAAAGCCCGCTTCAGTATGGAAGAGTCTGTTTTTTCCATCCTCACTATTAGTAAAATGCCATCTGTATGGGGTGCTATTAAACTAGCATCAGCTAGCCCAAGCAAGGGGGGAGCATCATAAATCACTAAATCATAAGTATTTTGGAAGTCTTCCATCAATCGCTTCATTTTTTCAGATGAGAGCAACTTTGTTGGATCAGGTGGTATTGGGCCAGAAGTCAGTATAGAAAGTTGCTTCATAAATGGTGCTGGGCGAATTGCTTCTGTGATTGGCAAGTTTGTAGTAATTAAATTACTTAACCCCCAGAAGTTACTTAGATTTGCTAGCTCATGAATCACAGGTTGGCGCAAATTAGCATCTACCAGTAAAACTCGTTGCTCCATTGCACAAGCGATCTCGGCCAAGTGGAATGCAACTGTCGATTTGCCATCTCCTGGCATAGCTGAACTAATAACTATAGATCTGATTGGGCGATCGCTACTGAGTAGTTGAATATTTGTATTCAGTACACGCAAAGCCTCTAGAAAACCTGTGCTGTAGTTAGTAGTATCTCGCAGAGCGATCGCACCAGGTTGAGAAATGTCCTTTGATAGGGAATCTGGTGTTGCTCTTGGCAAAATTTTTGGTAGAGAAGTATGCTGTGAGCTACCTAGTAGATACCTCTCAAAAGGTATTGATCCCAATAAAGGCTCTTTTATCTTTTGCTTGAGAACATAAGCACTATGATAAGTACTATCTAGTTTCTCCAGTAGCAAAGCTAGACCAATTCCTAAGATCAAACCACCTAACAATCCCGATATTAAATTACGTTTGATATCTACTAAGGCAGGATTTTCTGGTAGAGTAGGTGCTTGAATTAATTCCCAGGGTAATTCTGTTTGCGCTACCTGAATTTCTAAGGTTTCACGGGTACTGAGAAAACGATTCAAACTCTCAGTTGCAACTTGTAATTTCCGTTGTAATTCAGTATATTCTCTGGTTAAGATGGGCAATTGCTTACGCTTTTCTTCAAGTTGCTGCTCTGCTTTGGCAAGTTCTTGGCTCTGCACCTCTAAAGCTTGAACCTGTGTTGTCGCCTCCGCAAGTCTTGTACTCATAAAGCGTTCTGCTTCTTGACGTAGCAATGGCAACAGGCTTTCTCGTTTTTCTTTCAAATTTTGGATTGTAGGGTTTTCGTCCTGTAAACTAGTTGCTTGGGCGGCTATTTGAACATCTAATTCACGCAACCGACTAAGTAACTGTTGATATAACACTGCATTATTCAGTGTAGCCAGTTCTCCTTCTTCCCCCTCTAAGCTCGCTAAATTGTTACGAGCTACAGCCAACTGCTGATTGATTATTTGCCTTTGTTGAGATAAATTGTTCGCTTGAGTAGTTATTTGTTGCGCCTGTGTTTCTGGATCAACAAAATCGTACTTTTGTCGGAATACCTGCTGTTCTTTTTGCAGCTGATCTACTCGTCTTTGCATGCTTACCAGTTGATCTCTTACAAACTTGAGACCTTGTCGCAGACTAGTTTGGCGCTGTTCCAAGCTATACTTTAAGTAAGCTTTAGCAATTTGATCCAGTACAGCTTTAACTTTAGCAGGATCATCACTCTCATAACTAACTTCTATAATCCTTGTTTCACCGAGGCGAGTAATAGTCAGATATTTTACTAAATAATCATAATTAACGTCTGGATAATCTCTTTGCAATTTCATAACAATATTTTTCATTAGTCCCGGACTTTTGAGAACCTGTATTTGGCTTTCATAATCCAGACTAGGGTTTGATGAACTAGAGTTTTGCTTAGAATCAAGTTCTAGCAACTTGTTCTCATTATTAAGAGGTTCGACTAATAGCCTAAAACTGCTTTCATACACAGGCTTTTGCTTTAGGGATGAGTATACTGTAGCTGTAATTACAACAGCTACTACTCCCGCTATGACTAGTACTCGCCGCCTTACAACACTTAAAAAATCTCGTAAATTCCAATCATCCCCTTGGGTTTCAGATAGAGGAAAAGGTATAATTTGACTACTCAGTTGCTGCGTTAAGAAATTCTGATTTCTGTCAGAATTTGATGGTTGATATGACCGATTATCCATAATTTATAAAGATTTGGTAAATATTTAAGTGCTATTTGCTATATCACAGTTTGAATTAAGTGTAATTCCACGGAAAGTAGCTATAGTAATGTTTTTTGTATAATTTTTAAGTTTATAGTATATATACTTATTCTTATACGGAATAGTGACTATTAAAATAATTGTGACTAAAGTATATCATCGGTTTATATATTCATGTGCTGCCTTACTCAAGCTTAATACTGTACTATGTGCAGCTTGATAATACAACTTGGTAAGAAGAGGACAACAAAAGATTTGTTTTACTAATAATATGCCGTCTTAATACCAAATTTTTCACGGTTGTGATCACCAATACAATCCTGTTTTATGAGTTTGGTAGCACTTTATAGCGTTGTCGAATAATGAGATGATTGAAGCTGAGTTCCAGACACGGAGACACGGTAATTGCTGTTGATGGAAATTCTAAAATAATCCCGTAATTATGCAATGCTCAGTTTTTTCAAACCTATAGAAATAGAAAACTCAAGGATAGATTATATTTCATACTTAGAAACCATCATGACAGTATGTTTTATACAACCAAAGTGATAAAAGAGGACTAAATAATGTATTTTCAGTAGTCAAGCAAGTAAGTATTTAATATACTGCTTCTAGGAAAGGCATCTTAAGCACTTACATCATTTCTAAGTAATCTTAATCACTTTTATTTTAAGTTTCTAGTATAAATATAGTTATTTTTAATACATATTTTTATTTACTACTTCTATCATATTGAAAGTTAAGTTCTTTTGAAAGAGCATTTTTTTAAAATATGATACTTAATAACCAAAAAAACGAGTATGTTTTATTACCTGTATTATTTTTAATATAAGACTAACATATCGTCTTCAGAGTCTCAATATAATAATGAATTTGAAACATGCTAATATACTCATGCAGATTGATGCTATGACAAAAAACCACCAAAGTAATGATTTTTTTTAATTATGTAAGATATGAAACAGCGTGTGTCCTCCAAAATTTTCAGGTGAAGATAAGCAAAAGATACAGCTTCGTTAAAAAGGCATATTGCCATAATTTTTAAGGATGTTGAATCAATGCATCAAATACACCTGTAACAACATCATAAAAAATAAATGATATTTTGAGTAGGTTTGTTTTTATATGTTGTGTTCTTCTATACTTTTGATGATGTACGTGCCAATGAATGGAAGCAATTAGCCTGATTTTTGGATACAGTATAAAATTAACCAAGTTATAATCTATAGTCTTAGAACAGACCAAGTAATAATTAACTTACACCTACCTTAGTATCAAAAAACACGGTTAACTATTCAAAGTGTTGTTTCCCTATTAAATAACTGAAATAAGTTCGGCGCTATTTCGATAAATCTTTTAATACAGGATAAAGTCGATGACGCTAATTCCTATTTTGTTAGAGTTACAGTTTGTGCATAAAACATATCTTTAAACACTTGAGATACTTCCATGTTTAAAAATTAGATAATTTACTTACAGATTCTGTTGTAAGTGCTGTGTCTGTTTGACAAAAACCTACCATTTTTTTTATATTTCGTATGGCGAGATTCCTTGACACAAAAGATTACTCGTCTGATTTTTGTTTGTCTATTTAGCGAAAATTATGCAATTAGTTTAGTTTTTAAAGATTTCTTGAAACTTCTATAAAAATACTTGTATTTTATGCAAACTATATTAACTTTGACACCTAAACAAATATATAATCAAACCCACGGATGAATGCTTGTATATTTTCTAGGAAATTAATTGTTATATTTAGTTAGATTAAGTATTTTGAAGACACCTAACAAATAGTTATTTCCTTTGTTTGTATTGTATTCAATACTGAAGTATTCAAGATGCTTTTATTAATTAATGTGTATTTTACTGCCTTCTTATATTAGAAACGGCGTCTAAAAAAGTGTTTGTACAGGATATAGCCGATGACACTCAGTAAATGGATTAATCAGAAATTGTCTCTATCTACTTCTACTCATTCAGATAATTCAGAAGCTAAAACTGAGCAGTTGCTAAAAACTGCGAAAATGGTCAAATTGTCGGTCATGACTCAGTTTTTTCCTCCAGATTACGCTGCTACAGGACAATTACTAGAAGAACTCACAAGACAATTGGGATATCTTGGGGTAGACATAGAAGTTTTTACAAGTCAACCAGGATATGCTTTTAAAGCTTCTCATGCTCCATCAGTTCAACACATAGGTAAAGTGCTAGTGCAGCGATCGCGCACTGCTCAACTTTGGCCAGGACGAATTCGAGGTAAAGCAGTAAATGGAGTTCTATTTACCCTGCGTGCTGCACTCCATCTACTGAAAAATGGTCGTCGTTTCAACCTATTGTTACTGACCACAGCACCACCATTTTTGCCAATTTTGGGATATCTTGCTCATACCTGGTTTAAGCTTCCTTATGTTTGCATACTCTATGACCTTTATCCAGATATCGCGATCGCTCTGAATGTAATCTCAAAAGATCATTGGGTAGCAAAGCTGTGGCGAAAACTCAATAAGTTAGTTTGGCAAAAATCCAAAGCAATCATAGTTCTCAGTCCTGCAATGAAAATGCGAGTGACTGCTATTTGTCCACAGGTAGCAGATAAGGTTTTTGTAATTCACAGTTGGGGAGATCCTGATTTAATTGTACCCATTGCCAAAAAAGAAAACTGGTTTGCATGGAAACATAACTTAGTAAATAAGTTTACTGTGCTTTACTCTGGTAACATGGGTCGTTGTCACGATATGGATACTATCTTGGAGGCTGCAAAACTACTGCAAGATGAACCAATTCAATTTGTGTTTATTGGTAGTGGAGCAAAACAAGAAGAATTAATTAGGGATGTCAATCACTTAGGGCTAAAAAATTTTGTATTTTTGCCTTATCAAGACAAACAAGTATTACCCTATTCTCTAACCGCTGGGGACTTATCTCTAGTCAGTGTTGATGGGGGTATGGAAAGTTTAGTTGCTCCTAGTAAACTTTATCCAGCTTTGGCGACTGGGCGACCAGTTGCAGTCATTTGTTCTGAGTATTCATACCTGAGACAAATGATTACACAAGCCAATTGTGGTGACACCTTTGAAAATGGAGATAGTCATGGTTTGGCTGAGTTTATTCGCCTGCTTAGTCAAGATCGAGAATTAGCACAGCGTATGGGTAGGGCTGGTCGTCAGTATATGCGATCGCACTATACGCCTGAGATCATATCTCGACAATATTTAGATGTATTGCAGCAGAGTATTAGGTGGGATAAATAAAAGGAATCAAGCGTTAACTAGCAGGAGTTCCATTAATAGATAGATCCTTTGTTCAAATGCAAATTAGACAGCCAAAATTTTGGCTTGATGTATTTAATATTTTGTGTTTGAACTTTGTATCATTCTCACAATGATAAGTAAAAAATAAATCATATATTAACCTTAATAATGTATGATGTTCAGCAGTCTACTATTACGGTAATTGACTATGTTTTAAAACCAAGCATAAAAACTTTTAATAGTTATTAAAAGATAGTAAGCCTATTTTGTAGTTACATACCTTTTTTGCCTCATAACTAGGAAAACTAAATTTATTTCAAAACATATAGATTGCTATTTGTTTAGGAGTTGGGCTTCGATGGTCTTTTGATCTCAGTCCCTCCAACGTAACCTTCATTCTTACTATTGGAGGCCAAACCGTAGAGAAGGTGTGATCTTGATCGGAAACATTCAAAGCTAAGAGCTACATAACTGTCCAAAATCTAGCTGTTATTTCAATAGCGTCAATCAAAAATATCAGTTGTATTAACAACACAACAAAAAATCATGAGTAGTCAAGAAATCGCCTCTAGTCAAGAATTAGTGATTGAGGCTGGACGCACCGAACGTCAGTATTGGCAAGACATTTGGCGCTACCGAGAGCTATTATATTTTCTTGCTTGGCGAGATATTTTGGTGCGTTACAAACAAACTGCGATCGGCATAGCTTGGGCATTGATCCGACCATTTTTAACAATGGTTGTTTTTACCGTGGTATTTGGAAATTTGGCTAAATTGCCTTCAGAAGGAGCGCCCTATCCAATTTTAGTATTTGCTGCTATGCTCCCCTGGCAGTTTTTTGCCAATGCTTTGAGTGAAAGTAGTAATAGTTTAATTAATAATGCCAACTTAGTTTCTAAAGTATATTTTCCCCGTTTGATAGTACCAATTAGTTCAGTAGTAGTCAGCTTTGTAGATTTCATGATCTCCGGCATCATCCTTTTAGGACTAATGGCATGGTATAACTTTGTACCAGATTGGCGAATTTTAACTCTACCAGTATTTATCTTAATTGCCTTTGCAGCATCTGTAGGTGTAGGACTATGGTTGGCTGCATTGAATGTTGAATATCGCGATTTTCGCTACATAGTACCGTTTATTGTGCAGTTTGGCTTGTATATCTCACCTGTGGGCTTTAGCAGCAGTGTTGTACCGCCGCAGTGGCGATTACTTTACTCATTAAATCCAATGGTGGGTGTGATTGATGGCTTTCGCTGGGCAATTTTGGGTGGGGAGTCACAAATTTACTTACCTGGATTTGCACTTTCTGTCGGATTAGTTGCCTTATTACTAGTAAGTGGCATTTGGTACTTCCGTAAAATGGAACGGACGTTTGCTGACGTAATTTAGAAAGGAGCAAAGCAGATGTCTAATACTATGATTCGCGTAGAAAATCTGGGTAAAAAATTTATTATTGCACACCAACAGGATAACTCTGGTCGCTATCGCTACAAGGCCCTACGAGATGTAATTGCTGATGGAGCTAAATCTCTGACAAAGAGACTGATCAAGCCCGATCCCAAAAAAGTATCTAACCCTACCCGTGAAGAATTTTGGGCATTAAAAGACGTTTCTTTTGAGATTCAGCAGGGTGAAGCCATTGGTGTGATTGGACGCAATGGAGCCGGAAAATCGACACTCCTAAAAGTTTTGAGCCGCATTACCGAACCAACGAAGGGACGTATCGCTATCAAAGGTAGAGTAGCAAGTCTCCTAGAAGTAGGGACGGGATTTCACCCAGAATTAACCGGACGAGAAAACATCTTCCTCAACGGTTCTGTTTTGGGAATGAGTAGAGTCGAGATTAAGAAGAAGTTTGATGAAATAGTTGCTTTTGCGGAAGTAGAAAAGTTTTTAGATACACCAGTCAAGCGCTATTCGTCTGGAATGTATGTCCGTCTTGCTTTTTCTGTTGCAGCTCACTTAGAGCCAGAAATTTTAATTGTAGATGAAGTGTTAGCAGTGGGCGATTCCGCATTTCAAAAGAAATGTTTGGGGAAAATGGATGATGTCGCTACCAAAGAGGGACGAACAGTCTTGTTTGTTAGCCATAGTATGCAAGCGATCGCCCAGCTAACCAAACGTTGCATACTACTCTCTAAAGGTAAGGTTCAGTTTGATGGTAGTACTGCCAAAGCAGTGCAGTTATATCTGGCTGGGCAAAAAGATGATTCCGAGCAACCTGGTTATTACCAAGCCCCTACAAGCAAAACAGGTAATTATGTAGCTTGGGCGCGGGTACATACTTCCGAAGGAGAAGGGATTCACTCTTGGGGAGAAGCGATTACATTTGAGTTTGCTCTAAACATCACAAAACCCCATGAAAGTCTGTGGTTCTCATTTCAAATAGTGAGTGCTTTACAACAGCCTATTTGTATTCTCTGGTTTTGCGATCCCGAAGCTCCCTTTCGTCGAGAAACTGGGACTTTTATTGTGCGATGTGAGATACCAAAATTGAGGCTCTATATGGGTTCGTACACCTTAACAACATGGTTTTCCGAACGTCGTAGCGAAACTCTGCTGGAAAATCTGAGGGAAATTTGCCCCTTTGAAGTCACTATGCATAAGTATGAACGTCCGGAGTATCAATGGCAATCAGATGAATGTACTTACTTAGAAGATGCGGTTTGGAAAACTGGAGAAAAATATTAATTAAAGGGGACAAATAATGCCAATCAATGATGATGTTAAGTTAGGCAATAATGTGAAAATTTTTCATCCCCAACTTGTAAACCTGTACAACTGCACAATTGGGGATGATACGAAGATTGGCACGTTTGTGGAAATTCAGAAAAATGTTACCGTAGGTAGTCGGTGTAAAATTTCTTCCCATAGTTTCCTTTGTGAAGGCGTAATTCTGGAAGATGAGGTATTTATCGGTCATGGTGTCATGTTTACTAATGACCTTTATCCCCGTGCCACAAATGAAGATAGTACTTTAAAAACAGATGATGACTGGGATGTTGTAGAAACGCGGGTTAAGCGCTGTGCATCCATTGGTAGCAATGCCACGATCTTAGCAGGTGTGATAGTCGGAGAAAAAGCCATCGTTGGCGCTGGAGCAGTAGTGACTCGTGATGTCCCCAATTACGCAATTGTGGTGGGAGTACCTGCTCGTGTCATTGGTGATGTACGCGATCGCAATCAAAACCCAGAAATAGCAGCCAGTATTTGTGGCTAATCATCAGCAGCACTACCAAGAATTAGCAAATCATTGAAAAATAGCGTTGTGTATAGTCAAAATTTCATTAACAAAAATATATAAGAAAAATGAGTAACAATATTAACATCGGTGTCATTGGTTACGGTTACTGGGGTCCAAATCTGGTCAGAAACTTTGCTGAAATTCCAGGAACACAAGTAAAAACAGTCAGCGATTTTAAGCCAGAACTATTGGCAAAGGTACAAGCAAGATACCCCAAAATAGAGATTACAACAGACTGCCGCGATATATTTAACGACCCTAAAATAGATGCTGTGGCGATCGCCACACCTGTATCTACACACTTCGACTTGGCTTTGGCTGCATTACAAGCTGGCAAGCACGTACTGGTAGAAAAGCCTATGACTGTCTCTTCAGAACAAGCCCTGCGGTTAATTGAAGAAGCAGAAAAACGCAACTTAGTATTAATGGTGGATCACACCTTTGTCTATACGGGTGCAGTGCGTAAAATGCGGGATCTAGTAGTTACCAAGGCAATTGGTGATATTTTTTACTATGATTCTGTGCGCGTCAACTTGGGACTCTTCCAACATGATGTCAACGTGATTTGGGATTTGGCAGTCCACGATCTCTCAATTATGAACTATGTATTGCCATCTCAACCTTATGCCGTTTCGGCGACAGGCATGAGTCATGTTCCTGGAGAACCGGAAAATATTGCCTATTTGACCTTGTTCTTTGAAAGTAACTTAATTGCTCACATTCATGTCAACTGGTTAGCACCAGTGAAAGTACGTCGGACACTGATTGGTGGCAGTCAACGTATGATTGTTTACGATGACTTAGAACCTAGCGAAAAAGTCAAAATCTACGACAAAGGCATTACAGTCAATGGCAATAATTCTGCGGAAAGCGTATATCAAATGTTGATTGGTTATCGCACAGGAGATATGTGGTCTCCTCATTTAGATATGACCGAAGCACTACGCACAGAAGGATTGCACTTTATCAATTGTATTGAAACAGGCGATCGCCCCATTACCAATGGTCAAGCAGGGCTACAAGTAGTAAGCATTTTGGAAGCTGCTACCCAGTCTATGAAGCAGCATGGTCAATTAGTTGAACTGAATTCAGCACAGGTAGCAGTATGATTCCCTTTGTAGATTTAAAAGCACAGTACTTAAGTATTAAAGAAGAGATTAATACTGCTGTCCTTAAGGTATTGGAAAGCACCCAATTTATTTTGGGTAGTGAAGTCACAGCTTTTGAGCAAGAATTTGCCCAATATTGCAATGCCGATTACAGTATAGCCTTAAACACAGGAACCAGCGCCCTGCACTTAGCGCTATTGGCAGCTAACATTGGTCCTGGTGACGAAGTAATTACTACACCTTTCACTTTTGTTGCCACGGTTGCGGCAATTGTATATACCGGGGCGACACCCGTATTTGTAGACATTGATCCCGTTTCCTACACCATCGATGTCACCAAAATTGAACAAGCCATTACCGAAAAAACTAAAGCCATTCTGCCAGTTCATTTGTATGGACAACCAGCAGACATGAACCCGATTATGGAAATTGCTCGACGTCATGGTTTGACCGTGATTGAAGATGCTGCTCAAGCTCACCGCGCTGAGTACAAAGGACAACGGGTAGGCAGTATTGGGGACATTGGTTGTTTTAGTTTTTACCCTGGGAAGAATTTAGGTGCTTACGGTGAAGGTGGCTCAGTCGTCACCAATAATCCTGAATATGCAAAAACAATGCGGATGTTGCGTGACTGGGGACAAGAAAGCAAATATCATCATGTTCTCAAAGGTTATAACTACCGCATGGATGGGGTACAAGGAGCAATTTTACGGGTCAAGTTACGCTATTTAGATAAGTGGACTGAGGCACGTAGATCACTAGCAGCACATTACGACGAACTGCTAGCAAACTCAAGTATCACAACACCCACAGTGATGCCCTATAGTTATCATGTTTACCATGTTTACGCCGTGCGTACTTCTCAACGAGAAAAACTGCAACAACAACTCAACGCACAGGGTGTTCAAACAGGCATTCACTACCCTATTCCCGTACACCTACAAGCGGCTTACGCAGATTTGGGCTATAAACCTGGGGATTTTCCTCATTCAGAACTAGCAGCTAGGGAAGAACTTTCACTACCCATGTATGCTGAACTTACAACTGACCAGGTTCATATTATTGCTGAAACTCTCCAAAGCATTCTTCAGGGAGTGAGTGTGTAATGAACGACAGCCGCCCTGGTTTAAACTCCCAACGTCTCGTCACCCTCATGCAGCAGTCAATTGAGCGCTGCAATCTGCAACTTGAGAACCTGAATGTACTGACAGAAGCTGCGACTGGAGCCTACGTAGTTACACCTGTACTGGCAGCTATGGCAGGGGCAGAAAAAGTGTTTGCACTTACCCGTAGTAGCCGTTATGGTACTGTAAAATTTGTAACAAGACAGACACAGCAATTAGCAGAAATTGCAGGGGTGAGCGATCGCATCGAATTTCTCAGCGAGAAAACAAAAACTATTGTCGCCCAGGCAGATATGATCACCAATAGTGGACACGTGCGTCCTATCGATGCAGAGATGATTGGGTGGATGAAACCCACCGCAGTCATTGCCCTCATGTACGAGGCCTGGGAATTTCGACCAGAAGATGTGGATCTTTATGTTTGTCGTCAACGAGGTATCCAGGTTGTAGGTGTCAATGAGCGGCATCCAGGAGTGGATGTTTTTTCATTTCTAGGTATTATGGCGGTTAAGCTGTTACTAGATGCTGGTATTGCTGTTTACACAAATAACATCTTATTGTTGTGTGATAATCCTTTTAGTTCGTTTATAGAACGTGGACTGATAAATGCTGGTGCGATCGTAGACACAGTTGACAGTCTCACAGCAGCCCCTAGAAACAAAATCTACGATGCTGTTTTGGTGGCTTTGCAACCACGACAAGAACCAGTACTATCTGCAAAAGATGTAGCTACGATTGCCAAATATTGGCCAGGGGTGCTAGTAGCTCAATACTGGGGAGATATTGAGCGATCTGCTTTTTCATCCCATAACTTACCTGTATGGCCAGAAATAGAGCCAAAACCGGGACACATGGCGATCTTGCCATCAGGAGTGGGAGCAGAACCAATCATTCGCCTGCAAACAGGGGGATTGAAAGCTGCTGAAGTTATTTGGCAACAACAATTTTCCGAGTTAAATCAAGAATCTCTAGAATTTGTGCAACTGCTGTAAATTTAAATCTTGTATTAGTACTTAAATTAGTGAATAATGAACAGCTATCAGATTTTCACGACCATGTATAAAAAAGGTAAATGAGTAATGTACTCTTAATCGGTTTAGGAACGACAAGTTTAACTGCCTTGGAATCTTTAATTCCCAATTCCAAGGTGCAAGGAATAGTAAGAAATATAGATCCTAAATCTAACACAAATGACCCAGTTGTTAACTTAGCACAACAAAACGATATCCCCATATTTATAAATACTTCACAGTCAGAAATTAAATCTTTAATTTTAAAGTTGCAGCCAGATTGTGTAGTGGTTTCTTCTTATAACCAAATTCTACCACCAGAACTAATTGAATTGTCTGCTTTTATCAATGTTCATTATTCGCCTTTGCCCCAATATCGTGGTCGTGCCAATGTTAATTGGGCAATCATCAATGATGAACCTTGTGCAGCAATCACTATTCATAAAATATCGCCGGAATTAGATGAGGGAAATATTTTATTTCAACAATTAATTCCGATTCACTTTGATAATACGGTAGCTGATATATATAACAACCTCAATGATATCCAACGCCAGTATTTAGGAGAAACAGTTGTCAAAGCCTTGCATGGCTATGAAGGTATACCACAAAACAACTCTGAAGCTACTTATTGTTGCACTCGTTTGCCAGAAGACGGTGAAATTAATTGGTCAAAATCTACTAGACAAATAGACTGTTTCATTCGAGCATTAGTCTCTCCTTTTCCGGGTGCCTACACCTACTTTCAGGGAAAAAAATTATTAATTTGGCAAGCAAAGCCAATAGAGAATCCCCCAATTTATGTTGGACGTATTCCAGGTCGAATTATTAGTAGATCGAAATCAGAAGGTTATATCGATGTTCTGAGCGGTGATGGTGTGATCAGAATTTTGGAGGTGCAATGGGAACAAGAAGAAAGAACAGCAGCCGCAAATGTGATTAAGTCTGTCAAAAGCACTTTAGGTTTAAGTAAATTTGATTTACTAAATCGTATTCAAGTTCTTGAAGAAGAAATTACAAACTTAAAAGGAGCCTATACAAAATAGTCGCTTATTCAAGTTTGCTCGAAAATCAGTATTTAATATTCTCAAATCAGGTAAACAAACCTAATACCCTTACTAATGACCAATGACATAGACGCTTTAGCGGCTGTTTGAAAAGTTTTGAAGTGTCAAATTTTATGCTAATTGCCTTATAGGATGTTTGAAAAGTATTGGGCGAATATAATTTGCTACTGCGACTACACAAGCGCGACGCGTAGCGGCTTCCTGAAAGGAAGTCCGCCACGCCGACTAATGGAAAATTAAGGGTTTTAAACCCGCGTCGGCGGGTTTTGTCTCGTGTAGCCGCGATTTTTCATCGCCCAGGTGAGTAACAATTTAGACTTTTCAAACATCCTCATAAGGGAGATTTAGGGGAGCATCTCAATTTTTCAAACTTACCTGGTGACTAGAAGTCGCAGCTACTTAACCATAGAAATTTAACTTTAATAGGTAATATCTATGACTACCCTCTTTACCAATCAATCCCCAAGCGTTGCAAATTTCACTGACAACGTTCCCTACGAATTAGGCATGAAATTCCGCAGCGCCACAGGGGGACAGATTACCACCATTCGCTTTTGGAAAGCCGCTAGCGAGACAGGAACTCATACTGGCAGGATCTGGACGGCAACGGGAACTCTCCTGGGAAGCGTCACTTTTTCTAATGAGACGGCTTCTGGCTGGCAAGAGCAGGCTCTCAGCACACCAGTTGACATTCAAGCCAATACGACCTATGTAGTCAGTGTCAACGTCAACGCCTATTATGTCTTCACTAATGATCAATTAGCCAACTCCATAACTAATGGGGATCTCAGTTCAGTGGCAGACGGTAATAATGGGGTGTTTAATGGAACTTCAGGAGCCTTCCCAAGCAATTCTTACCGGAATACGAATTATTTTCGTGATATCAACTTTGTGGTTGTCTCTCTACCAACGATTACAAAGATTAGCGGCGACAATCAGACTGGTGCAACAGGTGCAACTCTGCCCGATCCCTTAGTTGTTCAGGTCAAAGACAGTTCTGGTAATCCTCAATCCGGAGTTACGGTGAACTTTGCCGTTACTGCTGGCGGGGGGTCAGTCTCGCCTACTAGTGCAGTAACTAATGCTAGCGGTCAGGCTAGTACCACCTTAACACTGGGAACTGCTTCTGGGGCAACAAGTCCTGTGACTAATACTGTCAGTGCTACGGCAACCGGAGTAGGTAGCGTAACCTTTAATGCTACTGCCAACCCCTCAGTGAACAACCAAAAGCTGTTCACGAATCAAGTTCCAACCAATGCGAATTTCACTGATAACGTTCCCTACGAGTTAGGCATGAAATTCCGCAGCGCCACAGGGGGGCAAATTAACGCTATTCGCTTCTGGAAAGCCGCTAGCGAAACCGGAACTCACATTGGCAAAATCTGGACAGCAACGGGAACACTCTTAGGAAGCGTCACTTTTTCTAACGAAACGGCTTCTGGCTGGCAGCAGCAACTTCTAGAAACGCCAGTTGACATTCAAGCGAATACTACTTATGTAGTTAGTGTCAACGTTAACGCCTATTATGTCATAACTAACAATGAACTGGGCAGTTCCATTGTTAATGGCGATCTGAGTTCAGTGGCAGACGGCAACAATGGAGTGTACAACGTCAATCCGAATTCTTTCCCAACAAATTCTTACCAAAATAGTAACTATTATCGCGATATTGGCTTTGTCGCTGGTAGTACCTTAGAAAAAGTCAGTGGAGATAATCAGAATGGCGCTACTGGCTCTACTCTACCCAATCCCCTAGTAGTGCGAGTCCTAAATGCTCAAAACAGTCCTCAGTCAGGGATCACGGTGAACTTTGCCGTTACTAGTGGTGGTGGGTCAGTCTCGCCCACTAGTGCAGTAACTAATGCTAGTGGTCAGGCAAGTACAACCTTGACGCTCGGCCCAGTACCCAGTGCTCCTGGAGGGGTAGTAGTCACTGCAACAGCAGCAGGTATCGGCAGTACTACCTTCTCAGCTTCAGCAACTCCGCCGAATCCCAATCCTATCTATTTAGAAAATCTGAATTCTGGCACAACTAACTGGAAGCTTGTCAACCGAGCCAGTGGTGAGATCGCTGGCTATGCTTCAGCAACCAGTGTCAATAAGGGGGGATCGCTGGACATTAAGGTTTCCCTTGGACAAGCTGGACAGTTTACCATCGACGTATACCGCCTGGGCTACTATGGTGGCACGGGAGGAAGGCTAATGGCTAGTAGCGGCTCGCTCACTGGCACCGTCCAAAACCCCTGTACCTTAGATTCTAATACCCGCTTAGTCGAGTGTAACTGGACGACTTCTTATGTATTGCAAGTAGGCAATAACTGGACTAGCGGTATTTATGTTGCCAAGCTGACCGATCAGGCTAGTAGTAGAGTGGCACACGTGTGGTTTGTCGTCCGAGATGATAGCAGCAATGCGGATATCTTGTTCCAAAGTGCCGTTTCTTGTGTCCTAGCGTATAGCACGACTGGGGGTTATAGCTTGTACAGCTTTAACAGTATTGGCGGCCAACGAGCTTTCAAGGTTTCCTACGACCGACCCTTCTCCCAAGCAAGCTATCAAGAGTCCTACGAGTTCGACACACCCCTGCGATGGGAATACAATATGGTGCGCTGGTTGGAATCTCAAGCTTACAATGTCACCTATACCGACAACATGCAGATTCACGCCAACGGCCAAACATTGCTCAATCCCAACAATCACAAAGTATTCCTGTCTGTAGGGCATGATGAGTACTGGTCTAAAGAAATGCGTGATGCGGTCGAGGCTGGCCGCGGCGCTGGAGTTAATTTGGGATTTTTCTCTGCTAATACTTGCTATTGGCGAGTGAGGTTTGAAAATTCTACTTCTGCTGCTGGGCAGGTGAAGCCGGATCGGGTGATGGCGTGCTACAAACAAGATTGGGCATCAGATCCAATCGCCCAGCAACAAGGAGCATCAGCAGCTACTAATAAATTCCGCAGCGTCCAGAACCAACGACCGGAAAACTCCTTATTGGGAATCATGTACGGTAGCGACACCACAAATCTCTACGGTGGTTATAACTATGTTGTTACCAACAGCAATGATCCTTACTATGCGAACACGGGACTCCAGAATGGAGATCAGTTCGAGCTTTTAGTAGGCTACGAATGGGATTTCACCGTGAATAATGGGTCTGCTCCTGCGGGTCTTGTCACTTTGTCTAACTCAACAGTTGAGCCTGCTCCCCTATTGCCAACCTTTGACGAACCACCTGGAGAACAGACTCTTCCTGCTAACCAGGATTTCACTAAGGCTCACTCAGCCCGCTACACAGCAAGTAGTGGAGCTAAAGTTTTTGCTTCCGGAACTAATCAGTGGTCATGGGGGCTAGACAGTGATGATGTTAGCCCAGCTAGGGAAGATATTCGGGTCAAGCAAACAACTGTCAATATCTTGGCAGATATGGGAGCTAGACCCCAAACGCCAAATGCAAACCTCATCGTTCCTTAAAAGCGTCCAACAGCGACGAATGAAATAAGTTAGTAGGGTGCGTCAGTCAGAGAGAACCTGGAAATACCAAGAGATTATTCATACTGACGCACCTTACATAGGGATATTTTTTATCTAAAAGTCCCTAAAAGCGCCCGTGTTCTATAAAGAATCTCACAAGGAGTATGTCATAGTGACACCATTAAAACGCCGACAATTTACTCAACTGGCCGCTGCTGGTTTGACTTCCACTATTGTTGCCGATATCTCTAGTAAAGCGCTGGCTCAAAATAACGGCAAGAGTGAAGAGGTTCTTTATGGAGTAAACCTTCCTAGTAAATCCAATGCTCTAAATCGAGAAGATGAAACTCCCTCAGTGGAGTTAAGCACTGCTGATATGGAGACACAAAGGCTTGTTTCTAGAACCGATGTGCCAGCTCAGTCTGTGGACAATCCATCATCTGTACGGAAAAAATCTCGGGCCTTCTTTACTGGTGACTCTGACAGGATTACGAAATTGACAGCACTTGGAGATGGAAATCTAGTAATTTCTACAGTCTCTAAGACGAGAAATGGTTATTTCAATCATCTTATTTATACTGTCGGAGGTGCTAGAAATCCTCAATTCAGAGCCAAGAAAGTCCTAGAGTTAGAGACAGCCGATCAGACTGTTGAAAGCTTGTTAAGCCTTCCCAAAGATCAACTTTTGTGCTTGGTGGGAACTGAGGGTGTCCCACCTTTTGCGTTCAAAATTATCGATTCTACAAGCGGTAAAATTCGTTCTGGCGATGATCTGGCTCTACCCCCATTGCCGCCTAACCATCGATTTGCTAACCTCTGCCAAGATCCGAAGGGAAATATTTTCTTAACCGAGACTAGTTCAGAAGGAATCCCCATTTTAATCTCGATGAACTTGCAGGAGAAAGCTGTTGTTACGGGCAAAGTCAAAATTCAAAGACTCACCCCACTGAACTTTGAAGGAAGTCCTCAGATCAACGATGTTAAAGACTTAAACTTCTCTGCCTCTGGTCAATTGTATGCCCTTACTACTGATAAGGGTGGAAAAAATAATGCCCTGTTTACGGTGGACACGAAAAGCGGCAAGATGGGACTAGTCAGGGAATTTCCGTTCGAGAAGTTTGCGTTCTCTGTCTAGTACGACTTGGTGAGTCTCTTTTTTTCCTAGCATTTATATTCTTGAACGAGAAATAATTAAACTAAAAGAAAATGCAAAATAGTCGTGTATTAATTACAGGTGGCGCAGGTTTAGTTGGCTCACATATTGCTGATTTGCTAGTTAAAGAGGAAGTTGCGGAAATTATTGTTTTGGATAACTTCACGCGCGGACGACTGGCGAACCTGGCTTGGACAAAAGAACATGGTCCTTTGGTGATTGTTGAAGGCGATATTCGCGATCAAAAACTTCTAGGGGAAGTTATGCAAGGTGTAGATTATGTCTTTCACCAAGCAGCAATCCGCATTACTCAATGTGCTGAGGAACCCCGTTTGGCGTTGGAAGTACTGGCTGACGGCACATTTAACGTTTTGGAAGCCGCAGTCAACGCTAAAGTCAAAAAAGTAGTCGCCGCTTCTTCTGCTTCTATTTATGGCATGGCAGAGGATTTCCCCACCACTGAATCTCATCATCCTTATAATAACGGCACTCTTTACGGTGCAGCTAAGGTCTTTAATGAGGGATTATTACGTAGTTTCTACGAAATGTACGGTCTAGACTATGTAGCACTGCGCTACTTCAACGTCTATGGACCGCGTATGGATATTTATGGTGTTTACACCGAAGTACTAATCCGGTGGATGGATCGGATCGTCGCAGGTAAACCGCCACTAATTTTTGGTGATGGTAAGCAGACTATGGACTTTGTGTATATTGAAGATATCGCCAGAGCCAATATTTTAGCTGCCAAAACCGAGGTTACAGACGAAGTATTTAATGTTGCTAGTGGTGTAGAAAGTAGTTTGAATGACCTCGCCTATAGCTTGGCTAAGGTAATGGGGTCGGACTTGCAGGCGGAATACGGGCCAGAACGCAAAGTCAATCCCGTACAGCGCCGACTTGCAGATGTGAGCAAAGCTCAGAAATTATTGGGTTTTGCAGCAGAGGTGTCTTTAGAAGAGGGATTACGTCGGTTGGTGAATTGGTGGCGTTCTGAAAAGCAGACTAAGGAAACAAGCAATGTCTGAAAAGATACAAAGTATTCCCATTGCCAAACCCTGGATGGGAGAAGCAGAGGCAGAGGCAGCTAGGCGTGCAATTATGTCTGGGTGGGTGACGCAGGGTCCGGAAGTCTCCGCTTTTGAGCAGGATTTTGCGGCTTACGTAGGGGCAAAATCGGCTTGTGCTGTTTCTAATTGTACAACTGCGTTACATCTAGCATTGTTAGCTGTGGGAGTGCAGCCTGGGGATGAAGTGATTACCGTCAGTCATTCCTATATTGCCACCGCTAACAGCATCCGCTACTGTGGGGCAATCCCCGTGTTTGTGGATATTGAACCACAGACATACAACATCAACCCGATGTTAATTGAAGATGTGATTAGTGATCGCACTCGCACTATTCTTATTGTCCACCAAATGGGGATGCCTTGCGATCTCAAACCTATTTTGGACATTGCCCGCCGTCACAATTTACCAGTAATTGAAGATGCAGCCTGTGCGATCGCTAGTGAAATTCTCTGGGACGATAAGTGGGAAAAAATCGGTAAACCACACGGTGATATTGCTTGTTTCTCCTTTCACCCCCGCAAAGTGATCACCACTGGTGATGGCGGGATGCTAACCACAAATAATCCAGAATGGGATAAACTATTTCGCCTCTGGCGACAACACGGAATGAGCGTTCCTGACACCGTACGTCACGGTGCAAAACAGGTAATATTTGAGTCTTATCCCATGTTGGGTTACAACTACCGGATGACTGATATCCAAGCAGCAGTCGGACGAGAACAACTCAAACGTCTACCTGAAATTGTCGAACGTCGGCGTTATTTGGCACAACGGTATCAGGAAATGTTAGCAGATGTGCCGGGATTGAAATTACCGACAGAACCAGCTTGGGCAAAAAGTAACTGGCAAAGTTTCTGTGTGAGGTTGTCAGAAAAATATGACCAAGTACAAGTCATGCAAACTATGCTAGATGCTGGGGTATCTACCCGACGGGGAATTATGTGCGCCCATCGGGAACTAGCTTACAGTATAGAAGCTTGGTCTTGTGGAATTGATGGCGATGCTTGTGATTGCAAACAAGGAAGTTGTCAACGCTTAATTGAAAGTGAACAAGCTCAGGAGCGTGCGATTATTTTACCCCTGTTTCATCAGATGACTCAAGAAGAACAGAATCGGGTGGTTGAGGTTTTGAAAACAGCTTTTAAGAAGTAAAAAGTAAAAAGTAAAAAGATAATCCCCATAAATAAATTTAGGGGAAATAATCACGGACGTAGCAACTTCGGCGCTATGCGTCTGGTAGACGCGAAGCGGCTTCAAGGAAGAGTAATAAATGTTTTCCTGATCGATCCATAAATAAATTTAGGGGCTTAGTACCAGCACTTTTTCTTAGGAAGTGACTTTTGCCTTGTTCGGTCAAGTTTGAATGTTCAACATAAATAAGTATTCATAGAAAAGGTTCAAATGATCGCAGCGATCGCTTGAACCTTTTCTATAAATAAGAAACTATTCATAATACTTGCTTAAGTATTTACAGTAAAACTTAAGTATTTTTTATTATAATTCAAGATTGTATTAGAAAAATTCAAGATTATATTAGAAAAATATAAGCATTTGTTGCTTTTGCTTATGCATAACAAAAATTGCTTTTAATCTTTTCGGAACTTACTTACTTATTTCACATGCTCGGCAAAATGCTCCTAATTTTTCCCCAAGATTACGGTTATGAACTGATCTAACCATTTCTTAAAATTTAGGTGTCGTTTGATCAACAGAGTGCCGAATTTATGAGCAGACGTAAGCGAAGTTCACCAATTTTGGAAAAAGCAGACCGCCGGATTGCTGGTTTCATGTCTATTGATGAGGCATTAGACTTGGGTAATGGTCTAAACATGCAAGCATTTACAAGTTCTGTTGAGAATACTAGGGAAAAACTTAAGGTTTACAACACCATATTATCTAAGCTTGATCAAGCGTATCATGAAGTTTTGGAGGCAGAGCAGAATCTATCAAGTCTCTCAGAGCGTATGATGAATGGCGTTGCATCAAAGTTTGGCAAAGATAGCAGCGAGTATGAAATGGCAGGAGGGACTAGACGTAAAGAACGGCGACGACGAGTGAAGATAGCCCCCATTGAGTCATCATAGAAGTTAAAGGTTTGAATAGTGCGATCGCTTTTCTTGGAGAGCGATCGTTTTTTGTCTTGAAAAGCTTCATAAAGTTGTAGTAATTATATGGAAACAGTCAATGATACACTTTCCGTGTGGAAAGAAGAAGGCACTCGTCTAATTCAACCCCGCATAGATGTGTTTCGTAGCCTTATTGATCAAACTAAAAACTTGGTGGAAAAACACCAGTACGATGCAGCAGCAGTCTATGCAGAAATTGCAGCTTGCTATACGCTTTATCAACATTGTGGTATTTTCGTCAGCACCGAATTAGAGCATATCCTTCTCACTATTGGACAAAAAGCAATACAACAAAGTAATTCTATAAATAAAAATATTTTATTGCCTAAAAATCCAAAAAATATACTTCATGTTGCTACTGTTGTCGGTTCGATTGGCGGACATTCTAGAATGATTTGGCGCTGGATTCAGCAAGATGCAGATCGTTCCCATTCTCTTGTGTTAACGCGACAGGATCAAAAAGAAGTCCCCAAAATCATGAAGGAGGCTGTTGCGAACAGCCAAGGTAAAATATATTCTCTCAGAGATAGCATTGGTCATCTTGTATCCAGGGCTAAACAACTACGCCAAATTGCAGCCTCAGCAGATCTTGTTGTGTTACACACTTCATGCGAAGATGTCATTCCAATTATTGCATTTGCCAATAAAGAACAATCTCCTCCTATTATTCTGTTGAATCATGCCGATCACTTCTTTTGGTTAGGTGTCAGTATTAGCGATATTGTTGCAAATCTTCGTGAATCGGGTATGTATCTCTCACAAGAACGTAGAGGCGTAGAGGCCAAGCGTAATGTGATACTTCCGATTATTTTGCCTCCTATTCATAGAACCCTAACTCGAATAGAAGCAAAGAATAAGCTTGGTATAGATGAAAACAATATTTTACTACTGTCTATTGCCAGGAGTCTTAAGTATAGGTCAATGGACGGAGTCAACTTTGCCGAGGCGCATATTCCATTACTAGAACGACACAAACAAGCTATATTAGTTGTTATTGGTCCCGGAGTGCGGGAAGATTGGTCACAAGCAATTCAACAAGCCCAGGGAAGAATCATTGTCTTAGAAGAGCGTGAAGATACCTCCACCTTTTACCAAGCTGCTGACATTTATGTTGATTCTTTCCCGTTTATCTCCAACACTTCTCTTTTAGAAGCTGGAAGCTATGGTATCCCATTAGTCAGTCGTTACCCATTTGATTCTGATTTATGCAGTATTCTAGGCGCTGATATGCCTGGTTTGAGTGGTAATCTAATGCGTGTAAAAGATATTGAGGAATACACAGCAGTCCTATCTCACCTAATTGAAGATGAAGCATTTCGGTTATCTATCGGGGAAGCAACCAGAAAAAAAATTGCCGAGATACACCGGGAAAATTGGCAGCAAGCTTTGGAAAATTTATACTCTCTTGCGATTCATGTTCCTAGAGTAACATTATCATCAGTTTCAGTTGATGAACAGTTTCTGGGCGAACCAGATGTTTTCTTCCCTTATTTCTTTGAACATAAAAATTTTGATATAGATTGGTTATTTCATACTCGCTTTGGAATTATGCCCATTGATGAACGATTACACCTCTGGATTAGATTTGTCAGAAAGTATGGATTTAGTCGTTTTACTCGCTTTAGTTGGTTGAGTACGCTGTTTCCTGAATGGATGTATATAAAGTTGAAAAAAATGGTATTTGGATAATATGAGGTGAAGAAGGGGAGCATCCCAGTTTCTCAATATATAGCAAAAGGTTTAAACCCTTTGCTAATAGTGCAAGTCGTCTTCAGACGACTCAAATAAATTAAACAGTCTGCTGAAGCAGACTTTAGCTATGAGGGTCTTCCACGTAGAAAAAACGGGCAGGCTTCTTTGGATATTCCGCATGGCCCATTGATTAATAAAGGGGTTTATAAGCCTGCCCATTTTTTTGGGGACAATGCAAATGAGACTGCGATTGAAATCGCAGGCGGGTTTGAACTTAAAACTATACTCAGTAAATTTCTATTTATGGATTATTGCTTTTGTACCATAGCACTTCGTTCTCCTTACCGTCTTCTTGCTAAAAACCTTGCAGAAGATTTAAACAAATATGCTCCTAAAGTAAATCTTATAATTTTCTCAGATGAACCCGATGATTTCAAAGATTATCAAAATATTTTGGCATTTAAATATCACCAAAAAGGAATTCCTCACTGTTGGAATGATCGGCGATTTGTAGTTGAAAAAGCATTATCAATGTACCGTAGTGCGATACATATTGATGCAGATACAAGAATAGTAGCGAATGTACCAGAACAAGTCGAATGGCTACCTGGTATTACTGCGATGACTGATGACTTACTTCAACATGCACATGAGTGGATGTATGCTCCCGACGTGAAGTTGATGAAAAATTTAGGTAATAAATTAAAGATCCCATTGGAAAAAGCCAAGCTAATTCATGAATCTTTATACATTATTACCAGAGATGACGGAAGAGAACTTGAGTTTTTAAAACAGTGGGATATTATTGCAAGAACTTTAGAATTGAGAGGATATACCAGTTCAGATGGCTATTTAATGGGAATGGCTGCCCAAAAAGTTGGTTTGAGTATTAACAAGTATGGTTGGGAAAATCTTAAAAATATAACAAATCATTTTTTTGCAGACAACAATCGCAAACCCAAAACTTTTTGGAATAAGTTGCAAAGAAAAATGAATTATTCCTATCGATTAAATCGAGCGAGACTAACTCAGATATTGCACCTCGAAACTTAAATATTGCTTCTCTTTTGTTGTGTTAAGGAAAACGATCACTTGATAAAATTCATTTTATGAAAATAACTTGTTCAATTCTTTGCTATAACTACGGTCGTTACTTAGCTAAAGCTATTGAAAGTTGCCTAAATCAAAAACCAGGTGACTACGAGCTTGAAATTTTAGTTATAGATGATGGGTCAACTGATGAAACCCCTGAAATTTGCCAGCATTATCAAGATAGCATTCGAGTATTGCGTTCGGAAAATCAAGGATTTGGAGCTAGTTTAGATAAAGCTATTTTGGAATCATCTGGAGATTATGTTTGTTTGTTAGATGCAGATGACTATTTTGACAATAACAAAATATTAGCTCTCATCCCATTCATGCAAAAAGGTTATTTATATATAGAACATACAAAGTATTTTATCAATTCAGATGGTCAATTGATAAACTCTACAGTTTATGGAGGTGGCAATACAAGTACTTTGTGTCTTAATCGTGCTGCTGCACTATCTCTTCTACCTGTTCAAAATGAAATATTCTTTCATCCTCTCAAGTCAGCAGGGCATGGTTTTGAATTAGATGAGCCTTTGACATTTTACCGCATTCATGACTCTAGTATGATTGGGAGCAAGCCAGCAGATCTATGGTATAGTCACCTAGCTCAAATTACCCATCTTCTGGCCGATCAACTTCTTTCCATGTCACAACAACCACCTGCTTGGGTTGACTCAAATATGTTGAAGAAAATAAGTAGAGAGTATCGTGCTACTGCTTATTACAATCAAATGGAAGCAGCCTTGCATAATAATAAACGCCGACAAGCAATGTTAGCTTGCTTAGGAATTTTACTGGCTGCTATGCGTTCTCGAATGGGTTTGACTGTTTGGCACTGTAAAGTAATCATTAGAGGAACTGTATTAGGAAGAGCTATTGAGTCAAGAACAGTAAATATTTGAATATATACAAAATAAAATTATTATAAAAGTGAATCTAAAAAATCAGCCTAGAAAAATTATTCAAATAGTTCCTCAATTACCGCCAGCAATCAATGGCTTAGGAGATTATGCACTGAACTTAGCTCGTCAGTTGCGGAAAGATTATGAAATAGAAACACACTTTATTGTTGGCGATCGCCACTGGAATGGAGCTACTGCAATTGAAGATTTTTCTATCCAAAAAGTGGAAATTGATTCTGCTGAAGCATTGTTATCTCTATTATCTTCTGACAGTAATCAATCAATTTTAGCCTCCACAGCCCCGATTTTACTACATTATGTAGGTTATGGTTATGCCAACAAAGGCTGTCCGGTGTGGTTGGTTAAAGGCTTGGAGCTTTGGAAAGCTAAACATACCAACTCGCAGTTAGTAACTATGTTCCATGAAGTATATGCTTCTGGCTCACCTTGGACTAGTGCTTTCTGGTTATCTCCCCTACAGCAAAATATAGCAGCTCGGTTACTTAAATTAAGCGATCGCAGCCTTACTAGCAAAGTAAGTTATGCTGAAATTCTCTATAAACTGGCACGAATTAAACAAGGCCCCATTACTTCAGTCCCCGTTTTTTCCAATATTGGTGAACCAGAGTCAGAGTCTGTCTCATCCCTAGCAAAACGTTCTCGACGGTTAGTAGTATTTGGACATCGTAACAGTAGATCACAAGTTTATCAGCAATGCCACAAAGCTTTGGAGCAAATCTGCCAGACTCTAAAAATTACAGAAATATGTGATATTGGCATTTCTACTGGTTTAGAACTATTTGAAATTAATGGTATTCCAATACTGGAAAAGGGCGTGGTTGAAGCAGCAGAAGTGAGCAAAATTCTGCTCGATTCTGTTGCAGGTTTTTTAAATGTTCCCCCACCAACACATTTAGCAAAATCAACTATTTTTGCTGCTTATTGTGTTCACAAACTGATTCCTTGCATGACTACTTCCAGCAAAGTACCGATTGATGGTCTCCAAGGTGGTAAGCATTATTGGTCTACTGGTGATCAAGATAGACAACTGTGCCTGGACTTGGGGCAAGAAATTGCCGACAATGCCTATGCTTGGTATCAAAATCATAATTTATCTACACAAGCCCAGATTTTTGCTAACTACCTTGGGGCAAATTCTGATGAGGAGTAAAAAATGAATAATCGTAAGTATAGAGTACTAATTATAGCTTCTCATCCTGTTCAGTATTCTGCCCCACTTTTCCAGTTAATGGCACAGCATCCAAAGCTGGATATTCTAGTAGCTTATTGTAGTTTACAAGGTGCAGAAGCAGGCTTAGACTCTGAATTTGGTATAGAAGTAAAATGGGATATTCCACTTTTGGATGGCTATCCCTGGATTCAAATCCCTAATCAATCTCCTAAACCTGGCTTACATAGTTTTTTTGGACTAATCAATTTAGATTTGTGGAACAAAATACACAGTGGTAAATTTGATGCTGTAATTGCGTACACAGGCTATGCCTATGCAAGTTTTTGGATTGTAGCAGCAGCAGCAAAAATTAGTGGAACTGCCCTACTATTTGGTACAGATGCTCATGAGTTAAGTCCCAGAGATGGCTCTGGCTGGAAAGTCCATCTGAAAAAGTTACTATTACCTTGGATCTTTGGTCTTGCAGATACTGTTATTGTCCCCTCATCTGGAGGTATAAAATTTATTAATTCCTTGGGGATTTCCGAACAACGCATACAGTTGACGCCTTATGTAGTTAATAATGAATGGTGGATAGCCCAGGCAAAGCAGGTAAATAAAAATCTTGTGCGTCAGGAGTGGAAGATTCCAGAGAATGCTCTTGTTATCCTTTTCTGCGCTAAACTCCAACCGTGGAAACGTCCGCAGGACGCTTTACGAGCATTTGCCAAAGCTAATGTCTTAGAAAGTTATCTAGTATTTGCTGGTGAAGGCCCATTGCGCTCAGAATTAGAAGCAGAAGCAGAAGCATTAGGAATAGCAGAGCGAGTTAGATTCCTTGGTTTTGTTAATCAGTCTCATTTACCCTCAGTTTATCGCTCTGCTGATTTGTTCGTCTTTCCATCAGAGTACGAACCTTTTGGTGTTGTTGTAAATGAGGCGATGCTTTGTGGTTGTCCTGTAATAGTGAGCGATCGCGTCGGTGCTCGCTATGATCTTGTTCAAGATGGTGAAACAGGACTTATTTATTCCTGTGGTGACGTAGATGCTTTAGCAGAAATTTTCCGAACACTTCTTAGCGATCCTGAGCATTTGAAAAAAATGAGTAATGCTGCTGCTAAACGCATGGAAACTTGGTCGCCTCACCAAAATATAGAATCTCTAGTGCAAGCTTTAGAGGTTGTTTGAAAAGATGGTAATTAAAAAGTAAAAAGATAAAAGTAAAAAGTAAAAAGAAAATCCCCATAAATAAATTGAGGGGAAATAATCACGGACATAGCAACTTCGGCGCTCCGCGTCTGATAGACGCGTAGCGGCTTCTCGTAGAGTAATAAATGTTTTCTCAATCATTCCATAAATAAATTTCGGGGCTTAGTACCAGCACTTTTTCTTTCTTTTTCCTTTTAATACCAATTCTCTGTGAAGCTGCACACTATTTTGACCCCTCGCAACCTCCCTTTGGTAAGGGGAGGTGCCGCAGGCGGTGGGGTTCTTTCTATGCGTCTTCATATAGAAATGGTATAACTTTTTAATAAGTGCCTTGTTTGGTCAAGTTTGCTATCAAATATTTAATAAAAAAATTAAGCATCAATGAATATTCTTATTTATTCACCTGTATTTTACCCAAGTATAGGTGGACTAGAGACAGTTGTCTCCATACTAGCTCACGAGTTTTTTTCTCAAGGACATGAAGTCAAACTAGTCTCACAAACACCCGCAACAGATTCAAAAATTTTCCCTTTTGAAGTTATTCGACAACCTCACCCAAATCAACTATTAAACTTAACTCACTGGTGTGATATTTATTTCCAACCTAACATTAGTCTCAAGGGAATTTGGCCCTTGCTTATTAGTCCCAAACCTTGGGTCGTAGCACACAATGGTTGGTACACTCGCACAGATGACAGTTTAGGCTGGCAAGATTATTTAAAACATTTTGCTATCCGTTTTGCGACTGGTATTTCAGTTAGTCAGGCTGTCGCTAATCATGTCTCAACCCCATCGACAGTTATTCCTAATCCTTATCGGGAAGACATATTCTACGAAATACCAGAAATTCCTCGTGACAAAGAACTTGTCTTCTTAGGACGATTAGTCTCTGACAAGGGAGCAGATTTGTTACTAGATGCTTTGGCTAATCTCAAAACTCTAGGAATCACTCCCAAATTGACAATTATAGGTAGTGGACCAGAAGAATCTAAATTACGTCAACAAGTTAAGGATTTAGAGCTTTTGCATCAGGTTGATTTTGTGGGCGTGAAAGTTGAACATGAGTTAGCTAAATTATTAAATGCTCACCAAATTTTGGTAGTACCATCTCGTTGGCAAGAACCGTTTGGAGTTGTGGCACTCGAAGGCATAGCCTGTGGTTGTGTTGTTATAGGCTCAGAAGGTGGAGGCTTAAAGGAAGCAATTGGTTTTTGTGGGGTAACTTTTCCTAATGGTGATGTTCAAGCCTTAACTCAAGTTCTGAGTAACTTACTAACTGATACTAGCAAGTTATTTCAATATCGAGAAAAAGCAGCGTCGCACCTCTGCCGTCATCGTCAGGCAGATGTAGCAAAAGCCTACTTACAAGTATTTGAGCAAGCTATTCAGCCAACTTCTTTAGTAAAATAATTTTATATAGGAAATTAGGTTATTTTATATGTAAAAAGAATTAGCCTGTATTATAATTAATTATTTTTTCATAAGAGGTTGTTTGAAAAGTGATTGGCTGTAATTTTAATTACATTATTACCCCCCTTAATCCCCCCTTATAAAGGGGGGAAACAAGAGAAATCCGGTTCCCTCCCCTTTATAAGGGGAGGGTTAGGGTGGGGTAAAAAATATTTGATACATCAATCATGACTTTTCAAACATCCTCTCAGAATAAACTATAAAAGGCATATAAATTGAATATTATATTTTTGATAATAGCTATTTCCATACTTGTTTTTTATATAAATTATCTTATTAACCTCAACTGGCGCAGTGCGGTTAAAGCTGTTTTTTTCATTTTAGTTATTGAAGGTATATTGCGAAAATGGATTTTCCCCCAAGCGAGTGATTTTATTTATTTTTTGAAAGACTTAGTTCTTCTAGGAGCTTACCTGAATTACTATATTTTCTCAAACTCTCAAAGACAATTATTGATTAAAAATCGTATAGTCACTGTTCTGATTATTTTTGTTGCCGTATGGTGTACATATGAGGCATTCAATCCCAGTTTAGGTTCACCTCTAGTTGCTTTATTTGGATTGAAAGCTTACCTCTTCTATATTCCTTTAATTTGGATGTTGCCAAATTTATTTCAATCAGAGGAAGATTTATATAAATTCTTACGATCGCACTTATTTTTAATAATCCCTGTTGCTCTTTTAGGAATTTTACAGTTCTTTAGTCCTCCTTCCAGCCCTCTTAACCTTTATACTCCTGGTACAGACCAGGGTGTAGCTACATTTGGGAGTGAGGACAATAATAGTGTTAGAATTACAGGAACTTTTTCCTACATAAGTACCTACGGAATATACTTAGCAGCCTGCTTTAGTTTAATGATTCCCATGCTTTTTAAGAAGCAATCAAAGTTATGGCATTGGATCACTATTGTTGAATTATTATTACTGTTAGTTAACTCATTGATGACTGGTTCTCGCAGCACTGTTTTTGTCCAAGTTTTACTGTTACTGGGTTATTTCGGCATTCAATTTCTTAACAAGCCTGCAAGTACATTGCATTCGTTTAAGAAGTTTTTACTGCCAGCTATTATTGTTGCTATTGCTGCTTCCATCTGGTTTCGTCCGGCAATCGATGCTTTTTGGCTACGTACAACTTCTAACCAAGATGTATCAGGACGTGTTGCGGGCAGTTTCTTTGAACCTATTGATTTTATTAAGTATACAGGACTTTATGGGTACGGTACGGGAGCAACGCATCAAGCAACACCAATGCTTCGCAAAATATTAAATTTGCCACCTGGAGAAGTAATTCCAGTAGGTTTTGAATCAGAAATGGGTAGAGTTACTCTAGAATTAGGCCCTTTTGGTTTTCTTTTCTGGTATGGACTTAGAGTTAGTACTGCAATAGCTCTTTGGAATGTTTACTTAAATTTGCAAAGACCTTTCCTGCGTCAGTTAGCACTTACAGCTTTCCTATTTCAAGCTATTCAGTTTAATGGCCCATTAGTTTTTAACTATGCTTTTTCAATTTACTACTGGTTTGTCACTGGTTTTATATTCTTATTACCTCAATTAGAACAAATAGAAAATTTGCAACAATACTACCAACTATCTCAAACTAATGGTCAATCCCCGTATTTCCCTGATTCATCCAACTAGTAATCCCTTTTCCCGCAACGCCGCACTTGCCCTAGCAGAAGTAGATATACTTGATGAAATCATTACAACAACTGCCTATAATCCACATGGTACAGTTGCTCATTATTTGAATCTTTTACCAACAAATATTAGTAACCGTCTTTCCCAAGAAGCTGGACGGCGCACTTGGATTACTCCTGCTGGAGTGCAAATGCGAACCCATCCTTGGCGAGAATTAATTAGAATAGCACTCATTAAAACAGGTATGAGTAAGCGTTTGGGATTGAAGCAACAACAACTGGTTGATTGGGTATATGCTGCATTAGATAACCATGTTGCCAAGCATCATTTACAAGATCTGGCTGCTGTTTATGCTTACGAAGATGGGGCTGCAAATACATTTCAAGTTGCCAAACAACAAGGAATTCTTTGTTTGTATGATTTGCCCATTCCGTTCTATCGTAAAAATCAAGATATTCAAATAGAAGAGGCTAACAACTTTCCGGATTTAGCTCCTGTATTGCAAGCAATTCAGGAACCGACTTGGAAAGTTGAGCGCAAGGAGCAAGAAATTCAATTAGCAGACCATATATTTGTAGCATCCTCTTTTACTAAAAAGTCACTCTTGGATGTAGGTGTACAACCAGAAAAAATTAGTGTAATTCCCTATGGTTCACCCATTGAATATTTCCAGTTACAACCCAAAACTGACAAAATTTTTCGTGCTTTATTTGCGGGTCGTGTAGGACCTCGCAAAGGAGTCCACTACTTATTGAAGGCTTGGCAAGAACTGCAACTATCTGATGCAGAGTTATTATTAGTTGGGATTAATGAGTTTCCAGAAAAGTGGCTATCTCAATACAGAGATATTTTCCGCTATATGCCATCAGTTCCTCATGCTTCGTTAAATCAATATTACAGTAATGCCAATGTTTTAGTTTTTCCTTCTCTTTTGGAAGGATTTGGACTGGTGCTGCTGGAAGCAATGGCATGTGGTATTCCTGTAATTACTACAGCCAACACAGCTGCTTTAGACATCATTACAGATGGTGTTGAAGGTTTTATAGTCCCAATTCGAGATGTAGAAGCTCTCAAAGAAAAACTAGAGTGGTGCTATTGTCATCCTCAAGAGTTAGTAGAAATGGGACAAGCAGCTCGTCGCAAAGCAGAACAATTAACTTGGGGAAAATATCGGCAAAAATTAGGCAATCGAGTGCAAGAGATTTTAGCAAGTTGCTGATGTTTGGCAAGTTTCAATATATTTAAGTATAAAATATTTACAGTAATTGTAATATATTAGAGATATAATACAGATTAGATAATTTGTTTGATTTTTAACAGTAGTTAAGTATGAATATCGCTATTACTATTTATCTTAAGGCTGATGTATATATTAACCTATGTATCATTTAAATTTTTTAAATTTCAGTACTAGTCAAATAGTTAATGATCTCAAAAACAAAGGATATTTTGCTTGTGAATCAGCTTTAGAAGAAGAATATATTGATCAAATCTTTCAAGATATAGATTTCAACAATATTTTAATCAACACTAACGATGTTGGGGTAGTTATTACCCAAAATATTAAATTTTTTACTCATTGCCTCGCTAGTTCAAAAACAACATACGATATTCTAACCTCTAGAAAGATTTTAGATATTTGTAACGAATATTTTGACGATGATTACAAATTAACCAATCATAGAGTTTATCAAGTCTATAAAAGCGGTCATATGCCCTGGCATACAGACAATAATTTACAGAGTGGCAAACAACTAGTTGCCAAGCATAATATGCCGGGACTATTATTCTTATTTTATCTATCTGATGTTACAAAAAATGCCTTTCAATACCTGAAATATTCTCATAAATGGTCTTATAAGTACGATGGCGAAATATATTTAACTGATACTTTTATCGACAAAAACTATAAAAACGATATACTATCATTTCCCATGAAAAAGGGGACTATTATAATCTGTGACATTCACGGAATTCACAGAGCAGAACCTTTTAAAGATGATAACTACAGCAGAACTACTTTACTGTTTCAAGTAGATCAAGTTGGTAGTAAATATATAGGACATGGGGAAAAAAACCTAGTCAACACTGAGTATCTTGATAATTTAACTCCAGAGGTGATGGACTATCTTGGATTTGGTTTTCCAAGAAAATATCCGGCTTTTCCTAGCAGTTCAGTTGCTACCATGACACCTCAAAATATCTTAGCTCTACAAAAGCAGTTATTGCCCCAAACAATCCAAGCATTAACCAAAAGCCTAGTCAAATATTTATTGCCTGCTGAGACATTTATTAATATAAAAAGAATTCTATGGGACTTGAAATTAAAAAATAAAAATAAGCAATTTTAATAGTAATAAATGAAAATTTTGTTAATAGGTAATTATCAGCCAGATTCCATAGAAAGTATGAATAGATTTGCTTCTATGCTGGAAATTTACCTAAATCAATTTGGTCATCAAGTACGTGTAATTCACCCAATTCCTCATTTTGGTAGGCTGAATTTACCTTCGCAATTGTTCAAAAAATGGTTAGGTTATATTGATAAATTAATTCTCTTCCCATCACAATTACGTGAAGCTTTATCTTGGGCTGATGTGATTCATATATGTGATCATGGTAATGCCGTTTACACAAAATATTTAAGAAACATACCTCATGTTGTTACTTGTCATGATTTACTAGCAATTCGTTCCGCTTTGGGAGAGTTTACCGAATTTAAAACTAAATGGACAGGTAAACAAATACAGCAAATGATTTTAAAGGGACTTGATCAAGCTCAAAAAATCGTGTGTGTTTCTGAACAAACTAGAAGTGATTTATTACGTTTGAGTTCTCTTTCTGAAAGTGCTGTATCTTTGATTCCTATGGGTTTAAACTACCCCTATAGACCAATGGCAACTACAGAAGCCAAGCAACGTTTAAAATATTTAGGAATTCCTCAAGATAGCCAATTTATTCTTCATGTTGGAGGAAATTACTGGTACAAAAATCGGCTGGGAGTTCTAGCAATTTTTGATAAATTAATGTTGAAACTTCAACACCCTGATTTTTATTTAGTCATGGTAGGTAAACCCATGACTGTGGAAATGCGCCAGTTAATAACTGTACGTAATCTGACTCATAAAGTCATAGACTTAGTAAATGTTGATAACGAAAGTTTACGATCGCTCTATTCTTCTGCAACTGCTTTACTATTCCCATCCCTTTATGAAGGTTTTGGCTGGCCTATTATAGAAGCTCAAGCTTGTGGTTGTCCTGTATTTACCTCAAACCGTCCTCCGATGAATGAGGTGGGAGGAGAAGCAGCAATATATATAGAAGCAGATAACCCTGAAATAGCTGCGGAAAAAATTGTTAGCTATCTTCCTAGATTAGAAGAATTTAAGTTACAAGGCTTTGTGAATTATCAAAAATTTACAGCAGAAGGAATGATTGAAAAATATATTGAAATATATCGTCAAGCCATTGACGATAGATCTACTGATAAAGTTTAATTATTGTTATTAATTATTTGATATAACAATGATCAATCTTGATGCTAAGAATTTATTAAAACAAAACAGAAGAATTCTCAAAAATAATCAAAACTCTAACAAATATCAGCATTTACATATATGGTTTCCGAATATTTTTGAATTTAAAGGAGGAATTCAGGTATATTCAGCTTTTTTATTGGAAGCATTACAAAATTTATATCCTCATATTGAATATGATGTTTTTCTCAAACATGATACTCGCTGTTTATCAAGCGTTTCTTTTATCAAGAATACGCGGTTTCACTTTGCAGGTAAGTGGCATAAAAATTTGAGAACATTTGCTTTTGCTACTCAACTTTTAGGACATGGACTATGGCAACGCCCTAGCCTGATTATATCCTCTCATCTGAATTTCACTGTGGTTGCCTATTTGTTAAAACGCTTATTTGGCATACCTTATTGGGCTGTTGCTCATGGTGTAGATGCTTGGAATATCACAAATCCTACTTTAAAAACAGCTCTATCCCATGCCGATCGCATCTTAGCAGTAAGCAGTTACACACGCGATCGCCTGCTAAACGAGCAAAACTTAGATCCAAGCAAAATCAAAATTTTACCCAACACCTTTGATGCTAGTCGCTTTCACATAGCTAGCAAGCCGAGATATTTGTTAGAGCGATATGGACTTAAACCCGAACAGCCAGTTATATTAACCGTTGCGAGGTTAGACAGTGTTGATGCCTACAAAGGCTATGACAAAATTATTCAAGCTTTACCTAAAATTCGGCATCAGCTTCGCGATGTTCATTACATCATCGGTGGCAAAGGTGATGATCGCTATCGGATTGAGCAACTCATTACTCAACTAGGTTTGCAAGAGTGCGTTACCTTAGCAGGCTTTATTCCTGACAGCGAATTGTGCGACTACTATAATCTTTGTGATGTCTTTGCCATGCCCAGTAAAGGAGAAGGGTTTGGGATTGTTTACTTAGAAGCATTAGCCTGTGGCAAACCAGTTATAGGAGGTAGTCAAGATGGAGCCATTGATGCTCTTTGCTACGGAGAATTAGGTGTTTTAGTTAACCCGGATGATGTGGAAGCGATCGCCCAATCTCTGATCAAAATTCTCAAAGGTACTTACCCCGCTCCTATCTTGTATCAACCAGAAATTCTCCGACAGAAAGTAATTGATACTTTCGGTTTTGAACAATTCAAACAAACCCTAGCTACCTTAATAAACTCCAGGTGAAAGTTTTACATATTATCCCTTCGGTTAGTCCAACTTTAGGAGGGCCAACCGAAGTAGTTTTGAATTTAGTCAAAGCTTTGCGCGAGTGTGGTGTTGACACTGAAATTGTCACGACTAATGATAACGGTTCCAATCAACTATTAGACGTGCCTCTCAACCAACGTGTTGAGTACCAACAAGTTCCCGTATGGTTTTTGCCTCGATTTACCCCACGCATGAAGGAGTTTATCTTTTCGCCAGCATTGACTCGTTGGCTTTGGCTGCATATTAAAGATTACGACATTTTAGATATACACTATTTATTTTCTTATGCCTCTAGTTGTGCTGGAGCAATTGCTAGATGGCAAGGTATACCCTACACAGTCCGGACAATGGGACAATTAGAGCCTTGGGCGTTGTCTCAAAGTCGCCTCAAAAAACAAATATATACCTTCCTGACTGAACGACATAATCTAAATCGAGCTGCTGCTATTCATTGCACCTCAACTAGTGAAGCCAAAGATGTCCGTAACTTTGGCATTACAAGTCCCACTGTTACTTTACCTTTAGGAGTAAATCAACCAATTTATTTGCCAGATGCCAAGCAAAAACTTCACCATCTTTATGAAATTCCCATTGAAACACCGGTGGTGTTGTTTCTCTCTCGCCTCCACTACAAAAAGCGTCCTGATTTGCTGATGCGATCGCTCGGCCAATTGGCTGCTCAAAACCATAATTTTCATCTCATCTTAGCTGGTACGGGGGAGACAGATTATGTTGAGGAACTGAAAAATTTAATGACATCCCTTGGCTTAACCTCCCATATTTCATTTGCTGGTTTCGTCAAAGGTACAGATAAACAGTTGCTTCTTCAAGGCTGTGATATTTTTGTCTTACCCTCGTTTTCCGAAAACTTTGGCATAGCAGTAGCAGAAGCTATGGTAGTGGGATTGCCAGTAATTGTCACTCCTGGTGTGCAAATTGCTCCCGAAATTGCCGAAGCGAAAGCGGGATTAGTTGTAGAAGGAGAAGTGGATGCTCTTGCAAATGCGATCGCTCAATTGCTTACATCTGCGAAATTACGACAACAACTAGGTGAGAACGGTAAAAATCTGGCAAATAGTCGATATTCCTGGAATGCGATCGCTCAAAACCTTTCCTGTGCCTATGATGCAATCCTTGCTCATCAATAAGAGGTTGATCATCTGTTGAATAACTGGCTTGAGCCTATCCATGAAACGGTTAAATAGCAAACTCAAAAGATATTTGATTTTGGCTTTAGTAGGTTTTATACTCACCCTAATTAGTATAATTCCTGTACGTCTTGTGATCGCCAAAATCCAAGCTCCTCAACCCCAAGCTATTCTTATGCTTGGTGGTACTTCACTCGGAGAAAGAGAAAAATTTACTGCTGAATTTGCTCACTGGTATCCATCCCTAAAAATTTGGGTTTCTTCTCCTAATATTAATCCCAATAAGGTGCATCAAATTTTTCAAGAGGCAAGCATCCCAGACAGCCATCTTTATCTAGATTACCGTGCTAGTGACACCGTTACGAACTTTACTACACTCATTTCAGATTTCCAACAATACAGAATTCAACATGTGTTTTTAGTTACCTCAGACTATCACATGCCCAGAGCCAGAGCGATCGCCACTATCATCCTCGGTAGCCAAGGAATTGCCTTTACTCCACTTTCTGTCCCATCCAACCAACAAAAAGAACCTATCTTTCCTATTCTTCGTGATATTGGTCGTTCCTTTTTTTGGATGATCACAGGTTATACAGGAGCCAACCTTAAGTCCGATGTGGTTCGTTATTAAGCAAAAATAACTTTCAAATTTTCTAACTAACCTATAAATTAAAGTAAAACTAACATGAACATTCTTGGAATTAACGCTTACCACGGTGATGCATCAGCTTGCCTGATCCAAAACGGTCAACTTATTGCTGTAGTCGAAGAAGAACGGTTCACCCGCACCAAACACTGGGCTGGATTCCCTGCTCAATCTATCCGCTATTGTTTGCAAGTGGGTGGTATTAGTGCAGCAGATTTGGATCATGTTGCTGTCTCCTTCAATCCCAAAGCCAACCTGAACCGCAAACTACTGTTCACCTTGCAACAACGTCCTTCCCTGTCATCACTTTTGGATCGCTTTAGCAAACAAAGTAAATCTGCTAGCCTTAAGGAACAATTAGCAGAAGCTTGCCACTGTCAACCAGAAGACATTAGCACTCCTATCCACACATTAGAACACCATACAACCCACCTAGCCAGTACTTTCTTTGTTTCCCCATTTGACAAAGCTGCCATTTTATCCATTGACGGGATGGGTGATTTTGTTAGTACTCTCTCCGGTGCAGGTGAAGGCAAGCGTCTCGATTACTTCTGCCGTACTCACTATCCCCATTCTATCGGTTATCTTTACAATGCTATTACTCTCTACTTAGGTTTTCCTGCCTATGGCGATGAATATAAAGTGATGGGATTAGCACCTTATGGGGAACCAGAATATTTAGAAGCATTGCGCCGAATTATTTATCCCAAAGGCGATAGTTTTGAGTTGAACTTAGATTATTTCACTCATCATGAGCAGGGTATCGCCATGAAATGGGACAATGGTGCGCCCCATGTTGAACCTTTCCACAGCCCAGAACTAGAAAAATTACTAGGTCCAGCTCGACAACCCAAGTCAGAAGTGACATCAAAACATCAAAATATTGCAGCATCTGTGCAAGCAGTGACAGAGGAAATTATTTTTCATTTAATCAACCGATTGAGCGATCGCTACAAGAGTGAAAATCTCTGTTTAGCAGGCGGTGTAGCGATGAACTCTGTTGCGAATGGCAAGATTACTCAAAATACTCCTTTTAAAAACGTATATATTCCAGTGGGCGCTGCTGACAATGGTACATGTATTGGAGCAGCCTTCTTTGTTTGGCATCAAATGCTCAAACAACCTCGTCATTTTGTTCTAAATCATGCCTATTGGGGTTCGGAATTTACTGATGAAGAGTGCTTGCTAGCATTACAGTCTCATGACTTGCAACCCAAACACCTAGAGCGAGAAGCCCTACTCAACCAAGTTGTTGATTTTCTTTGTGAAGGTAAAGTAGTCGGTTGGTTCCAAGGCAGAATGGAATTTGCTGCTAGGGCTTTAGGGAACCGTTCCCTCATTGCAGATCCACGTCGCTTGGATATGCGCGATATCATCAACCTCAAAATCAAGTTCCGGGAAAAATTCCGCCCCTTCGCTCCTAGTATATTGGAAGAAAAAGTCGGTGAATATTTTGAAATCGATGAACCTGCACCGTTCATGGAAAAAGTCTTTAAAATTCGCCCAGAAAAAAGAGAATTAATTCCTGCTGTTACTCATGTTGATGGTACAGGGCGTTTACAAAGTGTCAGTCGTCAAACAAATCCTCTCTATTGGGACTTAATTAATACCTTTGCTCAACGTACGGGTATTCCTATTGTTCTCAATACATCTCTCAACGAAAATGAACCCATTGTTCGGACTCCCACTGAAGCAATTCAATGCTTCTTGAGAACTAACATGGATGCTTTAGTATTAGGTTCTTATTACGTAGAACGCAGCGACATTAAATCATAGATCGAACTCATTTTTTTTTGCATATGTCCTGAAGAACTCCGATATCTAATGTATTAGTGTAGAGACTTTAACAGTTATCAACTAGCAATTGCTAATTTTTCACTGATTTTAACTGGAAAGGGGAGCATCTTAAATGTTCAAAAAATCCACCTGCGATTGAAATCGCAGTCTCATAACTTAAAGTCTGCTTAAGCCAGACTGTTTGATTTATTTGAGTCTTGAGTCGTATAAAGACGACTTGTGCTATTAGCTAAGGGTTTAAACCCAAGCGCGGGATATGGAAAAATGAAAAAATTGGGATGCTCCCACTGGAAAGTCTCTTTTATACTTATGCTCCTGTTTGATTATTAGACATCTGGTGAAAAAGAATATAAAACCCTTGTGCAGTCAGGGTCGATACCTCATTTCTGGAGATGTCTATTGTTGGTGAGTAAGCTAATTTTTTTGTTTCCTTATCTGTCAATTAAAAATATAACAACGAGCAATTACACTAAAGTTCAAGTGGTAAGCACACAACTGAAAATGACAAAAAACTGGGCCTTGGTAATCGGTATCAACCAGTATGAATTCCTGCAACCCCTCAAGTATGCTAAGAGAGATGCACAGTTAATGCGGGAATTTCTCTGCAATGAAGCTGGTTTTGATCAAGTTTGCTTGTTCTGTGATAACTCACCCAAAGGGTTCGAGACTTCAACTCATCCTTCTCGAAATAACTTGTTGCATTTTTTACATAATTTATTTGAAAAATCCTGCTTGCAGCCAGGAGATAACTTTTGGTGTTTCTTTAGTGGTCATGGTATTGTACATGCTAATCAAGACTACATCATGCCCTGTGATGGTAAGATACAAGATGTAGAAAATACAGGGATTCCAGTTAATTATCTGACTGAAGGTTTACGTGGCTGTGGCTCTGGTAATGTTATTTTAATCTTTGATGCTTGTCGTCATCAAAACAAAACTTTGGGGGAAAAATTTGGGCAACAAACTCAACAAATGGCACGTCAAAATAGATTCACCAGCATTTTTTCTTGTAGTTTTGATGAATACTCCTATGAAATTGATGCGTTAAAACAAGGAGTGTTTACCTATGCATTACTCGAAGGTTTAGGCAATCAGGGACAATGTGCCACAATAGAACGTTTGAACAAATATCTCAGTTTTCGAGTGCCACAACTCGTTTATCAATATAAACATGCTCGACAAACACCCCACATAGTTGCTGAACCACAAGCTAAGTCACACCAGATTCTTCTACTAAAACATGCGACTTTAGACGATATTTCTAAACTCAAAATCAGTGCTTTTCAAGCTGAAGTTGACAACAATCTGGAACTAGCAGAGCAACTATGGATGCAGGTGAATAGTATAGCTTCTACTCCAGATATAGATGCGATCGCCGCAATGCAAAGAATTGCTCAGTTGCGGTCTGAATTTTTATATTCTCAAACCAATATTGTACTCCAACCCTCTTATCTAGAAAAAAATAGAAGGTTAAATTTACCACTCCAAACATTAGAAGTAACAAGCACTAATGATTATCATAATGAGGTCAATAGAACAACAGAACATTTTTTAAAACTTAACAATATTTCAGTCTTCAATTCAGAGTTTAAAAACGATAAAATTAATAACATATATAATATTAAAGAGAAAGATAAAAATATTAATTTCTACTCTGCACTAGAAATAAACTATCAGCAATTAAATGATCTCTTAGCAGCTGGTAAATGGAAACAAGCAGATCGAGAAACTCTCACTTTACTGCTAAAGGCAGCAGGTAGAGAAAAAGAAGGCTGGCTGAATATTCAATCTATCAATCAACTTCCCTGCATTGACCTTTTTACCATAGACCAGTTGTGGCTGAAATACAGTAATGGGCGCTTTGGCTTCAGTGTGCAAAAGAGTATTTGGGAAAGTGTCGGCGCTCAAACTGATATTGATTATGAAATATGGTGTCTATTGTGTGATCATGTTGGCTGGCGCGTAAATGACAACTGGTTGTTTTATTCTGACTTAACTTTTAGTTCAGATGCTCCTGAAGGACATTTCCCCGCAGCAGGTATAATTCACTCTTTAACAGAATGGCGAGGTTGGGTTGTAGGTTCTTTGAGTTGTGTGATTGGTTTCTCTGCTCTTACATCTAAAATGGAGATATGCGACCTGTAGTACACTTTGAATTTAGATCTGAATTGAGAATTGTGTGTTGGTAAAGATATCTCAACTCCAACAATGTGAACCTTGTTGTTACCATTATGTACCAAATAGATCCTCCGCTTTCGCCAAAAGAAGTTCTACCTACCATGTATGATCTCAAAAGTGAAGATCCGGAGGAGCCTGGTTTGCCTGATGAGTTTCATATATATCAACCCCAACTTTTACGGGAAACCTTTTGTCCGCCAACTTATTCTCCAGATGAAGTTTTTGTTGCCAGTGATTTAAATCTTTATTACGACTCTCGCCACCCTCTATGGTACAAGCGGCCTGATTGGTATGCAGTGGTTGGTGTCTCTAGATTATACGAAGAAAAAGACCTACGTTTGAGTTACGTAGTTTGGCAAGAAGGAGTCAATCCCTTCGTTGTAGTGGAACTACTTTCTCCTAGTACAGAAAAAGAAGATTTAGGACGTAATCTCAGAGTTGTAGATCAACCGCCAACTAAATGGCAGGTTTATGAACAAATACTACGTGTTCCCTATTACATAGTTTTTGACCGCTATACGGATACACTGCGAGCATTTATTCTTCAGGCAGACCGCTACACTGAAATAAATTTGGAAGAACAGCGTATTTGGATGCCAACCTTAGAATTAGGCTTGGGACTGTGGCAAGGTACTTACCAAGGTATCACGCGTTTATGGCTGCGCTGGTATGATGTCAACGGTAATTGGATTGCTACCCCAATAGAACAAGAAGCAGAACGATCTGAACGTTTAGCAGCAAAACTGCGAGAATTAGGCATTAACCCCAACGAGTTGTAGAGCTTGGTAATTTCTGGCAATGATAAGGGTGCAGAGGTTAAAATATTAACAGTTATTGATCATTATTCAGTGAACACTGGTAACTGTTTACTGGAAACTGATTTCGCCTCAAAGCCAGGAGTCGGTCAGCCATGAAAGCACCTCTTGATATAGAATGGATACTTGCCCAGTTTCCGGCATTGACCCAAAAAATTAACAATCAACCTGTAATTTTTTTTGATGGGCCGGGAGGTACACAAGTACCAGGATCAGTAATAGATGCGATCGCCGATTACCTGGTGAGATCAAATGCTAACGCCCACGGGCCTTTTACCACTAGCGCCCGGACAGATGCGCTAATTGATTCGGCTCGAACTGCTGTGGCTGATTTCCTTGGATGTCACGCAAGTGAAGTAGTCTTCGGTGCAAACATGACTACCCTCACCTATACATTGAGTCGGGCTATCGGTCGAGAAATTCAACCCGGTGATGAAATAATTGTGACACGTCTTGACCACGATGCTAATGTTTCTCCTTGGTCTGCATTGGCTGAACGTGGTGCAACCATCCGGTTTGTTAATATTAATGTTGAAGATTGTACTCTCAACTGGAGCGATCTTGAACAGCAAATTAATGATCGCACACGTCTAGTAGCAGTTGGCTATGCTTCTAATACAGTTGGTACAATAAATGATATTGCCGCGATCGCCCGACTTGCTCATACAGTCGGGGCGTTGGTTTTTGTGGATGCAGTCCACTACGCACCCCACGCTTCCATTAATGTGCGATCGCTCGATTGTGATTTTCTTGTCTGTTCTGCTTATAAGTTTTTTGGGCCTCATGTCGGAATTCTCTACGGGAAACACGAACATTTAGCCCGTCTCCAACCTTACAAAGTCCGCCCCGCTTCCGATGAAACACCATCTCGTTGGGAAACAGGTACGCTAAACCACGAAGGTTTAGCAGGGATGGTAGCGGCGATTAATTATTTGGCAAAAATCGGTTGTCATGTCTCGCCTTCAGTGGAAACTCAGTTACTTTCTACTCTTCTAGAAGCTGATACAGGCAAATGGGAGACATTTCGCTGTCCACCCAGACATGCAACATCGTCATCTTATCCCAATCGGCGTGCGGCTTTAGTAACTGCAATGACAGCTATTCAACAATATGAAGCAGAACTCAGCAAAGAATTGATTTGTGGGCTTTTGGAGATTAGTGGCTTAACTGTCTACGGTATTACCGATCCAGCACGTTTTAGTTGGCGGACACCAACGGTAGCATTTCGACTAGAGGGACAATCTCCCCAAATAGTGGCAAAACTTTTAGGCGATCGCGGTATTTTTACCTGGTATGGTAATTTCTACGCCATAAATTTGACTGAAAAGCTAGGAGTAGAAGCTAGCGGTGGTTTGTTGCGAGTTGGATTAGTACATTACAACACGGTGGCAGAAATTCAGCGATTGTTAGAAGTATTACATGAGATAGCTTTACTATCAAAATAATTTACAAGTGTGACAACCTGAAGATCAGCAATCATGCTGTTAGTAAAGTTTTATTTAACTACACGCAACTCACATTTTTTCAGATTTTTGAGCATTTTTTGCAACTGCGGGTCTCTTTTAGAAAATAGCATCGGCAAACAGGTTTGCTGACGCCTACATCTGTCGCAAAGCATACTACTTTACCCCCTTTTGTGGATTTTGCAGAGATTGGTTTCTCCAGGAAAAGCTGACTCTAGGGAGATAACTTTTCTGGAATGTTAGTGTGTTAGGAGTAGTATTTTTATCACCCTACTATCTTTACTTGGGGATCACTGCATGTGGTGTCACAGGAGTTAAAAAATACTTAAAGTTTCTTTAAGAGCGTGATCAACAAACATGCTCCTATTCAGCAATTATCAACAAAAATAATGTATGATTATGTGATTATCGGTGCAGGTTCAGCAGGTTGTGTTTTAGCAAATCGCCTCACTGAAGACCCAAACACAACAGTGTTACTGTTAGAAGCAGGGAATTCAGATCAAAAACAAGAAATTCATATTCCCGCAGGTTTTCATAAGTTATTTAAAACAGAATATGACTGGGCTTATTACACAGAACCACAGTCTCACCTCAACAATCGTCAATTATATTGGCCTCGTGGCAAAGTCATCGGTGGAAGTAGTTCAATTAACGCCATGATTTATATTCGTGGTAATTTGCGTGACTATGATTATTGGCAGGAATTAGGTAATTTAGGTTGGAGTGCAAAAGACGTACTCCCCTACTTCATTAAAGCTGAAAATCAGAATGTGCTGAAGAATGAATATCACGGTGTAGATGGACTTCTCAACGTCACAAATCAGCGCTGTATTAATCCACTTTCTCACGCCTTTGTTAAAGCAGCGCAACAAGCAGGTTTTTCACTCAATCATGATTTCAATGGTGCAAAACAAGAAGGAGTAGGATTCTATCAAGTTACTCAAAAAAATGGGAAACGTCACAGTGTCGCATCTGCTTATTTAAAGCCAATATTACGACGTTCTAATCTTACTATTCAAACCAATTCTCAAGTCACAAAAATAAGTTTTTCAGGTAACAAGGTTGTTGGTTTAATCTATATTCATAATCAAGTAAGATATGAAATAAAAATCGCCAAAGAAATTATTTTAAGTGCTGGTACAATTAATTCACCACAGTTATTAATGCTATCAGGAATTGGAGATGCAAAAAAAATAAAATCTCTGGGAATTCCTGTTGTCATGAATTTACCTGGTGTCGGCAGAAATTTACAAGATCATCTGTGTGTACCTGTTGCCTATAAATGTACACAATCTATATCTCTAGCAAATGCAGAAAAGTTTAGAAATATTCTGAAGTATATACTTTTAAAAAATGGGTCTCTCACCACAAATGTTGCGGAAGCGGGAGGTTTTGTTAAAACCCATCCTGACTTAACAATAAGTGATATACAATTTCATTTTGCGCCTGTTTTTTTCTTGAATCACGGCTTTATCCAACCAAAAGGACATGGATTTACTTTCGGCGCGACTCTTTTATATCCGCAAAGCAAAGGTAGCATTACTTTAGGTTCTATCAATCCTCTAGAAGCACCCATCATTCAACCCAATTATTTAGAAAAAGCCGCTGATTTAGAAGTTTTAGTAGCAGGTGTCAAAATATCGCGTCATTTAGCAAAAATGCCAGCCTTTGATCACTACCGAGGTGAAGAATTAGTCCCCGGTTTGCAGGTACAGAATGATGAAGAAATACGTGCTTATATTCTAGATACTGTAGAAACTTTGTATCACCCAATTGGTACTTGCAAGATGGGTAATGATTCGATGGCGGTAGTTAATTCCCAATTGCAAGTACACGGAGTTCAAGGACTGCGAGTAGTAGATGCATCAATTATGCCATCCATTATTGGTGGTAATACTAATGCCCCCACAATTATGATTGCTGAAAAAGCTGCTGATTTGATTAAAAATTCTTGATAGCAAGATCACAACTTCTCAAGTCCCTGAACATCATTACTTAAATTACACCTAGACGAGGTAAACGATGTTTGAAACCGCAGAGAATTTCCCAGGAAATCGTGTTTAATTGATTTGCCCAATCATCAGCAGATATTTGTTGTTTACCGTCTTGACCAAGTAAAGTGACTACTTCACCTTCTTGTATATCTGGTAAAGCACTGATATCTAGCATTAGCTGATCCATTGTTATCGTACCAATCTGTTGGACTCGTTGACCACGGATTAATACCTGTATTTTGTTGGAAAGATTGCGCGGTACACCATCTGCATAACCAATTCCAACAACAGCAATACGCATTTCTTGCTTGGCAATAAATTGATGACTGTAACTCACACCAGTACCAGCAGCAATGGTTTTGACTTGAGTAACTCTCGCCCTGAGTTGCAAAACAGGTTTAAGTTCAATTTGCGATCGCAAATGTGTAGCTGGGTAAAGTCCATAAATCAACAAACCCGCACGCACCATGTTGTAGTGTAATTGTTTATCACTGAGGGTCGCGGCTGAATTTGCCAAGTGCAAGCAAGGTGGTTTGATTCCCAAGGCTTTAATTTGAGCGATCGCTTCTTGAAAGCGACGGTGTTGTAGTTGCATGACAGTCGGATCATGACTATCTGCTGTTGCTAGGTGAGAGTATACACTAGCTATCTTTAAAAGTGGCAAACTCTGGACTAGCTGGACAAATTCGCAGGCTTGTTGCCAATTAGTTCCCAAGCGCGACATACCCGTGTCTAATTTAACGTGTACAGGTATGGGAGAACTATGATTGATTGCTTCTAAAATGTTGGAAAAAACCAGTGCTTGTTTGGGGCTACATAGTGTTGGTTGAAGTTCCCAATGAGCGATCGCATAAATTTGTTCTGGAGTATGAGTTGCACCTAAAATCAAAATTGGAGCTTTAATTCCAGCTTCGCGTAATTGAATTCCTTCTGGAACTGTGGCAACACCAAGCCAACTTGCTCCTGATTGTAATGCTGTTTGGGCAACTGTAATTGCTCCGTGTCCGTAAGCATCTGCTTTCACAACTGCCATTAGCTGGGTACGTGGTGATAAGAATTGACGCAGTTGTTGGACATTGTGCGACAAAGCCATTAAATCAATTTCCACCCAAGCACGTTGTGAAAACCAAGCATAAGTGTCACATTGCCCAATTGCAACACCCTGAGATTGCTCATGACTTAACATCCTGTTTACTCCTATCACACCACTGTTGTGCTTTCAGCTTATATATTTATTCATGTTGCTGAAAGCTACTCTGGAATAATCACAGAAGTTTACCGCTCATCGTGTCAATAGCACAAGAGCTAATAATGGGATTAGGTTTAATTAGTTAACCATGGTTCTAATTCGCCCATATTGTCCAGAAGATTTAGAAGAGGTAGTTCAGCTTTGGTGGCGTACTTGGCATGAAACCTTTCCCAAACTGACACATCCACAATCATACACAACATGGATTGTTCGCTTCCGTGATGAAATCGCTGTGCAAGGACTTGTTTGGGTAGCAGAATTGGAAAATAAAATAATTGGTTTCGTTGTAGTTATGGAGCAAAAAAGATATTTAGATCAGATTTTTGTTGATACTCGATACCAAAATCAGGGTATTGGCTCAATGCTGATCGAAAAAGCCAAAGAAGCTTGTCCACTGGAATTGAATTTACATACATTACAGCAAAACATACAAGCCTCTGCATTTTACGAACGGCATGGTTTCAAAGCTAGTAAGCTGGGAATTAATAAAATCAACGGTCAGCCCAATTATTGAATACCATTGGAGCGATCGCTAAATTCTTGCTCTAAAAATCTAGACTTTTCTACTCATTGAGATTTAGACCAAAAAATTAGAAGTATAATTTATTCTCATTACCAAACCAGAGTACATTGTGTGTTAATATATGTAAAACTAATACCTCGAACGATTATCAATGGGGAAGGTTTTAGTACTGAACGCCTCTTATGAACCGCTCAACATCACGAGTTGGCGCCGTGCTGCGGTTCTGTTAATCAAGGGTAAGGCAGAGCGGGTAGAACACAATGGCAAGTTTCTCTACTCCGGTTTTCCGCTTCCAACGGTAATCCGATTACGCCATTATGTCCGGGTTCCCTATAAAGAAATTCCTCTGACTCGTCGAAACATATTGCATCGAGATGGTCACAGCTGTCAGTACTGTGGTTACACAGGAGATGAGCTGACCTTAGATCATGTGTTACCGCGATCGCGTGGAGGAGGAGATTCCTGGGAAAACATTGTTACAGCTTGCGTCCGCTGCAATGTTAAAAAGGGTTGCCGCACCCCCCATGAAGCACATATGCTGCTACGCCATCAACCTCGCAGACCCTATAGCAGTTTGTACTTTGAGGTCACAAAGCATCTAAAAACTGGAACACACAAGGAGTGGCAAAAGTATGTTATAGGTCTTTGACAATTACCTTTGTTTAATATCAATCGGTAAAAGTTTTTTATAGCTTTTGCTGTTCACCAAGTATAGACGAGGTTGGTTTTTCGGCTTGTTGTCGGCTATTTTTTCTTTTACAAGCTGGCGTAGGAGTTTGTAAAGTTTTATTGCCGATTTTTTACCAACCTCGCAATAATAGCATATTTTGGTGTTTTAGCAAGTAGTTAATTTTTTAATTTGCCAATTTTATAGATAAAGCATCCTTCGGTTATTCACCAAACAAATGTAGAAAAAATAGACCCATATATACATTCTCAAGTTCATTGATTTTTGCGAAGATCGAGATAGTGTGGCTAAACCAGTGATTTGCTGGTTGCAGTCTTGATTGTTGGACTTAATATAATGCCACACTGTACAAACCATTTACTATGCAGTTTCATTCTTCCCTTAATCAGTTTGAGAGATTGCCATTGACGACAGATCCAACTCCAGAAGTGAATCCCGATGAGGTAGACATAGACAAAGAGTCTTTAGATGTTCCACTCATCAGACAGTCTGCTGGAACACAAACATCAACAGAAGGAAGCAATTCTCTAGTAGGTCAGCGTGCCAATTCTGTGACTCTACAGAAATCAGAAGAATTACGTCAGATGATGCTTGCACACCGTCATGATCGCCAGTTAGTAATTCTGCAAGATTTTCCAGATCCAGATGCTCTTTCTTCTGCTTGGGCTTACCTGTTAATCGCTCAACAGTATGATATTAAGTGCGAGATCATCTACGCTGGCACTCTTAGCCATCAAGAAAATATTGCCCTTGTGAAGCTAACTGGTTTACCAGCTATTCGTTGTTCGCTGCCCAATCTCAAAAGCAAAGATTTGTCTTCTTACCAAGGTTATGTCTTAATTGATAACCAAGGAACGACCTCTGGATTAGTGCCATTAGTGCAACAAGCAGGAATTCCACTGATGGCAGTCATTGACCATCACAATTTGCAAGGAGACCTCAAATCAGAATTTGTTGATATTCGTCCTGCTGTCAGAGCCACAGCAACAATTTTTACTCAGTACTTGCAAGCAGGTTTACTGCCTTTAGATAGCAGTATTAATCAGCATGTCAAATGTGCAACTGCCTTAATGCATGGTTTGCGTTCAGATACCAACCTGCTGATGCAAGCCAGAGAAGAAGATTTCATGGCAGCAGGCTATCTGAGCAGATTTTACGACGCCCAGCTACTTAACGCCGTACTGCTAGCTAACCGTTCTAAACGGGTAATGGATGTGATTGAGCGATCGCTCAAAAACCGTATAGTCCAAAACAACTTTTCCATTGCTGGAGTTGGTTACTTGCGCTACGACGACAGAGACGCCATTCCCCAAGCCGCAGATTTTCTCGTCACTGAAGAAAATGTCCACACAGCTTTAGTTTACGGCATTGTTCACGATGAAGATGAAGAATTAGAAGTCGTTGTAGGCTCTTTGAGAACCACTAAACTTACCCTAGATCCTGATGAGTTTATCAAAGAAGCTTTTGGACAAGATAGCAGTGGTCGATTTTTTGGTGGTGGACGCACCAGCGCTGGTGGTTTTGAAATTCCTATGGGTTTCTTATCAGGCAGTAACGAGAATTCCACTTATGCAAAAATGAAGTGGGAAGTTTTCGATACTCAAATTAAGCAAAAGCTGCTGAGATTAGTTAATCCTAAAGATAACCCAATTCAATCAGAATAAGTCATTTGTCATTTGTCATTTGTCATTGGTAAAGGTTTAGTGCATGTTTTCTTTTCCTAAATTGGGTTATTTGATTTAATTTTGCTGGAGATTAATTTCTTGAAATGATTGAGAAGATTCCTCTAATAGCAAATTACCAGGTAAAGCTGACTTGCCGTTAATTTCTAAAGCATAATCTCCTTGTGGCAATCCTTCAAGATAATAAACTCCAGCACCGTTAGTAACAGACAATCGTCGCAGACCTGAATTTGCTTGAATAGCTTCTACCCGTACCCCTGGAACTGGCTGACCTTTGACATCAGTTACAACTCCGGTACGGGTGTAAGACTTGACAAGAGGTAACTCTACTGTTGTATAACTACCAGCGCTGGTGCGTCCACAGCTAAAGCATCTGTTGCTGTTTTCCAGTCAACGGGAAATCCTGCTGGGTCGAGATCAAGGCGATATTTACCAGGAGACAAACGCACCAAAGCTGCTTCATTTTGAATTTCTGGTTGGAAAAACTTCAAAGGACGGTTGTTGAGAATGAGCATTAACTCTGGCTGTTTGAGATACACTGCTTCATTAGGATCACGTTTGCCATTATGATTGCGGTCAAAAAATGGTTGAATTAATATACCGCCTTGGGTGCGGAAATAGTTAGAACGCCTAGAAGAATCAGGCTGAATTCCTCTTTGCATGTCAACGCTAGAAACTAACTCAATCCCAAAACTTGGTTCATCTGAAGTCAGCGATACTGCTTGGTAACGTCCCCGCAGCATTATACCAGGGATAATTGTTGTTCCCAAGCTGGCGATCGCTCCTGAACCTTGTGAACCAATACCATAACCTAGTTGTGCTTCCCACAAAAAGCTTCCATCAATAGCGCGTGCTGGTGAACGATAACGCCAACTCGCACTAGCTAGATTATTTTCCTGGGAAAGTAAATTACTAGTTTCGTAATTCAAAAGCAATGAGTGTCCCGTATCAAAAGAACTCTTCCCGGAAAAATTGTAGGCGAATTGAGATAGAGAACCAACTTCATTCCCACGAGTTGTGAATTCCATATCACCCAAGCGTTGCAGAAAACTCCAACGGAAGTGATTTTGAGTGTCTAAAGTAGCACGAGCAAAGGTAAAAGAATTTTTCCGACTATGGGAAATTTCTAAACCCCCAAAAGCACCATCTCGACTGTTGTAGCCTGATAAGAAACCTAGCCAAGGAAGCATTCGCCAATCAAGATTAAAAGTAGAACCAAAGCGATCGCTAAAAAATCGGCTATGCACAGTCCGAGAAAAATCATACAGCGTATTGCAGGTTTATGAGGTACAGACTATTCGGTCATAAATTATAAGAAAGTTTTTCACTCAATCAGAGATGTACCTCATTTACTTGAAAACTGCTGTATCTAATATCAGCGTTCACATCCCAGTGATTTTTTTCATCCCCGCTTAAAGCTGAAACAGCTACCGTTAAAGGTAAATTTTGCGGTTGATAAAATATTTCTCCCAATCCGCGAAATGAATTATCGTAAACTCCACCAATCCCTACAGTTAAGTTTTCCGACAAACCCCAACGTTGAGACACACCTCCTGTGAAATCAGAAAATTCTCCTAAGTAATTAGGATTATCTGTGGAAAATTTCCTCCGCAAACCACCAGAAACAATCAACGCATTCGCGCCAGCTGGTAATTGTCCTGGTGCAGAAGAAAAAGTTAAATCGCGAATTTCTGGTGCTTGGGTGAGTCGTCCTTGGGCGTAAAGTAACAGACGGTAATTACTAGCTAAAAAACGACCATCAACTTGAATATTGTCAAAACGATAAATACCAGAAGAATCAACTAAGACTTCTGCAACTGGGCGATCGCTAAAAGCTGGACTTAATCTTACTAATGTTCCTGGTTCTGCTTTACCTGTAATCACTCGCCCAATTTGAGCAGATTGCAAACGCTGACGTGGATCTGGTGTCGCACCTAACAATGTTTCTTTTGGCTTATACTTGTGGCGCTGAATTGTCGTGAAACCCCAGTAATCACCCGTTTGTTGACCAAACCAAAACGGTGTCTGTGAACCGATAATATAATCAGCCCGATTTGTCTGGCGCAGAAATTGGGCTTCAGCAATTTGCCAAGTAGTAGCATTTTTGAAGTTTGGTTGGTTGGCGCGGATAAACCAACTACCACCTAAAGCTGTACCAACAGCTGTAAAATTACCTTGATAACTAGTACTATAATTAGTGAAACCATTAGCATACAAACGCTGCTCAACACCAGTAATGCTAAAATCTGGAGCGATAACTTCTGGTAGTCCCACTAATTCTACTGGCGCTTCTTGAGGTTCACTAAATTCCCCCGTTACTGGAGTTTTTAACCAAGGTGGAAGTAAGCGCACTGCATAATCATTAATATCAAATTCAGCCGGGACGCCAAACAAAGTTTGCAAGTCTTGCACAGAAAAGACTAACCCCAATTTTGGATCATTGCGGAGTAGTTTCAGGTTAATACGAGTCACAAGACCAGGCGCTTGCACTTCTTGCAAACCATCTGGCAAAGGTGTCACTTTTAAATTCAAAGGTAACTCCCCAGGTAGGACTGTAAGGATCATTCCATTGAGAGAAGAATTATGGTAGTGTTCACACATGAGTCCAGAAGAAAAAGATCGAAAAATCGAGAGGTTAGAACAAGAAAACCAAGCGC
>JAHHHW010000082.1 GCA_019359115.1 Pelatocladus maniniholoensis HA4357-MV3
TCCCCAAGAACGCTTTGTCGTTGATATTACTATGCCTTGGGGGACTGGTAGCTATCCTTTTTTTATACCTGTGTTGAGTTCGCGTAGAATTTACGCGAACTCATTCTTTTTTGTCCAAAGTCCAATTTCTTAATTATCCTGATTTTTTGCTTTTTTCTTGACTGTAATCTATTTATACTTCAACTTGAAGTGCGGAATGTGGGTTAAAAGAATTTCAAATTAATTTGAGATTCTTCTAAGTCAAAACTTAGGTAACTGAATTATTTAGTCAACTAATGCCATGTTTGAATGTTTACTCTATCTGTCATTAAAAATATAGACAAGATTGTATAAAATTAAAACTTATGTGCTGTACAAATTAACCATTTTGTGCATAAACATAAGTAAGTCATCGTAAAAAGTAGCTACAATCTCTATTTTTATTTTTATTTTTTTGTCAATACGTAAGTCCTAAAAATTTTAAATGTACAAAAAAATGGCAAGCATAAATAAAGTTATTAGCATCCTGGAAATCCAAAAATCATACTTTGTATTTAAATTTGTCTCAAAAAAATAAGAAAAAATTTATGGTATGTTATATCTGTGGTTGTTTTGAGGTCGGTAAATATAGACCATAAAAACCAACTTTTGGCTATTTTTATCAAAGTCAAGTAAGAAGGTGTAGACATGCCTTTACGATTTTGTAAACGAAAAACTGTTGATCTATTAAGTAGTGAGATTTGTAAAAGATGGTTTGTTGGCGTTGCTTTGTAGCCTCTGGATTCATAACTTTATCCATGTTAGGCTGTGGCGATTTGGCAAATTCAGCAGGAAAAAATAGTAAACAAGTTGTTCAAGAAACTAATGTAGCTCAGTTGCTTTCTGAGGCAAAAACAAATCAAAAAGCAGAATTTTTTTTTCAGCAAGGTAATAATTTCTTAAACTCCCAGCGCTACAAGGATGCGATCGCAGCTTTTGACCAAGCTGTTACCATAAAACCTCGATTTGCTGAAGCTTGGATTAATCGAGGAAATGCCTTAACAAAATTACAACGTCATGAAGAAGCACTAGAATCTTATAATCAAGCGATCGCCATCCAATCTGATAGAGATGAAGCATGGTACAACAAAGGTAACACCCTCAATACACTGCAACGCTATCAAGAAGCAGTAGTTTCCTATGATCAAGCGATCGCAATCAAATCAGATAAATATGAAGCCTGGATAAATAGAGGAATCGCCCTCACAAAATTGCATCGCTACCAAGAAGCACTAGCATCCTATGACCGAGCGATCATCATCAAACCTGACAAAGATTTAGCTTATTACAATAAAGCATGTACTTACGCTTTACAGAACAATGCGGAACTAGCAGCTGAAAACTTGCGAAAAGCTATGAAGCTTGTTCCTGGTAAGTATGAAAAGTTAGCAAAAACCGACTCTGATTTTAACAAGGTACGTAGCAGTAGCCGCTTTCAAGATTTATTACAGTAACCACCATTACACTTTAATAAACCACCGTCGACGATACATGACATAGGCAACTGCCAACCATAATAAAACAGTTGCGATCGCAAAAAATAGTGAACCATTGTATGCACCAACCCAAGGTACAAACAAATTTTGATAAATCCAATCGTAGGTGCTAGGAGCATTTTCTCCTGTACCAATGGTAGTTTTTACTAATATCTTAATTAACAACACAGAAGCCACGAAAATGGATATAGGATTAAGTCCCATGATTTCAAAAGGTTTTCCCCAACGTCGCACCCGCCTGACATCGATTAATTCAGAACAAAAGCTAAGTAACAATAATGCCCAGCCTGTAGAGAAAACCACGTAAGAACTTGTCCACAATTTTTTATTAATCGGAAATGCTAAATCCCAAATCCCACCAATAACCAAGCAACTTAAACCAAACAAAACTAAATCCATGCTGGTTTGAGAATCAATCTCTTTTTGACTACGTATCCACTGTCCTGTAAAATAACCAGCTAGAACACTGACAATGGCGGGAATTGTGCTAAAAAGTCCTTCTGGATCTCCCAAAAAGTTATAATTATCGCCTTTGTAAAGATGTGCTTGGGGAATGATCAAGCGATCAATATAAGCGCCGAAATTACCGTACCGCGTCAACACACCAGCACCATAACCAGGTACAGGTACATACATCATTGCTAACCAGTAACTAACAAGTAACACTCCCGCTAAGATCCATTGAGCTTTACGCGGTAGATTGAGAATTACCAGGCTAGCTAATAAGTAAGTTAAGCTGATGCGTTGCAATACCCCCATGATGCGGATACTATTGAAGTCAAAAGTCCAAACACCCTGATTCCAAAAGCCATTGAGAAATAATCCCAAAACAAAAATTATTACAGCGCGGCGAATGATACGCCAGTAAAGCGAAGGTAGAGTTGCAGAAGTACTCTCTGGATTTAATTTGCTATCGGTGTACTTAGCAAAAGAAAAACTCATTGCGACACCGACAATAAAAAGAAAAAAGGGAAATACTAAATCAGTTGGTGTATAACCGTTCCATTCAGCGTGGAGTAAGGGTGAGTAGACATTGGGTTCAGCAATACTGGCCATGTTGACAAGGATCATACCAGCGATCGTTATCCCACGAAAAACATCAAGAGAAGTTAGGCGCATAGATATCATTTTTTGAATGACCTATAACTTACTTCTCTTGATGCAGATAATCAACATATCTCACTATAGTTAAGAAATGACCAATGACAATTCTTAGCACTAATTTCAGTGTTTAAACCTACTTAACCCATTAAAATTACTGTGTCAATAACGTGAATGACACCGTTATCAGCTTCAATATCTGCGGCTAAAACAGTAGCATTTTTGACTTCAAAACCTTCAGAACAGTCAATTTTAATTGTTGAACCTTCTACGGAAGTCACAGTCTCAACTTGAGCTAAATCTGCTTGCTTGAGCTTTCCCGGTACAACATGATACTTTAAGATGCGTGTTAGCTGGGGAATATTTTGCACGAGGGTTTGTATGGTTCCTGGCGGTAATTTAGCAAAAGCATCATCATTAGGCGCAAAAACAGTAAATGGGCCAGGGCTTTTTAACACATCTACTAAACCTGCGGCTTGCACAGCAGTTACCAAAGTTGTAAAAGAACCTGCACCAACAGCAATATCAACTATATCAGCCATTTATTTCACCATTACTCTAAAAAAGATTTTAAATCAGAGTAAATTATTATTCGTTTTGATTAAGTAATGATGTCTATAAAAATGGCGATAAAGTTTCGACTATCAGCCACCAGCTACAGCCGGAACAATACTCACTTCATCGCCATCTTTTAAAGGTGTTTTTGTTCCTTCTAAAAAGCGAATATCTTCGCTGTTGACGTATAAATTCAAAAACCGTCGTGGCTGTCCTCCATCATCACACAGGCGTGATTTAATACCAGGAAAAGCTTGCTCTAAAGATTCAAAAAGTTCCGCTACTGTATTAGCGTTGCAATCTAAAGTAGCTTGATTTTCAGTGAATTTTTGTAGAGTAGTAGGAACTAATACTTTTACAGACATTTTGAATTGTTAGTTGTTAGTTGTTAGTTGTTAGTTGTTAGTTGTTAGTTGTTAGTTGTTAGTTGTTAGTTGTTAGTTGTTAGTTGTTAGTTGTTAGTTCTTAACCACTAACCACTAACCACTAACTTTTTCTTAAACAAGAACTTGTTGCCATTCTAGACGTTCAAGTGTATGTGAACGCTCAAGAGCTTGTTCAAAACTATCGAGCTTCGCTTCTATTGTTAGAGGTTCACCAATGTAGCCTTGCACTGCTTCTTGGGTTTTTAAACCATTCCCAGTGATGTATACTACGGTGGTTTCATCTGGATCAATTTTGCCAGCTTCCACTAATTTTTTGAGTACAGCAATGGTTGTACCACCGGCGGTTTCGGTAAAAATACCTTCAGTTTCCGCTAGTAACTTGATGCCTTCTATAATCTCAGCATCAGTTACAGATTCAATGCTACCACCTGTTTTCTTAGCAATTTCGACAGCGTAAATACCATCTGCTGGATTGCCGATTGCGATCGATTTAGCAATTGTATTTGGTTTCACTGGCTGAATAAAATCGCGATCTTCTTTAAAAGCTTGAGCAATGGGTGAACAACCTTCGGCTTGAGCGCCACTGAATTTAACTAGCTTACCTTCTACTAAACCAACTTCTACAAATTCGTTGAAGCCCTTATAGATTTTTGTAAACAGGGAACCTGAAGCCAGAGGTGCGACAATGTGGTCAGGTAGTTCCCATCCTAATTGTTCTGCAACTTCAAAGCCTAGAGTTTTGGAGCCTTCAGAGTAGTAAGGACGCAAATTTATATTGACAAAACCCCAACCGTGTGTATTGGCAACCTCCGAACAGAGACGGTTGACTTGGTCATAATTACCTTTAACAGCCATTAAGGTAGGGCTGTAGATGAGACTACCCAAAATTTTACCAGCTTCCAGGTCAGAGGGGATGAAGACACAACAATCTAAACCAGCATGAGCTGCGATCGCAGCAGTAGAATTTGCCAAATTACCAGTGCTAGCACAAGAAACAGTCGTAAAACCCAACTCTCGCGCCCGTGTCAAAGCAACTGATACCACCCTATCTTTGAAACTGAGGGTAGGCATATTCACAGCATCATTTTTAATGTAAAGCTTATTCAAACCCAAGCGACGTGCCAAGCGTTGGGAACGCACCAAGGGAGTCATACCAGTTCCGACATCAATCGGATTTTCGCTAGCCACAGGCAAAAACTTGCGATAGCGCCACATCGAATTTGGCCCCGCTTGAATTGATTTGCGGGTAACAGTTTGACGAAGGGTGCTGTAGTCGTAACCTACTTCTAAAGGCCCAAAGCAAAATTCACACACATGACTGGCTTTGAGTTCGTATTCCGCACCACATTCTTTACATTTCAAAGCTTTGAAAGCGGTGGTTACTTTTTGGGTGTCAATTGCCTGAGTCATAAACTAGCTTCTCCCTGGATGTGCCTCAACTGTCGCTTGATGCTATCACGAGTAAAAATACCAGTCAAACATACCCGACAATTTTTATCGGGATTAATAAAATACAAAAATCCTCAGATAAAGCACTAATTTTAATACTTTTCTACTGTAAAAAACACTGAGATTTGTTCTAATTTATTACTCTTGAAATATATTTATTTGTGGTAAATACTTACTAAAAGTTTTTCAACGATGAAGTACACAAAAAATCAAATCTCATTGTTTTTACTGTTGGTGTAATTTTGTGTCAAAAGCTACTGTGTTTAACATGACTTCAACCCGCCAATAATCTCTCGTGAGATAGACTTTTGTCTTGGGTTGAACCTGAATTATCAACTTAATCTGCGGGTTTGTTACCCAACGATAGGAAATTTTGGAAAAAATCCTGTGTTTTTACACAGGATTAATTTTGAATGTAAATTAAGCAGCAGATAATATGCCACAGATTAATCATTTTGTCAAGAAAGCACCAAGAGTGTATCGTTCTTTGGTAGTAACGGCATTGCTTGCCAATGGTATTTTTCAATTTATTGCGCCTGTGTTAGCAGAAGGTACAACAGCTGGTCAATCAATTAGTAACACGGCAACTGCAACCTACGAAGATCCAAATAATCCAGGTACAACAATTAATAGTACTTCCAATACAGTAACTGTGACTGTAGCAGAGGTCGCTGGTATAACTGTCACAGCCTCTGGTATTACAGATAGTACATCAGCAACACCTATTTCTGTTGGTGATACCCTGTACTATAACTACACAGTGACTAATGTTGGTAACGACCCCACCAAATTCCGTGTTCCCAACTTGGCACGTGTAACAGGCCCTGCAACTGCGGATAACTTGGAATACAGCATTGAAGTTAGAAACCGTCGAAACTCGAATTCCGGCGGATGGACGTTCCACAGCGACTGTGAAAGGGGAACTCCGAGATGAAAATGGAAATCGCTCCAACCGCGATGGAGTTGTAACTCTCATACCCACTGCTGGTGAGTTTGTTGGTAAAGATTTTAAACCTGATGAACCCGGATTCCAAGTACAGGCAAACAAAGGAGAATTTAGCGCTACTCTCAAATCAAGTTTGAATGCTCAAACTATCAGAATTCGAGCGATCGCCAATGATTTAGAAGCCTATACGCAACTGCAATTTGAAACAGCTTTACGTCCGAGTTTGCTAACTGGGGTAGTAGATATACGTTTGGGTGCGAGGGGTACAGATTACTACAGCAGTTTTCGCGATTTTCTTCCTCCTAGCAAAGACAATAGCACTCAATTAAATGTGCGTTCGTCAGTATTTGCGACTGGGGCGATTGGAGAATGGTTATTTACTGGTGCTTACAACAGTTTTCGTAATCTGAATGAAGATTGCAACTGTGACAACAGAGTGTTTCGTAGTTTCCAATTCAACGACCAAAACTATCCTGTCTACGGTGACAGTTCTAAAACAGAAGTAATTACTCCTTCTACTGATAGCGTCTATGCACGGTTAGAGCGATCGCCCAAAATACCTGGTGCTGACCCCGATTATTTCATGTGGGGTGACTACACCACTCAGGAATTTGCCCGCTCATCTCAGCAATTTACTTCAGTCACACGTCAATTGCATGGCTTCAAAGCTAACTATAGCCTGGGAAATTTACAATTCACTGGTTTATATGCTAACAACGTTGAAGCCTTTCAACGTGATACCATTGCTCCTGATGGTACGAGTGGTTACTACTTCCTCTCGCGCAGATTATTAGTTCCAGGTAGTGAAAATATCGCGATCGAGTCGGAAGAACTGAACCGTCCTGGTACTGTACTGGAACGTAAACAACTCAATCGCGGTTCTGATTACGAAATTGACTATGATCGCGGTACTATCTTATTTCGAGAACCAATTCAACGTACTGACCTAGATGAGAATGGACAGGTTTTAGTCCGGCGTATTGTCGTTACTTATCAATACAAAGGAAGTGGTTCCGATAGTAATATTTACGCTGGTCGCTTGCAATACAATTTTGACCGCACCCTCAATCAAGAAAGTTGGATCGGAACAACTTACTTCCAACAAGATCAGGGAATGCGTGACTTTGAACTCTACGGTGCAGATGCACAGATTGCTTTGGGTTCAAGAGGTAAATTAATCGCAGAATACGCGCGTTCTACAAATAGTTCTGATATCTCAACAAAGGTAAGTGGTTCAGCGTACCGGATTGAAGCTGAGGGAGATATTTTCCCTGGTTTACGAGGACGCACTTACTACCGTTCCACAGATGCAGGTTTTGCTAACGACGCTACAACTAGCTTTGTTCCTGGTCAAACTCGCTACGGGGCGCAATTGACAGGAAAAATTTCGCCTACGACTAATTTACGGTTCCAATACGACCACGAAGATAATTTTGGGACTGCACCCCAACCGCTAGATACTTTTGAGGAGTTATTTGCACCGCGCACAGAAGCTGTTCCTGGGAGCAAAGTTGATAATTCTTTGACAACAATTTCTGCGGGTATTCAACAGCGTTTTGGTAAAGCTACCTTAGATGTGGACTGGATACATCGCGACAGAGAAGACCGTTTGTGTGTAGAGACGTTGCAATGCAACGTCTCTACAAATTCCGACCAATTGCGATCGCAACTCCAAATCCCAATTACCAAAACTCTCACTTTCCAAGCACTCAATGAACTGACTTTATCTTCAGAAACTGATGCTGTTTATCCAGATCGAACAGGTTTTGGCTTGAATTGGGCTGTTTTACCTGGTGTGAACGTCAACTTGGCGCAACAGTTTTTCACTCGCGGTCAATATGACAATAACTCCATCACCAGCTTGAGTGTCAACGGTCAACATAAACTTGGTACAGATACCACTATCAGTGGTCGTTACACAATTTTCGGTGGAGCCAATGAACTAACTACTCAAGGAGCGATTGGATTAAATAACCGTTGGACGATCGCCCCTGGCTTAAAACTCAATCTTGCTTACGAACACATATTTGGCAACTTCTTCGGACGTACTGCAACCGGACAACAATTTCCCCAACCCTTTGCTGTTGGTCAAAGTGGTTACTCATTAGGGGTTGGTAGTGGTGATAGCTATAGTATCGGTTTGGAATATACCGATAACCCGAAATTTCAAGCCAGCGCCCGTTTCGAGTATCGCAGTTCTTCTAGTGGTTCCAATGCCGTAATTACCGCAGGTGCGACAGGTAAAATATCACCTGAGCTTACCGCCTTAGTACGTTATCAACAGGCAAATTCTTCCAATCAAAAACTAACAGGATTGGGGGATACAGCCAGCCTGAAAGTTGGTTTAGCCTATCGTGACTCCAAAAACGATAAATTTAACGCCTTGCTGCGGTATGAATATCGCAAAAATCCCGCCGTGATTCCTGACACTGTTTTGTTGGGAAGTGGTACAGGTTCCGAAGACCATACCTTTGCTGTGGAAGCTATCTACGCCCCGAATTGGCAATGGGAATTTTATGGTAAGTATGCCCTACGTAATAGTACTTCATATTTAGCAGAAGATTTAGTTGGAACTAGCACAGTTAACTTAGCACAATTACGGTCAACCTATCGCTTGGGATACAGCATGGATTTAGTCGGTGAAGCGCGGTTGATTAGTCAAAGTGATTACACAGAAACAGGTTTTGTCGTCGAAGCAGGTTATTATCTCACACCGAATTTACGCCTGTCTGCTGGTTATTCCTTTGGTAAAGTTGATGACCGTGATTTTTCCGGAACTCGTTCCGCAGGTGGGCTGTATCTGGGTTTGACAATGAAGTTGAACGAATTATTTGATGGTTTTGGATTGCAAAAAATTCCACCACGCCAGCAACAAGAATCTACTAAGACCTTGGTGGAGAAATTGAAGAAGGCGACAACGGGGGTGCAAAAAACCGAGATATGAAATTTCCCATCAAATGTAGAGACGTAGCATTGCTACGTCTCTACCACACATCGGGGTAACGGATTTGGAATTGGAACCATGACGCAACCAAAATTACAGGGTAAATACAGAATCGAATCGACCCGTTTGCCAAATCGCAACTATGCCGCCAACGGTTCGTATTTCATTACCATTTGTACCAAAAATCTTAACCATTATTTCGGTAACGTGGTTTCAGATCAGGTGCATTTATCAGTAATTGGGGAAATTGCCCAAAGATTCTGGACAGACATTCCCAATCATTTTGATGATACCTACATTGATGCCTACGTCATTATGCCCAATCACGTACACGGCATTGTTGTTATCGACCGTCCCCACAATAATGTAGAGACGTTGCACTGCAACGTCTCTACACAATATGATGTGCCATGCGATATCATCGAACCTCAATTCATGTCTGACATATCCCCTAAACCAGGTTCGTTAGGTGCGATCGCACGATCATACAAATCTGCTGTCACCCGGTGGTGTCGGGAAAATGATCATGACCATTTCGCTTGGCAATCACGATTCTACGACCATATTATTCGTGCTGATGGTTCTTTAGACCGGATTCGGGAATACATGATTAATAATCCCATTAAATGGGATGAAGACAAGAATAACCCCGCAAATTTATGGATGTAGAGACGCGATATATCGCGTCTCTACATTTTGCTAATACATTATTCCGAAGTTGAGCAATGAAATTTTTATTTAAGTATTTAAGAGCGATCAATAAACCTGCTTGGAAAAGCCTTCCAAGTATAATTCCCTTATCTACTTCCTTGCTAACTATTAGCGCTAGCGTTGGAATTGGTGTTACTTTTAATCCTGAACGCAGTTGGGCTAGTGCCTGTGCAGGTGTATATTCTAGCAGGTCTGGTGTGCCTACAAGCAGTCAAAGTGTAATTGGTTACTACAACTCAATCACAAAAAGTTATGTAAACATCGCCACTTATGATGGTGGTGGCAACATTAATGCGATCGCCACCCAACCATCAACTGGTAATCTATTTTTTGTGAATCGGGTTACAGGCAAAACAGTTGTTTACAATCCAAATACAGGCAGTCAAACCACTCTAACAGGAACTCTTCCTGGTACCACAACAACTATTATTGGTGCTACGTTTGATCCCAGTGGCAAATTATATGTTTATTACTCAAACAAAACATTAATTGAAGTCAATCCCGCTACAGGTAGCCAGGTAGGCTCCACGATAAATATTAGTGGTATTCCCGGAAATAATGATAGTACCAGCAGAACTACTAACGGAGATATTGCGATCGGCACTGACGGCGTTCTTTATGCGGTTGGTGACACTAGTAGCAATGCCGGCAGCTACACTTCTCAGCTTTATTCAATTGCTATTACTGGTACTACAGCTATAGCAACACCAGTCAATGGAAACAATGTTATTACAGGAGTTAGTGGTGCTGCGGTTAATGGTCTGGCGATTGACCCATCTACAGGTAAATTCTATATCAGTACTAATAACGGAACTTATGAATTGGACTTCGCTACCAAAGCAGGAACTCTACTAACTAATGCTGTCGGAACAAACGACTTGGCTGCTTGTGGTTCTCCAGCACCGGATTTGCCTACTATTGCTAAGACATTTAGCCCAAGCACTGTAACAGGTATACCTGCGACTAGTACTCTGACGTTGACTCTGGGTAATAGTAACTCGGTTCCTATTTATCTAATACAAACATTAACCGATAACTTTCAATCTGGGTTAACAGTTAGCAACCCTAATGGGTTAAGTGGTACCTGTACAAGTATTTCTGGAAATACAGTCACTGCAACAGCAGGAAGTAGTTCTATCAGCCTAAATAATGGGTTCAAAATTCCAGCTGGTGGTTGCACCGTTTCTGTGAATGTCACAGCTAGTAGTGCAGGTACTTATATAAATAGTATTGCAGCTGGAGCTTTGAAGACTTTCGTTGGTGACAACGCTAATGCTGCTAATTCTACACTTTTAGTAAGTACCACTATCTCCGGTACGCTCTACGAAGATAGCAACAGCGATAATAATTTAGGTGCAACTGAACCGAAATTACCAGCAAATATTACTCTAAAACTACTTGATAGCAACAACAGCGTTATCAAAACAACCCTGACACAGAACGATGGTACTTACACCTTCACTGGTGTTGTTAACGGTAATTACAAAATCCAGGTAGATACCACAGATACAGATATTCCTGCTGGTTATACCTTGGGTACACCCAATGACTTAGCTGTAACTGTTTCCGGTAGTCCAGTCACAAATAAAGACTTCGGCTTCGACCCACCCACTTACAATATATCCGGTACTCTCTACGAAGATACTGACGGTGGCAATGATTTAGACGCAACTGAACCGAAATTACCAGCAAATATTACTGTCAAATTACTAGATAGCAATAATAACCCCATCAAAACTACCACCACCGATGCGAATGGTACTTACACCTTCACTGGTGTTGTTAACGGTAATTACAAAATCCAGGTAGATACCACAGATACAGATATTCCTGCTGGTTACACCTTGGGTACACCCAATGACTTAGCTGTAACTGTTTCCGGTAGTTCTGTTAATAATCAAAACTTTGGCTTTGACTCACCTGTTGCTAGCAATCCCAACATATTGTTAGTCAAACGCATTACTGCCATTAATGGGTCATCTTTTACTAACCTCATCGACGGTGTAAATAATAGCAATTCTCCTAACTATGTACCAGCACCTCGCGATACCGATGATAACAACCCTAATTGGTCGAGTAATTACTTACAAGGTCTCATCAACGGTGGTGCGGTTCGTCCTAATGATGAAATAGAATACACTATTTACTTCCTCTCCGCAGGTGATGCAACTGCACCCAAAGTTTTGATGTGCGATCGCGTTCCCAATAATGTCAGCTTTATTCCCACCGCCTTTAACAGTTTCCCCACCAAAAACAGCACTGGCTTACAAAACACTGATCGGGGAATTCTCTGGCAGTATAACGCTAATACCGAATCTCTTAGCAATATCAAAGATGGAGATATTGCTCAATACTTTCCTCCAGGCGAAGATCCAAAAACTGTTTATCCCACTGTTGACTGTGGTGGTGCCAATACCAACGGTGCAATAGTTGTAAACTTAGGAGATTTAGCTAATGCGATCGCTCCCGGTACACCCACTGATTCCTATGGTTTGATCCGCTTCCGGGGACGGGTGAAATAAAGTTAAGGGACGCACACTTTGTGCGTCCCTACAGAAAATTTGCTAAGTACAGCATGTTTATGATCATGTAAGCAAAATATATGTTAGATTATTTTTTACATAAAAAGAAAGAATAAGGAGGTAATAAAAACTAAGTGTAAAACCTTAGTTCTATGCACCTCCTTGGTTTTCAGGCTAACGCTCTTACTGTATATCTCTCTTTATTTGTATACGTACTAACACTAAAAAAACACAGTATTTTTACTGAGCTTAATGCTAAATATATCAAGAAAGCTTGATGAAATTTTCTCAAAACAATTGAAGGAATTAAAGAATATTAACCTCAGTTTTGATTTTATCTTTATGAGGCACGGGAGCATCCCAAATGTTCAAAAAACCTGCTCAAATCTGCTTAAAGCAGACTACTTGATTTATTTGAGTCCTATGAAGACGACTTGTGCTATTAAGCTAAGGTTAAAACCCAAGCGCGGTATATTCAAAAAATTGGGATGCTCCCATGAGGCACAAACTCATGCTAGACTACTCAAACTTAGAGTTGGGAAAGTCCGGTGAGATCCCGGTACTGTGCCGCAGCTGTAATCTGATTGGGAATTGTGAGTAGGGGTGTAGACGCGCTCTGCGCGACTTCTCCTAGAGTACGGGCGAACGGCCGTACAGTAGTTAGTAAAAAAACTACTAACCAACAACCAATTCGGTTAGTCAGAACGCCAACTTCTAAGAGTGTCGTCAAGACGCATTGTTTCTCTGCTCCCTGCGTCGCACAGGGAAGGAGCCTTAGAGGTGTATTTATCGTCAATTTCTGTCCCTTGTCCTGGTATTTTTTACAGTACGTCCGCGCGAGATGGTACCCTATCACGTATCCGTATCCCTGGAGGGATAGTCACTACTGGACAATTTCGATTTGTCGCTGATTTAGCTGATAAATTTGCCGCAGGTTATGTCAATATTACTAATCGTGCTAACTTCCAAATTCGCGAAGTTCACACAGAAATAAATCCTGAAGTTTTACATCAACTGCGAGAAATTGGTTTAGCTTCGCCAATTGTGGGTGTTGATCATCTGCGTAATATTATGGGTAGCCCAACAGCAGGTATTGATTCAGAAGAATTGATTGATACGCGATCGCTCATTCGCGCATTAGATCATTACATCACCACCCATGCTGAACTTGCGCCCCTCTCACCAAAATTTAGCATTACAGTTGACGGTGGAGGTACGCTAAAGGTGTGCGATCGCCCCAACGATATTATCTTCAGTGCTGTTGAAATCAGTACACAGATATACTTTCACCTGAAACTGAATTTAGGTGAATCATTTCTAAATACAGGCATATTACTGCAACCCCAAGCATGTGTAGACGTAGTAGGTGCGATCGCCAAAGTCTATTTGCAGTATTCTGCATTAGAGCAACAAAACATCACACCCTATCGCAAATCCCGTAAACTTCGTTTATTTGAAGTTCTACACAACTTGGGTAGAGAAAGATTTTTCCAAGAAGTAGAAAGTCATCTTCCTTACTCCTTGCAAAAACTTCCCAATATCCCCACCTCTCCATTCACAGAACCATATCTAACTCGTCATCTCCACCTTGGTGTTCATCCCCAAAGACAACAAGAACTTTCCTACATTGGTGTTGTACTACCACTCGGTAAATTAGAAACATGGCAAATGCACGGTTTAGCAGATATCGCCCAAGGTTACGGCAGTGGTACACTAAGGCTCACACCCTGGCAAAATCTTCTATTAACAGATCTTCCTGATCAGTATATTCACGAATTCAAGAGCAAAATAGAAAACTTACATTTGCATTGGTCGCCAACCAAAATACACAGCGCTTTTGTTGCGTGTGCTGGTAGTACAGGATGTGCATCCTCAACGACAGATACCAAAAATCATGCCTTAAAGTTAGCTGAGTATTTGGATCAACGCATCACTATAAATCAACCTGTCAATATTCACTTTACAGGATGTCCAAAATCTTGCGCTCAACACAACAACAGCGATATCACTCTGTTGGGTGTCAGTGAAGAAAAATATCACGTATATGTTGGAGATAGTGACAATGACAGCAAATTCGGGCGAGAACTTTATCAGCGTGTGGCTTTTGCAGAATTACCCTCATTGATAGAAAAAACTCTCCAAGTTTACATCGCAAAACGTCTAACTCGCCACGAATCACTAGGAGAATTCGCCAACCGATACACTATTGCAGAGTTGCAAGAGATGGTTGAGGAGGGGATGCTCCCCAAGGGGGACATGTGGGACAAGACAATCTAAAATCTAAAATCCAAAATCTAAAATCGAATGACCATTGACTATATTCGAGATGGGAATGAAATATATCGCAAATCCTTTGCCATAATTCGTGCTGAAGCAAATTTATCTGTGCTGACGCCTGATGTGGCTAAGGTTGCAGTGCGTCTAATTCACGCTTGCGGGATGACTGATATTATAGATGATTTAGTCGCTTCGTCTACTGCTGTCAGATCTGGGCGTACAGCAATAGCAGCAGGCGCACCGATTTTGTGTGATTGTCGCATGGTAGCTGAAGGAATTACCCGTAAGCGCCTACCAGCAGATAATGCGGTGATTTGTACTCTGAATCATCCCGATGTACCAGAACTTGCCCAAAAACTGGAAAATACTCGTTCTGCTGCGGCTTTAGAATTGTGGCGATCGCACCTAAAAGGATCTGTAGTCGCGATTGGTAATGCACCTACTGTTTTATTTCGACTACTGGAAATGCTGGATGAAGGCGCACCCAAACCCGCGTTGATTCTGGGTTTTCCGGTTGGATTTGTAGGGGCCGCAGAGTCCAAGATAGCACTGGCAGCCGATAGCCGTGGTGTGCCATTTATGACATTAAACGGACGTCGAGGAGGAAGTGCGATCGCAGCCGCCGCAGTTAATGCCTTAGCAACGGAGAAAGAATAATGAAAGGTCGTCTTTATGGTGTCGGTGTTGGCCCTGGAGATCCAGAACTATTGACTCTTAAGGCATTGCGCCTATTAAGATCTTGTCCAGTGGTTGCCTATCAATCAGCAGAAGATAAAGAAAGTGTTGCTAGGGGTATTGTAGCTGAACATCTCCCTGGGAATCAAATTGAGGTGGAGTATCATCTCCCTCGCGCCCTTGACCCCTACGAAGCACAACCAACTTACGACCAAGTTGTTATCCCCATTGCCGAACATCTAGCAGCTGGACGGGATGTGGCGGTTTTGTGTGAAGGCGACCCGTTATTTTACGGCTCTTTCATGTATGTATTTACACGACTCTCTGAACAGTTTGAAACAGAAGTTGTACCAGGAGTTTCCTCGCCAATGGGGTGTGCTTCTGCATTGACAGTTCCCCTGAGTTATCGCAATGATGTTTTTAGTGTCTTACCAGCCACCCTAACAGCCGAAATCTTGAAAACACAATTGTTAAATGCTGATGCAGCAGCAATAATTAAACTGCGGCGACATTTTGCGAAAGTCCGTGATGTGTTGCATCACTTAGGAATGGGATCACGGGCGCGTTACATTGAAAGAGGAACGATGGTAAATCAAAAAATTATCTCTCTCGATGAAGTAGATCCCACCCAAGTTCCTTATTTTTCGATGATTTTGGTGCCAAGTCAAAGTCGATTATAAGTTTTGGTGAGGAAAGAAGATGGCGTAGTAAAGCGATGGATCGATGCGGTCTGTGAAGGGACGGTATAAACATCGATCTTGGATGAAATCTAGTCTATCTTCTTCGGATTGCTCATCTTCTTGTACTTCTGCTGTGCGGCTACGGACAGGTTGTGTTAATGTAGCCAATTTTGACCATGCAATAGAAAAGGGATTTTGTAGATATTTTTCAACTACTGATTTGGGTTTGTTTTCTAGAACATCTACAAATACATCCTCCGTATTCTTCGACATACAATTTCTCCTTTACAAAGTAGGGTTTTGTAGCACACTTTTTTCTTGCTAATGTCAATGTTTGGGAACACTTCAACTTTTCTCAAAAATTACTTAAATTATGATTGAGTGCAACTAAATTAATTTATGCACTTTTAACGTAATACCTAAACAATTTTCAAAAAAACTTAAGCTTCAATTATGAATACCAGATAGCTAAATATAATTCCAGAAAATAATCCAATATGTAAACAAATATGAAATATATATAGCATTCCTAAATCATTCGCTCCAGACTAGATCCCCGACTTCGCAGGAGTTGTCGGGGATCTAAGCTCTGCGATTCTCACAAATAATATAGGATTGCTCTAGTATTTAACCCAATATCAGCGAAATTTAGGAGTAAGAATGGCGAAAGAAATAGAGCGTAAATTTTTAGTGAAAGGAGAGAATTGGAGAAAAATAGCTGAGGGTAGTGTATATCGTCAGGGATACATAGCTACACAAAAAGAAGCTACTGTACGTGTTCGTATAGTAGGCAAGCAAGGTTATTTAACGATAAAAGGCCCCAGTGTTAAATATTCCAGATCTGAGTTTGAGTACCCAATTCCTATTGAAGATGCTCAGGAAATGCTAGATAAGTTGTGCGATCGCCCCATCATTGAGAAAATTAGATACAAAATTGAGTATGGTGGTTTAATTTGGGAAATAGACGAGTTTGAAGGTAGTAACAAAGGGCTAATCTTAGCAGAAGTCGAACTCAGCGAAGAAACACAACAAATAGAATTACCGTCTTGGATTGGTGAAGAAGTTTCAGAAGATCCCAAATATTTCAACAGTAATTTAGTCAATAACCCCTTTTCACAATGGACTGATTAAAAATCAGTGAACAGTAACTAGTGGAATTTGATAACTGATAACTGATAACTGATAACTACTAACTTCCTTCCTCAAGGCGCTTTTGCCATTCTGCGTCAATTTGCTTGCTATGCTCAACTTCTTGTTCTAGCAAGTCGGTTTCGGTGGAGTACACTAAATCTTCTTGGCCGATAATTTTTTCTGCTGCAAACTGTCCTGCATAGTCAATTTTTTGTTGTAATTGAGTATCTGCACTTGCTAATACTCTGGCTCGTGCTTGTCTAGTGCGGTTGCGTTCAGTTATTTTACGATTACGCCATTGAATCCAGAAATAACGCACCAAAGGTATTGCCAAAAAGCCGATACCATAAGCTAACAGCAGCCAGTAAATTCCTTGAGCAAATGCTACTAGTCCGCCTAAGACAGCTGCTGCTGTACCATCTCTTAACAAACTTCCGAGAATTAAAGCACCAACAATATTGACTACACCCAACCCAGCACTGAGAAGAATTTGTCCTGATGAAGCTGCACTAAAACGCCAGGGTAACTCTTCAAGGTAGGATGAAATTGAGCGATCGCGTTTTTTCGTGGCACTAACTTGTAAATCTGGGAAATAGTACACAATTTGTCCTTCTGGACTTACTTCTGGGCGACCATTAAAGCGAGTCAAGACTGGCAGCATATAATCTTCATACTCTTGTTGATATGTCTCACCAATATCATCAAGGTAGGGAGCTATTTGTTCAGCTACCACTGCGTTTTTATGATTGCGAATTATCGCCGCAATTCCCTTCCAGCGACGTTTTTCTAAATTCGCGTTGGGGTTTCCATCACCAAACAAAAACGAAAATATTGCTTCCAAAAAGTTCAGATCGCTTTGTCTTCGTTCCCGTCGTCGTTCTTGGTTATAGTTATTGTAGTTGGGACTGAAATACCAAAACAAGTCAGGAAAATAGAAAAAGCCTACGCCAAAATTACCACCGCGATCGCCACTATCACGATCTGAGTTAGCAGACATAATAATAACAAGGATAGTGATATAAATTAAGGCAATAGAAGCTATCAGTAAAACGCCAAAAGAAATCCGAATTAGATAAAATAGGACACTCCAAACTTTTTTCCACCACTCCTGTAACTGTAGCCGCAAGTATTTGTTGCGTAAGATATCTCGAAAATTGCGCGGAAAAAGGTAAACAATGTCGCCTGATTCCGCAACTTGCATATGTCCATTCGCTTCAGATGCAAGTGCTAGTAGTCCAGCACTTGCGATTTCAACATTTAATCCTGCCTGGGTTGCCACATCGCCCACTGTGACACGATAACCCAACCGTTCTACAGCCTGCATGATGGCGGGATTGGGAGCCATTGCTCTCCCCTCCTTATTGAAAACTACTCTTTCTTATTCAAGTATAAAGTTTTATTTTTCGGGGCTTGGTGGTGGGAGAGATGGGGGACAAGGAGGACAAGGGGGAAAAGATTTTTATCTATAGCAGTTCTCGGTTGTGTCCAATACGTACCCCACCCCTTAATCCCCTAAGCGCTTGCGCTTAGGGGAGGGTGGTTTCATACAAGCAGAGAAAAATTAAAATCTTCTTTTAAAGCCTCTCCCCTTATTAAGGCTGCGGTGTACACATAAATCCTCTGATCCCCCTAAATCCCCGCGCTGGCGCGCCGCTACGCTAGAAAAAAGGGGGACTTTGATTCTAGTTCCCCCTTTTTTAAGGGGGGTTAGGGGGGATCAAAACGCTACTAGGCAACTTTATAAGACTTCTGTGTACACCGCAGCCTTATTAAGGGGAGAGGTTTGGAGAGGGGTAAAAATCTATGCTTCAAAACGAGAAATACAGACTTCCATATTTTTCTTTTTTCGTATGAAACCACCCTGCTAAGCGCTTGCGCTTAGGGGAGGTTCCGACTGTATTGCAATCGAGTGAGAAGTGCTATATGAGGGAATGTATTGTCTCAATCAGTGTTGACGAAAATCCTTTTACATCTTAACTTTTTGCTTTTGACAGGGTTTTATCACAATGTAGCTTTGGACAGTTATGTCAAGACCTAAAAATATTTATTAATATAGTTATACAGAAATTAATAGTAGGCAGGAACAATCGGTACATGTAAATCGCATATTTATTCGACTAGTAGCTTAGTTCGCTACTAGTGAATTTTCCTAAAAAGGCAGATTCTTTGCTCATTTTTTTAACTAACGGAGACATTAAAGCATGAATAACCAGCAATCTTCTGAATCCAAGGGATTTGTTGGCAATCTTAAGAATGGAATTTGGCTGTTTGGCATTTCATCTTGGTTGTTTGGTATTACAGATAGAAGTATCGCTTCCTTTGCAGATGGATATCTATCTGCATTAGATCTGACGCAATTATTTACAGCAGCTACATTTTTTGTAGCATGGCTATTTTTAAAGCCTACAACTAATGCATAAAGGCAGCTAGGCTTAAGCAATCGATCAAGCAACGGAGGGGTACGCCAAAATGTGTCAGTATTTTTATCTCATTGGCAATTAAAATCAGGGTAATTCTGCAAATATCTACGGATTACCCTAGTTTTATTCAAAAATTCAATATATTAGCCAGAAAGTAACTTAATTTTATTTGGAACAAATTAATAAAATTCTGTAATTAGTAATTAGTAATTGGTAATTGGTAATACCAACAATTCCCCAATCCCTAAGATTGTGTGTAACTCTGAAAACCATCACAAGCTTTTATGCTTTTGTGTTAATCCAAAGCCATGATGGAAAAACCTTCATGGGAGCTAAAGCATAATGTATTTCAACTTTTTTCTCAGTTCCAGTATTGGAATTGTAGTTTCCGTATTGCTAATTTTTAGTATATTCCAATGGTTTCATTTACCTTCTGGCAACTTTTTAGATTGGGTGATTGGGGGTGCAAGTTTTTGGTGGTTATTAGTGATTGTGACAGTACCTTGGAATGTCTATTTCAAAGCTAAAGAAGTATTAGCAGAAGCAGAACAATCCACAGAAAAAGAAATCCCTGTTGATGAAAAACAAGTTAGTTATGTGAAGAGTTTAGCAAAGCGATCGCTCTTAATTGCCATTGCTTTACACTTAATTTCAGCTATTGGTCTTTATATTCTTGCTATTAAAGGTATTAGTGCTGTTGGATACTTCGGTTCTGGTGCGGCTTTACTTTTAACAGCTTTACGTCCAGCAATCAGTGCTTATGAATACTTATATACACGCTTAACTTCGATTGGTAATGAATGGAAATATCCCCGCCAAGATATAGTCGAACTCCGTAACCGCTTTGACGGGATAGAAGAAAGGATGAAGCGTGTAGAGGAACAACTAGACCCGGAAAATTCTTACTCTATAGTAGCAAATCAGCAGCGTTACTCAGAAGAAACGCGCAAAGAATTAGCTCGTATTTCTGTCAACTTAGAAGAATTGCGTGCCACAAATCAAACAGAACACGAACGTTTAGCAAGAGAAGCAAGAGCTGCGATCGCTCAACTTTCTACCGACGGACAATTTCTCGATCATGTTCGTGAGATCATTAGATTTTTTAAAACAGCGTGAAAATGGGAACGGGGATTGGGCATGAATCAGTTATCAGTTATCAAATTAAACTGGTAACTGTTAACTGTTAACTGATTAGTTGTCCCCCTTGTCTTCCTTGTCCCCAGAAGCCTAATCTCCTTCCCGATCAGCTGCTTGCATCTGTTTTGGGATTACCAAGACTTTATCAACACGGTTCCCGTCCATATCCATAACTTCAAAACGCATTCCTTGCCATTCAAAGTGATCTGCTGCTGAGGGAATTCGGCCGAGATGGGTAATCACAAAACCACCCAATGTTTGATAATTGCCTTGATGGATTTTGAGATATTCCTCAAGATCGAACATTTCAAAAAATTCTTCTACAGATAACATTCCATCTAATAACCAAGAACCATCTTCCCGTTGCACAGCTTGGGGATTTTCTAGTTCATCGGCTGTAGGAACATCACCAACGATTTCAATCATCACGTCGTTAAGAGTGACTAATCCTTGAATTACACCATATTCATCTACTACCAACGCCATATGAGTAGCAGTTTGTTTAAATAATTCCAAAACCTTCAAGCCACGGGTGCTTTCTGGCACAAATTCAGCCTTTCGCAATCCGACTGTTAAATCTAGCTGTTCTCCACACAAACTGCGAGCTAATAAATCAGTCACAGCAATGATACCGAGAACATTATCTAATCCTCCCTGACAAACCGGATACCGAGAATAACCATTTTCAATCACCTTTTGACGATTTTCGGTGGCAGAATCATCTAAATCTAACCAGATAATATCAGGACGGGGGGTCATAAACGAACTGACAGGGCGATCGCCTAAGCGAAATACTCGCTCTACCATATCTTGTTCGGCTTCCTCAAAGGTTCCCTCTTCTGTACCTTGCTCGATTAAGACTCTAATTTCTTCTTCTGTGACTTGTGGTTCGGTAGACGGTTTAATGCCTAATATTCGCAACACTGCATCTGTAGAAATGCTGAGTAAATGAACGATTGGTGAGCCAATTGTTGCTAGTAACTTCATGGGAATAGCAACTACGGAGGCAATTGGTTCTGGATGATTTAAGGCAACTCGCTTGGGAACCAACTCACCAATAATCAATGTTAAATAGGTGATAATTAAAACCGCTATGACAGAAGCGGCTGCATCTTTATAGGGTGCTAAAAAAGGGATAGAACTAAAAATAGGAACTAGTCTTTTGGATATGACTGATTCACCAAAAGCACCCGATAAAATTGCTAGCAGAGTGATCCCTACCTGGACAGTAGCCAAGAATTGATTGGGAGAGGATGCGAGTTCCAAAGCAATGCGAGCCTTGTGATCTCCCCGTTCGGCCATCTGTTGGAGGCGCACTTTTCGAGCTGAGACAATCGCCAACTCTGACATGACAAATAGGGCGTTGGCAAAGATTAGTAATAAAACAAGTAGAATTTCCGCAGTTGGTGACATTATTTAAAATTGCCGATGCTATCGGCAACCACACTTAAATTTAATTTAAATCAGTACGTGGTATTTAACACTTACAAAAACTAGGGATGTAAGGGTGTAAGGGTATAGGGCAAAAAAGATCCTTTACTATGGATGGTTTAAAGCCGACCAAAAGAAAAGGATGTATTACTTATGTACCTCTCGAAGCATTTGATAGACAAATGAGTCATTAGTTATTATTCATAGGTGATTAGTCATAAAAAAAGATTGTTTCCGTTTCCGTATATTAGCTATTGTCCAGTTGTAATTGTACTAGGGACTAACATATTTTTATTTCCTAATCCCTGATCCGTGATCCTTAATGTTTTGAGTAAGGCTCTATTCTCGTTGACATTTCTAAAATAGTTAAAGTAAACGCTATCATTGTGCATTGCTGGTCAGAACGACTCCCACTTGTTTAAAAAGTTATGGCATTTTCTTCCATTGTGCGCGCTTTGGGGCGATCGCCGCTCACCACAGAATTTATCTCCAAGCTAAATCGGCAAAAAGATTTACATTTAAATGGGCTTCCTCGCCTACCAAAAGGCTTGGTAGCTTCGGCTTTAGCTCAAACTCAAGAACAAAATTTGTTTGTGATCTGTGCCACTCTGGAGGAAGCCGGACGCTGGACAGCACAACTGGAGGCGATGGGATGGCAAACCATACATTTTTACCCGACATCCGAAGCATCCCCCTACGAACCTTTTGACCCCGAAACCGAAATGACTTGGGGACAAATGCAAGTCTTGGCAGATTTGGTCAAGGGTCAAGGGAAAGGGACAGACAAGGGAGAGGAGGAAGACAAGAAAAAAAATTCCCCCTTGTCTGTCCTCTCTCCATCTCCCAAGTTCGCGATCATCGCCACTCACGCCGCTTTACAACCCCACTTACCACCACCAGAAGCATTTGCTCCTTTCTGTCTCACCCTCAAACAAGGGATGGAGTTGGATTTAAATAGTTTTAGTGAAAAACTAGCTAGTTTGGGGTACGAACGGGTTGCTTTGGTAGAAACAGAGGGACAGTGGAGTCGGCGTGGTGATATTGTTGACGTGTTCCCTGTGTCTTCGGAATTGCCAGTCCGCTTGGAGTGGTTCGGTGATGACATTGAGCAAATCCGAGAATTTGACCCCACAACTCAACGTTCGGCTTTAGATAAAATTAACCAGTTAATTCTGACTCCGACTAGCTTTGCGCCTGTGGTGATGGCTGCTTTGAGTGGGGAAAGGCTAGAAAATATCAAAACTTATCTTTCCGCAGTCGAAAAAGAACAATTTGAGGCGGGGACATCTTTTGAAGGTAGCCGTCGGTTTTTAGGTTTGGCTTTTACACAACCAGCTTCATTGTTAGATTATTTACCAGCAAATACTCTTGTAGCTATTGACGAGCCAGAACAATGTCATGCTCATAGCGATCGCTGGGTGGAAAATGCTGAGGAACAATGGCTACTTTTAGGTAGCCAGGGAGCAGATGAGTCCGAAGGTAATCGAGCTTTTGAAGCGGCTTTAATTGCCTTACCGAAAATTCATTGTTGGTTTGATGACTGTTTAGCTGCTTCCCAAGCTTTTAAAAAAGTATATTTATCAGAAATTGCTGAAGAAAATCAAGGTATAAATCTTGCTAGTCGTGGACTAGCAACGACACCACACGCCTATGCCAAAATTGCTGAAACACTCAGACAAGAACGCGATCGCAATTTCTCGGTTTGGTTAATTTCGGCACAACCCAGCCGTTCTGTCTCGCTGTTGCAAGAACACGATTGTCCGGCTCAGTTTATCCCTAATCCCCGTGATTACCTAGCAATTGATAAGTTACAAATTAATCACGTACCTATTGCTCTCAAATATTCCGGTTTGGCAGAATTGGAAGGTTTTATTCTGCCAACTTTTCGGACTGTAATTGTCACTGACCGAGAATTTTACGGACAGCATACTCTCGCAACTTTCGGTTATGTCCGCAAACGTCGCAAAGCTGCTTCTAAACAAGTAGACCCCAACAAATTACGCCCCGGTGATTATGTAGTTCACAGAAACCACGGCGTCGGTAAATTCCTCAAGTTGGAAAGTCTCACACTTAACAACGAAACCCGTGATTATTTGGTAGTCCAATATGCAGATGGTTTGCTGCGGGTAGCAGCCGATCAAGTTAATGCTTTGTCACGTCTTCGCACCACCAGCGACAAGCCACCAGAACTCAATAAAATGACTGGTAAGGCTTGGGAAAACACCAAGAACAAAGTCCGCAAAGCCATCAAGAAATTGGCGGTAGATCTACTAAAATTATATGCAGCGCGATCGCAACAAAAAGGTTTTTCCTATCCAGTAGATATGCCTTGGCAGCAGGAACTAGAAGACTCGTTCCCCTACCAACCCACAACCGATCAGCTAAAAGCTGTACAAGATGTGAAACGAGACATGGAAAGCGATCGCCCGATGGATCGTTTAGTATGTGGCGATGTTGGTTTCGGTAAAACTGAGGTGGCTATCCGCGCTATTTTTAAAGCAGTCACCGCCGGAAAACAAGTTGCACTCCTTGCGCCTACTACTATTCTAACGCAGCAACACTATCACACTCTCAAAGAACGCTTTGCCCCTTACCCAATAAACATTGGTTTACTTAACCGCTTTCGTAGTCCCCAAGAACGCCGCGATATTCAAAAACGCCTAGCAAGCGGTGAATTAGACGTAGTTGTAGGTACGCACCAATTATTAGGTAAAGATGTACACTTCAAAGACTTGGGTATGTTGGTGGTGGATGAAGAACAACGGTTTGGGGTGAATCAAAAAGAAAAAATTAAAAGCTTAAAAACTCTGGTTGATGTGTTGACTCTCTCAGCCACACCCATTCCCCGCACCTTATATATGTCTTTATCGGGTATCCGGGAGATGAGTTTGATTGCGACACCGCCACCATCCCGGCGTCCAATTAAAACTCACCTCGCACCTATAAACTCCGAAACAGTCCGTAGTGCAATTCGTCAAGAACTCGACAGAGGTGGACAGGTGTTTTATGTCGTACCTCGGATTGAAGGTATCGAAGAAACAACAGATGGGTTGCGAGAAATGATACCGGGGGGGAGAATTGCGATCGCTCACGGACAAATGGAACCCAGCGAATTAGAATCGATCATGCTTTCCTTTGGCAATGGGGAAGCAGATATTTTGGTTTGTACCACAATTATTGAATCTGGTTTAGATATTCCCCGCGTTAACACCATTTTAATTGAAGATGCCCATCGTTTTGGTTTAGCACAGTTGTATCAATTGCGGGGACGGGTAGGGCGTGCCGGAATTCAGGCTCACGCTTGGTTATTTTACCCGAAACAACGCACATTATCAGATCCTGCCCGCCAACGATTACGAGCCATCCAAGAATTTACACAGTTGGGTTCCGGGTATCAATTAGCCATGCGGGATATGGAAATTCGCGGTGTTGGTAACTTGTTGGGTGCAGAACAATCTGGACAAATGGAAGTGATCGGCTTCGATTTATACATGGAAATGTTAGAAGAAGCGATTCGAGAAATCCGGGGACAAGAAATACCCCAAGTTGAAGATACTCAAATCGATCTCAACCTCACGGCCTTTATTCCTGCTGATTATATTCCCGATATTGATCAAAAGATGAGCGCTTACCGTGCGGTAGCTGCTGCTAAATCCCAAGAAGAATTAACACAAATTGCTGCCGAGTGGAGCGATCGCTACGGTACAATTCCCAAACCTGCAAATCAACTATTGCGAGTAATGGAATTGAAACAATTAGCGAAAAAATTAGGATTTAGCCGAATTAAACCAGAAGCAAAACAACACATAGTTTTAGAAACACCAATGGAAGAACCTGCTTGGAACCTATTAGCAGAGAACTTAACAGAAAGTCTCAAATCTCGCTTTGTTTATTCTTCAGGGAAAGTCACAATACGCGGTTTAGGAGTGTTCAAAGCAGATCAGCAATTACAAACCCTAGTTGATGCGTTTGAGAAAATGCAGGGTGCAGTTGTAGAGGCGACGGTTGTTTAACTGCGGCACTCGCCTATGAGTACAGAAGCCACACCCTCAGCCGAAGGCAGGGTGGGGTAGTTCACCATGATTGTCAAAACGGATTGAACAAACGCTTTGATGTTCTCTATGGATGAAAGAAGGTTAATAAGCAACGTTGAAACGGATTGAACAAACGTTTTGATGTTCTCTATGGATGAAAGAAGATTAATAAGCAACGTCAAAACGGATTGAACGAACGCTTTGATGTTCTCTATGGATGAACCAACGTTTGTAACCACAACTCAATTTCAACTCACAAATAGCCTTCTTTAATCACAAATGCTCTTCACAATGTTAATATCAGCGTTGTGTATTATGCCGTAGGCTGAAGCACCTTAAATTGCTCATTGTGCCGTACTCTTAGCAATCACACACGCTACAATTGACTTTTCTTGCCGACTTACTGAACTTCAGTAATTGCTGATGAGTGAGGAAGAACTTCTACAGGTAATTGAACAAGCAGCAACAGAGGGTGTGAGTGAACTCGATCTCTCTGGTAGAAATCTGACGACTTTACCGCCTGAGATTGGCAAGCTGACTCAACTCAAAAAACTGATTCTCGATGAGCGCGGGTGGGGTCTTTGTATGCGTCTTCATATTAAATTGGTATGACCTAGTTCGAGCTAAACTTGATGGAGCCAAGTCGCGCTTATTATCGTTATGTCTCGTTGGTTTAATACCGCAGGTCCTTGTCAAGGCGACATTCACTACATGCTACCGCCAACAGTTAGGTTGCCGAATTTGTCACGCTTGATAGAACAACGTAATTACTTCGTAATTCATGCACCGCGCCAAACAGGTAAAACCACTGCAATGCTAGCGTTGGCACAACAACTGACAGAAAGTGGACACTACACAGCAGTTATGGTATCTGCGGAAGTAGGCGCACCATTTAGCCATGACCCAGGAGCGGCGGAACTAGCAATTCTTGGAGCCTGGCATGATGCAGCAATTGATAGCTTACCCCAACAACTACAACCACCGACTTGGCCAAATGCGGAAGCAGGACAAAGGATTCAAGCGACTTTGAGAGCTTGGTCACAATCATCGCCACGACCATTAGTGCTATTTATAGATGAAATAGACTCGCTACAGGATGAAGCACTAATTTCAGTTTTACGACAATTACGTGATGGTTATCGTGCTCGTCCGAACAATTTTCCCTTATCCGTAGGATTAATAGGGTTACGAGATGTACGGGATTATAAGATTGCTTCTGGAGGTAGTGACAGATTAAACACAGCAAGTCCGTTTAACATTAAAGTACGCTCCCTGATCTTGAGAGATTTTAATGCCACCGAAGTAAAGCAACTATACCAACAACATACACTAGACACAGGACAAATATTTACTACTTCAGCAATAGAAACAGCATTCGATTTAACTCAGGGACAGCCTTGGTTGGTAAATGCTTTGGCTAAAGAAATTGTCGAAGAGATGGTGACAGATACAAGTGTAGCCATTACAGCAGAGCATATTCACCAAGCCAAAGAAATTCTGATTAAAAGGCAAGATACTCATCTAGACAGTTTAGCAGAACGACTGCGGGACAAGCGTGTCAAAGCAATCATTGAACCAATATTAGCAGGATTAGAACTAGGGAATGTACCCAATGATGATATCCAATTTGTGATAGACCTGGGCTTGTGTAAAATAGACCCACTAGGAGGATTAGCGATCGCCAATCCAATTTACCGCGAGGTATTACCCAGAGTGTTAACAGTAACACCAATGGCTTCCTTACCTCAAATTGCACCGACTTGGCTAACTCCATCAGGAAAGTTAGATACGGATGCCTTATTGCAAGCATTTTTAGTATTCTGGCGACAACATGGGGAACCATTACTTGGCAGTGCAGCTTACCATGAGATAGCACCGCACCTAGTACTAATGGCATTTTTGCATCGGGTAGTTAACGGAGGTGGAACCCTAGAGCGCGAATATGCGATTGGACGCGATCGCATGGATTTATGTTTGAGATATGGAGATGTAACACTGGGAATCGAATTAAAAGCTTGGCGAGATAAAAGAGGAGACCCAACAGAATCAGGAATTGAACAATTAGATTCCTATTTAGCAAGGTTAGGGTTAAATTTTGGCTGGTTGGTGATTTTCGATTTACGAGCGAAAGCTCTACCCATAGAGGAGCGTTTGAGTAGTCAAGTGACAACTACAAAGAATGGACGTTCTGTTGCTATTGTCCGAGCGTAGAAGTCTCTAAAGCAAATCTAGAAGCCACACAGCTTATAAAATGGTTGTTTAGTCCCTCATTTTTCAAATTTACCCAGCGATCGCACTCCGTTGCGCCTAGGGTTGGGGAACTCGGGGCCCCCTTTGGGGACTAGGGGCAGAGGGTATACTCCATTTAGATGCAAAGCGCTGTAATTAATTACACAACGTCATTGCGAGCGAAGCGTTCGCAATGACAGAGATTAATTTTGCGTGATTACTTAGCATCCGCACAAGAAGTCGGTGATTTTATGCTTCTGCTTCTGGGTCAAACTCCATCGCCACACCATTCATACAATAACGCTGTCCAGTCGGTGCAGGGCCATCTTCAAATACATGACCTAAATGTCCACCGCAACGGCTACAATGCACCTCTACCCTGGTCATGAAAAATGACCTATCTACCGTTGTGCGAATTGCGCCTTCAATTGGTTGGTAAAAACTCGGCCAGCCAGTACCGCTATTGAACTTAGTTTCTGATGTAAACAATGGTTGTCCACAAGCAGCACAGACGTAAGTACCATCAGCATAATTTTTATCTAGTGGACTTGTCCCAGCCCGTTCTGTACCGTGCTTACGTAGAACACGAAACTGTTCAGGTGTTAAAGCTTTACTCCATTCTTCTTCAGTTTTATTAACTTCAAATTTTTCACTGTTAGAAGTCGCCATAACTTCCTCCCTCCTGGTTAAATAATTTGACAACCACAGCGTCCCTGCGATCGCAGCACCTGTTTCTAAAAGAAATCTTCTTTTCATCTTCTTATATTTTATTAAGTTTTCTAAACTTAACAATTAGGCAAACCGTCTAACTTCGATAGAGATTTCCTCACGCGATTCCCACGATAAATGCTGAAGCTGAATCTAATCTGAGAATTAACTTAAATCAGTCAACAGTAAAAATTGATAACTGTTAACTGATTTCTTTTTCTTCCACCCATTCTAATATTTCATTGAGTTGTACTTTATACGTATCACAAATAACTTCTAATACACGGATAGAAGGCAAATAGCTAGATTTTTTAGCCAACTTATAACCAGTAGCAGGAGCTATACCAGTATCTTTGATGAACTGGTACGCAGATAAATTTCTACCTACTAAGAAGCTTTTGACTCGATTTTGTATAGGCATTATTTCTTAAATTACATACACATATTATCCATATTAAATTAATAGTACTATCTTGAAGAAACTAATAAAATCCTAGTACTATAAAACCATAGAAAAGGCGGTGACGCCTGGAAAACGAACCGCCTTTTCTTCCCAGCTAGTTAGGCTCTATTACTAACCCAAGTTCCTAGTCACAGATTCAAGCAAGCGCAACAGTTACCCCTACAGCGTGTAGATTTGCGTCAGTACTATTCCTATTAAACGATTTTGACGGCAAACACGACCATCAGATTACGGTTCACCCGAATCTCAGGAAGTATTAATTCTCATACATTAGACAAAGTGAAAGCAATAAATATATGAGCCAACTGGAAACATGAAGCATAACCGCCCTTGTTAAGGTTCGGAAAACCACCCTTCATGGACTGGCTACACAGGCTCAGTATATATATCAGCATAATATTGGGTTTTGCCCAAGTACAAACCAAAGGTATTGATGCTGAACTGGCTGCTTTCAACAAACCAGCTAGTTCAAAAATTAGTCCTTTATATCCCATTCATTCATTTGTAGTAATACGGAGCCAGCACCTACAATGGCAAAAGTAGTTGGAATTGACTTAGGTACGACAAACTCCTGCGTAGCAGTAATGGAAGGTGGTAAACCTACAGTAATCGCGAACGCTGAAGGTTTTCGGACAACACCGTCAGTTGTGGCGTTTGCCAAAAATGGCGATACCTTGGTTGGGCAAATCGCCAAGCGCCAAGCGGTGATGAACCCCGAAAATACCTTTTATTCTGTAAAACGATTTATCGGTCGCCGCTACGAAGAAGTTACAAACGAAGCAACAGAAGTTTCCTATAAAATTGTCCAAAGCGGTGGAAACGTTAAACTGGATTGTCCCCAAGCTGGAAAAGCGTTTGCACCAGAAGAAATTTCTGCTAAAGTTCTGCGTAAGCTGGTAGAAGACGCCAGCAAATATATTGGTGAAACTGTAACTCAAGCTGTTATTACTGTTCCTGCTTACTTCAACGACTCCCAGCGCCAAGCGACCAAAGACGCTGGTAAGATAGCAGGTATTGAAGTATTACGGATTATCAACGAACCTACCGCCGCTTCTCTAGCATACGGTTTTGATAAAAAGAGCAACGAAACTATTCTTGTATTTGACCTTGGTGGTGGTACATTCGACGTATCCATCTTGGAAGTAGGCGACGGCGTATTTGAAGTACTCGCTACTTCTGGTGATACCCACCTTGGTGGTGACGACTTTGATAAGAAAATTGTTGACTACTTAGCAGAAGCATTCAGAAAAGACGAAGGTATTGATTTACGTAAAGACAGACAAGCCTTACAACGTCTGACAGAAGCAGCTGAAAAAGCCAAGATCGAACTTTCTAGCGTTACCCAAGCTGAAATTAACCTACCATTTATCACTGCTACTCAAGACGGTCCGAAACACTTGGATATGACTCTGACACGGGCCAAGTTTGAAGAACTTTGTTCTGACTTAATTGACCGTTGTCGTATCCCTGTAGAAAACGCCCTGCGCGATGCGAAGGTCAGCAAAAACGATATTGATGAAGTTGTGTTAGTGGGTGGTTCTACTCGTATCCCCGCCGTCCAAGACGTAGTCAAGCGAATTTTGGGTAAAGATCCAAACCAAAGCGTTAACCCTGATGAAGTGGTAGCAGTTGGTGCTGCAATTCAAGCTGGTGTACTTGCTGGTGATGTTACAGGTATCTTGTTGTTAGATGTAACACCATTGTCTCTAGGTGTGGAAACCTTGGGCGGTGTCATGACCAAGATTATTCCTCGCAACACCACTATTCCTACCAAAAAATCAGAAGTGTTCTCCACCGCTGTGGACGGTCAAACCAACGTTGAAATTCACGTCCTTCAAGGCGAACGGGAAATGTCAAGCGATAATAAAAGCTTGGGAACCTTCCGCCTTGATGGTATTCCCCCTGCTCCCCGTGGTGTACCTCAAATCGAAGTGGTGTTCGATATTGACGCCAACGGTATTTTGAACGTAACCGCTAAAGACAAGGGTACAGGTAAGGAACAGTCCATTAGTATTACTGGTGCTTCGACTCTAGATAAATCCGACGTTGAACGGATGGTACGCGAAGCAGAACAAAACGCTTCTACTGACAAAGAACGTCGTGAGAAAATTGATCGCAAGAACCAAGCCGATTCCTTAGCATATCAAGCTGAAAAACAATTGCAAGAGTTGGGCGATAAAGTCCCAGAAGCTGACAAGACCAAAGTTGAAACTTTGGTGAAAGACCTGCGCGATGCACTTACCAAAGATGACGATGAGCAAATCAAGAAACTAATGCCAGAATTGCAACAAGCGTTGTTTGCTGTTGGTAGCAACATCTATCAACAAGGTGGTGGCGGTGCGCCTACTGATGCTGCTGGTACTACAGATGGCGATGCTTCCTCTACTGGTAGTAGCGGTGACGATGTGATTGACGCTGATTTCACAGAGTCTAAGTAATGTTGATTGTTGTTGGTTGTTGGTTGATTGTGACCAATTAACAAACAATATATATTTATTAACAATCACCACTCAAGTTATAGCTTTGAGTGGTGATTTTTTTGATAATTAGACCTCTTGCAAAAGTCGAATGAACCCCCCTTCAATCCCCCCGTGAACGGGGGGAAGATTTAGTTCCCTCCCCGTTTACGCTTAGGGTCAGGGTGGGGTAAAAATATTTTTGCAAGGGTCTATTGTAGAGCGATCGCCCACAGGCTTGCGGATTTATGTAGTGAAGCTCAAAAAAAAAGTAAGGGAAAAATTTTACCCTTACCCTGATTCTTTCCCATTACCCTTGACACCTAAGCTTTAGTATGCCCTGCGACTAAATTGATAGTACAAGAAGATCGCAATAATTGCACCAATCACCGCTACAAACAAACCAGGAATACTAAAACTTGTAGCCGTAATTGCCAAAGTTCCCGTTTGCAACAAATTCAGTAAAGATCCCCCGATGATCGCACCTACGATACCCAACAGCATTGTTGCTAGAATGCCACCACTTTGATAACCAGGATAAATTGCTTTTGCGATCGCACCAGCCAATAAACCTAAGACAATCCAAGCAAGAAGACTCATGATTTGACTCCTTAACAGTTGTGAAATGAAATATAGTTGAAGATAGAGTTTTGGAAGTAATAAACTTGCAGCCTTATAGACCCTAGACGTTAGCAAATACCGACTGCTTGTATAGAGATTTTATCTCTCGTTATTTGCGACAAAATAGAGTTAGCTAGCAACACTCTATAGCCGTCTATGCCTGTGTCATATATGCACTGTCGGTAGTTTTAGCATCGCTTTTGATGGTAACTACATATAAAGAACTTGAGCGGTTTGACGTTCTGTCCAGTGCGTTTTTCTATCATGTCTACAGATTAACAGACTCAACAAGCCGACCTAACCATCTTTAGTCAGATAGTCCTTATTTCTAGAGTTAGAATCACAAAAAAAACCATGATCTGTCTTTACACGTAAAAAGCTTATGTTATAAGCTAATACCTTGAGATACTACTATACACAAATGCATCGCTAACTATTTCTTATAGATTGCATAAATCAAGGTTAAACCAGTCCTTGCTATTGCCCTAATTTGCTTATGTAGGTGAAATTATTGTGGGGCAAAAATTTCCGATTGTTTAGTAATTCCTACCCGAAGTTTAGTAACAAAATTAGAACTGCTGGATCACTAGTGTGAGATCATGGGGGAAATCTACGGTGGTTAATGTAGTCTCAAAAGAATGGAACACAATCGGAAGTCAACGGTCGTAATTACAGGTGCTTCCTCTGGCGTGGGTTTGTATTCTGCAAAAGCCCTTGCTAAAAGAGGATGGCACGTGGTTATGGCTTGTCGCGATTTAGCGAAGGCAGAAAAAGCTGCTCAAAGTGTGGGAATTCCACAGGACAGCTATACAATCATGCATATCGACTTGGCCTCTTTAGAGAGTGTGCGACAGTTTGTCAAGGACTTTAGAGCCAGTGGTAAGTCCTTGGAGGCTTTGGTGTGTAACGCCGCAATTTATATGCCTTTGTTAAAGCAGCCATTGCGAAGTCCAGAAGGCTATGAATTGAGTGTTGCGACAAATCACCTTGGTCATTTCCTCTTGTGTAACCTCATGTTAGAGGATCTGAAAAATTCACCTGCTACGGACAAACGGCTAGTGATTTTAGGAACTGTGACGCACAACCCAGACGAATTAGGCGGAAAGATTCCCCCACGTCCAGACTTGGGTGAACTCAAAGGCTTTGAACAAGGATTCAAAGAGCCGATCACAATGATTGACGGTAAGAAATTTGAACCAGTGAAAGCCTACAAAGACAGCAAAGTCTGCAATGTGCTGACGATGCGAGAACTACATCGACGCTATCACGATTCAACTGGCATTATCTTCAGTTCTCTGTATCCAGGGTGTGTTGCAGAAACACCTCTATTCCGTAACCATTATCCCCTGTTTCAAAAACTCTTCCCCTTGTTCCAGAAGCACATCACTGGGGGATACGTCTCTCAGGAATTGTCTGGTGAACGGGTTGCAGCAGTTGTTGCTGATCCTGAATATGCCCAGTCTGGAGCCTACTGGAGTTGGGGAAATCGCCAGAAGAAAGATGGTAAGTCCTTTGTACAAAGAGTTTCTCCCCAAGCCCGTGATGATGCTAAGGGCGAGCGCATGTGGGATTTGAGCGCCAAGTTGGTTGGTGTTGCGTAAGGAAAACAGAGTTTGAACAAATTGATGGGGCGATCGCTCCATCAATTTTTATATATTCTACAGTAAAATTCATTAGAAAATCTTACAAGTTTATGTATTCTAAGCTACTTAAGATTAAAAATCGCATAATTTTTCGGTCTACTGAAAGTTAATCAGTCAAATTCAATACCCTTTGTCTGAATTAGAAAAGCCGCAATCTTTAAGTGTTATCTAGAGACAACAATACTACTTTTTATACATATATAACAAAAGTTAACAAAGGCTGTGTCAGAGAGTATTTTCCACGGGTATCCGCCCTTTGGTAGACTGTAAAACTGAAATCACCTGATGAAAAGTCGCAAAATCAAGCTATCGAGAGGGCAGACTCTGTGGAAAATACTCTTGGGTTGGAGATTATTGAGGTAGTTGAGCAAGCCGCGATCGCTTCTGCTCGTTGGATGGGTAAAGGCGAAAAAAACACCGCAGACGAAGTGGCTGTAGAAGCCATGCGGGAGCGGATGAATAAAATTTATATGCGCGGTCGCATTGTCATTGGGGAAGGCGAACGTGATGATGCTCCCATGCTTTACATTGGAGAAGAAGTCGGTATCTGTAGCCGTCCAGATGCTAAGGATTTTTGTAACCCAGATGAATTAATTGAAATTGACATCGCTGTTGACCCTTGTGAAGGTACTAACCTTGTGGCTTATGGTCAACCAGGCTCAATGGCAGTATTGGCAATTTCCCAAAAAGGTGGTTTGTTTGCGGCTCCTGACTTCTACATGAAGAAGCTAGCTGCTCCCCCAGCTGCTAAGGGCAAAGTAGACATCAACAAGTCTGCCACTGAAAATTTGAAAATTCTATCTGAATGTCTAGATAGATCCATTGAAGAACTTGTTGTAGTGGTGATGAAGCGTGAACGCCACAACGACCTGATCAAAGAAATCCGAGAAGCAGGAGCCAGAGTCCAACTCATTTCTGATGGTGATGTGGGTGCAGCCATATCGTGTGGTTTTGCTGGAACCAATATTCATGCTCTGATGGGCATTGGTGCGGCTCCTGAAGGTGTGATTTCTGCTGCGGCTATGCGTGCCTTGGGTGGACACTTCCAAGGTCAATTAATCTATGATCCGGCAGTAGTCAAGACTGGTTTAATTGGCGAAAGCAAAGAAGCTAACATCGAACGGTTGAAGTCTATGAACATTAACGACCCTGATAAAGTCTATGATGCTCATGAACTGGCATCCGGTGAAACCGTCTTGTTCGCAGCTTGTGGTATTACCTCTGGTAATCTCATGCAAGGCGTCCGCTTCTTCCACGGAGGCGCAAGAACTCAAAGCTTGGTAATTTCCAATCAATCGAAAACAGCTCGCTTTGTGGACACCATCCATATGTTTGAAGAACCCAAGACATTACAGTTGCACTAATTTCGAGGGATAGAGGATCGGGGATCAGGAATCGGGGATCAGGAATCGGTCATTGAGCATTGGGTAACAAGTCATTTTGAATTTTGAATTGATATGTCCTCCTTGTCTCCCTTGTCCCCAATCCCCGAACGCGAGTGCGTCTCCGTCAGGAGAATTCCCGATCCCTAGTCCCCAATCCTCAATCCCCAATCCCCAATCCCCAATTAGTAAATACGATTTAGCAAATGAATATAGCAGTAGTGGGGTTAAGCCATAAAACAGCCCCAGTTGAAGTCCGGGAAAAGCTGAGTATTCCAGAACCACAAACCGAAAGTGCGATCGCACACCTACTTAGCTATCCCCATATTGATGAAGTTACCATTCTCAGCACTTGTAACCGTTTAGAAATTTATATTGTCACCGAAGAAAGCGAACAGGGTGTTCGAGAAGTCACACAATTTCTCTCAGAACACAGCAAAATAGCTGTGACATCTCTACGCCAACACTTATTTGTTTTGCTTCATCAAGATGCTGTGATGCATTTGATGCGGGTTGCTGCTGGTTTAGATAGCTTGGTACTTGGTGAAGGTCAAATTCTTGCCCAGGTAAAAAATACTCATAAGCTAGGACAGCAATACAACGGTATAAAAACTATTTTGAATCGATTATTCAAACAAGCAATCACGGCTGGTAAACGGGTACGTACTGAAACTAGTATTGGTACTGGTGCTGTTTCTATTAGTTCTGCGGCTGTAGAATTGGCACAGATGAAGATAGAAAATCTCGCAGCTTGTAGAGTGGCTATACTAGGTGCTGGCAAAATGTCACGCTTGTTGGTACAACACCTCGTTTCTAAAGGTGTTGTCAAAATTTGTATTTTAAATCGTTCTGTTAGTAGAGCAGAAGAATTAGCGAAAACGTTTTCTGAACACAATATCCAAACTCATCCACTTTCGCAAATGATGTCAGTCATTTGCGAAAGTGATTTAGTATTTACAAGTACGTCTGCAACTGAGCCAATTCTGGATCGTGCCAAGTTAGAAATTTTGTTAGAAGCCAGTCGGGCGCTGATGTTAATTGATATTTCCGTACCGCGCAACGTTCATGCAGATGTTAACGAACTAGCAAACGTTAAGGCGTTTAACGTCGATGATTTGAAAGCGGTAGTAGCCCAAAACCACGAAAGCCGTCGTAAGATGGCTCAAGAAGCCGAAGGACTTTTAGAAGAAGAAGTAGAAGCTTTTGATGTTTGGTGGCGATCGCTCGAAACAGTAAGCACGATTAGTTGTCTACGCAATAAAATTGAAACCATTCGAGAACAAGAACTAGAAAAAGCTTTGTCGCGTTTGGGTTCAGAATTTGGTGAAAAACACCAAGAAGTAATCGAGGCTTTAACACGGGGTATTGTTAACAAAATTTTACATGATCCCATGGTACAACTGCGATCGCAGCAAGATGTTGATGCCAGACACCGTTGTATGCAATCACTGCAAATGTTATTTAACCTGGATGTAGGAGAGCAATTTAGTTAAAAAATGGAGATCGGGGATCGGGGATCAGGGATTGAGGAGAGGAGAGATAAGAGGGACAACTAATCTGTTATCAGTTATCAGTTATCAAATTAAACTGGTAACTGTTAACTGATTCATCCCAATCCCCGATACCTGATCCCGAATCCCCAATACTTATATGAACCGCCTTTTTCGAGTCATTGCGCTGCTGTTAGGTTTGTGGCTATTGTTGGAATTAGCCTCACGTCTGGTTGCGGAAATTCTTTGGTTTGATGAAGTTGGATATTTACAAGAATTTCTGTTGCGCTTACAGACACAAGTAGGGTTGTGGGCGATCGCTTTTTTGATCTCAATTAGTTTTTTACTAGGGAATTTAGTTATAGCCAATCGTCTCAAGTACCGCTCTGGGAAGATAAGAAGGCCGGAACGGGAGGAAGTGGGAAAATGGGGACACAGGGACGACGCAAGGAGTATAAATGAAAGATTCTCCGCGTCACCGCGTCTTTTTACCTCCGCATCTTCTCAAACGTCACCACGTCTTTCGATCTTCACGTCTTCTAATCTGAAGTTACACCTACTCCTCCCAGCAGTTTTAGGACTGAGTGTTTTAGCAGGATTGATTCTGATTTATTACACTCAGATAGCTTTTAACTTGTGGTTTGTCAATATCAAACTCTTCACTTTATCTTGGCAATTACCACCGCAATTAAAGTTATTTTTAGAACTTTTTGACTCCGCAGAAATACGACTGCCTGTTGTCAATACAGGTTTGTTGTTGGTTGTGGTGAGCGCAATTTTAATTAACCATCAGCTTTTGTTAAAAGCGATCGCCGTATTAATTAGCTTCCTATTAGCGTTTTTGCTATCAGCACGTTGGGTGGTGATTTTAAAGTACTTCCAACCTACAAGTTTTAACAGTCCAGACCCTCTTTTTAACCAAGATATTAGTTTTTATGTATTCTCCCTACCAATTTGGGAGTTATTAAAATTTTGGTTACTAGGACTTTTTTTATACGGTATTGTCTCTGTAGTATTAATTTATCTGCGTTCGTCTAATAGTTTGAGTGAGGGGTGGTTTCCAGGGTTTTCTGTACCGCAGCGACTTCATTTAAACGCCTTGACGAGTTTGCTGATGCTGGTAATAGGCTTACATTATTGGTTGTTGCGCTACGAACTTTTGTATTCCAACCGTGGCTTTAATTTTGGCGCTAGCTACACAGAAGTCAAGGTACAGTTACCAATTTATACTGGGCTGAGTTTATTGGCGGTAGCGATCGCAATGTACTTACTGTGGCGAATATATGTTTTATCCAGACGTAAAAAAACCAGATTAAGACCAATTCCCTTTCCACGCCAACTAGTCTACTTGCTTGTATTGTACTTAGTAATAGCAGGGGTTTCTGGCGAAATTTTGCCCACAATTGTACAGCGCTTAGTTGTCCAGCCTAATGAATTAGCCCAGGAAAGACCTTATATTGCTCGTACTATTGCATTGACCCGCAAAGCATTTAAATTAGATGCGATCAATGCAGAAACTTTTGATCCACGAGGTCAACTGACAGCAGCTGATTTAAGAGCTAATGATCAAACAATTGGTAATATCCGTTTGTGGGATACCCGTCCTTTGTTACAAACAAATCGTCAGTTGCAACAAATCCGACCATATTACAAGTTTGCTGGTGCTGATATTGACCGCTATACATTATTGCGAAACGTTCAAAATAAAACAACAGAATATCAACAAACCATTATCGCAGCAAGAGAACTAGATTATGGTGATGTTCCGGAGCAGGCGCAAACCTGGATAAATCAGCACTTAATTTATACTCATGGTTACGGTTTTACACTGAGTCCAGTAAATCTTGTTGGCCCCGGTGGATTACCCTATTACTACGTTAAAGATATTGGTGTTGAAGACACAGATAGTCAAGGGGCTTTACAAATCACCACAGAAGAAATTCGTGCCAGCATTCCCATTACTCAACCACGTATTTATTATGGGGAAATTACTAATACTTACGTGATGACTGGGACAAAAACCCAAGAATTAGATTATCCCAGTGGTAACGAGAATGTCTATAACGTCTACGATGGGCAGGGTGGAATTTCTATTGGTGCGATGTGGCGACGATTGCTGTTTGCTGAATATCTCAAAGATTGGCAAATGCTACTGACGCGCAACTTTAATCCTCAAACCAAATTATTATTTCGCCGCAATATTCGCCAAAGAGTAGAAGCGATCGCGCCTTTTTTGCGTTTTGACAGCGATCCCTACTTAGTTGCTGCGGATGGAGGAGGGACAACTGTTACAGGTAAATCAACAAATCTTTACTGGATAATTGATGCTTACACCACAAGCGATCGCTATCCCTATTCTGATCCTGGTCAAAATCCATTTAATTACATTCGTAATTCCGTCAAAGTTGTTGTTGATGCTTACAATGGCACAGTAGATTTCTATGTTGCAGATCCCACAGATCCAGTAATCACAACTCTGGGAAATATTTTTCCTCGGATGCTCAAACCTCTGGAAACTATACCAGCTGCACTTCGTAGTCATATTCGTTACCCAGGAGATTTTTTTAGCATTCAATCACAACGCCTGCTAACTTATCACATGATTGATCCACAGGTGTTTTATAACCGAGAAGATTTATGGGAAATACCAACAGAAATTTATGGTAACGAACAGCAATCGGTAGAACCATACTACCTGATCATGAAATTACCGCAAGCACAAAAGGAAGAATTTGTTTTACTGTTACCTTTTAAGCCCAATCAACGTGCAAATTTAATTGCTTGGTTAGCAGCGCGTTCTGATGGTCAGAACTACGGGAAATTATTATTATATGAATTTCCTAAACAATTATTAGTCTACGGAACTCAACAAATTGAAGCATTAATCAACCAAGATCCTATAATTTCTCAAAAGATTACTCTATGGAATCGTGAAGGTTCAAAAGTAGTTCAAGGAAATCTTTTAGTAATTCCGATTGAACAATCTCTTTTATATGTTGAACCCTTATATTTAGAAGCAGAACAAAATAGTTTGCCAACATTTGTAACAGTCATTGTTGCTTACGAAAATAAAATTGTGATGGCAGATACTTTAGAAAAAGCCTTTGCTGCAATCTTTCAGCCACAGCAACCAGCTTCGCCGACCATTATACGTCCTGTGGAGTGAGGATATAAAGCAATACGCTTGGTGTTAAGCCCACAATTTTTTGTACCAGACGCGTAGCAAGATCCCCCAGGGTAATTTCGCGTCTCTACACACCTTAAATTCATGAAGGTATGATCAGAGTGACAATAAACACTTTAGAACTAGCATAGCAAAGTGATAACCAAGCCTAAAAATAAGCAATTCAACCAAGATAAGGATAAGAGTTCATGGTAGTGTGGGAGGATAACTGACTACATTTTGAGGGAATGAGTTGTTGCAAAGAGGGCGATCGCTCGTAGTATATAGTTTGTATAGCCACCTTGTTATACCAATTTTATTAGCTATATTTAGAACTTTTACATTCTGTGCAAGCTCACAAAAAATTGATTGATATTACTGATATTTTAGTTTGATGCTGAGGAATTAAAAAATGTCTACTAAAACTGATATAGTTGCTTACATTCAAGAAACTGAATTTGATGCTCTTTTAGGTGAACAAAAAGTTGTTGTTGTTGACTTTACTGCTACTTGGTGCGGCCCGTGTCGTCTTGTTAGTCCGTTAATGGATCAACTTGCACAGGAATACAAAGATCGCATCAAAGTCGTTAAGGTAGACGTGGATAATAACAAGCCGATGTTCAAAAAATTCGGTCTTCGCAGCATTCCAGCAGTTTTAATTTTCAAAGATGGTGAGTTAGCACAAACAATCGTAGGAGTATCCCCTTACGAGCAATTTAGCAATGCTGTTGACAAGCTTGTTTAGTTTGTTGAAAGGTAGCAGTAATACAAGTTTTGGAAATGGCGCGATCGCACAATTGAAGTAATGATGCACGCATTGCGATCGCACAAAATAAACCCCAAAGTATAAGTACTTTGAGGGTTAGATTTTATATTCAGGGTCTTTATATAAGCTGACCCCGTTTTGTTACAAAAAGTAAATTGCTATTTAGATTCCCATCAAATTAGTTAAAATTTGTAATATTTAATATTTTCTTAAGCTTTTGAATTTAATATTTTCTTTAGATTGTTCACGATAACCGACACAAACATACCCCGGTTCTCAACCGGGGCTTTTGTCAATGTCAGCTATTGTAGTTTTGCTGTAAGCTGTCGCAACGGGGTAAGTGCTGTGAACGCATCAACATTACGTCAACTTTGGTCTTTGATTGAAGACACTCACACCAATATTCTTTTGGAAGTCAACGACGCGGAACTGATTCAACAGTTGCTAAGGCGACTGGAAAACCAAAAACTAATCAGCAGTGAAGAAATGAAAGTCATCCGTGCCTATATTAGCTCTAGGCTACCGCTAATTCGGGATCTTGCCATGTTACGCAGAGGTTGTACTTGAGTAGTTCTTGGTCATTGTTACAAACGAATGACAAATAACTCAATCTCCCGAACTTTGAGTTTGAGGAACAGATTCTGATTTAACATATTTGCCTGGGTACTTTTTCTGGAAGTATGCTTCCAGCACTTGCAAGACCATCGGGCCACAAATGGTACCACCATGATCGCCTGAGTTTTCACCAAAAGCTACAACTACAATTTCCGGTTTGTTGTAGGGCGCATAAGCACCAAACCAAGTATGATTGGGACGACCAACACCTGCTTCTGCTGTACCACTTTTTCCAGATGCAGGCGCTATTGATGGTACGTTCAAAAGCTTACCTGTACCTTCGGTAATTACCTTTCGCAACCCATCACGCAGCACAGCGATAGTGGAAGGTTTCATGTTCAAGGATGAACCCCAGCTTTTTGCTTGTTCATGGTCTTTTAGCAAATGCGGCTTAACGCGGAAACCGCCATTAGCAGGTACAGAGAACATAATAGCCGATTGTAGAGGTGTGACTTGCAAAGCACCTTGACCAATTGACATATTGATGGTATCGCCTACAGTCCACGGAGTTTTCCAAACTTTTTGTTTCCAGGTTTCATCAGGAACTAAACCTCTAGATTCTTCTGAGGTGAACTCAAAGCCAGTTTTTTGACCCAATCCGTATTTGCGAGTCCATTCTATCAGAGTGGGACCACCGACTTTTCTGCCAACTTGATAGAAAAAGGTATCACTACTCATAGCGATCGCCCTTGGAAATCCTAACGATCCAAAGCCAGCGTGGTTCCACTCGCCAAAAGTTACACCACCAACACTCAGAGAACCGTAGGTTGGTAAAATTGTATCAGGAGAAAATTTGCCTGATTCCAGTCCTGCCGTTGTAGTAATAATTTTGAAGGTACTGGCAGGTGGAAAGGCGCTCAGGGCGCGGTTAACTAGAGGATGGGCTTGATTTTGTAGGCTTTCCCAATCCTTTTGGCTGAGTTTTTGTTTAGAGAATATATTCGGGTCGAAACCGGGGTGAGACACCATCGCTAAAATGGCGCCATTGTTGGGGTCGAGTGCGACAATTGCTCCTTTGCGATCGCCTAAAGCTTTATCAGCTGCTAATTGCACATTTAAATCAATAGTCAAGTGTAAATCATTACCAGCTTTGGCTTGTTTCTCTCCTAAAACCTTCTGCGGATGTCCAGCTCTGTCTACCTCTACTTGCTGACCGCCCCACTCACCCCGCAGTGTTTTCTCGTAAGCTTTTTCTATCCCCATCTGACCGATGACATCTCCGAGTCTGTAACCGTCCTTCTTCTTTTTCTTCAATTGTTCAGAGGTTAATTCGCGAGTATATCCTAGTACATGAGCTAGCTCTTTCCCGTGTGGATAATAGCGCACTGCTTCCGTATGAATCTCTACTTCAGAAAGTTCGTTTTCGTACTCTTTTAAAGCTGTATTTTCCGCATAATTGAGGTCACGGCTAATCCGTACGAGATTTGTAGAACCGGGACCAGCTTCTTCCAGTTTTTGTTCAATATCTTCTAGAGGAATTTTGAGAATTTGCGATAGACGTGGGCCAACAACAGACCAAGAAGGTTTAGTGTGAGCCATTGGTAATAAATACACAGAATGAGGATAGCGAGTTGTAGCTAGCAACTTACCATTGCGGTCAAAAATATTACCTCTTTCTGGCTGTTTGTCAATCATGCGAATTCGGTTTGCTTCGGCTCTTTCACGAAATTTTGCTCCTTCCTTAATTTGGAGATACGCCAAACGAGCTTCAATTCCAGCCGCAGTTAACAAAGTAAATATGATTAAAAATATAGACTGATAGCCGCGTCCAACGGTACGCGTATCTTTTTTAATAGCAATGCGAGATGATTGTAATAAAGACATATAGAGAAAAATCAATTCCAAGATTATGATTATATGTATATAATAATACTCGCTTATGGACAGGGATTTGGTGGCAAATAATCTAAAAAGTATATCTCTTATAAACTTTTTCTAAAGGGATTGGGGTTCGGTTATTCTCCGCTTGTCTTCACGTCTCCCTACTCCCTGCTCCCTGCTCCCTAGTCCTCGTTCCCTAATCCCCAATACTTTTATCAAATAAGGACTATGGCTCATAGTGTGACGCCAAACCAAGAGGAAATAATGGCTTTTGAGTCCCTTGATGTTGAACTGCGTAATGTTTTTAAGTTTTTTAACCAAGAGCCAGCAGTGCATGGAATAGACTTGGATGTTAAACAAGGGGAATTCTTTAGTATTCTCGGCCCATCTGGTTGTGGTAAAACAACCATGTTACGTTTAATAGCAGGATTTGAAAGAGCTGATGCTGGTAAAGTTTTGATCCAGGGTCAGTCTATGACCAATGTTCCTCCCTATCGCCGACCAGTTAATACTGTATTTCAAAGTTATGCTTTGTTTAACCACTTGAATGTCTGGGATAACATCGCCTTTGGATTACGATTAAAAAAATTACGTAAAGCCGAAATCGAAACAAGAGTAAAAGAAGTTTTAATACTAGTAAAAATGGAAGGTTTGCGATCGCGCTTTCCTAGTCAACTTTCTGGTGGTCAACAACAACGTGTAGCATTAGCGCGGGCATTAGTCAACCGTCCAGCAGTGTTGCTATTGGATGAACCATTAGGAGCGTTAGATTTAAAACTGCGTAAACAAATGCAGGTAGAACTATCGAATTTACACAAACAACTGGGCTTGACTTTTATTATGGTGACACATGATCAAGAAGAAGCCTTATCCTTGAGCGATCGCATTGCCGTAATGAATCATGGCAAAATAGAGCAAATTGGTACACCCAACGAAATTTACGAAAATCCCCGCACAGCATTTGTTGCAGATTTTATTGGTGATGCAAATTTATTTGCAGGCGAAATTACAGAAGTAAATACATCCACTGTAGAAGTGGTAACAAAAACAGGATTAAAAATTACAGTTTCTCGTTTTGTTGATACACCTGCTGAATTATTACAAGCGGTAGTAGTAAGTGTGCGTCCAGAAAAAATTCAGCTTTCACTTTATCAACCCAGTGTCCAAGCTAACTGCTTTGAAGGGCGACTAGTGAACATTATGTATTTAGGAACTCACATTAATTATGTCGTTGAATTAAAAAAAGGTGTGTGTATTACCGTCATGCAACCTAACACCTTTGGCAGCTTACCAAATCCTGATATCCCCATCTATGCGTGGTGGACAGAAAATGATTGTTTAGTGATTGGTCAATAGTTAATGACTAAAAGACGGCTATTTTTAAAACATTTAGCATTCCTTTCTAGCTTATGTTTAACTAGTTGTGGTTGGAGACTCGCTGAGGTGCGAGCTAACTCTAATAATAAAGGTTTCCGCGATCAATTGGATATCTATACTTGGACACAATATGTAGATCAAGAATTATTTAAAACTTTCAATTCTGAAACTGGTATCAAAGTATTTACAGATGTGTATGATTCTAACGAAGTCATGCTCAATAAATTACAAGCAGCTGGTGGCGGAACTTATAGTGTAATTTACCCTTCTGATTACATGGTGCAAAAAATGGCAGATAAGGGTTTATTAATCGAACTAAATCATCAACGCTTGATTGGCTTAGATAATTTATTTACCCGCTTTAAAAATCCTAGCTATGACCCCAACAATCGCTACAGCATAGCATTCAATTGGGGAACAACAGGTTTAATTTATAATTCAGAAATTCTCAAAAATCCACCTGAAGATTGGGACTATCTTTGGCAAAATCAACAGCAACTCAACAAAAAAATCACTTTGTTAAACGACGTTAGGGAAGTGATGGGGGGTGTGTTGAAGATGCTGGGGTATTCTTATAATTCTAAAAATGAAAGTGAAATTAAACAAGCTTATGAAAAATTGCAAATTCTCAAACCTGCGATCGCAGCCTTTGATACAGATGCTTGGCGCAATCAAATCTTGGCGGGAGATTTATTATTATCAATGTGTTATTCATCAGATGCGGTGAAAATTACTCAAGAAAATCCTAAATTTAAATATGTGGTTCCCAAAAGTGGTTCTTCACTCTGGACAGATACAATAGTAATTCCAACTACAGCTCCCAATATTGATGCAGCTTATGCTTGGATAAATTTTATTTTTCAACCCGAAGTAGCAGCACGAATTAGCCAACGTCTTTGGGTGACGACATCGAGTCAAGCAGCTTTTGAGTTATTACCAAAAAAAATCAAAAATGATCCTAATATATTTCCTCCAGAGTCAATACTAGAAAAGTGTGAACGCATTACACCTCTGGGAAAACTTGAAGAAGTATATGATCGCTATTGGACTGCATTAACTAGTGCGTAAATTCAGAATTTATAATTTATAAATTTATAAATTTATAACCGTGTCTACTCAAATTCCTTCTTCTCAAATTGATTCCACAGGTGATGAACTTACCCCAGTTCCGAAATGGCGTCCAAATTTAAACTGGTTGCAACCTTTTGCATTACTCGCACCCTCTGGAATTTGGTTATTGCTCCTGCTAGTATTGCCAACGTTGTTGATTTTAGAATTAAGTTTAGTACCTGGAATTCGACCAGGTGATTTAGTTATTCCTAGTGGTTTTGATAACTATATTCGACTGTTTGATCCTTTGTATCTGCGAGTGATTAGGCGATCGCTATCTTTTGCAATTGGAACTACAGTTATATGTTTGATCTTGGGTTTTCCTGTCGCTTATTGGATCGCGCAGATCGTACCAAAGCGCTGGCGAAATTTGCTTTTAATCGGTTTTATTTTACCCTTATGGACTTCTTCTTTACTTCGTACTTACGCTTGGATTGCGATTTTACGTCCCACAGGTTTATTAAACACAGTATTAAATAGTGTAGGCTTACCGACTGTAGATTTGCTTAACCGCAGTCCTGCTGTCTTAATTGGTATGACTTACAGTTTATTACCCTACATGGTGTTAATTTTATACGCATCTCTAGAAAAATTAGACAAACGTTTTTTAGAAGCAGCAGCTGACTTGGGTGCAAATCCTGTAGAAACTTTTTGGAAAGTTACCGTACCCCAAACTCTCACTGGTATAGCAGCAGCTTCTTTTTTAGTATTCATTACTGCTTTAGGAGATTTTATCAACCCAGAATTACTAGGTGGTGCTTCCAGTAGCACAGCAGCACGACTAGTTTACAACCAGTTCCTTGGCGCTACCCAAAATTGGGGATTTGGTTCAGCTTTGAGTATGGTGTTAATTTTGGCTGTAAGTATTGCGATCGCACTGCTAATAAAATTTGGCGATATCACACCCAAAAAGTGAGGGGGAGACAAAACAATTAAAAATTAAAAATTGAGAAGAACGGTAGGAGAGACAAACTAGACAAGGGAGATGGGGAGAACAACAAATGACAAATGACCATTGACAATTACTAATTTTTCTGTTGGGAAATTGAAAGGGTATATGTATGTTCTCCATCGACTAGTTCCCCAACGTACAAAACGTATTTACCAGCTTGCCAAAAACCGGAAATTTCTGGTTTGTCTCCAGAATAATTATCTGGTAAAACACAAAAACGTCCACCAGGCCCTTCGACTAACAAAGTTGGTTTACCGTCGCTTGTGACTGCAAGTTTTAAGTAAGGTATTGGTTTTGTAACTTCAATAACTTGATTGGGTGTAGCAGCAATGTTACCGCAATCACTGGGTTTTGAACCGCCAGACTTACCATTTAGAACCATTGGATCTGGTTGGAAATCAGGATTAATAGTCACCATATCTGCCATTACAGATTTAGCATTACTGAGTAGCAAACTTGCTGTTAATGCTAGAACAGATGACAAAATATTCAATAATTTATACGTGTTCATAATTGATGATGTTATTTGCTCATGACTAATCAAGAGCGATATTCATACATAATATTCTGAATTTATAGACGACCGCAAATTCACTTTTGTTCCGAAAGAATATTGGTATAATTTTTCATTAATTACTTAAATCCAAGTAGCTGAAAAAGATATACTATGACGTTACAGCAAGCCCTAATTAAATAATTAACGATTAAGTACAAAGGTTAAATAGTATAAGCTTTTTAACTTTTGCCTACTGTCATTGGCGATCGCCTTCTGATCGAGCAATAACATTCGCTAAAATCACTAAGACAACAGTTAATGATCAGATATATTTGGGGTTTAGTTGAATTAGTTTACTAGCTGAGGTCAAAAAATATGAATCCTCAACCTGAAGAAGACTTACAAAAACGTCTGAGCAAACTGGAGGCGGAAATTGATTCGTCTTCTGAGAAAAAAACCAAGTCACAACAAGTTGATCAGTCGTCTGTGCCGAGTTTTTCCAGTGTAAATTCACAATTACGGCAATTGTCGAATTGGTTTAATACCCTATCTGGAACAGGAAAAATAGTTATTGGTAGTGTCGGTGTTTTATTAGGCTTGGCTGTGGTGCAAGCATTGTTTAAATTTGTTGCTGCTGCAATTAGTTTGGCACTGTTGGCAGGACTAGTTTATTTTGGATACAAATTTATTGTGTCTAGTAGTTCACAACGCAACAAATAGTATATTTTGACACGCCTAAAGCGGCATATATATAAAAGTTCAAGGGAAATATTGCGATGGCAACCCCAATTGTGAGGAGAAGTAATGATCAATCTAGTTCCAGTAAGTCAAATGAACCAGGTAAACCAAAAATACTGCCTTTAGCTACTAGGCGTGTAGCTGCTTGGGCAACGGAAATGACGCTAGTAGTGATCAGTGGGTTGGTTCCTTTTAGCCTTGGTGCATATCTTAACACTAGAACCGACCTCAACCGAGTGCCACTGAATCCTGTATTGATTGTAACAGAAAGAGAAGTTTCTCGTCCCCTAGCTCTGCCTGTAAGCTACGGCACTCGTAATGTTGCATGGCCGACAAATTTTTTGTGGACAGTAGCAATACTAGCGCCCCTGACACTTTCTGCTTGGCAATTGCTTCTACTAGCAAAAACAGGTAGCAACCTTCCCAAGCGCTGGTTTGGTGTGCGAGTTGTCAATTCTCAGGGTAAGCCTCCTGGTGTGGGGGCTGTTTTAATGCGAGAAGTTATTGGGCGGTGGACTCTGAGTTTATCTGTAGCTTATATGCTTTGGCGCAACAGCCCAACTTTTCCCAACTTAGGTGTTTTCACTGTTTTGTCTGGTTTAATGATGCTCTTAGAAGCCAGAGGCTTACCATTGCGAAAAAGGCGCGCACTCCATGACGTGATTGCAGGTACTTACGCCATAGACGCAAATCAACCGCTCACGGCGCAGTTAGAGGAGCAAAAGCAGACTCAGTGGACAGAAACAGGAGATGAAGAAGCTGCGATCGCTTCAGTTGTGATCACAGACAGGACGCAACCACCTGCTAATCCTTGGCAATGGTTGCAACGTAATCCAAGTATGACCCTGCTGGCGATCGCACTGTTGAGTATGGCTGGTGTATTGACAACTCTAGTAGGTACTCAAGTATACATCCAGACTCAGCAGAATAAACGACTATCCGAACAGCGTAATAGCCAACAGTTTCTTGCTCTGATTAAGCAATTGAGTCCTAACTCTGGCCTGGGCAATGCAGATCGCCGTAATGCTATTTTGGCAATGGGTACTCTCAATGACCCCCAAGCTACCAAATACCTTGTAGAACTTTTGGCTAAAGAAACTGACCCTAGCCAAATCGAGACAATAGAGCGGGCTTTGACAAATATCGGTCTCTCAGCCATTCCTGATTTAAAACGCATGAATCAGTCTTTGGCTGAAGATTTAGAATCAACCACCAATCCATCTCCCGAACGGGAATTGCGACAGAAACGCTTGCAGAATAATCAGCAGGCAATTAACAAAATTATTGCAGTTAATAGCGCTAAAGTTAACGATCTCGACCTCAGCCGCATTCAATTATTTCAATACGGTGCCGCAGATCGTCCTATATTTAACTTGGCACTAGATAAAGCTGATCTCTCAGGAGTCAATTTCAAAGGAGCAAATCTTTCCTTTGCTAGTCTCAAAGGTAGTAGCTTCCGGGGAGTAGGTGACGATGGACGCTGGGATACCTTCGATGATTGGATTGCAAATTTAAATGGCGCTCAACTTAAACAAGCCAATCTCAGCGAAGCTAATCTCAGCCGTGTCTTGATGGTAGGTACAGATTTTAGCCGCGCTAACTTAAAAGGAGCGAAATTATCTCATGCACGTCTAGTTGGCGCCAATTTGAGTAGCGCTCAGTTAATGGGAGCCGATGTCAGTGGTGCAGTTTTAGAAAATGCCAGCCTTACCGGTGCAGATTTGAGCGAAGCTGTATTTAATGATGCTGATTTATATGCTGCTCGCTTGGGTCGTGTCATTGCTATTGGTACACAATTACCCTTTGCCAACTTGAGCAAAACTGATTGGCAAGCAGCAGACTTATCAGGAGCAAATTTGCAACGTGCAGATCTCAGCAACGCCAACCTCAGTGCAACTCGCTTAACCAATGCTAATTTGCGTTCTGCTAATCTAACAGGCGTCAACTTCCGGAACGCCGATTTGAGTCTTGCTGATTTACGGGGAGCAAATCTCACAGAAGCTGATTTCCAAGGCGCTATTTTCTTACCTCCAAAACAAGATCCAGCCGATCAATTTGTCCAAACTCCGTCCACAGGTTCACAATCTGCTGTAGTTAAAGGAGTGGATTTTAGCCAAGTAAGAAATTTAGATCCCAAACAATTAGCTTACATTTGTACTCAAGGTGGTATTCATCCCCGGTGTCCGTAGGATTGAGGACAAAACAAGTCAAAAGTCAAAAGATTCTTTATTTTGAATTTTGACTTGTTACAACACCAACAAAAATCAGTGTGAGGAAAGTCGGTAAATGGAGCGTCTTAAGTATTTAATATCTGTGTTTGTGGCTGTGGCTAGTTCAATTTTGAGTTTGAGCCAATTTACCCAACCAGCACATGCTCAAGCAGCCTATGGTAGTTACGTGGGTATTGGACCTGCGGTTGGTTTTGCAGATGGTACTCAAATTGGTGGGGTTGTAGCCTTCCGTTACAAACTTTTGGAAACACCAGTTTCCTTTCGTGCTCAAGCTTTTTTGGCTAATAATATAGCGATCGTACCAACAGTTTCTTATGATTTTCCGCTAAATTGGCAAACTGACGTTTATTTAGGAGCTGGGTTAATTTTTGCTGGTGGTGATACACCTTCACCTGTTGGTAATAAAATTAGCTTTGCCTTGCAGCCAGGTATTGATTATGTTGTACCTAATAGCAATACTGTGCTTTTTGGTAATGCCATTATTGGCTTTGACGCTTTGCGGGGTGGGGGTACAACTTTCTCTTTGCAAGGTGGTGTCGGTTTAAGGTTTTGATTGAGAATCAAGGACAAACAACTGTCTTAAAAGTCAAGCGACTCCCGAAACAATTATTCGGTTTTATGAAATAAACAAGTTGTTACTTCCTCTAATACTTGCAATCCCTGCAAAGCACCTCGAATCAATCTAGTTGCAGCAATGGGTTGTTTCAGCATAGCTATAGCTAAAGATAAAGGCTGAAGGGAACCATCAGAATTCAGTGTTGAATTTAGGTTAGGTAAATTGCGATCGCATCCGTCACTTACTACCCGCACCATTCCCACCCCTAGTCCAGTTGATTTGAAAAATTCCAAAACAGCATATCCTTCCATGTCCACAACATCGGCTGCTAACATTTGACCGAGATGGCGTTTTTCACTACTCAACCAAATCATGCGATCGCTTGTTAATGCTTTGACAACACCAGCTTTTTCTTGCAACTTATGCTGTAAAGATGCCGTCAAAGTTGAATCACACTCAGACACCAAAATCTCACCAGTGTTTTTCTGATGAATACAATCTGCGTAGAGTACAATATCCCCTACTTGATAGCGGGGTTGGAGACTGCCACACAAACCCATGACTAACACTTTGGATTGTGGATTATTCAGAATTTCTTTTATTTCTTGACTTTTTTGCAAGTATGTGTATCCAGGCTTAACACCTACAGGTACAGGAATCACCAGGGGTTTATAACCACTGACACGTCTGAAACCTCGGCACACAGCTTGGTACTCTGCGCCTTGACAAACTAGGACTGCTTGGATGGATATTTGATTCATTGATACTTTTCACTCAAGCTCCGACGGTGATTGAAATTTAGTAACAGGCATTATGGAAATTACACGGATTACATTTTGGCGTAAAAGGCGTAATTTTTGAACTCCTACACCGTAGCGAAGCCATCCTGCGTCAAGTTGCTTCGTTTGTGTGGTGCTAGGCTAAATATATGTCATTACAACTAAAATCAAAAACAAGCAATAGTCTCAATAATCTCAGTCATCATGGTAAAGCCTAATCGCTCTCATTCTCTGCGTGAGCGCTTCAATATCTCTAAATTAGCGATTCAACATCCCCGACTGACGGTGAGTTTTTGGTTAGCTGTGATGATCGCGGGAATACTAGCTTTTAGTTCCCTCAAGTATGCTTTGTTTCCAGATATTACCTTTCCCGTAGTCGTGGTAAATGCTACAACTGTGCTCTCGACTGCTTTGGATACAGAAGCAAAGCTCACTCAACCCATAGAACAGCGCCTCAATTATTTAGAAGGACTTGATGAAATTCGTTCCTCCACATATCCTGGTCAAACAGTTGTAAGTTTGTCTTTTGCTGTTGGTACTGATCTGGAAAAGTCTAGTGAAAGAGTAGAAACAGAACTTAAACAAGCATCTTTACCACAGAGTTCATCTTTTAATATTATTCCCATTAGACTGAATGAGTCGGCTGCTGTTAGTTACGCCATTGAAAGTCCATCGCGAAGTTTAACAGAACTGACTAAGTTGACTAACGAGCAAATTATCCCAGCGATCGCCAAACAACCAGGAGTATTAAAAGTAGCGCTTTTGGGCGCTCCTGCGACATCTTCCTCAGCAACATCTGACCCAAACACCACTGATGTTACTCAACAAGGAGCAACATTAGTCAGATTCAACGCTAAAGATGCTCTGGCGATGCAGGTGATCAAACGTGGTAATGCTAACACCTTGGAAGTGGTTTCCCAAGTGGAGAACGAGGTGCAAAAGCTACGTTCTAGGTTCAGCGATGTTAAACTTACCCTGGCTGCTACGCAAGCAAAGTATATCCGCAAAGCCACCGATGCTACTATAGACGCTTTATATGAAGCCATAGTCTTGGCAATAATCGTAATTTTTCCGTTTTTGTGGAATTGGCGAGCAACTTTAATTTCTGCATTGGCGATTCCCATATCTTTGTTAGCAACTTTTATTGTCATGGCCATGTTTGGCTTCAACCTAGAGACAATTACACTATTGGCTCTAGCTTTGGTAATTGGCAGTATTGTTGATGATGCGATCGTTGATGTCGAAAACATTATGCGGCACATCGAGGACGGGGAACATCCCCGACAAGCTGCTTCTTTAGCTACGAATGAGATTGGCTTGACAGTGACAGCAGCAACTTTTACAGCAGTTGCCGTGTTTCTACCTATAGGTTTAATGGGTGGAGTCATTGGGCAATTTTTCAAGCCCTTTGGGATCACTGTTTCCGCAGCCATGCTAGCTTCTTTGTTAATTGCTCGGACTTTATCACCAGTTTTAGCTAGTTATTGGCTCAAACCCAAGCCTTCAGATTCTAGACATCGCGAAGGAAGAAAATGGGCGAATTTTGCCCAAGCTTACCGAAAGTTGCTGCATTGGTCACTTAACCATCGTGCCATAGTCATAGGTTTAGCCGTGCTGAGTTTTGTTGCAGGTATAGCCTTGATTCCCCTAGTTCCCAAAGGGTTTATTCCCAAACTAGATCGAGGTGAATTCAATATAGTTTATACCACAACCTTACCGAATTTCTCAGAACTGGGACAAGGAGCAGAAGATACGGGGAATTTTGTTTCCGAACTTTCCACCTCACCTCGTATTCCTGTCTCCGAATCAGTCTCATCTCTTCTCCCCTCCCAATCCCCGATCACAACCATCTTGAATAACTCTCTTGAGGTAGGTAAGAAACTAGAGGAAGTAGTGAGAAAATCACCAGAAGTCGAGACAGTATTTACTGTCGTTGGTACGCGCGAGGGGGAACCAAATAAAGGTAGGCTTTACGTCAAACTCAAAAATGACCACACGATCAAAACTTCAGAATTACAAGATCAATTTCGTTCCGATTTACCCAAACTAGAAGGTGTGAATATTAGCGTTGAAGATATCCAATTTGTGGACTCTGGTACTCAAAAACCTTTAGAAGTAGCATTAAAGGGTAACGATCTCAACAGCCTAAGTAAAACTGCCCAAACCATCCAACAACGGATGCAAAAATTACCAGGATTTGCTGATGTCACAGTTACAGGTACAACAAATGCTCAGGAAAAAGTTTCCCACATCGAACGTTTGAATAATCAACGAGTTGCTTATATTAGCGCTAATCTTGGCAAAGATTTATCTTTAGGTGATGCTACTGATCAGTTCGTAGCTGAGGCCAAAACTATTATACCTGCTGGTGTAACTTTGGATTTAGCGGGTGACTCTGAGCGCAGTGGCGAAGTTTTCCGCAGTTTTGGCACTACTCTGGCGTTGTCAGCATTGTGTATTATCGTTGTACTGATTGCTCTATTCCGGAGTTGGGTTGATCCGGTGGTCATTGGCATTTCTCTACCTTTAGCATTAGTAGGGGCTATGGTGGCGCTAGTGGTCACTAAAAGTGACTTTGGCATGATCTCACTGATTGGCTTTGTCTTTTTACTGGGTCTAGCTAACAAAAATGCCATTCTGATTGTAGACTACATTAACCAGTTACGAGACTCCGGCTTAAACCGTACAGAGGCGATTCTCCAAGCTGGACCAGTGCGCCTGCGCCCAATTATGATGACCACTGCATCGACAATTTTAGGTATGCTACCCATCGCCTTGGGTTTGGGAGCAGGTTCGGAATTGCGATCGCCTATGGCTGTGGCGATCGCTGGTGGGTTGGTGAGTTCTACCATTCTGAGTTTAATTGTTGTACCGGTCGTGTATGCTTTGCTCGATGATTGGTTTCCTCGCTACCGTAAGAGAGAGATAAATTAATGCGTGTATTTGTTACAGGTGGTACTGGTTTTGTCGGTGCAAATTTGGTGCGGTTACTTTTAGCAGAAGGATATACTGTCAGGGCGTTAGTGCGTCCTAGTAGCCAACTTGACAATCTTCAAAATCTCGATGTGGAACTGGTTAAGGGTGATTTAAATTACCCAGAATTATGGCAGCAAATGCGGGGTTGTCAGTATCTTTTTCATGTTGCTGCTCACTATTCTCTTTGGCACAAAGACCGAGAAGCACTTTATGATCATAATGTTCTGGGTACGCGCAACGTTCTAGCAGCTGCCAAGAAAGCTGATATTGCTAGAACGGTTTACACTAGTTCCGTAGCGGCTATTGGAGCGGGGCCTCGTGGTAAAGTTGTAGATGAAACTTATCAAAGTCCTGTAGAAAAACTGGTTGGTCACTACAAAAAGTCTAAGTTTTGGGCTGAACAAGAAGCAATGCAAGCAGCTCAAAGTGGTCAGGATGTAGTTATAGTCAATCCTAGTAGCCCAATCGGGGCTTGGGATATCAAGCCAACGCCCACAGGAGATATTATTGTACGGTTTTTGCGACGACAAATGCCTTTTTATATGCACACAGGGCTAAATTTTATTGATGTGCAAGATGTGGCGAAGGGACATTTGCTCGCTTTACAAAAAGGTAAATCAGGCGATCGCTATATTTTAGGACACCAAAACCTGACGCTCAAACAACTACTCGATCAACTTGCTGAGATTACAGGTTTACAATCCCCGCAAAAAGCTATACCTGCTTACATACCCCTGAGTGTAGCCTGGTTTGATGAAAAAATTCTGGCTTCTTTAGGAAAAACACCATCTGTTCCCCTAGATGGTGTGCGTATGGCCACGCAAACTATGTTCTATGACGCTTCCAAGGCTGTGCAAGAATTGGGTTTACCTCAGTCTTCTCTGAGGGTAGCTCTCCAAAATGCCGTAAATTGGTTTTTGTCGCGCCCAGGATTTACGCAGATTTGATTTAATATTGCATCAATTTAGTAGTTCTGCCAGAACCGCGATCGCTAGATAAACTCTTGTGCTGACAGGTGTTTCGTATGTTTGGGCGCACTATATGATCGCACCGTTTGTATAACTCCTGACAAAGGCATGTAAAATCAGCCATAAACTTGTAAATTGGAACAAAGAATTTTATTGGTTAAGGTTGCACCTGTTGTACTATCCATATGAATTTCTAACTCTGCTTGGGGAAAAGCTTCAAACAGCATTTGTTCCCCAGGAAAAACAACTTGCTCGAAGTAAGAGTGAGCAATATTTGAGATGCGAATAATTTGAATCTGACCAGTTGTGTTTTTGTAGAAACACAGAATTTGGTTTTCTATCGGTAATGCCAAAGAGTTTTGCATTTGAGTTCTAGTAGCTTGTTGAACAAAGTTGAAAATAGACGTTTCCAAAGCTTTATATTCATCAAAGCTAAGATTCACTGCTTAATATTCTCCTGCCATAGGTGAAGAATATAAAACCTCTATATGTAGTTTTCGTATATATATTATGCAAAAATCGCAGAACTGTCAGAAATATTCTATTTTTCCTTCTCTGATTGTTCTCCTGTTGCTGCACGCTGACGCGTTAAGCTATCAATCGCATCACCTAAAGCGGTAGTCAGGCTTTTACGAGTTTGGGCGTGTTCGTCTTGTTCATTTTTCAACGCCTGTTGTATGCGATCGCGTTCTTTGATCGCAGCAACTAATTTAGCTTTTAATTCCTCTATTGATTGAATTGGGGCTACTGCTTGCTGAATAGCTGCTGTAGCTGCACCATCATTGAGTTGTACTGCTTCTATACCTTGTAAGCGTTGAATTTGGGCTTGCAATGATGCGATCGTCTGTTTGGAGAGTTGAGCATCTGTACGGCGTTGTTCTGCTTCAGTGTTATAGAGTTTTCGCCATTTTTCAGAACTTTCCCAAGCAGCATCCCGTTCTTGTTGCAAATGTGCTATCTGCTGTTTCAGCGCTTGGACTTCAGTTAACCACTGCTGTGTTAATTCTTGACTCATATTTAACGTGAGTTCGATGGGTTGAAAAAGGTTTAAGCTTTTAGCTCAGTCCAAACTAGCACTATCTTGAAAAGTTGGGTAACTCTACCTTCGGAACCCTCTACCCTGCGGTAAGGGAACGCAAAGTCTCAACTCAACCTACAGTTATTTTTAAATATTTAGCCCGGATTTCTCACACTCCCCACACTCCCCACCCACTTGTGAGAAATCCGAGTTAGGATGCTCTCAATTACAGTCCATAAAATCACTATGTTCAGAGAAGAAGCTAAATGGTTATCAAATATTATTTATTCTCTAGAGCCAAACAGTGTATTCCCTATGCTAAATATTGGTAGTTCAAACAAGAAATTTAGAGAACAAGAACAACCTTGGATTGATGAACTGTTGTTCAAACCAGTCAGAGAAAAGGAGTACTCTGTAATTCATACTGACATGAAAAATGATGTAGGCGTTGATTTGGTAGGGAATTTATGTGACCCTGTTTTTTTACAAAAACTTTCAGAAATGAATATTAAATCTGTATTGTGTTCTAACTTACTAGAACATCTCACAAATCGAGAGGAAATTTGTAAAATTATCAGTTCTATTATTCCTAACGGTGGCTATATCTTTGTTACAGTTCCCTATAAATATCCTTACCATCGCGATCCTATAGATACAATGTTTCGACCGAACATTGAAGAATTGAGCAATCTTTTTCCTGATTTCAAAATTGTCACTGGAGAAATCGTTGAAGGAGGTTATTTAGTCAAATCAACTACTACTCCACCTACACTATATGCACTTGCAATGTTCATTCGACTGATTTTACCTATTTACCAACCCTTAAGATGGTTCGATTCTCTTCGATATGCTTTGTGGCTTTTCAGAAATATTTCTGTTAGCTGTGTTTTGTTAGAAAAAGTTAAATGAATTTAAAAGGAACAGGGAATGGGGATTGGGGATTGGGAACAGGGAACAGTTTAGGATTTGAGAGTTCAAAAAAACCGCCTGCAATTGAAATCGCAGGCTCATACCTAAAGTATGCTGAAGCATACTGCTTAATCTATTTGAGTGCTATGAGCAAAGGGTTTAAACCCTTTGCGGAATATTGAAAAAATTGGGATGCTCCACCTATTTACGTGTCTCGAAAAAATTGTTGTTCAAACCAAACTCCAGCAATAATAACACCAATACCGCATCCTAGAAATACAGAAGATTTCAATAATAAATCTGTGTTGTATTCCAGCAATCTACTTGTAATTTGCAGTGCTAATAGAACTATCCCACCCCAAAAAGCGCTTTTCTCACCTGCTGTCAGTGCTAATCTAATTATTCCCAAGGCAAAAATTGCTAACAGTAAATTGAAGACAAAAACAGCGATATTTGGAATGGGACTAATATTTTGATGCCAAAAGGTGATGAAACCAGTGATGCAAATACAACCAGCAAATACAATTGTGCTTGGTTCTATAGTGCGGCGATGCTTACTTTTTCGCGTCAGTAAATAATACCATTGCCAAGCTGCTAAACTACAAAGAAATATCACATCTAAGATGGAATAAGAATTTATCAAAGATGCTTTTTGGGGAGAAAATTTCCACCACCAATGAAAAGAGAGAAAATAAAATAGGATGCTGAAAAATATTAGAGCTAGCATCCTAGATATAGGTTGAAAATCTCTAATATTGATTCTGGGAAATAGCAAATCATCATAACTCCACAACAGTGCTGGTGGTAAAGTAAATGCAATAGCTGGAATCCAAGCTAAAGAATCAGAATATTGGATAAATTCCCAAGATTTAAGATTGAATTGCAAGGAAGTAACTAATGCGATCGCACCTAAAGTAAAAATCCACTGAGATTTACATCTGTAGGCTAGGGGGATAAAAATTATTGCTGATAGTAAGGGCATATGTTTTACTACTAAATGCGCCCAAATAAAATGATTTTGTAACTCACCTGCGGATAATCCTGTCCAATATCCTATTTGGATTAAAATAATTCCTAGTGTTCCCAAGGAAGCTAGACGTAGACTATAAGCCATGAATAAAACCGTAAACCCCCAACAGAGAAATATTTCACAATCGGAAATACTCATGTGAAATATTTGTGCTGACAACGCAATATTTGCACCTAAAATCAAAGCGCCTAACATCAGCAACCCATTTCCTAGTGATTGATTTTTATGTCGTGGTTGCTTCCCTACTATGCTAAGTTGATTTGGTTGCTTCCAAAGAGAAAAACCAGTAATATTAATTGCTAAAAACAAAATCAGTAGTAACGTGAATTTTATTGTTTTTGACCATATTTGCCAGTTGGCTGCAACGAAGGTGATTATACCTAAACCAGACAAAATGCATCCCACTGCAATCAGGATAAAAACAAAGCGATCGCTTTGGGCTATTTCCTGCTGATGAAATTGATAGCGTTCGGCGAGGTGTTTGTACTGTAAAGCATCGATCACGCCTTCATCCCACCACAATAATGCTTCTTGACGTAACTTGCGGCGAAAATTATCAAATACCATGACAATGCCTCTATGTTGAGTAATAATCTGGCGATCGTCATCTCAATATATTTTTATTTTTAAATTATCTGCTAATCATAAATTGTTCCTATCAGACAATTTTCTCTATAATTTTGCAGCTATAAATTTACTAGCATAACTTTATGAAAATACCGTCAAACTTATTACTAAAAGTTAGTAAGCGTTTATTTGAAAACTTAGAAAATCAAGAAAAGTTTGTCGAAGCTTTAATTAATCCCAAACCTTTTTTACCCTGCATACTCTGGTGTCAAGAAAAACCAGAGATTTTACCTTTTGTAGTAGAAACATCTATAAATTGGCAACCATCTTTTATAGATCGTTTATCTTTAGGAACCAAACCCGGTCAAAATTCACTACATGAACAGGGATATTTCTACTGTTTAGATTTTTCTTCTGTATTTGCAGCTTCAATTTTATTAGAAATTACTCAACCAATTCAGGTTATTTTTGATATGTGTGCTGCACCAGGTGGTAAAAGTATTTTTGCTTGGAAACTGTTGCAACCAAAGTTACTTATTAGTAATGAAGTAATTGGTAAACGCTTGGGAATGTTAATTTCTAATTTAAAGCGTTGTCACATTAATTCATCTATAGTTGTCAATAGAGATTCTAGTATTTTTGCAGAAAGCATACCTTTATCTAGTGATTTGGTGATAGTCGATGCACCCTGTACTGGACAATCTTTGTTAGCAAAAGGTGAAAAAGCACCAGGATGTTTTCATCCTAGTGCTATTAATAAAAGCGCGAATCGACAAAAACGCATTATTGCTAACTCTGCTCAGATTGTCGCACCACAAGGCTATCTTGCTTATATGACTTGTACTTATTCACCAGAAGAAAATGAAGAAGTTTGTGAATGGTTATTAAGAAAATTTCCTCAGTTTCAAGCAGTAGAAGTTAGTCATTTAAAAGAATATCAGTCGCATTTGGCTACAATACCTTGTTATCGAATGTTTCCTCAAGTTGGTTTGGGAGCAGGTGCTTTTACAGTACTGTTTAAAAACACCAGTGAAGGCGAGAAACAAAAGATAAACACAAATAATATATCTGAAGTTTGGATGAATACTAATTGAGTGATCAATTAATCACCAATTAACTCTAATAAACGTAAATTCCTCCACTTTGCTGTAAATTAAGTGTGGTATCTCCTGCACCAGTCGTTGTGCTAGCTTGCTCAACTGTAACAATCGCTGAATTACCTTGGGCTGTGACGTTATACTTTAACGGAGCTTGGTTTTGGTTATAAATTAAAACATAACTAGGAAGAGAATTAGTTGTCAGCGTAGCAATCCCTCCCACAGGAATTTGTGCATTCAATGCATCGCCAGTTGACAAACTATATTGCAAGGGTGTTTTTGTTTTATTTAATATTTGGACTTTGACAAAGCCTTGAGGATTATCAAATCTTGCTACAGGTTGCCAAGGTCCGGCTTTATATGTACTAGCAGTTCCAGTTGTATTAGCCTGGTTTTTAGTTTCAGCTTTGACAGTAGTAGCTGTAAGCATACTTAGAGTACAGGCAAGTAAACTGATTGTCAGTATTTTGCGTTTCATGTGTGTTTTTCCTTATGATATTAAAAATGAAAAATAAATATATTTTTATATGGAAATTTATCGGAAAATTGAGAGGTCAGATCCCCGACTTCTCCGAGAAGTCGGGGATCTTTTCGTTCACGAATGACTGAGTGATTGCTATATAAATTCTACTTTGAGATTGTTTTAATAAAATCATAATCAAGAGAAAATAAATTCAGTTTCTACCAAAAGTAATAAATTTATTCATGCTAGTAGAGGTAGGAATAATACTATAACTTTGGTCCATTTCTCACAAGGGTTGCGATCGCCTATCTTAGAATCTTTACCGACAGAGCGTTTTGAGCTTTTTTAGAGGTTAAGATTTTTAGCACAGTGTGAAATTTATAAATCTAGTTCTTATAAGGGTTTGAGAGATGTTGTGAGAAATCCGGGACTTTCATGTTAAGTAGTTAAAAGCTTGAAAAAAACTTGATTAGAGGTTGTTTTAAAAGTAATATGACTATGACTTTGGGCAATTTTTGATCCCCCCCTAACTCTCCTTCCAAAGTAAAACTATCAACGTCAATCTGACAAGAACATTTTTAACAGTTAAATATGCTGTGCCTTATTTGAAAAAGCAAGGCGGTTCGGTGATTATTACGATGCTTGCTGTAGCTTGCTTCCCGAAGGGAGTGTCAATTAAAGCATAATCATGCGATCGCTTTGCAATACAATAAAGCTGATCTTCTGATTTGCTAGGTGAAGCATGGGTGATGCAGAAGTAGAATTTCGTGATCATGCAATCCTTCCTCGCAACCAGGTACTCGAACTATATCAAGAGTGTGGCTGGTCTTCAGCTGCAAAACCTGATCAACTTCTCACTGCACTTGCCAACTCACATACGGTGATTTCTGCATGGTATAGCGAAACTCTTGTAGGATTGGGCAATGCTATTTCAGATAGAGCGTTAGTTGTATACTATCCACACTTATTGGTGCGACCAGCTTTTCAGCGCAGGGGTATAGGACGACGTATCATAAAAGCACTCCAGAGTCACTACGTAGGTTATCATCAGCAGGTTCTGCTTGCGGTTCAAGATGCTGTGGATTTCTATCAAGAATGCGGCTTTCAAAAGGCGTGTAGTGTAGAACCCATGTGGATTTACGATGACTCTGATGTCTAAATTTACTTACTGCATTCTATCTATCGTGCGGTACTGTATTGCTTCTGCGACATGATGAGCTTGTAAGTTCTCATCTCCTGCTAAATCAGCAATTGTACGTGCTACTTTGAGAATGCGATCGCTTGCTCTGGCTGATAAACCTAATTTTTTGATTGCGCTTTCTAATAAGTTACGGCTAGCATCATCTAGTTTGCACCATTTCGGTAAATGGCCACTTTGCATCTGGGCGTTACAACGTAGATGAGATTCATCTTTAAATCTTGCAGATGCGCGATCGCGTGCTTGTTGTACTCGTTCTCTAACTATTGTTGAAGATTCTCCCGTCGGTTGTTGGGTAATTTCCTCTGGCTTCAAACGATTCACCGCCACTTGTAAATCAATCCGATCCATCAACGGGCCAGAAAGCTTTGCCCAGTATTGTTCTCTTTGGCGTGGCGAACAGGTACACTGTTGAATAGTATCACCGTAATAGCCACAGGGGCAGGGATTGGTACTTGCCACTAAAGTAAACTGAGCCGGAAACATTACAGATTGTTTCGTTCGCGAAATTGTCACAAAGCCATCTTCCAAAGGCTGACGCAGGAATTCCAAGACATCACGTTTAAATTCTGTTAACTCATCTAGGAAAAGTACGCCTAGATGTGATAAAGAAATTTCTCCAGGACGGGGAAACGTACCGCCACCGACGAGAGATGGGCCAGATGCGGAGTGGTGGGGACTACGAAAAGGGCGATCGCGTACTAAAGAACCTCTATTTTTTAATAAACCAGCCACCGAGTGAATGCGTGTCACCTCCAAAGCTTCTGCAAAACTCAATGGCGGCAAAATCCCCGATAAGCGTCTTGCTAGCATCGTTTTACCACTTCCTGGTGGCCCCACAAAAATTAAATTGTGACCACCAGCCGCAGCAATTTCCAAGGCTCGACGGGCGTGAGCCTGAGCTTTGACATCTTTTAAATCAGCTTGTAGAGACGCGCCATGGCGCGTCTCTACATTTTCATCTAACTTTACAGGTTGGTAACGCCCTGGATTAGTTAAAAAATCAGCTACATCTGCCAGATTTTGAAAAGCATAAACAGCCAATCCCTTGACCACAGCAGCTTCTTGAGCATTATCCGCAGGTATAACTAAACCTGTAATTCCCATCTTGTTGGCAGCAGCAGCAATAGGCAAGACTCCAACTACTGGGCGTAAACTGCCATCAAGTGAAACTTCACCTAAGAAAAGATAATTCTCTAATAACTCAGTCTTAATTTGTTCAGAAGCAGCCAAAATTCCCACACTAATCGGTAAATCAAAACAAGGGCCTTCTTTACGTAAATCCGCAGGTGTGAGATTAATCACTATTTTTCGCATTGGAAAGGCGAAGCCGGAATTTTTGAGAGTAGCCTTTACCCTTTCCTTACTTTCTTGTACTGCTGCATCTGGTAATCCCAATACAACTATTCCTGGTAAACCACCAGAAACATCAACTTCTACGCCGACTTTAACGGCATCTATGCCTACAATGGCTCCACTCCAGACTCTAGCAAGCATAGTCTTTAATTTCCTTTGTTACTAGTGCTTTGTCCTTTGTCTTATCATTGACAATTGGCAAATGACAAATAACAAATTACACATGACAAACCAAGACACAATTTTTGGCAAAATCATTCGTCGGGAAATCCCAGCCAATATTGTCTATGAGGATGATTTAGCGTTAGCCTTCACAGATGTTAATCCCCAAGCACCTGTTCATATCCTGGTTATTCCTAAAAAACCCATCCCGAAATTAACTGAAGCCGAACCAGGAGACCAAGCGCTTTTAGGGCATCTTTTGTTAACTGCTCAAAAAGTCGCCGAACAAGCTGGATTAACAAATGGCTATCGCGTCGTGATCAATACTGGTGACGACGGTGGTCAAACTGTTTACCATCTGCATCTGCATATCCTGGGAGGAAGACCTATGGCATGGCCTCCTGGCTGATATGGCATGTAGAGACGTGAAATTTCCCGTCTCTACTAAATAAATATGTAATGAGCGATCGCTCACATCCAAAAACCTGCAAATAATCTAAAATCAGAAATGTTTATATATACTGTTTACATTAATAAACAAAAGTTAATTAAATATTGTTTACAAATCTCAATCTTTACTCTAATCTTATGAATGTAGGTACTTCGACCTACCAAATTATTAACGAACATTAAGCAATCATAAGAACAATGACAGCAACTTTACAAAGACGCGAAAGCGCCAACGTATGGGAGCGGTTCTGTAACTGGGTAACAAGCACCGACAACCGCCTATATGTAGGCTGGTTCGGCGTATTGATG
>JAHHHW010000083.1 GCA_019359115.1 Pelatocladus maniniholoensis HA4357-MV3
AATTGATGTATTACCTTGTTCGTAAGCGTTAATTATTTTCTCTCGAAAGTCGATGGAGTAAGCTTTCATTGTCACGTTTGATACACTAGCATTTAGTGTACTCTATCTACCTGCAATCTGCTGTATTTAACCGAACCAGGAACTATGGTTCGCTATCGCAACGAGTCGCTGGTAATTATTAGAAAAGAAGAATCAAAAAACTGCCGTTTGGCTGAATTAGACTTACTATAGCGCTTCTGACTTGATTGCAATACAGTCGGAACCCCACCCCTTAATCCCCTGGATTAAGGGGTGGGGTGCGTATTGGACACAACCGAGAACTGCTATAGTTGTTTCACCTGGGGTTCAGTTTACTGATGTGGTAATTTCTAAATATGGTAAGTGTTTCCATTGGGTAGGGTCGTAGACTACCTTCACCCCTAACGGGGACGAAAACTCTTCATCTACGCGGTTTTTTAATTGTGATTTGCGATCGCTTAGCGGCTGCTTTGCAGCATCGCTTTCTTGTTTGTTGTGAATGGGTTCTCGTTAATAAGCAACGTTGAAACGTATTCAACAAACGCTTTAATGTTCTCTATGGATGAAAGAAGGTTAATAAGCAACGTTGAAACGTATTCAACAAACACTTTGATGTTCTCTATGGATGAAAGAAGGTTAATAAGCAACGTTGAAACGTATTCAACAAACGCTTTGATGTTCTCTATGGATGAAAGAAGGTTAATAAGCAACGTTGAAACGTATTCAACAAACGCTTTGATGTTCTCTCATGGCACGAAAGCTGGGAATACAATTGTTTTGAATGCGTGACTTTTGACGTTTTTTGGTAGAATTGTTTTGGTTAACTTCACCCCTATTGGTGTCTGATAAGCCTCTGCCCAGTGGCACTACAATCATTGCTTGGCAAGTAGGAAATCTCCAAGCTTTAGAAGAATTTGAAATACAAATGATAAATGACCAATTACTATTGTATAAACGCGTAGACGCTCGTAAGAGCGGCTTCTCGTAAGAGTATAATCGCGTCTGTACCAATGACAATTGACCAATTTATGTTAAATTCTTTCATTCCCCCATCCAGATTTTTTCCCTATCTTACTTGGCAAGATATTGAAAACATGCCAGATAAACAAAATGTCGTCATAATTCAACCCATTGGTGCAATTGAACAACATGGTTTGCACTTACCATTAATTGTCGATTCCGCAATTAGTATAGCCGTTTTAGGCAAAGCATTATCTAAATTAGATGCTGATATTCCAGCCTACGCCTTACCTAATATTTATTACGGTAAATCAAACGAACATTGGCATTTTCCCGGTACTATTACTCTAACTTCTCAAACACTAATTGCTTTATTAATGGAAGTTTGTGAGAGTATTTATCGAGCAGGTTTTCGGAAATTAGTATTGATGAATTCTCATGGTGGACAACCACAAATTATAGAACTAGTTGCCAGAGATTTACATATTAAATATGATGACTTTTGTATCTTTCCTCTATTTACTTGGCGAGTACCAAATATAGCCAAAGAATTGCTGACACCTAAAGAACTAGAGTTAGGAATTCACGCCGGAGATGCAGAAACTTCCTTGATGCTGGCAATTTTGCCCGAACAAGTAAAAATGGCAAATGCAGTTACTGAGTATCCGCAAAATCTACCTACAGATAGCGTTCTGAGTATGGAAGGAAAGCTACCCTTTGCTTGGGCAACAAAAGACTTATCTCAAAGTGGCGTACTAGGAGATCCAACCACAGCAACAAAAGAAAAAGGCGATCGCATCTGGGAATCATTAGCCGATGGTTGGGTACAAACCATCAAAGATATCTACAAATTTCAACAACCAAACACAACAACATAAGCAGATTACTTAGATTTCCAATAAGGCAGATCACCAAATTTTTGGAGCAAGAAATCAATAAACGTTTTGACTCGAAGTGAATATCTACGATTCGGCAAGTAAAGCGCGTAAATGCCCGTATCCATCTCCGTTTGGGGATGCACTTGGAAATCAGTTAGCATCGCTTGCAAGCGCCCGGCTCGAATATCTTCACTAATCAACCAAGTTGGCATCAGGATCACACCTGCACCGTCTAAACATGCTTGACGCAATATTTCCGAATTGTTTGCCACTAGAGAACCACTAACTTTCACCTCACAAATTTCTGTGTCTCGCTGGAACCGCCAGATGTTGTAGTTGGTGAAATAGGCAAATAACAAACAATTGTGGTGAGCTAAGTCATTTGGGTGTTGAGGTTTACCATGCTGTTGGAAATAATTTGGACTAGCACAAACCAGACGAGAATAGGAAACAAGTTTGCGGACAATTAGATTAGCATGGGAGCGATCAAGGTTGCCAATGCGAATTACGACGTCTAGCTCTTCTTCCACTAGGTTTGATAATCCATCACTCAGATGTAAATCTAATTTAACTTCTGGATACTGAATCAGAAAAGTACTGACAATTGGCGCGATATGGAGCCGTCCAAATGCTACTGGCATCCCAACTTTTAACACACCCCGTGGTGTGTCTTCTCCTTCCATTACACAAAGATTTGCTTCCTCCACATCTTGCAAAATACGCACTATTCTGTTGTAGTAATTACGACCTTGTGGTGTGAGCGTGATGCTACGGGTTGAGCGGTTAAGTAACTGAGTGTTTAACATGGCTTCGAGTGAGTTCACTTGGCGAGTGACTGAAGAAACTGCCAATTCTAATTGACGCGCAGCTTCCGAGAATCCACCCATCTCCACTACCTTCACAAAGGCACGCATCGCTGCAAATTGATCCATGGATATGGAATATCCTTTACTTTTGCAAAATATGCAAAGGTGCTTGGCGTTGTAGCTATATTAACATTTCTTATGAATGAAGTTATGGTTTAACTATGGCAATCAAGGTGTAATCCAAAAAGAAGAAAACCATGACTTTAATAGTTGAAATAACTTCAGATTTTATCTGCCCTTGGTGTTTGGTTGCAGACGCACGACTCAATCAAGCGATTGTGATATTCACACGCAACGCGATGGTGCAAAGCACCCGCCTTACGGCGATCGCACAACTCAATTCTCAGGTTGAAGTTCAACGCATTTGGTATCCGTTTGAGTTAAATCCTGATCTGCCAAAAGCAGGTATCGATCGCAAAACCTACCGTACCAAAAAGTTTGGCAGTTGGGAATACTCGCAAATATTAGATACAAAAACGATAGAGGCAACTCAAGCAGATGGAATTAACTTTCGCTATGACTTAATGCAGGTAACACCCAATACTTTCAACGCCCATCGCTTAACCTGGTTCGCTAGTAAGAACGACAAAGCAACCAAGATGGCTGAACGGATTTTGAAAGCCTACTTTACCGAAGGACAGAATATTGGCGATATTGAAACCTTAGCCAATCTTGCAGCTGAAATTGACATCGATGCTAATACGGCAAAAACATTCCTTTTGTCAGATGCGGGGATTGAGGAAGTTAGAGAACTCGAAAGACAAGCAAAAGCCAGAGATGTCCGCAGCGTGCCAACTATTCGCATTGGTCAAGAAATTCTAGTCGGCGCACAATCGATAGATGATTATTTAGTGGCTTTGCAAAATGCTGTGAATGAATTAGAAGCTGCATATTAGGAGGGGATTATGAAACCCACAGGCAACCATGCCATCATCATCGGCGGCTCATTAGGTGGTTTGTTTGCCGGCCTCATGCTCCGATCAATCGGTTGGGACGTTGATATTTATGAACGCTCTGCTCACACACTCGACAGTCGCGGCGGTGGTATTGTCCTACAACCTGATGTTATTGAAGCATTTCAAAGAGCAGGTGTTAGCCATAAAGCATCACTGGGTGTAGTGGCACACGAAAGATATTACTTGAACCCCGATGGCAGCATTGCTCAACGGATGCCGATGCGTCAAACTTTGACTTCCTGGAATTTGCTCTACAGTTCTATGCGTCGGCATTTTCCATCCCAACATTATCACCAAGGAAAACTCCTGACCAATATTCAGCAAAATGGTGAACAAGTCATGGCAATATTTGCTGATGGTACTCGTAAAATCGGTGATTTGTTGATTGGCGCAGATGGGCCAAACTCTACCGTGCGTCAGCTGTTTCTACCAGATGCTCATTATGATTATGCTGGATACGTTGCTTATCGCGGTTTAGTCAACGAAGCTGATCTAGAGCAAGACGCTGCGGCTTTGTTTACAGAGCGATTTGTATTTTACCAATTTCCCAATTCTCACATTCTCCAATATGTCATCCCAGGAGAAAATGAATCTCTCGTACCCGGAGAACGCCGCTTTAACTGGGTTTGGTATGTCAATTATAACGAATTGACAGAATTACCACGTATTTTGACAGACAAAGAAGGTAGACACCGTGACTATTCCATCCCACCAAGAATGTTAGCCTCGTCGGTTGAGGAGCAAATGCGAGTCTATGCGGATACAGTGCTAGCTCCACCATTTCGGAAACTAGTTGCAGCAACTCAAGAACCATTTGTGCAAGCAATTCTGGATCTGGGGATTCCTCAAATGAGCTTTGAAAGAGTGGCGCTGGTTGGGGATGCTGCTTTCATTCCCCGTCCCCATACAGCAGCAAGCACATCTAAAGCTGCGGCGAATGCGATCGCTCTGGCCGATGCTCTGATTGAACATGAACACGATGTTCCTAAAGCCTTAAAGGCTTGGGAATCTGCTCAACTTGCCTATGGCTTACATCTACTCAAACACGGTCAAACGCTAGGCGATCGCTCTCAATTTAGCTACGGCGTCGGTCGATTTGGCGAGAACACCACCTCTGTTCAACAAGTTTAGGAAAAAGACAAGACTATGTACCAAAAAAAAGTGCGGCTTTATGGTCAACCCAACTCCGCAGAAGCTTATGCAATTCGTGATTTTCTCAACCGCAGCGTTGTGGAATTCGACTGGATTGAACTCACTTGTGATCAAGACTGCGATCGAGAACTCGGTCTTCCATCTCTCAACGATATTCGGCTACCAGTGGTTGAGTTCCCAGATGGAACACAAACCTTTGCTCCGACTATTCGAGAAATTGCCCAGCGTTTGGGATGGGTGACACAACCACGCTTCCAAGAATATGATCTGTCTATTTATGGTGCTGGGCCTGCTGGACTCAGTGCTGCTGTGTACGCCGCATCGGAGGGATTACGGACTGTCCTCATCGAGCGCCATGCAGTTGGGGGACAGGCTGGAACTAGCTCCTTAATTGAGAATTATATGGGATTTCCTGAAGGAATCAGTGGTGCAGAATTGGCAGAGCGCGCCCGTCAGCAAGCGGTTAAATTCGGTGTTGAGTTATTGCTGATCCAAGAAGGGATCAAAGCCGAATTTAAAAATAATCGCATCTACGTAGACATGGCTGATGGTAGCAAAATGATTGCACGGGCAAACATTTGTGCAACGGGCGTAGAGTATCGGCGGCTTGGTCTCCCCAACGAAGATCGCTATCTTAATGTTGGATTATTTTATGGTGCGGGAGTTAGCGAAGCGCCCATGTGTCAAGATGAAGACGTGTTTGTAGTGGGTGGTGGTAACTCAGCTGGTCAAGCGGTGATGCATTTCTCTCGATATGCAAAAAAAGTAACTATGCTGGTTCGCGGTGATAGTCTAGCGGCTACGTTGTCGCAGTACCTCATTCATCGCATCACTAACACTAGCAACATTGAAGTCCTCTATCAGACTCAAGTCACAGGTTTAGATGGCGATCGCACACTGCGTCAAATTGAACTGACCAACTGTCGTGATCGTTCGGTTCAAAAAATCGACACTCATCGGTTATTTGTTTGTATTGGTGGGATGCCTAATACAGAATGGGCAAAAGATACAAGTATTATACGTGATAATGCTGGCTACATAGTAACTGGACCAGACTTACTTAAACAAGGTCGTCCGCCCGAATGTTGGACACTTGAGCGTGATCCCTTCTTTCTTGAAAGCAGCGTACCGGGTTCCTTTGCGGCGGGTGATGTCCGACATGGTTCAATTAAGAGGGTTGCATCAGCCGTGGGTGAAGGTGCAATGGCTGTGACTTTTGTACATCGGTATTTAGCAGAGACAGCTTGAGATATCTTCTGAGAATATTGAGATTAATCTTTGTTTACAAAATAAATGTCGTAAGATAGCACTTTCTAGCTTAATTGAGTTCCATAATCAATAAAGTTAGTTAAATTTTTTGCATTAAACCTAGGTTAAGACTAGAATAAACATTACAATAGTAAATTCTAAGTGAAGTAGTTTTTCTCACAACTGAATGAAGAAATGAACAATCACTGCAACATCTCCCGTCGCAGTCGGGCTGCTTTCGTGCGTGCATTGCATACTGCTGTGAAGGGGAGGGCTAGGTATAAGATCAATGGCTTGCAAGGCTCGGAAGCTTTCAAGAAATACCTAGAGTTGAGGTTGTCAGAGGTGCAGGGGATTACACAAGTAAGTGCCAATCCCTCCACTGGCAATGTTCTGGTACTCTACCAACCAGGACAGACTGTTTTAGCGCTTGCTGCACAGATTGAACACCTGGTTATAGAGTATACCAAACAAAGTCAGCACTCTATAGTCAAGGCAACAAAAAAAATCAACCGATTTCCGAAAAAGGCAAAAAAACCTGCAAGCAACAAAAAATCCCATCAGCTGACAGCTAATACTCATCAACAAGAAATAGCTACTTGGCATCTTAAAGAAACTGATGCAGTCATTACGGAGTTAAAAACTTCCCAAGAATCAGGATTAACTACCAACAAAGCCCAACAAAAGCTGAAACAATACGGTCCAAATGCTTTACCGGAAGCACATCCCCGCTCCGGGTTAAGTATGTTTATTGATCAGTTTAAATCTTTACCCGTAGGACTTTTAGCTGTAGCGGCTGGTGTTTCAGTTGCTACCGGGGGTTTGGTTGATGCTGTGGTAATTATGGGGGTGGTAGTGATCAATGCTGCCATTGGTTACGCCACAGAAAGCAATTCGGAAAAGGTGATTCGTTCGCTGAAGAATCTAGTTAATCCCACAGCGTTTGTACTTCGCGATCGCAACATTCAAGAAATTAGCGCTCAAGAAATCGTCATCGGGGATATTCTGATTCTCAAACCCGGTAGTTATGTACCAGCAGATGCGAGACTCTTAGAAGCACGTCGCCTCAGTATAGATGAATCGGCGCTGACTGGTGAGAGTATGCCCGCGAGCAAATATGCTCAGACTCTAGTTGGTGAAAATATTGCCTTGGGCGATCGCACCAACATGGTTTACATGGGAACCCTAGTTACTGGTGGACAAGGAACAGCAGTAGTAGTTGCCACTGGTAAATACACTGAAATGGGCAATATCCAAATGATGGTTAGTGAGGCCACATTGCCCGAAACCCCGATGGAAAAACAGTTAGACCGAGCCGGAAGCCAGCTAGTTATGGTATCGGGCGCAGTTTGTGCCTTATTCTTTGGTATCGGCATCCTGCGCGGGAATAGTTTGCTGCAAATGCTCAAATCATCGATTTCTCTAGCAGTAGCAGCAGTTCCCGAAGGTTTACCCACAGTCGCGACTACAACTCTGGCTTTGGGGATCGCTAACATGAGGAAACACAACGTCCTCATTCGGCGTTTGGATGCGGTAGAAACCCTTGGTTCTGTCCAGACAATCTGCATGGATAAAACCGGAACGATCACCGCCAACCGGATGACAGTTGTAGAACTGTGTACAGATAATAAGTGTATCCAAGCATCTGCTGACGAATTGCTTTTCGGCAAAGAAGCAGTTAATCCCTATGAAAACGAACAGCTCTTAAAGCTGATTCATGTCTTAACGCTGTGCAACGAAAGTGAAGTTGAAAAAGAAGGTGATGAGTACACCGTCAGAGGTTCTGCGACTGAAAATGCTCTGATCGATGTTGCGATTAAAGGAGGAGTCAATGTCCCCAATCTGCGAGCAAATTATCCGCGACTGAAGATCAATCACCGTTCCCAAGAACGCAATTACATGGCGACACTCCACACTACCCCAGACGAACAGCAAAAGCTGATTGCAGTTAAAGGTAGTCCGTCAGAAGTTCTCAGTCTATGTAGTTGGCAAATCAAGAACGGCGAAAAAGTTCCCCTCACCGAAGCAGACAAACAAGTCATTGAAAACGACAACGATGATATGGCTGGTAAAGCACTGCGGGTATTGGGAGTTGCTTATCAACTTGATGAAACCGAAAAGATCCATACTCGCGATTTAATCTGGTTGGGATTAGTCGGTATGATCGACCCGATCAGAAATGGCGTCCAAGATTTGATGGGAGGTTTCCATCAAGCGGGGATCGATACAGTGATGATTACTGGCGATCAAAGTCCAACAGCTTACGCCATTGGCAAAGAACTGAATCTGAGCAAAGGCGAACAACTGCAAATTCTCGATTCCACTCACCTCAACAACCTCGAGCCAGAGGTAATGAAAGGACTCTTGCATCGCGTCCATGTTTTCGCCAGAATCAGCCCTGCAAATAAATTGCAAGTTGTGCAAGCATTGCAAAGTAGCGGTAAAGTAGTTGCAATGACAGGCGATGGCATTAATGACGCCCCAGCGTTGAAAGCTGCTGATGTCGGGATCGCCATGGGACATACTGGTACAGATGTTGCTCGTGAAGTTGCAGATGTTATCTTGGAAGACGATAATCTGGAAACGATGATTATTGCTGTTAGCCACGGACGGACAATCTACAACAACATCCGCAAATCTGTCCACTACCTGCTGTCTACCAACGCCAGCGAAATCATGGTGATGTTAGCAGCAACTACAGCTGGTATTGGTCATCCCCTGACAGCTATACAACTATTGTGGGTGAACTTGGTATCAGACATCTTCCCAGCTTTAGCCCTGGCAATGGAAGCACCAGAACCAGATGTATTGCTCACACCACCCCGCGATCCCAAGGAACCAATCATTAGAAGTTCAGACTTTGGTAGAATCTTGGTGGAATCGGCAGCATTATCTGCCAGCACCTTAGCAGCCTACTGGTATGGTATCACTCGTTATGGTTTCGGCCCCCAAGCCAGCACCATCGGCTTTATGAGTTTGACTATTGCTCAACTGTTGCATACTTATACCTGTCGTTCCCAGACTCACACAATCTTCAGCAAGGAAAAACTACCACCTAACAAATACTTAAATATAGCCATAGGTAGTTCCTTAGCTCTCCAAATCCTAGCCGCGATCGTACCCGGACTCAAAGGTCTGCTGCAAATCTCGCCGATCAACCTTGTTGATACTGCGGTAATCGGTAGTAGTGCTGTATTGCCATTCCTGTTCAATGAAGGTAGAAAGGAAATAGCGACTAGATATTTGCGAGGAGATCACAATTCCCCACGTCTGCTTCCTAGTAGTAAAAATGACTCTGCTACTAGCCCTGTATTAGAAGCAGCAGAACAACAAGAAGTTGAGTTACAAACTGTTGCTGTTGTTGTCTGTTAGTGGATATTGAATAAAGTCAAAGAATTTTCTTAAGTTATTGATTTGTGATTTGTGAGAATCACAAAGCCCAGATCCCCGACTTCGCAGGAGTTGTCGGGGATCTTGTCTATCACGAAGGGATTACAGCAATAACTTTTAAGATTTACAACTCCTATTTAGACAGGACTTACACAACTGGCATATTATTTTAAGTTCGTAGTAAGGACTTTAGTCCTTATTTTGAGGACTAAAGTCCTTATTACAAACAAAACATTAAATTTTTATGAAAAAAGACTTCATGTTTAGCTCGGAATCCGTGACTGAAGGACACCCGGATAAACTTTGTGATCAAATTAGCGATGCAATTGTTGATAAATTCCTGCAAAAAGATCCTTATTCTCATGTCATTGCAGAATGTGCAGTTGCAACGGCGATAGTATTTATTGCTGCTAGATTTGAATCGGATGCAATTGTAGATTTTACGAAAATTGCTCGCAAAGTAATTGAGCAAGTTGGTTATGATGAACCTGACTTTAATGCGAAAACTTGTAGTATTGTCACTAGTGTTAAAGAATTGCAATCTAGCAGCTATCGTTATTGGGACGCAAAGAAATTATCAGATGATGAAATTGAGTTAATTCCAGCTACAGATCAGGTGACAGTATTTGGTTTTGCTTGTAAGCAAACTCCTGCTTTGATACCACTTCCGATATGGTTGGCGCACCAATTAGCTAGGCGACTAACTAATGTACGACACGAGAAAATACTTCCTTACATTGCACCGGATGGTAAAACTCAAGTCGGGATTGAATATCGCGATCGCAAACCCTACAGAATCCACAGTATCTCAATTCTGGCTAGTAAAAAGCCTAGTTCTACATCAAATATTGCTGATGAAAATACACTCCAGCAAGAAGTTAAAGAGATCGTCATTGATCATGTCTTTGCAAAAGCAGAATATCAGCCTGACGATAAGACGAGAATATTTATTGACTTTGATCAACCTTTTGCGATTGGCGGCCCGTCTGTACATTCGGGGTTAACTGGTAGAAAGAATGCGATCGATACCTACGGAGAATATTCTCGCCACAGTGGTGCTGCTTTAAGTGGTAAAGATCCCACCCGAATAGATAGGGTTGGTGCTTATGCTGCACGTTATGCGGCGAAAAATGTTGTCGCAGCAGGTTTGGCTGAAGAATGTGAAGTGCAGCTAACTTACTCAATGGGATTAGCTAGACCTGTCAGCATTCAGGTAGAAACCTTTGGTACAGGCAAAATTTCCGATGAAGAAATTACGGTACTGTTGGAAAAGAATTTTGATTTTCGCTTGGCGGGAATTATCAAGAAATTTAATTTGCGGTTGTTGAGTGCGATCGCTAAAGGCGGATTTTATCGCAAACTAGCCGTCTATGGTCATGTTGGTAGGATGGATCTGGAAAATGTGCCGTGGGAAGAGACAGATATAGTTACGGCTTTACTAGGATGAAATCCTTAAATATGTTGTGATCTAGGTGGTTAACTGCATACATTGTAGGTAGTTCACACCACCAAATCTGCCTTGACCTGTGTGTCTACACTTACTCTGTATAAGAATTGTAGAGGTTAAATAGCAGAGATTTACATACATGTTATTTTTGCATGATGTTATGATTAGATTATCGAGAATTATTTTCGGCTATGTGAATGAAATTTATATCTAAACAAACGCCTCTCCGAATCTAAATCTCTATATTTTTTGATTCAGGAGATTTTTTATGTCAATTTATGTTAGTAATCTATCTGATGAAATTGAAGAAAATGACCTCAAACGAATTTTTTCTGAATATGGATATGTTAATAAAATTCAAATATCTCTGAACCAAAAAACTGGTGAGAAGAGGGGATTTGCGGTTGTTGAAATGGCTACAGGCACTGAGGAAGCAGAAGCAATTCGAGCTTTGAGAGGTATTGAGTTGATGGGATATAGCCTCAAAGTTAATAGAGCCATGACTGAGTACAGTATTTGAGAAATGTGTATGGAGTGACTAGAGAATTAATTATTTATAAAATAATTTGTTCTATTAAAAAAACAAAAAAACTGGCAATCAATGATATATAAAATTAACATTTTAACATTCAAGAATAATTGCGAAATAAATTACAAATTACTATCGTTATCTATGGTGAAAACCTCATCTGATTTCACCCAAATTTAGGATTAAAAATGAAACTTTTATTCAATAGGTCGAGTCAAGCACTGACTCATTTTACAACTGATAACAGTCAAGCAAATACAGCCACATATATTTGGGAATCTATGCAGAGTAAGCATACTTGTCCCTGCTGTTCATATACTCTACTGTGTCATATACGTTTAGGAGGTATTTACTGGCGTTGTGGTCATTGTTATCAAGAAATGCCAGCCCTTAGCATAGGATAAATGAGATCTACATTCGTCTGTAAGTGAAACAGGTAAAAGGCTGAATGTAGAATCTCATAAGCGTAAATCAATATTCTATGTTAGGGTTAAAGCATCGAGAATTATTTTCGGCTATGTGATTGACCACAATTAGCATCTCTCCGAATCTAAATCTCTATACCTTAATTAGATATTGGAGATTCTTATGTCAATCTATGTCGGTAATCTCTCTGAAGAGGTTCAAGAAGATGACCTCAAACAGATATTTTCAGAATATGGATCTGTAATTAAAGTTCGCTTACCTACATGTCGGCAAAGTGGTGAGAGGAGAGGATTTGCTTTTGTAGAAATGAAAACAGACGCTGAAGAAGCAGCAGCAATTTACTCACTCTTAGACACTGAATTTATGGGTCGTAATCTCAGAGTTAATAAAGCTATTACGAAGGTAGACAAAAGATCATCGTCTCATGTGTAAGCTGTTTATTGCATTACGCTTGCGGAGCAATTAGTTTATCACTCAACTATCTAATCTGTATATTCTTATTGGGCATTAGTCACAGAATTTAGCGTAGCTTACTTGTCAACATGCAATAGCCCAATATGAAGATTTACACTCCGCATTTGCTTTAGAAAAAATGGTGAGCTTGTGGCAACAGTAAATTATAAACTAACAGGAAAATATCTCCCACCTCAGATATTTATTTTAGGAATATGTTTCGTTCCTGGAGTAACTGAAGTTAGCAGCGAACAGTTAACTGAAATACGGCAATTTATCAAGAATGATCGTTTGCTTCAGCATTATTTGGAGCAGAAAATTTTGGTTATCCAAGAGTGAATTTCTCACCCATTAAACTTGCTTCGCTTGAACCTAACCTGTTGCTGGCCATACTACAAAAGGTTTACCCCCATACCAGACATGGTGCAAGGAAAAACCCACTACTAGGAACGGTGGTCTTAGTAATCGATGAAATTAAACCTAAATAAAAGTTGAGGCATTGCTTGATCATGGGTTTTAAGTACAAATGGAAAAATGGCTCTGCGCCTTCCCGTGACAAGGCAGCACGCAGCAAGTATCTACTGGAAGAAGGGCAGTTTAACAACCAAAAAGACAGAAATCTAGCAGAACAAGAAGCTCGCAAACACTTGGGTGTACCAACGCGAATTCCAGACGATGATCGCTCTATACTGGGGTATTCACAAGACTGGTAACAATCACATAGCTAAATCGCTCCTCCAGAATGAGAGGACTGATGTTAGTCACACTACTAACCTTTTGATATAGATAAGGCAAGTGGCGTGACTAAATTTTTGTGTTGCGATCGCCCAGCTTTAAATAAGCTTCGCAAATATACTAGATACGGCAGAAAGGCACTTACTAAAAGTTTTACCTCCGCAGTCACCTTTCATGCACAAAAACCAACATAACTATGAACCTACTGATAATGACATATGATGGAGATTAATTGAACTATTTAATTGCACTTCTCGAATTCATGTAATGTAGCGATCGTATGTTTATATTGCAGTAATTGATTTTACGCATTTTTTGGTAAAATGGAAGACTCCGTAACACCTTTTTAAAATGTTAATTGACTTGCTGTTGTTTGTTAAAATACATTTTATTTTGTCAATGTTAGAGAATTAATTTAACGGGTACAGATGTTATAAGCAGTCTTTTACGAGCTTTGGTTAAGATGCTAGGCTATCAAAAGAAGCTTATATCTGGTTTAACATTTGAAGCTAAGTGTGGATATATGAAACAAACATTGGGTAAAGGTTTAATTAGGAAGGTAATACCATACTACTTGACTACTTGTCGTTCCAAACTTATGGTATAGGAGTTAAGTTATAAATTATGCTTAGTGCTACAGACCTCAATAAAGCTATTGCTCAGTTAGTAATTTTTACACCAGATGCGTCAGCTTTCTCAGCTCCACAAGCGTTGGCACTAATTTTAGGAAAATATTCTCATCTCTATAATGGTAACGTTCAGGCACTACCCTTGCCAGAAGAAATACCTCAAGAAGTTCCTAGAGTCATTCTTCAGAGTAAGGATGGAACTCATAGATTGGATTTATCACCTCTGCGGGTTACTTCTTATTGGATGCGATCTGCTGAAACGTTAGTAGAACCTGAAGACATACTTAGTACTTCAATAGAAGTATTAGAGCATTATGTCGAAGGTATGGAAGCTCAAGTTGGTCGTTTAGCATTAGTGTTGACATGGATATATAAAGCAGAAAATCCCGCTAAATTAATTGTTGAGAGATTTTGTAAACCAGAGTTACAAACTACTATTTTTAATGAATCAGAAAACTTTGAGATTCATAATCATAAACACGTGAACTTGAAAAATTTTTCAGTTAATTCATGGATGCGTTGTAAGACTGGATTACTAATAATGAATAATGTTGAATCTAAAGGAGTTATAGTTGAACAAGATGTGAATACTCTTATTGAAGAAATACAACAGCACAGGTTTACATCTGAGGAAATAAAAACCTATTTTAAAATAGCAGCAGCAGAAGCTGAAGCCAACCTTCAAGTATATTTTCCTGAGGATATTTAGCTATGCTTGCAATCCATACACGAGAAGAACTGACTTCAAATAAGTCTGATAAAAATAATTTAGAGTTTTTAACAAAAGACGTAATTTCGTCTCTATTGTATCATTGTGATAAAAGTTACAAGATCATAAATATTCAATCTAATCGCCAAAATTCTACGGAAGTAGTATATAGATTGCCACTACAATATCAAGATGCTAATACTCTGAGACTACTTACAGACTATATTCATCAAATTAAAAATGAGATTCAGCAAACTAAAAGCCTAGACAAACCTCAGATTATTCGAGAAAAACCGATTAAATCAGTAGATACTCTTCTGAAAGAAAGTAGTGAATCTAATCTTCAAATCACTCAAAGCCGTCTAATTGAGCTTTTACAAGAAGACAATGAAGATGATGAGGGCTTTTTAAAGCCTACTCCTTATGCTTTTGATAAAGCATGGAAATTAATTGCTGATGCATCTCAATTTATGAGAAACTGCTTTCCTAAAGCATGGGTTTCTACAAATGATGAGGGTGGTATTCGACTTACATGGAGTCGATTAGAAAAAGAAGCAGAGGTTCGTTTAATCTGTGGTTCTGAACCAAACAAACCAACCTACCTTTACCACGAAAAGGGTGAAAAATACGGTGTTGTGAATGATGTATCAGGCTTAAGTTTAGCAGGTTGGCTACAGTGGCTAGATAAGGTGTGAATGAATGAATGAACAATCTGCCTCTGGTAGGCCAAAGTCAGAACCTTTGCCTTGTAGCGCTATTGTTTATCGAGCATTACTTAAAAAGAGATGGCTGAATCAAGATATAGGAAGAGTAGAAGCTGGCGCTTATTTGCTGCGTGAAAAAGAAAAAAATAGAGGACTTTCTGTTAACATTGCTGCAATTTGCTCACCTCAGAAATGCGCTGGAAAGTTCGACAAGTGTTTTGGAGTAGCTAGTCTCCATGTTGGACGAATTCGTGAACTTGGCCTAGATGTGGTAGCTGATAAATATGATCATGCCTATATTAAAGGTTTGCCATACAAGGATGATAATTTAGCTGAAGCTGAACGACTTGCTGGTTTGTTAGCCAAACAATCACGAATTGTTTGGCTAGATACTACCTTATACTAAGTTTTAGTTCTAACTTATTTTTGTAATCTTGATTAAGGAGCGAGCTATTTATAAAAATTTTACCTCTCGTATGGAGGCGGTGCAGTCGCCTATTATTCCTGTAGTTGGCGAATTAATTAACAACAATCCCGGAACAATTTCCTTGGGACAAGGTGTAGTTGCTTACGCGCCACCACCAGAAGCCATTGAATTTTTAGCAAAATTTTTAGCTGAACCAACTAATCATCTCTATAAAGCTGTAGAAGGAATTCCCCCATTATTAACAGTAATTGCAGCAAAACTACAAACTTTTAATAGTATCAAAATCAATACAAATAATAGTATTGTTGTGACTGCTGGTAGCAACATGGGATTTATAAACGCCATTCTTGCTATTACTAATATAGGGGATGAAATTATTCTGAATACTCCCTACTATTTCAATCATGAAATGGCAATTACTATGGCGGGTTGTCATCCAGTATTAGTAGAAACCGATGAAAATTATCAACTACGTCCCGATGCGATCGCCCAAGCCATCACCTCAAAAACAAAAGCTGTAGTAACTATTTCTCCTAATAATCCAACTGGGGTTGTATATAGCCAAGCAGCCTTGCAAGAAGTAAATCAAATTTGTCGCGATCACGGTATCTACCACATCAGCGATGAAGCCTATGAATACTTTACTTACAATGGAGTCAAACATATTTCCCCGGCTGCATTTCCTGATAGTAGTGAATATACTATTTCTTTGTATAGCCTTTCCAAAGCTTATGGTTTTGCTAGCTGGCGTATTGGTTATATGGTGATTCCTAAACATCTGCTTGTTGCTGTCAAAAAAGTCCAGGATACAAACTTGATTTGTCCGCCTGTGGTTTCCCAGTATGCAGCTTGGGGTGCTTTGCAGACAAAACCAGATTATTTGAAAAATCATATTCAAGCGATCACTCAAGTGCGAGAATTAGTAATTGATTCTCTCCAAAGTTTAGAAGAATTATGCAAAATTGCTCCTGCTGAGGGTGCTTTTTATTTTTTTCTCAAAGTTAATACCGAAATAGATTCTTTTGAATTAGTTAAAAGATTAATTCAAGAACATCAAATTGCTGTCATCCCTGGCACTACTTTTGGTATGAATAATGGATGTTACCTACGTGTTGCTTATGGTGCATTGCAAAAAGAGACGGTCAAACAAGGGATAGAAAGATTAGTTAGGGGTTTGAAAAAGATTGTTAACTCTTAAAATGTACATTTTAAGAGTTAAGCTAATGTGAGTCAAAATTATACTTTAAATAATATTGCTGTAAATCTAAGTTTTCCAATATTTCACAAATGCCAATTATTAACAAATTCATTGAAGTAGAAACTACTCTGGGAATTAATATTCATAATATAACTCCTCAAATTGAAGCGTTGATTTATTCCACATTAATTCAGAATGGTCAAGTCTTAATATTTTCTCGTCATACGACAACTGCTTTAGCTATTAATGAATATGAAGAAAGATTATTAGCAGATATCAAAGTATTTTTACAAAAAATAGCACCAGAATCAGACAGCTACTTACATAATGATTTGCATCTGAGAAAAAACATTCCACCAGATGAACCAATGAATGCTCATTCTCATCTGATGGCAACGATGCTGAATAATAGTGAACTCATCCCTATTGTTGATGGAAAATTAGGATTGGGAACTTATCAGTCAGTTTTATTCTTTGAATTAGATGGTCCGCGTAAAAGAACCGTATTCTGTCAAGTATCTGGAGATTAGATACCAATCTAGATTTAAATTTTTACTCAAGAAAATATGCAGAAAAGTATTAGAATTATCAAGTGACTTAACTATTTAGTTTGCCATGATTGAATCAAAGGATTGGAATCATTCAATAATCGATTCAATTCATGGAATGCTTTTGTTTGATGACGAACATGGGCATCAATAAATAAACCAATTATATCCGCCGTTAATAACCGCAATGCTTCTGGAGTTTGAGTAGTTGAAAAGTCAATAAATGCTCTACCTGTGGTGAAGTCGAAAGGATCAGCAATGATAAAATGATTTGCTCCCTCTAGAAACACCAAATAGCTATCATTTCGTCCTCCAGCAATTGCTTCTTGGAATGTACGCGTTATAGAAGTGGTTGCATCACCTGAAGTGATCCCATAGCGATCGCTACTATTTGCAATCACTCCATCACGAGTTCCACCAATTAATAACATCGGTAGAGAATCCGGTAAAGGCAAAATCGTACCTGGTTCGTATCCCATGATTGTCCCTCCCATAGAATGGCCAGCATAAGCAAAAGATGCTGCTACTTGTGGGAAAAAAACAGGATTAGCATTTTCGATCGCCACTCTCCCACCTGCTGAGTGTCCACCTAAAATCACTCGTTCTAAGTCAAGCATCCCAGCTAGGATTCCCTCTGCTTGCAACTGTTCGAGTTTCGCTAACAGTGTCGGTAAAGCAGAACTAGTAGGAACAGTACCATAAATTCCAGGTTTACACGTAGTGATATCCACTCCTGGAGTCATGTTTACTACTCCAGGAAAATCTTCTGCAACCCAGTTAAATGTAAGCACCACCAGTCCACGTTCAACCAGTTTCACTGCTAACCATTGATATATGTGGGCTTCACAGTTAAACCCGTTAAAAAAAATCACCACTGGAAAGGGGGCTTTTTGGCGATCGGCAGGTACAATTCCCAGGTTATTTTCTGTATGTCTACCTGACATTTGTGCTGGATACAAGATTTTGAGATAAATCGTATCGTAAGGAGGCTTAACAGTTTCGACTTTTGCTGTTTGAAAAAACGCACGAACAGTCATGTCACATAGTATCTTACGTTACTAATATCAAATCTTAACTGCCAAGCAGAACTTTCTCAAATCAATCCAGATTAAATTTTTCAAACTCTGGTTGTCCAAACAACATATTGGCATCTATTGCTGACAAAACTTTATTATTAGCAACATCAGAATTTAAACAACGGCAAACTAATAGTCCCACATCTGCGCGATTAATCATACCAGCAATACCTGGATTTTCGGTTAGAACTCCATTCCCAGTTGCAGATTCAGACTGCAATCCTCCAGGGCGAATAATAGTATAATTAAGCCCACTGGCAATTAAATGTTGTTCGGCTTTTTCCTTATCAATTAAAACAGGCTGTAATGCTTCTAATATTTGTGGAGATAAAGCTACAACACTATTGCCACTGCCAATAGAAGTTACCAAAATAAACTTTTTGACTCTTGCTTTGACCCCCACATCAATGAGATTTTTATTACCTATATAATCTGCTCTGCTGTTATCTTTTGCTAGACCACCAATAGTTGTGATCACAGCATCAATGGGTTCATCTGTGAGCATTGCACGTTCGACATCCTCGACATTCATCGCATCTCCCAGAACCACTTTTATTCCCAGTGCTTCTAGTTCATGACGAGTTGCATCAGTTCTTAAGAGTGCTTTGACTTTAAATTTTTGCGAGATCAAGCATTGGGCTATTTCTCGACCCACGCCTCGACTTGCTCCAGCTAGAAAAATGGATGATACTGCTGTCATAGATATTGCTTACGAAATTTTTCAAGATTCAACAAATATTCACTATACCTTTGTTTGAGGGTCAAAGTACTCAAAATAGTAGTCTGCCAAATTAGAAATGATGCATAATTATTGATTACTCCATTCCCGATTCTTTTATTAAGAAGGAAGTAAATAAAGAAAATATAAATGAATTTAACATAAGTTCAAAGTAACCCTATTGATACTTAACACATAATTTCTTGGTCTGAGTAAAGATATATATCCAAAGACTGATTTAATTTGGCAATTACTTTCTCTGAAGGCAATATCAATTGTTAAGTCATATTACAATTGTTTCAAAAATATTTAGAAATTGTCGAAAACTCAAACCTGGTTCTAACGTAGAACCTAATGAAGATACTAGAGGCAAATAAAATGATAAATAACATTCAAAAGTATAGATTTGTCTGTACTCTTACCTTCGGTGATATTTACGGTCAAATCATTGTTTGGTTGATTACAATTACCATTAGTTTGGCATCAGCTTTAGCATTAATGGGTGCAAGACGACCAGTTTATGCATTAGCTGCGGTTGGGCTTGTTGTTTTGTTGTCTTTGCCTTTCTTGCTTTTTGCTTTTGTCACTACTTTGTTAAATCATATAGAATTGTCTCCTGTAGAACCAGGAACAAAAATGGAACCAATCTCTGGTAATGTTTCTCAGCAAAAACCTGTAGAAGCAACCAGTTAATAAATTTTAGAATTTAGTTTTTAGATTTAAGTCTGGATATTGGACATAAATTCCCTGTCGATTGGCGGGGAATTTTTTTGCAGATGCAATTAATAGCGTTCTTAAAATGGAAAAGTGGCTTTTTTTACAGTTGGGGACTAATGATGCTGGAACATGATGTAATTATTATCGGTGGTGGCTTGGCGGGATGTCGCGCCGCAGTGGAAATAGCTAGAAAAAATCACAGTTTGAATGTTGCTGTGGTTGCTAAAACCCACCCAATTCGTTCTCACTCTGTCGCTGCTCAAGGTGGAATTGCAGCGACGCTCAAAAATGTTGACTCATCTGATACTTGGGAAGCTCACGCTTTTGATACAGTTAAGGGTTCTGACTACTTGGCAGATCAAGACGCAGTCGAAATTCTGACTCGTGAAGCACCCGATGTAGTGATTGATTTGGAACACATGGGCGTGTTGTTCTCCCGTTTGAGTGATGGACGTATTGCTCAACGGGCTTTTGGTGGACATTCCCACAATCGTACTTGCTACGCTGCCGATAAGACTGGTCATGCTATTTTGCATGAACTGGTAAATAATTTGCGGCGTTATGGTGTGCAAGTTTATCAAGAGTGGTATGTGATGCGCCTGATTTTGGAAGAAAATCAGGCCAAGGGAGTTGTAATGTATCACATCTTAGATGGGCATGTTGAGGTGATCCGCGCCAAAGCAATCATGTTTGCCACTGGTGGTTATGGGCGGGTATATAACACTACTTCTAATGATTACGCTTCCACGGGCGATGGTTTAGCAATGACAGCACTTGCTGGTTTGCCTTTAGAAGATATGGAATTTGTACAGTTTCATCCTACGGGGTTGTATCCAGTCGGGGTGTTAATCTCGGAGGCGGTGCGTGGTGAGGGGGCGTATTTGATCAACAGCGAGGGAGAACGGTTTATGGCTAGATATGCTCCCAGTCGCATGGAACTTGCTCCCCGTGATATTACCTCACGAGCGATCGCTTACGAAATTCGAGCTGGTCGTGGTATTCATCCTGATGGGAGTGCTGGTGGTTCCTTTGTTTATCTTGACTTGCGCCACATGGGTAAGGAAAAAATTATGAGTCGTATTCCTTTCTGTTGGGAAGAAGCTCATCGTTTAGTGGGTGTGGATGCGGTAACTCAACCTATGCCCGTACGTCCAACCATCCATTATTGTATGGGTGGTATCCCCGTTAACATCGATGGTCAAGTCCGTAGTAGCGGGGATCATTTTGTCGAAGGTTTTTTTGCTGCTGGTGAAACTGCTTGTGTTTCTGTGCATGGTGCTAACCGTCTTGGTAGTAATTCTTTACTAGAATGCGTAGTTTATGGACGCAGAACTGGAGCTGCGATCGCACAATACGTACAACATCGCAAGTTACCGGAGATCAACGAACAACGCTACCTCAGCGAAGCTAAACAACAAATTCAGGCTTTGCTGAATCAGTCAGGACAGTACCGAATTAACCAAATCCGTCAGACATTCCAGGACACAATGACTCAATTTTGTGGTGTCTTCCGCACCGCAGATTTAATGAGTGAAGGTTTACAAAAATTACAACAGTTGCAACAACAATACTCGCAGATATACTTAGATGACAAAGGTAGCTGTTGGAATACAGAAATTATTGAAGCTTTAGAACTACAAAGCTTAATGGTTGTCGGACAAATGATTCTAGCTTCAGCGATCAATCGCCAAGAAAGCCGTGGCGCTCATTTCCGTGAAGATTATTCCCAACGAGATGATCACAAATTCCTCAAACACACAATGGCTTATTATTCACCAGCAGGAATTGATATTCAGTATCGTCCAGTGACAATTACCATGTTTGAGCCACAAGAGAGGAAGTATTAAAAGGGATCGGGGAAAGGGGATTGGGGATCGGCGTATTGGGGATGGAGCATCGGGGATTAGTTTTTCTCCGCGTCTGGTGCGTCTCCCTGCTCCCTTGTCTCCCGTGTCCCCCTTGTCTCCCTTCCCCGATCCCCAATATAAAAAGTATCATTTGTGACGATTTAATAATGCTTTAATCTGAAAATACTGCCGAAATGGCAACATCATCTGGTAACGTTTTGTTATTGTCAGGGAATAAGTCAAACGAATTGAGTTTTATTTGAGATTGTGGATCAGTAAAGTTCAGAATACAAGCAAAAGTTTGTTAAAAGCATTACCCGTATATCAGCAATCTCAAGTCACCACGGTCATCTACTAAATTCTATGTATTCAGGAGCAACTAAGTAGATAAATCAATAGTTGGGTAATGCAAGATTACGCTGTTGGATAGCACACAAAGCTCATTGCGGACAGAAATCAACACAAATAAAAGCTAAATAGCGTAATAACCATTGCAGAACTCAATATTTCACTACAAATCGTCGATGAAGGTGCGATATGTGGTTTTTTAGTGCTTGACTTGTGCTAAATATGAGTTAATCTTAGAGCGGATCGTTTTAACTGATCATCTACCCTGACAGGAATGTATAAAGATAATATTTAATTTCACAATTCTGTCTGAAATTTGATGTTTGCAAATTGAATATTTTGATACGGCGACACAGGCCGTAATGTACTACCTTAAGCTAGGTATGTAACGACTTACAAGTTTTTTGTCTGGGAATTGTAATGGATAGTTTACAATACCAGGTGATGGGAAAATCTAAAGAAAATATAAAAGGGATCACACAACAGTGGTGTTAGGAGGAAATTAGTGTTTCTAAGACTAGCGCAACAACATCGGCAATTTGTTCAAGACCTAGTAATGAATCTGCAAGCTTTGGCCATTGTTCTAGAGCGACGTGGATATCCAGCGTCTTGTTACACTTGCGGCGACCAGATGAACAGTGCGTCATTTATGGTTAGCTTGGGAGAAAACCACCTGATTCGGTTTTTGGTATCTGATTACGGGATTACTTGGACAGAAATGCGTGATGATCGCGAACTCATGAAGTTAGAGGGTGCGGAAGCAGTTAACCAATTACAGGAACTAGCCAACATCATCAAAGTCCCTATCCAAGCTTCTGTAACCAATAAAACCTTGGCTAAACGTTACTAATAAAGACTGTCACTGCTCAGGTAGTACGGACAAAATCGTAATCGAAAAAAATGATATATAGGGAAGCAGGAGTTACTGTAAAGTCAATAGCCCAGGTCAATAGTGTAGAAACTATTAACAATTGGCTATTGACTTAGACAACAGTACCCCATAAGTCAAGTTAGCATCTAAAAATAGACAGAAAACTTGCAACTAAATGTTTTGAAATTTTACTGTTGCCTGCTTGTACAAGTTCCAACCTTAATATTTATTACAATCCGTTTCCTATCAAAATAAAGGGCGCCCAATAGTAAGGATGACTAAGGCTACCCGAAATAGATGCTAGTACATTCTCACTTCTACTTTGCTGCTGACCTAAATTAGAAGAATTTCCAGTGATTAGCGCTATTTGTGCTTGTTGTAATGCTTCAGCTTTTGTTAATTTTCCTGAAGATAGTAGGGCATAAAAAGCACTCATCAACGCCTGCGTACCGCCATCATCTACAGCCCACAATGAAGCAATGGCTGATCTCGCACCAGTTTTTTGCATCTGATAACCAAAACCTAAAATTTCCTCACCATTACCTAATTTGCCTCCTAGCCCTGTCTCGCAGGCACTTAGTACTACTAAATCTACTCGCGGCAGTGACCAAGTGGCAACATCTCTGAGGGTCGCTCGTTCACCGTTGCCAAATAAAATAAAAGAATCTTCTGGTTTGCCTACAACAAATGCCGCATGGGTTGCCATATGGACAACTGTAAAATCATCCATTTGTGGCACAGTCATTTTTGGGTTAAAGGCGTCATTCAAAACTTTCTTGGTATCAGGAACTATGGTGGCTAAATTTTCCACTTCCTTACCTGCAAAAGGTAATCCAGAAAAAGTTTCTTGGCGATTAGCAACTTTTACCTCATAACTGCCTTTAGTAAATGCTGCTGCCAAAATACGCAAATTTGATGAAGGTGGCGTATTAAAGTTGGTTAAACTGGCAGCAGTGATCTGATTGATACTATAGCGCTGCACTAACCATTGTTTGCTATCAAATAAAGCGGCTAAAGGAATGTAACGTAACTGCCCATCTGGTGCGTAAACTATTGTTTTGGTAGCTGCTTGGGTCAGCTCTTTTTCTATCGGTTTGATCAGCCAATCATATAATTGACGGGCAGGTTTTTTGACATCTAAGCTAGGGTTTTCTAAGGCTTTGCGAAAGCTGAGAATTGTCTGCTGGAGGTTTGTTTTTTTCACAGCAACAGTACGATGAATTGGTGGTGAATCAGGAGTTACTAATACCAATTCCAAACTATTTTCTAAAACCAGAGGATATAAAATTACAGATTTATCTGGTAGTCGCGCTAAGTTATCACGAATTTCATTGAGGCTTTCCAAATCTAAATTTTGACGCCTCGCTGTGCGGCTAATTTGTTCTACTTGTGTTTTGACATCCGAACTATTAATAAAATTGTTGAACTCAACCAAAATTTGCTGCTGATTTTCTACTATTTTTTGGATGCGTTGTTTTTGCTGTGGCGATCGCAACTCTTGGGGAATCTGACGTAATTTGGTCAGTTCTTTGCCTAGTACAACTGCACTGTCAAGGGTTTGATCTAGTTTTTGCTTAATTGGTTTTTCGGCTGAAGTAATCTCAATCCCTTTAGCAGTTTTTTGATTACCTTCGACATTTTGCAGATATTCTTCCAATTCTTCGACTTTGATTAAGTCCAGAATACGCTGTCCTTCTTCGGTGCGATCGCTTTTCAGTAATCCTTGACCTAAAGCTTGGTATGTCTGGCGAACAGTGAGGTTATAAGCATCTAATTTTTCTCCCGAAAAAGCTGATGGATTGAGGCGGACTTTTTCGCGATTGTTGACACAATGCTTATAAAAAAACACAGCTAGCTCAGGTTGATTCTGGATAGCTAGTAGATATCCTAAATTACTGTAGGTTTTACCAAAAGCAATATGAGCCTGTCCAGGAGTTTTTTCATTAATACTAAGTTCTTTATTGATAGCTAAAGCTTGCAAATAAGCATTAAATGCTTGGGAAAATTTGTTTTGTTGTTGGTAAACTCTGCCAATATTATTGAAAGTTATTGCTTCCAGTGACCTTTGCTGAGTATTTCTGCTAATATCTAAAGCTATTTGTAATTTCCGCAACGCATCTTGAAAACGCTTTTTTTGAGATAGCTTGATTGCCTCTTGATTAAGTTGCTTAATCTGCTCAGAAGAACTAGTATTTTGGAGTGAAAATTTAGTTATTTCAGCATTTTTATTTTGTATACTTGTATTTGCTGTTACTGGGATACTTTCTGAAAATAACATTCCTGAACCTAGAGAAAACACCAAGCCAGCAGTAAAAATATTAAAATATGTTTTCCGAGGATGCATAAAAACACTACCAGTATTGGTTTGCTTTTGACTCAAGAAAAATAGTTACACAAAGCTATTATTGTTTATGCTATTTCAAAAAGTGGAAAATATCTGAGAAATACTAAGAAAAATTAAGATGTCTGAAGAAAAAACAAACTTACCTCAACTACCTACAACTGCTATAGATAATCCCACAAGTCAGACACTTGAGTATTGGTTTGAGTATCCCGTAAGAGTACAACCTCATCACACCGACTATTTAGGCGTAGTGTGGCACGGTACTTATATAGCTTGGATGGAAGAAGCACGGGTAGAATGCTTGCGTTCCATAGGTGTACAATATGCGGACTTAGTGGCTTTAGGTTGCGATTTGCCAGTGGTAGAACTGTCGCTACGCTACCACCGTTCCATTCAATTAGGTATGGTGGCAGTAGTCAAAACACGCATGATTGAAGTCACCAGCGTCCGCATAAACTGGGATTACGTGATTGAATCTCCAGATAGGCAAGAATTGTATGTTACAGGTCAAGTCACATTAGTCGCTGTAGACCGAGAAAGAGGTAAAATAATGCGTCAACTACCTGCCAATGTTCAAGATATGCTGGCAAAAATCTCAGCTTCATTGAATAAATGATTGTTGATCAATGGATATTGGACATTGGGAAGAGACTTGTTAAATAATTCTCCCTTGTCCCCTTGTCCCCAATCCCCAATCCCCAATCCCCCACTACCTACCTATCTGCGGTAATTTCTGGGGAATTTGCACTATATAATTCCAAATCTCTTGAGGTCCAATACCATAGCCAACATGCAGCAAAACGACGATCAGAGCAATGACAAAGGCGGTTTTCACGGTCGTTTTGACTACTTTAATTAAGATTGTGAATATTAACCAAGCGATAATTAGGGCTATAAGCATAATCATCAATCCCAAAATATTGCCTTTACTGTCAATGAGATGATGTCAGAAAAGGTGATTGAATTTTAAATTAAATTGTCGTTATAAACTCTGTTTGAAGAATGGCTGTAAAAATGACTAATGTGATTAGCAAAATATTTTTTGAATTAACCACAAAAGACACGTAGATGCGGAGCTGCTTCCGCAGGTAGCGTCCCGGACGGAACTACCCAAAGGGGAGCATCCCAAATGTTCAAAACGCCTGCGATTTCAATCGCAGTCTGATAGCGAAAGTCGGCTTCAGCAGACTGTTTGATTTTATGAAGTCGTCTTCAGACGACTTGCGCTATTAGCAAAGGGTTTAAACCCTTTGCTTTACGGTATTTTGAAAAAATTGGGATGCTCCCACCCAAAGGGCTTCTCATAGATTAGGACACAAAGAACAGCAATTGTTTAAAATCTATATTAGGTTTTATGTTTCTTTTTATTGAAGATTAATAAACAAGATAATAACACAATTTATCTTATTTTTAGTGATATTTTTGCTAGAAAAAGATAAAATATTTTTGCCTGATTTTAAAATAATTTATGAAAACTTCAGCGTTCAGTCTTATACTGAACGCTGATTAATTGAAGTTTATTATTTTTTATCGCAAGGAAATTATTTGTGGGTGAGATTCTAAATTTATAGTGGCAGTCAAAACTTCTTGTCTAGCCCATTGATCGGCAGCCAAAATATCATATAAGGTGGGATTTGAAAGGTTTTCAGATGAGAAGCGATCGCACACCCATTCGATGCATCGAGCGATATCTAAATAACTAATTTTTTCTGACAAAAATAAAGCTACGGCTTGTTCATTTGCTGCATTTAAAACGGCTGGCATCGAACCACCAGCCTTACCAGCAGCATAAGCCAACTGCATACAAGGATACTTCTTGTGGTCTGGTTCGCGGAAGGTCAAATTACCAGCTTTTACCAAATCTAATCTTTCCCAGTCGGTGTAAATGCGTTCCGGCCAAGATAAAGCATATAGCAAAGGTAAGCGCATATCAGGCCAGCCAAGTTGAGCTAATACAGAAGTATCCTGAAGTTCTATTAAAGAGTGAATAATACTTTGGGGATGGATGACAATTTCAATGTCTTTATAATCTAAACCAAACAAAAAATGAGCTTCAATTACTTCTAATCCCTTATTCATCAAAGTGGCAGAATCCACAGTGATTTTTCGCCCCATCGACCAATTAGGATGTTTAAGAGCATCAGCAATAGTCACTTCTGCTAATTTTTCTGTAGCCCAATCCCGGAAAGCACCACCAGAAGCTGTAAGTATAATCTTTCGCAATCCACCTTTTGGAACACCTTGTAAACACTGAAATATGGCGGAATGTTCCGAATCTGCTGGTAATAGTTTTATCCCATGTTTCTCAATTAAAGGGAGAACAACAGGAGCACCAGCAATGAGGGTTTCTTTATTAGCTAAAGCGATATCTTTACCAGCTTCAATTGCTGCAATCGTTGGTAGTAAGCCTGCACAGCCAACAATACCCGTCACCACAGTTTGAGCATCACCGTAGCTTGCAACTTCTACGACTCCTGGATCACCAGCCAGGAGAATTGGTTGGGGATCAAGATCAGCGATCGCTTCTTTTAGTGCTGATAATTTTTCCTCTGCACAAATCGCTGCTATACTCGGTCGAAATTGCCGAATTTGAGCAGCTAACAATTCCACATTATTTCCAGCTGCTAAACCAACAATCTGAAACTTATCTGGATTATTAGCGACAATATCTAAAGTCTGAGTACCGATAGAGCCAGTAGAACCAAGAAGAGTTATTGTTTTCACAATTATTTAGGGATCAACAGACAACTCCAATCTTAAATTGCTTCGTACTCTTGGGGATAGGGGATCGGGGATAAGGGATCGGGGATAGGGGATCGGGGATAAGGGATTGGGAATTGGGGAAGGTAGGGGTCGCCTCTGGGGATAAGCTACGGTGTACACACAAGTCAAAATCAAAATTTTTCATGTTGAAACTGTATCCCGCCTAGAACTAAAGTTCCAGGCTCATAGCGAAAGTCCACTCAAGTGGACTGGAACAAACTTTTTTTTGAGTCCTCTGAAGAGGACTTGCGCTATGAGACTCGGAATTTATTCCGAGGCGGTACAGATGCTAATACCTGATCCCTGATCCCCGATCCTTTTTATGTCTTATATCAAAAAATACCTGTTAAAAAATGATTTACTCTTTCCCATAACAATCTGGTTTATCACTAGATTGATGATTTGGAGTGCCATGTTATTGATTGCTCCTTTATTGGATGCACCATCAGGAGGAAAAGCTGTTGTTTTTGGCTGGGGGGTTTTTGATGCTTGGGATAGCATCCATTACCGTAACATCACTACCTCCGGGTATGAATATTTAAATGATGGCAAAGGACACAATATAGCCTTTTTCCCTTTATTTCCTTTGATTGTGCGGGTAATAATGAATTTTGGCTTGTCGTTTGAAGTTGCAGGAGTGATAGTCAACAATGTTGCTTTTTTAGCTACGCTTTACTGTGTGTATTTTTGGGTGAAGGAATTTCACAGCATACAGGGCGCACGTTGGGCTACTGCTGTACTAGCATGGTGTCCACCATCGTTATTTACAGCAGTAATTTATACTGAAGGATTATATTTATTTTTGAGTGCGGCGGCTTTACGGGCTTTTGACAAACATCAGTATGCTTGGAGTGGCTTTTGGGGAGCAATGGCTACAGCAACACGTCCCACAGGATTAGCACTGATCCCAGCTTTTTTGATTACTGCTTGGAAACAAAAGCGATCGCCTGTTGCTTATCTTGCTGGTTTAGCTACTGCTGCGGGAATATTGCTATTTAGCCTGTATTGTGCTGTAGAATTTGACGATCCTTTGGCATTTATTCACGCCCAAAAAGGTTGGCGTTCTTCTTTGGGATTTGATTGGCAAGGTTGGTGGAAAATGCTGATGCAAATTACAGTCGGCACAACTAATTGGAAACACGGCTGGATTAAAGATCCCCTGCATCCGCTATTATTTACTGCAATTGTTTTGATTGGTTTTTTGATTTGGCGCGATCGCCAACGCTTGGGTGCAGCGAAAGTAGATTATGGTTTTGCTGCTTTATTTTTACTTTTATGGATACTGGTAGGCGATCCTTTGCTTAATACTTTGTCGGTTTTAGGTGGTGCTTACTTGTTATGGCATTTACGCAGAGAATTAACTTTGATCACAGTAATTTATGGTTTCTGTGGTTTGGGATTAATTTTTGCCTCTGGTGGAACTTGGTCACTTAATCGTATTGTCTACGGAATTGTCTCATTCAGCATCGCTCTTGGTGTGTTGTTGTCTCGCTATCCTCGCTACGGATACTTAACCTTATGCTTTTTCACGATTTTACTTGCCAGTTTCTCCATCCGATTTGCCCAGGAAGTTTGGGTTGGGTGAGATTGGGGATTGGGGATTCTCCAGAGGAGACGCACTCGCGTTCGGGGATTGGGGATTGGGGACAGACACGGAGAATATTTTTGATAGATTCTCCGCCTCGCGTCTTTGACTTTCCCCTGTCATCGAGAATCAAAGACTCGTCATCGAGAATCAAAGACTCGTTGTCGAGAATCAAAGACTCGTCGCTGAGTATCAAAGACTCGTTGTCGAGAATCAAAGACTCGTCGCTGAGTATCAAAGACTCGTCGCTGAGTATCAAAGACTCGTCGCTGAGTATCAAAGACTCGTCGCTGAGTATCAAAGACTCGTCGCTGAGTATCAAAGACTCGTCGCTGAGTATCAAACACTCGTCATCGAGTATCAAACACTCGCCGTTGAGTATCAAACACTCGTCAGCGAAATACAAATACTTGTTTACAAAAAGATGATTCTTAAAGCCCAATGACAAATGACAAGACTGTCGGTTTTATAACTTGCGTGAGTGCTTTAGTGTTATTTGGGTGCAGCAGTTTACGACATGAACTGTTTCATTCTGCTGCTTGGGATTTAGGAATTTTCGACCAAGCTGTCTACTTGATTAGCCAAGGACAGTCCCCTATTTCCTCATTCTTGGGATTTCACATTCTTGGGGATCATGCGGCTACAATTTTATATCCATTGGCTTTACTTTATAAAATCTATCCTAGTGTTTACTGGTTGTTGCTTGTACAAGCAATTGCCTTAGCATCAGGTGTGCTGTTGACTAATTCTATTGCGCGTCAAGCTGGACTAACGATGCGACAAGCAATAGCAGTGACAGCAGTTTATCTGTTGTATCCATTAGTATTTAATATTAATTTGTATGATTTTCACCCAGAAGTTATAGCCCTACCTGGACTCTTAGGAGCAATTTTAGCGGCGCGTTTGGCAAAATTTGGCTGGTTTTGTTTCAGTATCTTCCTAATATTGGGATGTAAAGCAGTATTGTCTCTAACTGTTGCAGCCATGGGAGTCTGGCTACTGGTATTTGAAAAAAGGCGGTTGTGTGGTGCGATCGCCATACTTAGTGGAATCGTTTGGTTTGCGATCGCTACCAAAGCAATTATTCCTTTTTTCGGTGGTGAAGCAGCCTCAATCACTCGCCACATCTCACGCTATAGCTACTTGGGAAATTCTTTTGTTGAAATCGCTCAAAATCTGTTGTTCAATCCCAAGTTAGTACTGGGAAAAATTTTCTCACTCAATACTCTAGAATATTTAGCCTTATTGTTTGCACCAGTCATTTGGGGAATTTCACCTCGACATTTGTTACCTTTGATTGCTGCTATTCCCACACTGATGTTGAATATTCTCGCTAATGCTAGTCAGCAAAGAAACTTAGTGCATCAGTATTCTTTACCAATCCTACCTTTTTTGTTAGTAGTTGTAATTCAAACCCTGGCTGCTGAAAAAGGATGGATACAAAAACCAAGAAGAATTCTTCTCTGGTCTTTAGTAGCTTTTTTTGCATTAGGAAAATACGGTTATTTTTGGTCAATTTATCTAGATTCATTTGATACTTGGCAAGCTACACGACAAGCGATCGCCCAAGTTAAAACCCAAGGAGGTGTTTATACTACTGCCGAAATTGCCTCTCATTTAAGCGATCGCCCACTAATCGAGTTTACAGATGCAAATTCCCCACCAGCAGATCTAACGAAATTTGAATATATACTCTTAAATGCCCGTCATCCCGGTTGGCTTAGTGATCGCGATTTTGCCATGATGTTAGTCAATCAGCTCAAAAATATTCAACAGTTTCAACTCAACTACCAGCAAGACGACATTTATTTATTTGTGAAAAACTCTTCTGCTAGAGATAAAAAGGTTAATTGAAACTTAAATGTCTCTACTTCTGTCTTTTTTCCAGAAAATCGTAAAATAATTAGGTTAAGAAAATATTAACAATATTTTTGACTTGTAACGAGGAGTGAAAAAACAACTTTTTCAGTTTGGCATTATCGGTTGGATGACTGGAATCAGTGCCTTAGTGTTGTTTGCGTGCAGCAGTCTTAGGCATACACTATTTCAGTCAGGAGTTCTGGATCTGGGAATTTACGACCAGGTTGTTTACTTAATCAGCCAAGGACAACCGCCTATTTCCTCTTTTCTAGGCTTTCATCACATGGGGAACCATGCAGCTTTTTCAGTCTATCCATTGGCTTTACTTTACAAAATTTATCCCAGCGCCTACTGGTTGTTAGCTGTGCAAGCTGTCTCCCTAGCTTTCGGTGCTGTACCGACTTATTATCTCGCTTTGCAAGCAGGACTCAAGCAAAGCCAAGCAGTAGCAATGGCAGCAGTTTATCTGCTATATCCATTGATTTTTAATGTCAATATCTTTGAATTTCACCCAGAAGTTATGGCAATTCCTGTATTTCTGGGAGTTGTTTTGGCAGCACGATTAGGTAAAGTATTGTGGTTTTGTCTTGGGACTATTTTTATTTTGGGTTGTAAAGCCGTGTTGTCGCTGACGGTGGCAGCGATGGGTTTTTGGCTGTTGCTGTTTGAACGACGGCGTTTTTGCGGTACATTCGCTTTTATTGCTGGTATCAGTTGGTTTTTAATTTCTAGCCAAGTGATTATTCCCTTTTTTAGTAATAATGAAGCAGCAGCAGTAGAACGTTACAGCTATTTAGGCAATTCTGTTTTCGCAATTGCTAGCAATATTATACTGAAACCAAATATCATTTTTGGGAAAGTATTTTCACTAGATTCACTGGAATATTTGACATTGTTAATTGCACCTCTAATTTGGGGACTTACACCTCGATATTTAAATCCTTTGGTAAGTGCAATTCCAGCATTAGTTTTAAATATTCTTTCCGATAAATCAGCCCAACGTGACTTAATTCATCAATATTCTTTGCCGATACTGCCATTTTTAATTTTGGCTGTAATTGCTAGTCTTGCTGCTGATAAGGGATGGCTGCGTTCCAGAAAGACAATTATTTTGTGGGCATTATTGGCTTTCATGATATTAGGAAAATACGGCTATTTTTGGTCACGATATCTGAGAACAGCTGATAATTGGCAAGCAACAACCCAGGCGATCGCTCAAGTTCAGACAAAAGGCGCTGTTTTAACTACCCACAGCATCGCCCCACATTTAAGTCATCGTCCGATGATTCAATTTGTAGATGATATTAGCGGCCCGCCCACAGACTTCACTCCATTTGATTATATATTGCTGAACGTGCGCCACCCAGACGGTACTCGCAATCCAGAATTTGCCGCAAACTTAGTAAATCAACTGAAAACTAATCAAATATTTCAACTACTCTACCAGCGCGATGACGTGTATTTATTTGTCAAGCGAACTCAATAAAAGAATTAGTGATTATTGAATACTTAATAATTAACTCCTATATAGTAATCCTAAATTCTTAGTGAAACTTTTCTTATCTCCTTCTTTGTGTATTTTGTGTCCTACCTTACTCTATGAGAAGCCGCTTGTGCGTCTATGTGGTTCGTTCCAATAATGTTTGTCTTCTATAGAAGTGGATTTAGTAGCAGTCTAAGTTAACTTCAATAAATAATTCATCCAAACTCGCTTTTACTAACTATATGAATCTGATAAAAACATGACAATTATCAAATCAAAAAATATTTTATTCCCATCATTAATAATATCATTCTTAATTATTTTAGTCATTGCAATTAGGTTTGAACCAATCACACAAACATTTCAATTTGATTATGATGAAGGTTTTAATTTGATGAAAGCCTTGCTTTATTCAAAAGGTTTTTCTCTCTATAGTCAAATATGGAATGATCAACCACCACTTTTTACAGTTATTTTATCAAATTGGCTGAAACTATTTAGTGATTCTATCTTTGCTGCACGCTTACTTACACTTATATTTTCAGCAGTATTAATCTGGTGTTTTTATCAAATAATATTCCGTGAACTAGGTAAATTTGCAGCTTTAGTAGGGACAATTTTATTATTTACCTCTTGGTTATATATTCGCTTAAGTATTTCGGTAATGATTGGCATTCCATCCTTAGCTTTAGCAATGCTATCTATTTATTTGTTAAAAATATATAAACAAAAAACCAATAACTTATATTTGATATTATCTGCCGGATGCTTGGCGTTATCTTTACAGACTAAATTATTTACTGTATTTTTAATTCCTTTAATCTTATTTGATTTGTTAGCTTCTGACAACAAACTTCAGGATATTCAAAAAAATAGAATCGTCTTATTCAAGCATATAAGTTTATGGTTGATTATTCTAGGCTCAGTTTATAGCTTATTTGGAGTCCTGTATCAACAATTTGATAACCAAGAACAATTAATTTTTACTCATCTCAAACAACCACAAAATGTAGAGGTAGAAAATTTTCATAATCTGAAATATCTCGGCTACATGATTCATCAAGATTATGACTATATTTTTCTCGCTTGCATCGGTATCTGGGCAATTATATCTCAAAAAAAGAAGAATGGCTTACTGCCATTTTCTTGGTTAGTTACTGCCACATTTATTTTGCTCAATCATCAACCACTTTGGTATCACTATTATCCCTTACTTGCTATCCCAATTTGTTGGCTAGCCGCTTATGGAGTGGCTTTCTTATATGATTTATTTTTTCAGACTTTACATAAAGATAAAGGTTTTCCAACAATCAATATCAAAAAAAGACTTCTCCCTTTTTCTTTGGTCGTAATATTCATTAGTTTAATAATTATTACTCCCCCAAATCCTCGCGGGAGTGTACCCAAAAATTTAGAACTGATGCAAATGGTTGAAAAATACAAATATTTTACAAATTGGGTATTTACAGATAATCCTATGTATGCGTTCTACAATAATTTACTTGTCCCACCGGAAATTGCCGTTATGTCTTATAAAAGAATAAATTCTGGAGATTTGACGTTTGCCAAAATGCTTGCCATATTAAAAAAATATCACCCAGAGCAAATTATATTAACCAGGTGGACTACTCAAATTAAGAATGATAAAAACATTATGGATTATATAAATGCTAACTATTCAAAAACTTATGAAAATACAGCTAAAAGTGAAGAACAATATATTTTAAGCTAACTAATAGTTATCATGTAAATTAGTTTTTTGTTATCAATATTTATTCTGAAGATTGCTATGTAATATTTTCATATATATGTATATGTGGGGATAATTTTATTTCTTCGCAAAACTGTTAACAACAATACCATATATGCAACAACAAATGCTTAGGCTAAGAGAAATAGTAATTCGAGCTTGACTACTGAACAGTAACTCTAAATATTTTAATCATTTAAGTTTACTTTCAGTAAGTTATTGATTTTGGTGGAGGAGTGAAATGCACAAAATATTACCAATAGACCTTTGGTTTACAGCCATAAGCATAAACATTTATTGAGGAGTTTAAACAATCAATGCTTATGGCTCAAGTTCAGATATTTATCAAAAAAAGTATATGGGAAAGTGATTTCCTTTTTCCCGTAATAATTTGGTTAGTCAGCCGATTATTTATTTGGGCTGCGATGTTGCTAATCGCACCAAACCTACCCAAACCTGTAGAGGGGATTTTACCCAGCTTTGGTTTGGGAGTATTTGACGGTTGGGATAGCCTACATTACCGTACCATCGCTACTTCTGGATATGAATTTATTAATGATGGACGTCAACACAACATTGCTTTTTTCCCATTGTTTCCCCTAATGGTTCGCGGTGTCATGGATCTGGGTTTTCCTTTTCAAGTGGCTGGATTATTAGTAAATAACATCGCGTTTTTGGCAGCACTTTACTGTGTATACTTTTGGGTTTCGGAAAATTATGGAACAAGCAAAGCTAGATGGACAACTACTGTGTTAGCCTGGTGTCCTCTTTCATTATTTGGAACAGTAATTTATACCGAAGGACTATATTTGTTTTTAAGTGCAGCTGCTTTGCGTGCTTTTGATCGTCATCAATATCGCTGGACTGCTTTGTGGGGTGCAATGGCGACAGCAACACGTCCTACAGGTATAGCATTAATCCCAGCCTTTTTGATCGCAGCTTGGAAAGAACGTCGTCCAAAAGCCGCCTACTTAGCTGCTGCTGCTACCGCTATCGGGCTGCTTGCATTTAGTCTATATTGTGCAATTGACTTTGGTGATGCGATCGCCTTTATCAATGCTCAAAAAGGATGGCGTCCCTCTTTTGGATTTGATGGACAAGGTTGGTGGAAAATGCTGTCAGAAATCGCACTAGGTAGATCAGATGCACAGCAAAGCTGGATTCACAGACTATTACATCCCTTCTTGTTTAGCATCATACTTAGCAGTGGTTGTCTGTTGTGGCGTCATCAACAAAAGTTGAGTTCGGTTACGAAAATTTACAGCTTTTATGCTGTGGTTACATTTTCTCTCATACTGGTCAATGACCGATATATCACTAACTTACTCAACGCGGTCATGGTTTTGGGAGGTGCTTATGTTTTATGGCACTTACGTAGAGAATTGACCTCAGTTACTATTTTTTACGGCTTTTGTGGTATTACTTTATTACTAGCTTCTGGCGGTACGATATCATTGAGCCGTCTAGCTTATGGTATTGTTCCCTTGAGCGTTGCTTTCGGTGTTTTTTTAGAGCGCTATCCCCGCCAAGCATATCTGATTCTCGGTTGGTTTTCTGTTTTGCTGGCCAGAATTGCTATTGGCTTTGCTCAGGATCGTTGGGTAGGCTAAAGGAAACAACACAGTCACAGACGGTTATCAGGCGTGATGCTTTGCACCCAACTCTGACTACAGCAGGGAACAGGGAACAGGGTTAAAAGTCTCTTGGTATATGGCTTTGTTCTTAAAATTTGTGCCTTATTTACCTGCAATCTGCTGTAGCTCCCAAATTAAAAAGACAAAAAAATTATTTTTATATGTAGAAAATACTTAAATAAATGATTATAGAAATAAATAAAAAACCCCTACCCTTGAAAGCCCAGCCCTCTGTCCCCCCTTGCCAAGCCAAGGAGAGACAGAGGGGGGTGGGAGGTTGGAAGGGGTCAAAATAATGTGCAGCGTCACAAAAAATTGATATTAGCTGGTTTATGTAAATTGGACTGCGATATTTGACCAAAAAATTAATATTTTTTTTCAATGTCAAAGTATTACCTATAAGTAGAATATACTTTAGGTCAAGAGTAAAATTTATACTTTAAATATTAAAAACAACGAAATATTAGCAATAGTAAATATATTTAATTGCAAGCATTGGCCTTCCAAAGCTAAATCATATAGGATTCAGTTAGACCTCTACAATCTCTCTGTCTGATATTTGATTTTCTGTTGATCTAGATGATTTTCTAGGACTACCAGAAAATAGCAGAGTATCTAAAAATAATTTTAAAAAGTGTGTTATAAATTACCGTCAGAAAGGTGGCTGATGGTTAAATTACTGAAGGAGCTATGACGTGGAAAATAATAAGTCTGTTGTCTGGCCACAAGGAATATTGATTTCGCTAATTGCCTTGTGCGGTAGCTTGAGTCTTGGTTTGATTATGCCTATTAACCAAAGTAGCTCTGAGATTCAGACGCAACCTACTATAGATAATGTAAATGACACAGGGGTCAAAACAGGCACTCAAAGACGCCTAAAGCAATTTAAGACTGTCATGCTAGCAAGTTGGCAACAACAGGCAAAATTAAAAGGAATTTCCTACACTATACCATCGCGCTTTCAAGGGACAATAATTAATCAGGCAAAACTTCCCCCAAATGATAAAGTCATAGCTCTTACCTTTGATGATGGGCCTTGGCCTGATTACACTGTAAAAGTCTTAAATGTTCTGAGGGAAAATAATATTAAGGCTACATTCTTTGTAGTTGGACAAAATCTTAAAAATTATCCTAATTTAGCTAAACAAGTTGTGGCAGATGGTCACGTCATTGGCAACCACACTTGGCATCACTGGTATCATTTTTTTAATCAGCAAGCAGCAGCCTTTGAAATTGACCATACATCAGAATTAATATCTCAAGTCACAGGAGCGAAAACAACTTTATTTCGTCCTCCTGGTGGAATGCTGCACAATGGTTTAGCGAGTTATGCCAAAAACAATAAGTATACAGTAGTAATGTGGTCGGCTGATTCTGTAGATTATAGTCGTCCCAATGCTTCGACATTAACGAGTAGAGTTCTAAAACAGGCCAAGCCGGGTGGTATTGTGTTAATGCATGACGGAGGCGGTAATCGCTCTCATACAGTAGCAGCTTTACCAAAAATTATTAGTAAATTAAAACAACAAGGTTATCGCTTTGTTACCATCCCAGAATTATTACAATTACAAGATAAAAACTATAATTTAATTGCAAATACAAAAAAACAAGTAGCTCGGTAATCAATACTGCTCTAGTCAGAATTTTGGCTCTGTAGAGACTTTGTAGAGACGTTGCACTGCAACGTCTCTACAAAGTTTAAACTAAACTGGACTCAACTGCTTTTCTTGTTGAGAATTTGCTTCTGGACTATCAGCTTCAGAAGGTGGAACTAATTGCCAGAATTTCGGTAAGAATTCTTCCCAGTTTTCGAGAATCATTTTTGCTTTTGGTGATTTGGTGCGATGCAGATGAGCTGTGATTAATTCTTTGAGTTGCTTTTCACCAGCTTTCGTAATCACTCGCTGAATTTTCACAATTTCCCGGTTAACTAATTCTGAGAACCTACCATCTTCATCCAAGAAGTAACCTAGTCCACCAGTCATCCCAGCGCCAACGTTACGTCCGACTTTACCAAGCACAACAACCACCCCACCAGTCATGTACTCGCAGCAGTGATCACCTGCTCCCTCAATGACTGCTGTTCCTTTGGAGTTACGGACAGCAAAGCGTTCTCCAGCCAAACCATTCGCAAACAATATCCCCCCAGTAGCACCATAGAGACAGGTATTGCCAATAATCACGTTTTGTGATGAATCGTAGTTAGCTGCTGTCGGTGGTTTGATGATAATTTCACCACCATTCATTCCTTTACCTACGTAGTCGTTGGCTTCTCCTTCCAGAGTCAAAGTCATTCCAGGTAAGTTGAAAGCACCAAAGCTTTGTCCTACACTACCTTGGAAGTTGAGGTTAATTTGGCCACTAAAGCCATTGTCGCCGTATTGGGAGGCGATCGCTCCAGCTAGGCGTGTACCAACAGTTCTATCAGTATTCACAACAAGTACTGTCTTCGTAACCATACCATGATTACTAATCGCGGCTTGAATGTCGGGATCACAAAGCAATTGATCATCCAAAACATCGCCGTTGCAGTGAACTTTCTCATGGACTAACCAGCTACGGTCGGTTTTGGTATCTGGTAGCCTTAATAAACAGTCAAGGTTCAGTGTTTGTGTTTTGTTGATATGTACATCTTGTCGTGCTTTCAACAAATCAGCACGTCCAACTATATCTAATAGTGAACGATAACCAAACCTTGCTAGTAAACTGCGGACTTCTTCAGCGATAAAGTAGAAGAAGTTAACTACGTGTTCTGGGATACCTGTAAATCGCTTCCGTAGTTCTTCTCTCTGGGAAGCGACACCCACAGGACAGTTATTTGTGTGACAGATACGAGCCATGATACAACCTTCGGCAATCATGGCGATGGAACCGAAGCCAAATTCTTCTGCTCCCATCAACGCACCCATAATTACATCCCAGCCACTCTTGATCCCGCCATCTACACGTAGAATCACGCGATCGCGCAAACTATTTTCCATCAGCACACGATGCACTTCTGTCAATCCGAGTTCCCACGGTGAGCCTGCGTGTTTAATAGAACTTAGTGGTGAAGCACCTGTACCACCATCATGACCGGAAACCTGGATAATATCAGCGTTAGCTTTTGCTACACCCGCCGCGATTGTGCCAATCCCAATTTCTGCAACTAGCTTCACTGACACTTGGGCTTGCGGGTTGATTTGGTGCAGGTCAAAAATTAACTGCGCTAGGTCTTCAATCGAATAAATATCGTGGTGTGGTGGCGGTGAAATCAAGGTAACACCAGGCTTCGAGCGCCGCAGCATCGCAATGTAGGGGCTGACCTTCTTTCCTGGTAATTGTCCGCCTTCCCCTGGTTTTGCACCTTGAGCGATTTTGATTTCAATTTGCTTGGCGCTCATCAGGTACTGTGGTGTGACACCAAAACGTCCTGATGCTACTTGCTTGATGGAGCTGGAAGCGGTATCACCGTTGCGTAATCCTTTGAGATGAGCCAGAGTCGGGGAATGGCCAGCAACATCGACATCATCTAAGACTGTAAACCGGACTGGATCTTCCCCGCCTTCTCCAGAATTAGATTTACCACCGATGCGATTCATGGCGATCGCTAAAGTTTCATGAGCTTCCCGCGACAAAGCTCCCAAGGACATTCCACCAGTACAAAAGCGCTTGACAATTTCGCTGACTGGCTCTACCTCTTCAATGGGAATCGGAGTGCGATCGCTCTGCATATCGAGCAAGTCGCGCAGTGCAGTTAACGGTCTTTGTTGCAGATACTTCTTGTAAACTTCGTAGTGGTCGTAGTTCTTGCCATCTACAGCCTTGTGTAACGCTTTCGCCAATTCGGGGCTATTCATATGGTATTCGCCACCGGGACGGTAATTGACAAAACCCAGGTTTTGTAATTTCTTCGTTGTTAATTCTGGGAAAGCTTTGATGTGGAAAGATAGCACTTCTTGAGCCAGATCGCTGACACTCAAACCACCAATGCGGGAAGTTGTACCTTTAAATGCTAGTTGTAGTAAATCGCCACCAATACCAATTGCTTCAAAGATTTGGGCTGCTTGGTAACTGGAAAGTAACGAAATTCCCATCTTCGAGAGAATTTTCAGCAAACCACTTTCTACAGCTTGGCGATAGTTACCTATAGCTTGGTCTAAGGTGAGGGTAGCAATTTTACCCCGTTCCATAAATTGCTGTGTTTTCGGATCTGCCCACCAATCAGTTACTGTCTCTAAGGCCATATAGGGACAAATCGCACCCGCACCGTAGCCAATTAAACAAGCAAAGTGATGAGTACTCCAGCATTGAGCTGTGTCAACCACCAATGATGCTTTCATCCGCAATCCTGACTCAATCAAGTGATGGTGTACTGCACCCACCGCCAATAAAGGCGGAATGTAAGAATATTCGGAACTGATTCCTTCACGGGCGCGATCGCTCAGGACTAAAATCTTCGCACCAGCACGCACTGCTTCTACTGCTTTGGTTTGCAAAGACTTGACTGCGACTTTTAATTCTTCTGGTCCTTTGGCAATAGTAAACAGTGTGGATAACTCAGTTGTCGTAAACTCAGAATTTTTAATTGCTTCGAGTTCGGCCTGTGTCAGTACTGGCGACTCTAGTTTTAATCTGCGAGCATACTCTGGTTTGGGATCTAACAAATTACCCCGTTCACCCAGTTCCACTTTTAGTGACATCACCAATTTTTCCCGCAGAGGATCAATGGCGGGATTTGTCACCTGAGCAAAACGTTGTTTAAAATAGTCGTACAGCAGGTGAGGTTTTTCCGAGAGAACTGCTAAGGGAATGTCATCACCCATGCAGAAAGTTGCTTCTTTGCCATCAATAGCCATTGGCTGAATCACCATTTCCACATCTTCGGTGGTGTAGCCAAAAGCAATTTGATGTTGCAGTAGGTTTTGTCTATCTATATTAATTGTTGGTTCTTGGTTGTTGGTGGTTCGGTGTCCGTTAGCGTGGACTCCGTTACCATTAACTGATAACAAATGACCATTGACTAAAGTTTTGAGTTCTTGGCGGTGCTGTTGCAACCATTCTCCATAGGGTTGTTTTTTGGCAATGCGCTGTTTGATTTCCCAGTTTTTCAGCACTTCATTGCTGTCTAAATCTACGGCGATCATTTGTCCTGGGCCGAGTCTGCCTTTTTCGATGATATTAGCTTCATCTACTGGCACAACACCAGCTTCGGAAGCAACAATAATATAGTCGTCTTTGGTAATGCAATAGCGAGCAGGTCTTAAACCATTACGATCCAAGGTTGCGCCGACTTTACGACCATCGCTAAATACCAAAAGTGCTGGCCCGTCCCATGCTTCCTGGAGACCGCTATAGTATTCATAGAAATCGACTATCTCCGGAAAATCACGCAGCGAAGGTTGATTTTGATAAGCTTCTGGAACCATGATCATCAAGGCTTCCAGGGGACTGCGACCGGAGCGTATGAGTAACTCAAATACATTATCCAAGGTCGCGGAGTCACTGTTATTAATATTGACAAAAGGCTTGAGTTCTTCTATGCGATCGCCCCAAACTGGATGCTCTAAACTTGCTTGTCTAGCAGTCATCCAGTTAATATTACCCAACAAAGTGTTAATTTCGCCATTGTGACCCAAAAGCCGCATTGGTTGTGCTAAGGGCCATTTCGGCATAGTGTTGGTGCTAAAACGACGGTGGTATACAGCAAAGGCACTTTTATAAGCTGGATTTTTTAAATCGAGATAAAATTCTCCCAAAACTGCTGAACGCACCATGCCTTTGTAAACGATTGTGCGGCTTGACAGGGAACAAATGTAAAATTCTTCTGACCAGTTATGGTTATGATTGCGGATGGCTTTGGCGATCAGGCGACGGGTAATATACAATTGCCGTTCGAGTTCCTCACCACTTTTATCAGCAGAGACTAAAAAAACTTGTTCGATTTGGGGTTGATTTTCTCTAGCCTGTACACCCAATATCTCTGGTGCTACTGGTACTACTCGCCAGCCCAGTACAGTCAAATTTTCCTCAGCTGCTACTTGCTCAACTACAGCTTTAGCTTTTTGTGCTACTTGGGGATTTTGCGGTAAAAATATCATCCCCACAACAACATTGTTGTTAGTAGGAATTTCTATTCCCCATGTGGCAAAATCCTCTTGGAACAACTCCCACGGAATCGCGGTCAAAATTCCTGCACCATCACCAGAGTCTTGGTCTGCACTGCAACCACCCCGGTGTTCTAGACAAGTTAAAGCGGCTATTGCTTTTGAGACAATTTCATAACTAGAGTATTTTAAACGATGGGCAATAAAACCCACACCGCAGGCATCTCTTTCTTCAACCAGCCACCTTTGTCCTTGGTAGGTACACTCCTGATGATTGTCCGCAAAACTAATTTGATGCTCTTGATTCACCGATTTTTTATTCATAGACTAACCCTGCCATCGTAATGCCGACAATGAATTAACAATTTAGGTCTTTGCAACTGGGAAAATTTTTCTAAATACACGAATGAAAAAATTCACAATAACCGAAATTTAAGGAAAAAAAATTTTAACTTCGAGCTGATATTTACCATGCCCGTGTTAAAATCTATGCGTCGTTTCTTATGGGTTTTTGCTGAGTTAAGCAAACGACGTTTGCCCACGCAGTGTTTTCTTTATATCCTGAAGCTATGTACTCCTCAATTCCCTTTATTGTCCAATACAATTCACTAATTTGCTGTAGCCTTTTTCGGCTTAACTAAAAATTCAGATTCTTGACTTCTCTAATTCTTTGATACAAAAATTATCCTGATTCAGCGACAAAATCAGCGTATTACACTATATACCCATTTGGCAATTCCTAAATCTTTTTGGATTAGCTGTCTAGATTTTTACTTACCACCCTTTGTTACCTGTGTTGCTGTTAGCTAAACCTCACCTAAGTAGCAAGTAATTAGTGAGGATAGTCCACCTAGATTCAGCTTAAAAGCTTTTGACTGCTGTGAAATATTTTTTAGCACTAGTTGTAATTTAGCGCACTTAAAATCGCAGTCTTCATAGTGGCAGAATTGCTTGTCGCTTGAACAAGAAACAAAAAGCCCATATATACATTATCACGTTCGTGTTCCAAACTTACGTCATTATTTTTTGATATTTTAGAAAGTTCAGTTAGTTTGTCTGTGAGATTTTTCCAAAATACTGAATCATTTATGGTAAAAACATTAAATTCTTGTCAACGCCAACCTAGCCAGGTTGCAGTTGTTAGTATCAGTAGGTTTGTCAAGTTCTTGGCATCACCGACGGTTTTATCTGTACTGTTCTTAACAACACTTGGAGATTGTGCGATCGCCTATACTGCGATTCCTCACGAGTCAATCGCTTTAGAAAAACAGACCAAGACAAAACTTGCCCAATCTACAACTACAGCTCAACCACAACCAGTACCGAAACCCAAACCACCTGCACCTCCTTTAGCAGGGGTAATATACTATGGTAATCAAATTTCTCTCAATGGTCGAATCTTACCAGGGGCATGGTTACAAAAACGCGTAAAAGCAGGTCAATTGACAACTCAGATTAGTGATGCAGCAATTCGGCAGTTTTTCGGCGTAGATTTATTAAATAGCAATAGTCCTACCAAACAACCAATACAGTGGTATTCATCCGCAACTAAACCACCGATTTTACTTAGCACCTTGGCGGGAGGTTATCGCTACTTAGATATTACCAATTTTGCCAAAACATCTGAATGGCAAATGCAAGTGCAGGGTAATACTTTATTTATATCTACACCGAACGCCAAAATCACAGAGATTAATCAAACCAAAGAATCTTTAATAGAACGCATCACTATCAATTTAGATCGCCCTACTCCTTGGCAAATCAACCAAGAAGCCCTAGTTAAACAAAATCAACCTTTAAGCGACGATCCAAATAACCCAATTCTCAAACCCTCTGCTCCAACCACCAGAGATTGGACAATAACGTTAAATGGTATCGCCGACCCAGCTTTAATTCAACGTTACACCCCCCCGCCACCACCTGCAATAGAAAACATTCCTACCCCCGCACCATTTCCCGAAAATCTCTTAAAACAGATATTGCCATCAAACGAGAATCAACAAAACACTACTCCCACTCCCCCACCATTAATCAAGCAAGTGCAGGTCATTAACAACCAGACAATTATCCGTCTGGAGATTCCCATTGGGTTAGCCCCCCTAGTCAGCACTGCACTGAATCGCCTGATGATTGATGTTCGCCCAGATACACTACTACCACGAGCAATTACCTGGGCGCCAGGATTAAACTGGCGTCAGCAGTATGTAAATTTAGGTCAGGAACGCTTTCCAGTTGTTTGGTTAGAAATCAATCCGCGTACTGTCGGGTTAAAAATTAGACCGATGATTACAAGCCCTAATACCCTAAAAGGGACTGCTCCTCTAATACAAACAGCACAACAACAGTTAGCAGTCGCAGCGATTAATGGTGGCTATTTTAACCGCAATAATCGCCTACCTTTGGGTGCAATTCGTCGAGATGGTCAATGGTTATCCAGTCCCATTTTGAACCGGGGTGCGATCGCTTGGAATGATTCTGGCCAATTTTATCTGGGTCGTCTAGCTTTGTTAGAAAATGTCATTACTGCTAATAACCAAAAATTGCCGATTTTAACTCTCAATAGTGGCTACGTCCAAAGTGGTATAGCTCGTTATACTCCTGCTTGGGGAGTGAACTATTCGCCCTTAACCGACAACGAAATTATCCTTACCGTCCAGAAAAATCAAGTTACTGATCAGTTACCAGCAGGTAAAGTCGGTCAAACAACTTTTCCTATCCCTACGGATGGATATTTGCTTGTCCTACGTGCTAATGCTGTCACCAACGCTTCTATTTTGCCTGTTGGTTCTTCAGTAAAAATAGACAGTTCTACCAGTCCTGGAGAGTTTAGTAATTACCCCTATATTCTCGGAGCAGGACCCCTACTTGTACAAAATCGTCAAATTGTCCTGAATGGCAAAGGCGAACAATTCAGTAATGCTTTTGTTGTGCAAAAAGCGATTCGTAGTGGTATTTGTAGAACAACAACAGGCAACCTCATCATCGCCGCTGTTCACAATCGTGCTGGAGGTGCCGGCCCTACCTTAGCAGAACACGCTCAATTAATGCAGCAAATGGGTTGTGTTGATGCTTTAAATCTGGATGGTGGTAGTTCTACGAGCCTTTATTTAGGAGGACAACTTCTGGATCGTTTCCCCAATACCGCAGCCCGTGTTCACAACGGTATAGGGATTTTCTTGCAACCGCGTTAAAGAGATAGGGAATAAGGGATCGGGGAGCAGGGAGCAGGAAAAATCTATCAAAAATATTCCCCCTTGTCCCCCAGTCCCCAAATTTAAAGCTAACTAAAAGTTACCACTTCAATTCGTGAAGACTTGATATAGATACGTTATTGGTAGCAGTCATTGATTACACCTTAGACTGTGATTTTGCTATGTTTGGCAGGTGTGGGCTAGATTGCTGATTTATACGGTTGCAACATAGCGCCATATTTTTCCATCAATAGTTAAGAGTACTAACGGTTTTGTTATGTCTCCGAATGAGGTAACTATGGCTCAATACCAAGAAACAACACAAACTAATGCGCTGCCTTTGCCTTCGGCTATCACTGCAAGAGGTGTTGCAGCAACAGAACTGCGTCCTTGGGGTTCTTTTACAGTTTTGGAAGAAGGACGCGGCTATAAAATTAAGCGTATCGAAGTGAAACCCGGACATCGACTGAGTTTACAAATGCACCATCATCGCAGCGAACACTGGATAGTTGTTTCTGGTACAGCCAGAGTAGTTTGTGGTGAGCAAGAAGTCTTGCTGGGCAATAATCAGTCTACATATGTACCCCAATGTACAGCCCATCGTTTAGAGAATCCTGGTGTGATCCCTTTGGTATTAATCGAAGTACAAAACGGAGAATACTTAGGTGAGGATGATATTATCCGTTTCCAAGACGATTACGCTCGCGCAGAAGATTGAAGTCAAAATAGCCATGCACTAGATAGATATAAAGGATAGGGGATCGGGGACAAGGGGAACAAGGGAAGAGGGACTATCAATTCAAAATTTAAAATACCTGCACGCCCGCCGCTACGTGTCTACAAAATTAAGAACTTGTTGCCAATAGCTCGACAATCCCCAATCCCCTTTGAGCAACCACCAACCATAACCTGTAATATTTTTAAGGTAAAGCTTTCAATCCCCAGATCCATTCCATGATTCATCTGAGTCCAGCAGCAGTCAGTGAGATTAGAAGGTTAAAATCTAAGCAGCAACAACCAAATCCGTTGTTTCGATTGGCAGTTAAAGTCGGTGGTTGTTCTGGCTGGTATTATGATATGTATTTTGATGAAACTGTTAAGACAGGCGATCGCACTTTAGAATGTGAAGGTATTCAAGTAGTTATAGACCCCCAAAGCTTTAATTACGTTGATGGTCTAACCATAGATTATTCTGAGGATTTAATGGGCGGTGCTTTTCGCTTCCAAAATCCCCAAGCAAACGCTACTTGTGGCTGTGGTAATTCGTTTGCTATTGATTGATTGTTAATGGTTGGCGATTATTCCTAACAAAAAAATAATATTATATTGACTTTTGACACACAAAAAAGATATAATTAGAATTTGTTGTCAAAAGTTCAACTATAAGCAGCTTCACGCGCTGTAACTCATGCCCACCATACAGCAGCTAATACGTAACGAACGCGAAAAAGCGCGTCAAAAAACCAAGTCCCCAGCTCTAAAACAATGCCCACAACGTCGGGGTGTTTGTACTAGAGTATACACGACCACACCGAAAAAACCGAATTCGGCTCTGCGTAAAGTCGCAAGGGTAAGATTAACTTCTGGATTTGAAGTCACAGCCTACATTCCAGGGATTGGTCATAACTTGCAAGAACACTCTGTTGTAATGATTCGTGGCGGTCGGGTTAAGGACTTACCAGGCGTGAGATACCACATCATTCGTGGCACTTTAGATACAGCCGGAGTCAAAGACCGCAAACAAGGTCGTTCCAAGTATGGAACCAAACGTCCAAAAAAATAGAGATCGGCGCGATTAATCTAGTCAAAACGCGATTAATCGCGTTTTGAGACTCATTCGCTTTTAGATTTATTTGTGGAGCAGTTGGCATAGCTCATACAAATTAACCTTTGATTTTAGTAAGGTGTGTGTGCATCAACAAAAAAAAGTTTACTTTTTTTGTTTTTGCTATGATTTTTAATGCCACTGTTCAACAAAAATCAATGAATGATAGAATTTGAATTGATTCCGTGCGTTTGCACGGAAATCGATGCCATCAAAAGCAAGCGGCAGTTCCTTATAATTTTATACAGGGACAAAGCTAAGTATATCAGAATGTAAGACCTGTATGAAGATCATTACTCGCAGGCAGTCTGAAGTGCGATCGCATTGATTCTGTCAAAAAGTGTGAGTGTCTAAGAAAGTTTAAGTTAAATTACTAGAGCATCTAATGCCCTGTTTACTGTGAATATGGGAAATTTTAGAATGCTATCAGCGACAGCAGCATTTTAAATTGAGTTTGATTAGCTATTAAATTAGCTATTAAGGTATATAATTATTGTCGCCTTGTATGTCTTGTTGAGGGCATCAAGTTAAACAGGTCAGTTCCATTGCGATTTCAGCAATGAAAAACTGTCTAAACATAAATCATCTAGTTGCTAAATTCAGAAATTTAAGGTTGAAGTATGTCTCGTCGTGGTGTTACTCAAAAGCGCCCAGTTCCACCTGACTCTGTTTATAACAGTCGCCTAGTAAGCATGATGATCCGTCGGGTGATGCGTAGTGGCAAAAAATCACTTGCCGCACGGATTGTCTATGCTGCGATGAAAAATATCGAGGAAAGAACCGGAAGCGATCCATTGGAAACGTTTGAAAGAGCAGTGCGGAATGCAACGCCATTGGTAGAAGTAAAAGCTCGACGAGTAGGCGGTGCTACATATCAAGTTCCCATGGAAGTACGAGCGGAGCGTGGTACAAGTTTGGCATTGCGTTGGTTAGTACAATTTTCTAGATCTAGACCTGGCCGGACAATGGCTGGCAGACTAGCTCAAGAATTGATGGATGCTGCTAACGAAACTGGTAGTTCGATTCGTAAGCGTGAAGAAACGCACCGGATGGCAGAAGCAAATAAAGCCTTTGCACATTACCGCTACTAAACATTGTAGAAACGCGCTCAGGCGCGTCTCTACCAACGTAAAAGATATATCGTGGTAGTTACTAAATAAAAAGACGGTTTACCAGAAAAGATAGAATCTTAACAAAGTGTAATATACAAGATATCATGAGGCGAAAAGTATAGGAGGCAGCTGTGGCACGTACGAACCCGCTAGAGAGAGTACGCAATATCGGTATTGCGGCGCATATAGATGCGGGCAAGACAACAACAACAGAGAGAATTTTATTTTACTCTGGCATAATTCATAAAATTGGTGAAGTCCATGAAGGAACCGCCGTCACCGACTGGATGGACCAGGAGCGTGAGCGGGGAATTACTATTACAGCTGCTGCGATTAGCACCAGTTGGAGAGATCATCAAATTAACATTATCGACACTCCCGGACACGTAGATTTCACGATTGAAGTGGAACGTTCCATGCGGGTTTTGGATGGTGTAATTACAGTTTTATGTTCTGTTGGTGGTGTGCAACCACAAACAGAAACAGTATGGCGACAAGCGGATCGTTATAAAGTTCCACGTATCATCTTTATCAACAAGATGGATCGCACGGGCGCGAACTTTTACAAAGTTTACGAACAAGTGCGCGATCGCTTGCGGACTAATGCTATTCCTATTCAATTGCCTATTGGTAGCGAAAGTGATTTCCTGGGTCTGGTTGATCTAGTCAAGATGCGGGCGTATATCTACGGCAATGACCAAGGAACAGACATCAGAGAAGAAGATATTCCCGCAGATATGCAGGATTTGGTTCAGGAATACCGTAACAAACTGATTGAAGCGGTAGCTGAGACCGATGACGATCTGATGAACAAGTACTTTGAAGGCGAAGAACTCACCGAAGCAGAAATCCGTACTGCTCTGCGTAAAGGCACTGTTGCAGGTACGATTGTGCCAGTGCTTTGTGGTTCAGCTTTCAAGAACAAAGGTGTACAACTTCTGCTTGATGCTGTAGTAGATTACCTGCCAGCACCCCCTGACGTACCCGCAATCCAAGGTACACTGCCCAATGGCGAAACTGTAGAACGCCATGCTGACGACAATGAACCTCTGTCGGCGCTTGCGTTCAAGATTATGGCTGACCCTTATGGTCGTTTGACGTTTGTTCGTGTGTATTCTGGTGTTCTGAAGAAAGGTAGCTACGTCCTCAACGCCACCAAAAACAAGAAAGAAAGAATTTCTCGTCTAGTAGTTTTGAAGGCAGATAATCGCATTGACGTAGATGAACTTAGAGCCGGAGATCTGGGAGCCGCAGTAGGGTTAAAAGACACCTTGACTGGTGATACTCTGACCGATGAAGGCTCACCAGTAATTCTGGAATCCTTGTTTATTCCAGAGCCTGTAATCTCGGTGGCGGTAGAACCCAAAACCAAGAACGACATGGACAAACTGTCCAAAGCTCTACAATCTCTCTCCGAAGAAGATCCGACTTTCCGCGTGAACGTCGATCCAGAAACCAACCAAACGGTAATTGCTGGAATGGGAGAGTTGCACCTAGAAATTCTTGTAGACCGGATGTTACGCGAATTTAAAGTGGAAGCTAATGTTGGTGCGCCACAAGTAGCTTACCGCGAAACAATTCGCAAACAAGTCAACAGAATTGAAGGTAAATTCATCCGCCAAAGCGGTGGTAAAGGTCAGTACGGTCATGTTGTGATTGACTTAGCACCAGGAGAACCCGGAAGCGGCTTTGAATTCGTCTCCAAGATTGTTGGTGGTACTGTACCGAAAGAGTACATATCACCAGTAGAAGCAGGTATGAAAGAAACCTGCGAATCGGGTATTCTCGCTGGATATCCACTCATTGACGTTAAAGCGACGCTGATTGATGGGTCTTACCATGAAGTGGACTCCTCGGAAATGGCCTTCAAAATCGCTGGTTCAATGGCAATGAAAGAAGCTGTAATGAAAGCTTCACCTATCCTTTTAGAGCCTATGATGAAAGTTGAGGTTGAAGTTCCCGAAAACTTCCTTGGGGATGTAATGGGCGACCTCAATTCCCGTCGCGGGCAGATTGAGGGGATGGGTTCCGAGCAAGGAATCGCCAAAGTGACTGCTAAAGTCCCATTGGCAGAAATGTTTGGTTACGCCACTGACATCCGGTCGAAGACCCAAGGTCGAGGCATATTCTCGATGGAATTTAGCCACTACGATGAAGTGCCTCGCAACGTGGCTGAGGCAATCATAGCTAAAAGCAAAGGGAACGCTTAATTAAAAAAGGAAACGAGCATTCATGGCACGCGCAAAGTTTGAAAGGACTAAACCCCACGTTAATATCGGCACTATTGGCCACGTTGACCACGGTAAAACCACATTAACAGCAGCTATTACCATGACTTTGGCTGCGATCGGTAAGGCTACCGGTAAAGGTTATGATCAAATCGATAACGCACCTGAAGAAAAAGCACGGGGTATTACCATTAATACCGCTCACGTTGAGTATGAGACAGAAAACCGTCACTATGCTCACGTAGACTGTCCTGGACACGCTGACTATGTGAAGAACATGATCACTGGTGCAGCGCAAATGGATGGTGCGATCCTGGTGGTTTCTGCTGCGGATGGCCCGATGCCCCAAACCCGTGAACACATTCTACTCGCACGCCAGGTGGGTGTACCCAACCTAGTTGTCTTCTTAAATAAAGAAGACATGGTGGATGATGAAGAATTGTTGGAACTGGTAGAGTTGGAAGTTCGTGAACTACTTTCCAGCTATGATTTCCCTGGTGACGACATACCAGTGATCAAAGGTTCTGGTCTGCAAGCGCTGGAAAAAATGACAGCTAACCCCAAGACACAGAAGGGTGAAGATAAGTGGGTAGATAAAATCTACGAACTGATGGATGCTGTAGATGCTTACATTCCCACACCAGAGCGTGATATTGATAAGCCCTTCCTGATGGCTGTAGAAGACGTGTTCTCGATCACAGGTCGTGGTACGGTAGCTACCGGACGTATCGAACGGGGTAAAGTCAAGATTGGCGATAACGTAGAGCTAGTTGGTATCAAAGATACTCGTGCCACCACCGTTACCGGGATCGAGATGTTCAAGAAGAGTCTTGAAGAAGGTATGGCTGGGGATAACGCTGGTATACTATTACGCGGTGTCCAAAAAGCTGATATTGAACGAGGCATGGTAATTGCCAAACCTGGTTCTATCACTCCCCATACTCAATTTGAAGGAGAAGTGTACGTTCTCACTGAAAAAGAAGGCGGTCGTAAAACTCCTTTCTTTGCAGGTTATCGTCCTCAATTCTACGTGCGGACAACCGACGTAACCGGTACTATTAAGACCTTTACCTCCGATGACGGCAGTGACGCAGAAATGGTTATGCCCGGAGACCGGATCAAGATGACAGTAGAACTGATCAATGCGATCGCTATTGAACAAGGAATGCGCTTCGCTATCCGTGAAGGCGGTCGTACAATCGGTGCTGGTGTCGTTTCCAAAATCGTCAAATAGCATCTGTTTATCTTGATTAAACAAGGAGCAGAGGTGGTATAAATCCTCTCTGCTCTTTTATATTCCTGAAATAAAAGGGATCGGGAATCGGGGATTGGGGATTGGGAAAAAATTTGTCTTAGTTCCCAATCCCCAATCCCCAGTCTCCTCTCCCCAATTACCTAACTCATCAGAACCAGGACAACCGAAAATGGCTACTTTGCAGCAGCAAAAGATTAGAATTCGCTTACAGGCATTTGACCGTCGCTTACTAGATACATCTTGCGAGAAGATTGTAGATACTGCAAATCGTACAAACGCTACAGCGATTGGGCCAATTCCCTTACCTACAAAACGCCGGATCTACTGTGTGCTGCGATCGCCACACGTGGATAAAGATTCACGAGAACACTTTGAAACTCGCACCCACCGCCGCATTATTGATATTTACCAGCCTTCTTCTAAAACTATTGATGCTTTGATGAAACTGGATCTGCCTTCAGGCGTGGATATTGAAGTAAAACTATAAATTACTCATTAGTCATTTGTCATTAGTAAAGACAAAGGACAAATGACCTTATTTGGTGTGAATATTTACCTTGCCCTGAAAGATATATCTTCAGGGCTTTTTATTTGCTGGGAAACAGATGCTAGAATGTAGCTATAGTACGGCAAAAATCAAATATAAAAAAAATTTTAAAGAGAATCATCAGATAAAACTTATACCAAAGTTCTAACAAGGTAAAAATGACATCCTCTTCTAAAATTGCCGTTCGTGAACTACCTCTGTTCCCGTTGTCAGAAGTCGTTTTGTTCCCTACAAAGCAATTGCCCTTGCACATCTTTGAATTTCGCTACAGAATCATGATGAACACGATTCTGGAAAGCGATCGCAGGTTTGGAGTATTAATGGTTGATCCGGTAAAAGGTGCGATCGCTAATGTAGGTTGCTGTGCCGAAATTGTTCATTATCAACGTTTACCGGATGATCGGATGAAAATGTTGACTTTGGGACAGCAAAGATTTCGTGTTTTAGAGTATATACGTGAAAAACCCTATCCTGTTGGTTTAGTCGAATGGATTGAAGATCATCCACCCACAAAAGATTTACGTCCAATGGCCAAAGAGTTATCTCAGCTGCTAAAAGATGTTGTTCGCCTCTCAGCTAAGTTAACTGAACAACAGATTGAACTCCCAGAAGATTTACCTGATTTACCTTTAGAACTTTCTTATTGGGTAGCAAGCAATCTTTATGGTGTTGCTTTAGAACAGCAAGCGTTGCTAGAAATGCAAGACACTGTTGCTCGTTTAGAACGGGAAACAGAAATCTTAACTTCTACCCGTAATCATTTAGCAGCTCGCACTGTTCTCAAAGACACTTTTAATCAGAAGTTATAAATGGTTAGTGGTTAGTGGTTAGTGGTTAGTGGTTAGTAGTTAACCCCTATCCTCTATCCCCTATCCCATAGGCAAAACACCATAACTACCAAAAATTTTTATTATTTCTGTGTATGTAGTTAATTCTTGTAAGGCGGATTGCATTTGTATTTGAGATGTGTCTGCTTCCGCATCGATAAAAAATAAGTATTCCCCTAGCGATCGCTTCGTAGGACGAGACTCAATCCGGCTAAGGTTAATATTTAATTGGGCAAATATTTGTAGTGGCTTAACTAAGGCTCCTGGTAAATTAGCACCAACGCTAAAAGCTAGCGAAGTGTGACTAATTTTGAGAGAAGATTTTTGATAGTTATTGGCCATATCAGCTTGACTTATAACCCAAAAACGAGTACAGTTTTCTGGGTGATCATTGATACCATTAACTAATATAGGTAGATTATAAAGTTGTGCTGCTCGCTCAGATGAGATCGTCGCCACTGTCAAATCTTGCTTGAGTATCTGCAATGCCTCGGTTGTAGAATTAGCAGGAATTAATTGTACATTGGGGAGAAATTGCTCTAACCATTTTTGGCATTGTGCTAAAGCTTGGGGGTGAGAATAAACTGTTTTTATGCTCTCTATGCTATCAGCGCTGGAAATCAAAGTATGAACAATTGGCATTACTAAAGCCATCTGAATTTGTAAATTATCCAGTTGCCATAGGGTATCCATAGTCATTGTCACACTACCCTCAATCGAATTTTCCACAGGTACGACAGCTAGATTTACCTGAGATTGGGCAACAGATCGAAGTGTTTGGGAAATGCTAGGATAAGGACATAAGGTAGCTTGGAGTCCTTGATTGTGGCTCAACCAATTGATGTATAAAATGGCTGCTTGTTCTGCATAAGTGCCAGGTGGACCTAAATGTGCAATTGATAAAGTCATGAGATTTTGTTCAAAGTGTAAGTTTGTTTAAAAATATAAGATTTTTATCGATGCTGTATAACTGTTGTTAGTTAATATAGTTTCCAAAAAGTTTTTAGCCTTCTGACTGTCATTTTTTCTCAAAAACTCCCAAAATTAAAAAATAATAGAATTATAAAACAATTATTTTGACGAACGCATGTCTACCAAGTTTACCGCTTTCCAGTCGGTAGAAATTGCTGTTCCACAACAGCCTATTCCCATTCAGCACTATTTGCGTCAGCCTCAACGTCTGGTTTATGCATTAGTAGATCCAAATCGAATTCAGCCTTTAGCTGATGATATTTTTCGTTTAAAAATGCGTCCCCTTACTTTTATGTCACTAAGTATTCAGCCTACCGTAGATATGAAAGTCTGGGCAGAATCTAATGGTAAAATTCATTTGCGATCGCAAGGTTGTGAAATCCTTGGTATTGAGTACATTAACCAGCGCTTCAATCTGAATTTAAAAGGGCATTTATCACCATCTCAATTCAGGACTGGTACTCGTTTGCAAGGTAGAGCAGATTTAGAAGTAGAAGTAGAGTTACCACCCCCATTTTTCTTTACTCCCAAACCAATTTTAGAAACCACTGGCAATGGTTTATTGAAAAGCGTACTCTTAACAATTAAGCAAAGATTGTTACATCAATTAATAGTAGATTATCGTCGCTGGGTAACATTGCAAACTCAAAAAGAACAACTTAGTAGCGATGAGCAAAATCCAGACTTACCCATTCTCAATATTGAGTAATCATCGTTGAGATTCACAAGTGGACGCGGGTTTCACTCTTGAGTATGCAAAACTGGGCAACATGAATGCAGCAAGGGGGTTTGATTAGAGGATTAATTGTATTCCACTCTACTTACCCCCTTGCGAGGCGAAAACAAAAAATTGAGGCAGGCTTGTTCTGGTATTACTCGTTGGCCAATTGGGTTATCTGTGTTGTAGACGCGGAGCGGCTTCCGCAGGTAGCCTGCCTCAATTTTCACTCGCCAATATGCGAATGCTGCCACCTCCACTCCTAGATATTAAATGTGGGCAAAATATATAAGGTTGCCCAGTTTTGCTCTTATTTGTCCAAGGGGGATAAGGAGGACATAGGGGAATGGAATTCTCCTTCTCCCTTGTCTCTCCTTCTCCCTTGTCTTTAGAGGCGTTAATCAAATTCGACAAGGACGAAAAGACTTGCGATGTAAAGGTGAAGATCCATGTTCTTGCAGTGCTAATAAATGCTTTGGACTTCCATAACCCTTATTTTGCTCCAAGTCATACATGGGATATTTAGAGGCAAGCCTTACAATCAAGTCATCTCGCCACACTTTGGCAATAATGCTAGCAGCTGCAATCGCGAGCGATCGCTCGTCTCCCTTGACTATTGTTTGTTGCAACAGTGGCAAGTCTTTAATCGATTGCTTACCATCAATCAAGCAGAGTGTAGGCTGCACCTTTAGCTTCAATACTGCTCGCTTCATCGCTAAAAGTGTAGCCTGCAAAATATTTATTTGATCAATTTCTACAACTGAAGCAAAGCCTATTTTGTAGTCGATGGCAACAGTCTGGATATGTTGGGCTAGCTGACTCCTACGAGAATTAGACAACTTTTTACTATCTTTGATTTTTGCTGCCATCAATGCAGGCAGAGCATCATTTGGTAGTATCACAGCAGCAGCTACTACAGGCCCAAATAAACAGCCCCGCCCTACTTCATCGACGCCTGCAACTAGTCCACAGATGTCTGAAAATGCGGAAAATTCCAGCCAACTCGCTTCCTGTTTAAGTGTTGACGAATCAACAGAAGCGGTATCTGGCTTACTCATGACCATATTTTAAAGTTTTTAACTTTTAGCTTTAGCTGTCAGCTGTTGATGGATCTGTCTCCAAAGCGGAAGAACGACGGCGGCGACGACGAACAGCAGTACTATTACTGGCTTCTGTTTCATCTGTCATCGTGGATGAATCCGATGTTTCATTTACAACTGATGACAATGGTTCTGTTTGTATTGGACTTTCTATGGTTCTAGTTGCTGTTTGAGCAATTTCCGGGGTTGTTTCTGTTTGTGTAGCAGCACCTTGACCAGGGAGAGTAACGTTAATAATGACAGACTTGGGATTTCTGACTTCTCGGTTCAATTTCACTAATGGTGAAACTCCCATCAAAGCGTACACATCTTGTTCGGGTGGTGTCATTTCCACAGTCACAATCTCTGGTGGTTCTACGACTGGTTTGACTATCTCTGGTCTTGAAATTTTAGCTCGTTCTCCTCTGTCTACCCAACCTGGTTTACTAATGTTGGGTATAGGTAGATCAGAAGTCTCTACTAATTCTCCCTCTCCATCAATGTCCATATCTGGATCATTCACCAGTGATAAGGGATTACCATTGATGCGTGGCTCTTCTTTTCCGTTACCGCCATTTATTCCGATGCGACGACGGCGACGTCTTTTGTTGTCACTAATTTCTTGATAGCTAGGATGATTGGCTAGATTCAATCCACTTAGATCGTTTTCGTGTTCGTATCCTTCCCCAAATCCATCGTAGTTTTCCCGTGCTTCACTCAAGCGAGGAGATGGCAGACGGGGTTCTTTGTGAGGCAAAGATACCAAGCGTTCTGGTAATTCGGGTGGTGGTGCAATCGAACGGCTTTCGATTTCTCCAGGTAAATGCACAACATGCCCTAAACCACCACAGGTTTGACAAGATTCACTAAACAATTCGTAAATATTTTGACCTTGGCGCTTACGGGTGAGTTCTACTAGACCTAGTTCTGTTAATTGAGCAATCTGAGGACGGGCTTTGTCTGATTTGAGAGCCTTATTAAAGTGTTCAATGACATGTTGTTGATCACGTCGTGTTTCCATATCAATGAAATCAACTACAATCACACCAGCTATATTCCGTAAACGCAGCTGACGAGCAATTTCTGTGGCTGCTTCACAGTTTGTCCATAAAACTGTTTCTCTGGCTGTTGCCGATCGCGTAAATGAACCAGAGTTGACATCGATCACTGTTAATGCTTCTGTAGGCTGGATAATAATGTAGCCACCAGAAGGTAGATCTACTCTGGGTCTAAGAGCTTCTTTGATCGCAGCATTGATCCGGAAGTATTCTAAAATCGCTGCGCGATCGCGGTGGTGGTCGATCAATAATCCTTGTGGTACTTGTCCACCACTCCAGTTTTGCAAATACTGTTTTACCCGTTTTAAGCCAGTACTGGAGTCTACAACAATTCGATTGACATCCGCACCGTACATATCTCGCAGTACACGCTGGATAAAATCATCGTCCCGGTTGAGTAGTGCAGGTGCGCGGGTAGAAACTGCTTCTTGCTGAATCGCTTCCCATTGTTTTTGTAAGTTTTCTAAATCCTCAATGATTGCTTCTTCGGGTTTACCTTCTGCTTCTGTGCGAACTAACAAACCCATCCCCGCAGGTTTAATCAAAATTGCCAATGCTCGTAAGCGGTTACGCTCATTTTCATTTCTTATCCGTCGGGATAAATTTACACCCCGTCCGTAGGGCATGAGTACAACATAACGTCCTGGTAAAGTGATGTTACCTGTAAGCCTTGGCCCTTTTGTTCCTGTTGGCTCCTTCATTACTTGCACCAATACTTTTTGTTGTGGTGCTAGCAATTCTGTGATCGCTGCTGCTGTACGCTTGAGTCGTAATGGCCCTAAGTCTGTAACATGAATAAATCCGTTACGTTCTGGGTCGCCGATATTGACGAAAGCAGCATCGATTCCAGGTAATACATTTTCTACTACTCCTAAGTAGATATCACCAATTTGGTGATGACCTGTAGCAACAACTAATTCTTGTATTTGATCTTCAGAAAATACGGCAGCTATTTGATGCTGCTCCGCGATAATAATTTGTTTCGGCATTCAATTTCCTCAAAATTTGGCAGCAAAAACAGACTTGAGGGTATGTTGTCCCTTATTGCCCCTGCAAGCCCAAACAGGCGCTGCTGTTAGTAAAAACCGCGAACTTAAGCCCACACTTAAAGAGCTATTGACTGGAGAAATGCGTTTACACGCCCGATAATTCCAGAACGGCTGCATATTATTTAAGCAATTTAATCACCCGTCCATGGTTAATTTTTGATGCAACGCCTTCATTCTCTAAGAATTAGGCATTTAGCATGTGTGTTAAAAATCATAAAGTTTAGAGAAGCCGACGAAGCCTTTTATTTAGTCATTGATTCACAAGATAACCATCAAGAGAGAGTGTTCTTGAATCTGCCTGGTGGTGGTCTGGGATAAAATCCTAGATGTCGCTCTCTAAATCTCTGCTTTTAAACCCTCAGTACCAGGATTGTGAACCAAATAACTCAATGCAGCGCCAGAAAAATTCTCTTCATATCATTCTAACGCAACCTTGTCAAAAATCAATTCCCCATAGCGAAAATAGAGAAGCAACTCAATTGCAAGTTGCCCTCAAGCAATTCACTAATCCTGCAAAATCAAACGATGGCGATGGATTTGCAGTAGCTGGAGTTCTGTGCCTGCCACTTGTTCTAGCATAAACAGAACTTGTTCTGGACGCAACAGTGTACCATCTGGACGACAACTACCTATATATCGCAAACTAACTGGCGATGTTACGAGATTAGTAGTTTCCACTAATTCAATTTCAAACAAGCGATCGCGCAGATTTACTAGATGAGTTTTACCTGACTTTGTTGTTTGCTCGTACCAAATCTCACTTTTTTGTTTAATTGTATCCAGCCAATCTTGCCATTGTGAAGGTGTTGATGAATCTGGTACAGCAAGAGTGAGTATATACTCGGCAGTTTCTAAGCCTTGAGTAGCAGCAGGAGCTTTTAAATCTAGCTCTACCACATCATATATGGGTATGTCACTGGGCAGTACCTGCGCCAATTTTTCTCGAAAAACATTCAGATCCAGTGGCTGAGTAAACTCAAAATCAACAATTTCACCGCTACTAGTAGCTCCTAAAGGCAAGGCCGAAGCCACAGAAATACGTGGTGATGGATGATACCCACCAGTAAAGGCAATTGGCAATCCGGCTCGTCGCATGGCTCGGTCAAACAAGCGCATCATATCTAGATGGCTGACCAATGCCATGTCACCTTGTTTGCCAAACCATAGCCGTAATCTCTGAACTTTAGTAGTATTTGGTACAAATTGTCCCGTAAATTCTGGGATAGATGGCGGGGGAATGACAATATTATGACCGAAGTCTGTGCCGCAGACACCACAGTGGGAGCAACCATCAAAAGAGCAATCAGGAACAATCGCAGCTTCTAAGGCGCGTTTTAAGTCTTCTTGCAGCCACTTCTTATCGATACCCGTGTCGATGTGGTCCCAAGGTAGGGATTTATTGAGGGAAGGAGGGAGTGAGGGAGTGGGGGAAGACAAGGAAACAATTTCTTGTCCTCCTTGTCCCCTTTGTCCTATTATTTCCTCTGTGCCAAACAAATTCCACTCGCCATTTTCAACTTGGCGGTATTTCCAACTGAGGCCAGCTTCAGTGATCGCCACTCCCCAAGCATTGTATGCACGCTCAATGCTGTCATACCAGGAATCCATTCCTGCGCCTAATTCCCAGGCTCGACGCAAAACTTGACCGAGAGAGCGATCGCCTCTACCGATAAAATCTTCCATCGCCGACAGCCGCACATCGGTAAAGTTTACCTTCACTCCTTTGATGCGGCGGAATTCTTGTTGCAGCAACTTTTGCTTCCGTCCAAACTCAGCAGTTGCAACAGAGTGCCATTGAAATGGGGTATGGGGCTTAGGGGTAAAGTTAGAAATCGTCAAATTGAACGCTAATGGTTTTCTTCCTTTGGCTCGACATTCGCGTTGTAACCAACGAACTGTTTCTGCAATGCCCAAAACATCTGAATCGGTTTCGCCAGGCAAACCAATCATGAAATATAACTTTATTTTATCCCAGCCTTGTTCCCAAGCTGTCTTTACTCCTCGTAATAACTCTTCATTTGTCAAGCCTTTATTGACAATATCTCGCATTCGTTGGGTTCCCGCCTCTGGAGCAAAGGTTAAACCACTTTGTCGCATTCCACCCAAGATGTTAGCGATATTTTCATCAAATCTGTCTACCCTTTGGCTGGGTAGGGAAAGAGAAATATTATCATTTTTGAGACGATTTTTGATTTCCATCCCCACTGCTGGAAGGGACAAATAATCAGAACAACTCAGAGAAAGCAAAGAAAACTCATTATAGCCAGTTTCCCGCATTCCTTTCTCAATTGCCGTCACCACCTTTTCTGGTTCCACATCTCGCGCTGGCCGAGTCAGCATTCCTGGTTGACAAAAGCGACAACCGCGAGTACAACCACGTCGAATTTCAATCGTTAGACGATCATGGACTGTCTCAACGTAAGGAACCAACCCAATCGAATAGGCAGGAATGGGCGTAGCTACTCGTCGTAAAATTCGTTGGGGTACATCTCGACAATTGGGATGGACAGATCCATCCGCGGTCACATTATAAAACTGAGGAACGTATACACCCGGTATTTGTGCCAAGTCCAGCAAAAGTTCTTGACGACTTAATCGTGCTTGTTTACCTTCTTCTAAAACTAAACCAATTTCTGGCAGAAGCTCTTCACCATCGCCCAAGGCGAAAAAGTCAAAGAAATCAGCGTAGGGTTCTGGGTTAGATGTCGCCGTTTGTCCACCAGCAAAAATTAAAGGATAAAAATCTTGTCCCCCTTGTCGTCCCTCTTGTCCACTTGTCTGTTCATTTCTTTCTTTCCAAGTCAAGGGAATACCAGCCAAGTCCAACATTTCTAAAATGTTGGTGGCGCCAAGTTCATAGCTGAGGCTAAAGCCCAAAATATCAAATTCTGTAAGCGATCGCTTTGATTCAACAGCAAATAACGGTGTCTTGGTTGCCCGTAGTTTAGCTGATAGATCTGGATTTGGTAAGTAGGCGCGATCGCACAACTGGCGTGGTTGGGCATTCAAGATGTTATAGAGAATGACATGCCCCAAGTTAGAGGCTCCCACTTCGTATACTTCAGGATAAGTTAATACCCAGCGAATCACTGCCGTTTCCCACGGCTTGTGTATGGCTAGACGTTCATTACCCAGGTAACGAGCTGGTTTGGCGATATCCGAGGTGATTAATTTTTCTACTGCAATAGCCACTGTGCTATTTTTCTAGCGATTTCAAAAAAATGACTCTTACTCACCTCCAACATTAGCATTGATTAGGCAGTTTCAGAGTGTTAATTAGTGTTTCAAACTTTTTTGATGCCAATCAACTCAAAGCTGAGTGACAACTCACCTAAAATGCTACTTTACTTTCAGCTATTTCAAAAACTTTATCCAGTTGGGTCAGTTCAAAAACAATTCTAATGGATGGCGAAACCGAGCAAAGGCTAAATTGCCTTCCTAAGTCTTGAGCAAACTTGAGTGCAGACACTAATGCCATTAAGCCAGCACTATCTAATGCTTCTACTTGTTCCAAATCTACTAGCAATTGACTACTTGTGTTTTGTGCCAGTGCTTTGGTTAAATCTTGTTGAAATTTTAGAGCATTAGCAGCATTTAAACTACCCTGAGGACGAATCACTGTAATTGTTGGATTTTTAAGCAGCGCTTGCATAGGGAGCATCCTAAATGTATGTAAAGTTTTTCAATAATTAAAGATAGATGTATTTGACCATATACTCTTTCTGCTTACATCGACCATGCGTATTACTTCTCTTAGCCGAATCTTTATTGCTTTGCCATATCTATTTAAAGATTGTCATAAACCCAGAAAAATGTATTTAAGTATACTTTTGTTACAATAAAGATTAAATATATTGCTTGCCATACCAACTAGTTTTTAGTTAGTTATTACTAAAGTTGGTGAATGCAAGTAGTAAGGCAATGATCTAGCTCCTGACTTCAGTTCAAGCATGTAATAGATACAGGAGGCGATCGCGAATCAAATCATTCATAAGTTGTGATTCAGATCACTGCCAACATAAGTGTTAGATCACATTTTATACAAATTTGCGACTAGGATAATAACTATATAAAGAAAATTAGTTGGTTAATTACGTATGAAAACCAGATATATCATTCGTCAACTAGTAGAAAAAGCCCTTCTGATTAAAAAATTAACTCCTGAAATAGAAAATGAAATTAACTCAGAACTGACGCAAATGGGTTACATATCTGACATTGATTATGAAGCCTTGGAATTATTAATGGCAGAAATGGACGCTGGTCGAATTCAATTAGTTCCCAACATCTAAATTAATAGATGGTTAAAAAGTTATTTATGATACCAAATAAGTCCTAATTATAACGGTTAATCAAGCTGAAAAATTTTATCACACCAATTTTATATTTTGCCTCACTACGAACCTCGCATTACCTAGCAAGTTTGGTGTGGCAGACTACTAGGGTGTAGATTCTTTCTTATGGGCTTGCCAAACTTCATGAATAAACTGGTGAAGTAGCTGCTTGCTAGGGAAGTCTATTTCGGGTTTTGGTTCTTTTGCTAAGACCTGACTCAAGATGGAAATTACTTCTGTATCTAAAGCTGGTCGAAATAAATCCAATGGCCAAAGTAAATCGGAAGTCTCTCGTAAATCATTTATGAGTGGAGGTTCCGAAGAATTAACCAATAATAGCAAAGGACGTACCCAGCACAAATTACGGGAAATTACAACTTGAATAACTTCTGCATATAGCTTGCTGTCATCATGCTCTAAAGATACTATTTGCCCTGGTTGAAAATTCAGTGTAATTTCCATATTCATATACTTCAACAGTGGCATTGATTTTACTGCTACTGTTTCGATTTTAACTAATTCGCGCCCTCGTCCCCCACGCTCATTCGGTACTCCGAATCAGTGGTGGGATTGCTTTGGCCAGCAACAACGATTGTATCTTTGATTAAATCTTTCCGCAGGAAAGACATTAACTATTTCGCCTTATATCCCGGCGCTATAACGGTACTCCGTTTAGCGCCGGGATATAAGGCGGGACGCGACGAAAGTATCTTCGACCAATGCTGCTCACGGCGAGGGAGAAGATATTTGAGGAGTGTCCAAATATTTTCCGAAATAGCTTTACTGCTAAGTGTAGATAG
>JAHHHW010000084.1 GCA_019359115.1 Pelatocladus maniniholoensis HA4357-MV3
TTGGCTTTTCACTTTTTTCAAGCCAATTTCATTGAGTTGCTTTTTGGCTTGCGATACTACTCTCAAAGGCTTGTCATGTATTAGTCTTCTATAATACACCGTCTTCCTAAAAGAGTCGCACCCAAATTAAATATATATAGAAGTATATTCAAGCATATTTGAGTGTATTTAAATAATTAAGGTATGCAGAACAAAAGCCTTTGCTGTAGCCTGCATACCTTATTGTTTCGATAAAGCCGATGGCGGGATTTGAACCCGCGACCGCTCGATTACGAATCGAGTGCTCTACCACTGAGCCACATCGGCACAAACAGTCTGTAATTATAGCCTATTTAATCTCATGGTACAACCAAACCCGGAAAACCGACCGTCCCAAAGCTCAGTTAATCCAGAACAATACGCTCGTCTCAAAGCAGAAATCGCAGCTCCTTATGGCAACATACGTAAATTTATTTACATCGCTGCTGGTGCTTCGGGTTTTATTGGTGCATTTATCTTCTTTTTTCAAGTCTTAGCTGGACGCAATCTTGAGACAGCTTTACCCAATTTTGCACTACAACTCGGAGTTATTGCTGTAGCCGTGTTTTTGTGGCGCTGGGAAGGGGGAAAGGGATCGGGGAAAAGGGATTAGGGAAAAAGGATCGGGGAAAAGTAATTTAGGATATTGATACTTTTCTAAATTACTAATCCTTAATTCCCAATCCCCAATCCCCAATCCCCAATCCCCAATCCCCAATCCCCAATCCCCAATCCCCAATCCTTCTACTGTACTGTCACCAAATAAGGTGAGGAAACAGCTTGAACTTGTCCGGCGTTTACTAATGCTTGGTAAACAAAAGCTGCTACTTCTGCCCTAGTTGCTTGACGGTTGGGATTTAGTTGTTTAGCGTTTGGATAATTTACTACTAACCCTTTTGCAGTTGCTGCTGCTACTTGATTAGTAGCATAACTAGGAATTTGGCCAGCATCTGAGTAGAAGGAAAGCACATTTTGGTTATTTGCAGTTAAATTCAAACCACTGGATAAGGAGACAAGCGCCTGTACTCGCGGAATTTGCTGTTGTGGTTTAAAGGTGCGATCGGGATAACCAGAGACAAAACCCAATCTATACGCATTTCTGATGGCATCATAAGCCCAGAATTTACTATTTACATCGCTGAAGTTAGTAGCTTCGCGTTTGGGTTGAGTTTGAGCAAAGGCTTTAGTGACGATCGCAGCAAATTGAGCGCGTGTTACAGGATCATTGGGTTTGAAAGTCCCATCAGGGAAACCAGCAATAATATTCTTAGTTGCTAAAGCTTCAATGTAGGGTTTAGCCCAATAAGTAGCTGTAACATCTTTGAAATTGCCAGTTGCTACGTTAACACTAGAAGCGACAAATTCAACTGAACCAGCGATTTTCTTGGTATCGATATCGTTACCAACAGCCAAAATTTTAATAGTTTTGGTGGCGTTGTTGAGGTCATAGCGAGTGTTACTACGAATCAGATTACCACCAGGGTTGTTGCTTGTACCCAGGTCGGGTGCAGCATTGACGGTTGCTACCACACCATCCCGTTTATTACCCTGAATGATATTCTTACGCAGGATTGGTTTGGCTGTGTCATTGACATAAATACCGTCTTGGTTGCCAATAATCTGGTTTCCTTCTACTAAAGGTGTAGAACTACCACCAATCGCCAAGCCAAAGCCAGTGTCTTCAAACACGTTATTCCGAATGACTCCCGCAGCAGATTTAGCGACAGAAATTCCGTTACCTGTGTTTTTGACAAAGATGTTGTTTTCGATGGTGGGAGTACCTTTACCCGTGACAAAAATGCCATCTCTGACGCTATTTGTAAATACACTGCTGGTAATTGTGGGATTTGTTGATTCTACCCATACAGCAGTACCACGGCTATCTGGGTTGGTAACTGTGATTCCTGAAATTGTGCTATTGTTTTCAGTCTTGATAGTCACATTTTGACTAGCAAATGTCGGACTGACATACTTCCCACTACCAACAATCAATACCCCTTGACCTCTGGTAGTTTGATCGCCTCGTAAGGTCAGACCCTGCTTAATTGTAAGTGGGAAGACTTCTCCACTTTCTTTGTTATAAGTACCAGGCGCTAGTTGAATAGTTGTACCTGATTGGGCTTGACTTAGAGCATAAGTAATAGTTTTATAGGGCTGTGCTTGTGATGTACCAGCACCAGCGCTATCTGAACCACTGGTAGGATTAACGTAAACAATATTTCCTGTAACAGGAATTGGTGTTCCTTGAGTTGTATTTTGAATTTCTGTTTGAGTTGTGTTCTGATTTCCCGTTTGAGTTGTGTTCTGAATTTTGATCTGAGTAGTATTCTGATTTCCTGTTTGATTTGTATTCTGATTGTTTATTTGAGTAGTATCAGCATTTACCACAACAGGCAAAAGCAGAGAACTACTAGATAGTAAAAACAAAGTGGTGACTGCTACAGGTAATTGCATAGTAATGCAAAGATTTTTACCAACAAGAGAGCGAATATTTTTTTGTTGAATAGGAAAACCCTGATGTTTCATGATTTATTTATAACGTTTGTGATGTGCTGATTTACCGCATGTTTAGAAATGTGTCAATTGCAGCCATATCATTTACTAAACACATGCAAAACTATAGCGGATGACATGCTCTTTTGCAGCTGAGTTCCCATGCAAAATTTAATTTCTGTTTTGCAAACTCAGCCAAGATCACAAGAAAATCAAAGACTAAAAGCTTTTATTGGTAAGCATTTGAGCGTTTATGACTAGCACAGTTTTAGTTACATTTAGATTAAGCGATCGCCTACGAATATGGCAAGCGATCGCCTTTCTTGTAGAGAATATCTATACTCTTGTACTACATAAACCTCCCGTAAACACGCTTAGTACCGTGTATCCTAAGCTAAAATAATGTATATGAAAGCATCAGTACTTTGATTTGAAAACTTAACATTAATACATAACCGGAAACACAAATAGATAAAAAATAAAAAAAATATGAGGAAATCAAAAAAAACAAAATTTTCTGCAAAACTAAGAATTGTTCAAACGGGGTCAGCTGATATAAAGACCCTGAATATAAACAATCATATTTAAAAGGAGTCAAAACAAGTAAAAAGTAAAAAGTAAAAAGTAAAAAGAAAGATTCCCACTGATAAATCTGTGGGCTTGAAAAAAGGACACCTTTTACCTTGCACTACGTGTCTCGGTAAAATTATGAGTGTTTAAGTGGGCTTGATACCCACAACTGAAGTTTTTTATGAGTGCCTTTTAACTTTTAACTTTTAACTTGGAGCGAAGCGACTGTCAACATAATTTAAAGGCTCCCAGCAAACTAAAACTCACAATGTTCTAAGCGTCGGGTAGTGGCTTTATACTCCTTGGCGCTTTTAACTTTTCATTGATCATTGGTCATGAGCAAAAATTTTAATTCTATTTACATTTCTTAAGCTCATCCCATACCTAGCTTGGAGTGGGCTTTTCCACCGAATTTCTGTAACTGGCGTTCTGTTGATTCCCACTGATTTCTTTATCACTAATAAAAAAATGGAAGCCTACAAGATTTGTATAGCTCCCAGTGATTATTTGTTGTTTAAAGAGCAAGTTTAAAACTAGGTATAACCCTAACAGGGAGGATTAGGATTTTTGGAAGAGAAGCGAAATATAGCTATAAATCCTACCAGCCACAAAAATGATCTAACTATTACTTTTTATTTTTCTGTTACTTAGTTGTATTAAGTATTAACTTATTTCCGAGGAAGCAACATCCACCACAATGTTGTAACTCTTGTAAGTAATATTTAGACTTGAACAGAAAAATAACCACCAGTAGTAACAGCTTTAGGTAAGAATTATTCTTAGTAATTCAAGAAGTTCAGTTAAGTTTTTGATTAACCCAAGCCTGGGCAAATAATATTTAGTGAGAGAGTCAATACTCTAATTTTACTAACTTAACTGTACTGTTTGATAATTTCGCCTATTAAAAAATAAGATCATAAATAATTATTCATTTACTTTCTCCTGGATGTTAATTTACTAGGTAAATAGTGTGTCTAAGTTCTTATTTATAATGTATAAAAATAAATCTTGTTTGTTATGCCAAAATGGCATATTATTTTAGATTAAATACTGAAAATACTTAAATATTGGATTTTATTTCTATTTTCAATTAGGTATATTCATCTCTTGCACTAGCTTTTCATCCCGCCAATAAATAATTTTATTGACTAATAGCTAAAGTCAGATTTATCTGACTAGGAAAGTATTTGAGTCCATTTACACGGACTTATGCTATACAGCCCACAAATTGATTCTCAGGCGTAATATGGGGTAGATGCAAGATTTAAAAAGTAAAAAGTAAAAAGTAAAAAGTAAAAAGTAAAAAGATAATCCCCATAAATAAATTGAGGGGAAATAACCACGGACATAGCAACTTCGGTGCTATGCATCTCATAGACGCATAGCGGCTTCTCGGAGAGTAATAAATGTTTTCCTGATCGTTCCATAAATAAATTTAGGGGCTTAGTACCAGCACTTTTTCTTAGGAAGTGCCTTTTGAATGAGTGACTTTTGCCTTGTTTGGTTAGTATCGCAATCCTAAATGTTATCAGTGAATCCCCATAACTAAAATTAGGGGATTGAAAAAAGTACAAATTAGTATTTTCTACCTAAATAAATCTAATAGCACCAGATAACTTTAAATCTGTTCACTGATAACTGATTCAGCCTGCCATAGCATAGCTTTTTAACTAGCATGGCAGCTGATACAAAACTCAACCAGGTGTATTTCTGAATTTCTCGACTCAAGAGATAGTTTAGTTAGCTTCACAGTATTGGAATGATAAATCTTGAGTATTCTCTGGTCTGATTTCCGCTTGAATTGATTGATATTCGTGAACTTGAGTTGCTAGCCACTGATCTTGATGACCACCACGAATTTCTCTTTTTTGCTTACCAACTACCTCCAGATAGGCAAGATCCTTAATTTTGCTTAAGCAGCTTTGTGAGGGATTGCTATCAGATTTTTTCTCAGAGGGTAGTTTAGCGATTTTGAGATTGTCGTTGCGCTGTTGGTTAACTCTTTTGAGTTGTGAGTTTTCTTTGATCAATCGGTTGTAGGTGCGGTAAGGAATATAATGCAAAGGATTGTAGCCAGCAAACCGTAGTATTAAAACACAAGCCCAAGAATACTTACCTGCAAGAATCGCTTCAACTAACTGATCAAATTGTTCTGGGTTAAGAGTTTTCTCGAAGTTGCTAGTAGCGCTAGATATGTTTTGGTTCATGGTGCTGTTGTCCTAGATAAAGTAAATAAGTCTGTTAGTTGTTGTAGTGAAGAGTGACCCAATCAAAATTTAGAAATCGTTTTCGCTGTTATGCAATTCCTTAATTGGTCTAAGGAACATCTCAGCAACACGGCGATTGTGAATGATTTTGGCTGTAACTACTTGTCCATCCGTGAATTTGATGGTTGAATTATTGCCATCCAAGGCTATTTCCAAGCGATGAACCCAACTTGATTTCTTATCTGTTTGGCCATCGCTGGAGACTGATACAACCCTTCCTGAGAGGATATTGTCATTTCTATCCCTTTGACCAGCCTTTTCAAGTTCTAGACGTTGAGAGTCAACATTGAGCTTGATTTCTACTAGATCTCCTTTTTCAACAAAGGCTGTTTTTTGGGAGGGTTGTATAGTCAATAAAACTGGAGATGCATCGGTTGGAGTAATTTCAGCGATGATTTGCTTGGGTTTAACTTCCTCACCAGTACTACGGTTATTTAAGGAGGACACAACCCCATCTACAGGTTCATAAAGAGATTTTCGCGGTGGTTGAAGTTTAGCAAGCTGTTGTGATGATGCAAATTTTCCTTGAACTTGGGTGACTTGTTGTATCTTTCCAGTACAAGCCCAAGTGAATACAGTTGCAAAAAAAGCTAGACCGCCTAACAAAATCAGGTGAGGAACAATAGAAGGCTGCTGTTCTAATACTTTTTGCAAAGATCTAGAGTAATTACTTGTATTTGTAATTCCTGTCTGGAAAGTTTTGGTTCTTGCGGTTTGGATATTTGTAGGTAGTTTTGATAAAACCGCTTCTACTGAAGCGACACTACCCCCATAGATTGATGCTATTTCAGGAGTTAAAGCGTAACAGGGATGCACGTCCTGTAAGTGAATTTCTAAACTTCCTGATTGGCTTGAGGCTTCGACTGCATTTAACCTGATGATTCTGTCCATGAGCTGACCTAAAATCGGAAACCTGACTATGTATGAGTTTTAGGTTTGATAAGGCAATGACTGAGGCAAAAATTTACCTTGGGTCATCTTTGTTGACGGGTATGAAATAAGTCTCCGTTTGGCTCTTGGTAGATGCAGTTTTGCCCTCTTAAATATTTGGCTTACTCCTAATTTAATTACTTTCCCCTGGCTTTTTTATGTAGTGATTTACACCAAAAATTAGAAGTTTTTTAAGTAATACTGCCGTTTTTCTACAAGAGCAATGAAAAAATATTTATTCTTGATGTTCAAGGGCAACATTCGTACTTATACTATTTTTTTCCATGAATGTCATCTGCCGATTTTTCATTTTTTTGTTCAATGTAGTTAATTTGCTTTCCTATTTAAATAATTATTATACAAATCAGATTTTGTCCACTAGTGTTAAATACAGTAGGGGTTTCGCCCCTCACCTACTATTAATTTGTTGCTTGTATTTTTTTTCAATTATCGGGAAATTCATTATGTACTTTATTGATAAGTTATCGATAAATATAAATACGCATGTGTGATGTCATCCATGTTTACGTGACAGTAAAATTGATAATGCTTTTTACTTTTATTGCTAGATAATATTGTTTGCATTTCCAGCTAAAAGCTTATCTAGCCAGACTTCCAGATTAGCATTTTATTGCAAATTTACGGTGAAACTGTTGTTAATTTTGCTTGAAAATAAACGCAATGCTCTGATGAATAGTTGTGGATTTTACAGTTTTATGGTATGATTTTTGAAGGACTTAAAATAATACTTGCGTAATCCGGTAAAATCGTCACAAGAAGTTTTTTGGCAGAGCAAAAGTAGCGGTTAACGCTTGTAGGAAGTTATGAAATGCTGCGACTGCAAATAAAATGAGTCACAATTTATATTCCTAAGTATCTTCAAAAATGATTTGCATCCTTTATGCACTACAACTGATTGATATAAGTGCGATCACAAATGCAATTGTTGTTGAGCTAAGTGGTAATCAAGACCCTGAGTTGTCATTAATTCTTGATGATTTCCCTGTTCGATAAGGATACCTCGGTCTAAAACCAGAATATGATCAGCATGGCGAATAGTCGAAAGATTATTGGCAATCAAGAAAATGGTACGTGTTTGATGAATAGGAATGTTGCTGGAGTGATGGAAGCGAGCAAGATTTTGTTGAAATTGGTGTTCAAAGGCGTTATCTAAACAACTAGTAGCTTCATCTAGAATTAGAATACGTGGATTTTTGACTAAGGCGCGGGCGATCGCAATTTTTTGGCGTTGTTCACAAGTCAGCATCATTCCTCCCTCACCGACACGGGTGTTGTAACCTAGAGGTAGTGCTTGGATAAAGCTATGTGCTTCTAATACTTTCGCGACGGCGATCGCTTCTTCCGGTGAAATCTCTGAATTAAACATTGTGATATTTTCTAAAATGCTGCCAGCAAAAAGAAAAATATCTTGCGGTACTACCCCTAATTGACTACGTAACGATTGGGGAGAAACATCAGCAATATTGTAACCATCAATTAAAATACGTCCGCTACTGGGACGATATAAACCAGCCAGTAAATTAACTAAGGTACTTTTACCAGCACCATGAGTACCAACAACCCCTACAATTTGCCCTGCTTTGATGTGAAAGGAAATATTGTGCAAGGTGTCCTGTTCTGCATTGGTATTGTGACGAAAACAAACTCCTTCAAACTGTATATCACCCCGAACTTGAGGTAACACTATTTGCGGTTTTTGGGTATGTTCTTCTGGTTGGGTAGTTAGGACATCATCTAAACGTTCAGCACAAATCAATACCTCTTGCAACTCATCCCACAATTTCACCAGTGCTAAAACAGGGTTGATCGTACTACCAATTAGCATATTAAAAGCAACAAATTGACCAATTGACATCTGGTTGCTTATGACCAGGGTTGCCCCATACCATAGTAAAAATGTGATTCCCAGATGATTAATCAAACTAGTTGCTAACTGTAAATTATTAGCCAGTTTTTGACCCCGAAATCTTGTTTGGACGGTGTTGGTAAAACTTTCCTCCCAACGCCAACGCATTGGACGTTCAGCAGCAGTTATTTTAACAGTAGCTACACCAGTAATAATTTCTCTGATTGTGGAATATTGCAATGCCGATTTTTGATAGAGTTCTCGTGAAGCATTTTTGAGAAGTGGACTAGTTGCAGCAGTCACAATCACAATCGGTAGAATCATAATCAAGACAATCAGAGTCAGGCTTAAGTTGTAATACGCCATTAATCCCAGGAAAACAATCACCATCAGCGCATCTAGGGTAGTGCTAACCGCTTTTTTGGTGAAAAATACTTGAATTTTGCGATTTTCTTGAATCCGAGTAATAATGTCTCCTGGCTGACGGGATGCAAAAAACTGCAATGGTAAACGCAGGGTATAACTGATAAAACTCCCCAGTAGCGTCAAATCCATACGGTTGGAAAAATAGTCCAGCAGATATTGACGCACTGCTTGGACGATAATCCGCCAGATGCCAAAAAATAGAAACCCGAAGGTGAATATATTCAGGGTGAGAGAACTTTTATATGGTAGAACTTGGTCAAGTACAACCTGAGTAATCAGGGGTGCAGCCAGACTAAACACTGTTAACAGCACTGAAGCTAGAACAATTTGCCCAAGTAATTCCCGATGATGACAAAAAGCGTGCCAAAATTCTCCCAAGGAAACTTTTTTGTTCTTTTGAGCGTTTAAGTGTTTAGTTGGAAATAAAACTAAGGCGTATCCTGTCCAGTTAGTTTCAAACTCTTCGCGCAGAAGCGATCGCTTACCAATTGCTGGATCACAAATCAATACGCGATCGCCTTTGATTCGCCAAACAACCACGTAGTGAATCCCTTGCCAATGAGCAATCCAAGGGTTAGGCTGCAATTCTAATTTACTCAAAGAAGCCCTAACTGGTAAAGCATCATAACCCAGGGTTTCTGCTGCATCTGCCAAAGCCGAAAGAGAAGCACCCAGACGGTCTGTCTGCGCTAGGTTTCGCAATCTATTCAGGCTAAAACGCTTACCCCAGTAGAGGCTAATCATCGCCAGACACGCCGCACCACAATCAGAGGAACTATGCTGTTGGATAAAAGGATAGCGACGCCACAGCTTACTTACTGACCAATGCTGGCTTCTCGGTTGCTGAAAATTCATCTCTGCATAGGTATTTTCAGAAGACACAGCAACAGAAACACTAGTCGCATCATCTTCCTGTTCCCGTCGTTTATCCGCGTCTGTGTCTGTGTATCCCGGTGTCTGTGTATCCCGGTGTCTATGTATCTCCGCGTCCCCGTGTCCCCCGTGTCTCCGATCCCTTGTCCCCGATCCCTTGTCCCCGATCCCTTGTCCCCAATCCCCTTGTGCAATTTGTTGAGGTAGGTGATATAATAGCAAATCCGTTTTGGCAATCCAGCCTGGGATTGTGAGATCGGGGTATCCCCAGCCTTCTCCTACTTGTGGTGGCTGATTTTCTGGCGTGGGACTAACAATTTTTCCACACATCAACCAAAAGCGTCCCTTAGATGGGGGGGTTGCTTGCACAAGGGTTGAGCCAGCACTGACCTTGGTTTGTTCCAAGTATGGTAAAAGCTGTCGCAAAGAATGGCTAGTATGCGAACGTAATTCTGTGGCAATTTTGAAAAAAATTAAAGTTTGGCGATCGCAAGTTATTTTTTGCAAATAGCTTTTCAAATTAGGTAGTTGTTGTAACCACTCTTTGAGATCATCTATGTGTATAGATGCCAGCAAACCATCACTAGCTGCAACTGCTCGATAAGCTAAAGGCTGACAATGGAATAAGTAGTCTACTCCAAAGGTTTGCTGTGCTAGTAGCAACTGAGTAGATACCTCTCGTTCCAACTTTGGATCAAATCCTAGTAACCGGACTCGACCTTGGCAAACTAAGAAAAGAAAATCATGATTATTTTCTGTTTGTCTAGCGATCGCATAACTAGCCAAATCATCCCCTAATTGAAACTCGCGCAAAACCCAAACTTGAGCAAAGTCGGATGCGAGGGTTGTATCTTCTGTAGCTATCCTTAAAAGCTTGAGGATAGTATCCTTTGGATTGGGAAAGTGCTGTTCCTTAGTATCAATAGACTCTCCCTGACCCCGTAACGACGAATACGAGTTCATGATTTAATCTCTGATGCTTGGGTAAGCTGATAGAATTACCGTTGAGGCAGTCAATCTCAGTGGCTTGGCTTTCATAACGACAGTTTGAGCCTTCGCCAAGCTCGATTTTTTGTATTTTTCATCACTTAATCACTTTCCTTTGTTTTTTAAGAACGATAGTTTGTCAAAAACTTGTCACTAACAAAACATTATTTAGTTTTTTGTTAGTTATTAAGCACCTCTTTTTAGGTATTGTTATAGAATTTTGATAAATTTAGTCAAGATATTTTGGCAATTTACCAAAGTTTTACCGATGTAACACAAATTTGCTCATCGCGGTCTTCATTGTTGCAAAGGCTACAGTTCAAAATTAAATGCTGTAAACAACCAACTCTGGCTCTGAGTTAACAAAATTCAGAACGATCTGAATTATCAGCATGAATCGCCCCTTTGACTTTATCTTTAGGGCTTAATGTCTTGGATCTGTGACAATATGCAGAGAAACTATTGTATTACCATTTCTCCGGGAGAATGCAATAAATAGTCGTCTGAGCAAATAGTCATGCATCCATAGGTTTGTTGCATTTATTTGGAGAATTCATATTAGTCCATTACAAGCAATTAAGATGAAAACCGGATTTTTTATCTTAATGATTAAATTAAAGATGGGAATCAGGAGATCAGGGGTCAGAGATTGGGGACACAGGAGACAAAGAAGACAACAGAGAAGAAATCGCTTTGAAATTTGAACATTAAGCCTTAAGGTTGGAACATCAAGCCTTGAGGTTGGAACATTAAGCCTTAAAGTTGGAACATTAAGCCTTAAGGTTGGAACATCAAGCCTTGAGGTTGGAACATTAAGCCTTAAAGTTGGAACATTAAGCCTTAAAGTTGGAACATTAAGCCTTGAGGTTGGAACATTAAGCCTTAAAGTTGGAACATTAGACCTCTTGCAAAAGTCGAATGAACCCCCCTCAATCCCCCCGTTCACGGGGGGAAGATTTAGTTCCCTCCCCGTTTACGCTTAGGGTTAGGGTGGGGTAAAAATATTTTTGCAAGAGGTCTATTAAGCCTTGAGGTTAGAGCGTTGAGGTTTAACTCTTGCTTATTGACAAATAACCAATGACAATAGAGACGCTATTAATCCGACAATTGTACAGACGCAATTAATCCCGTCTCTAAATAAATTCCCCAAATAGCCATCGCGCGTAGATAGGTACTAGCGCGGAAAGTACCGACAGCAGTGATCGCTTCTGGTGTGCGAAATTGTAATCCATTTTCATAAACTTGCCGAACTACAGCTTCTGTCAACTTCATAGCTTCGTCTTTCATATTCATCTGCACCATAAAAGCCGCTAAACCAAAGTTGATCCCTGTCCAGACTTCCAAGGGATGGGTAGCTTTGGGGTTTTCTGGTGAACCATCAGGACGAAGACCATTAGCAGCACCAAACTGACCATTCTGAAACTTCACAAAACAAGCGTTGTAGACAGTTCGCAATGCAGACAAAGCGCGATCGCGTTGTACGATATCAGGCAATCCCAACAAACGAGCGTAGAACTGTCCACACAATTGATCCGCCATTACCACATCCGAACCACTTTCGCTATCTAGTCGATAATATTGGCCATTCCAGAGTTTTTCTTCATAAATGGGGCGAGATTGTTGTAACCAAGTTTCGTAAATCGATTTTTGCTTTTCTATCTCCTGGGTGTTGTCTAGCTCTCTGCGGGTTGTTATCAAAACATCACAAATTGCGATCGCAGCTTCTAACGCCGCCAACCATAATCCACCGCAATAAGCACTAACTCCTTGTAGTCGCCAGTCATCAAAAGTTTGATCAGGCGCACCAGAATTTTCCGGAATTCCGTCTTGATCTATGTCTAAAGTTTTTAGATAGTTGAGGGTTTCTACAATGGCATTCCAGCAATCTGTTAAAAATTTGATATCGTCAGCACCAGTGAATAGAAAATCGCGGTATACTTGTAAAACAAAGTCGCAACCTAAATCCTTCCACAAGTTGCAATCTTGGTAGCTAGTATAATTTGTCTTCTCCCAAACGTGTTCATTCGGTGCGCCTAAATCATGAGGTGTTGCTCCTGAAACTTTACGGACAGCAAAAGGACTTTCTGCACCGATAGTATAATAGTAACCAATTACACGAGTATTAGTATCGTTCATGGGAATAGCTCGTGCAAAAGCACGTATTACCGCCTTTTCCAATTCTGGGAACAGCATCAACAGAGCAAAAGAGCCATAAAGCCGCACATCTAAACTTTCATACCAACGGTAGTCTAGGCACTCCAGCACGGCAAACTGACCAATGGGATCATACTCAGTTGCTGCACTCCAGAGAGTACCACCAGCAGTCAGGTCATAAAGCTCATTAAATAAAGCCATCTTAAACCAGTCTGGCAAATCTGTACGCTCAAGAATGGGTTGTTGCCATACTTGGATCTGCGCTTGCCAAGCTTGGTATTGTTGTAGTGCTGTTGATGCGATCGCCCACGCATTCTGACCGTTATTACCAAAAAAGTCTGTATATCTGCGGTTATAATTGATGCCAGCAGCAAATTCTGTTACCGGAAAATCCCAACTGACAACCAAAGGAATCTCCACTGTTTCTCCTGGTAGCAAAGTGAAGCGTATCGCAAGAGCAGCTGCAATCTGTTCATCCTCAACAGCTGAGGAATTGTCTAGATAATTTGGTAACGATCCATCTTGAGCAAAGCTTTGCCATACATCCTCACCACTGCCTGTAGGCTGCCAACGACTATGGTAAAAAGTTTCGAGTTTGGGATGTTTACGGGTAGCAATGCACCACTGCCCTTCTCCCTCTTGGATAGGTTCGTTAATACCAACACGACCCATCACACAACCAATATATTCAGTATTTTCAACTACTTGATTAAAATTATCTTTACTTTCGCCCCAACGCGGCTGATACTCGTAAACTGGACTACCATCATCCCGCATCCGTACTTGGGGGGATTTCAAAGCATTGGTAAACCAGCCTACCATATTTTGCCAAGTGAGCATAATACTTAAAGTAATAGGTGCGTTAGTCGGATTGTGTGCAGTCCAGACAAACACTGCTACAGGGTAGCTGGTTTCTTGATAATTATTTGCCCAGATCGGAGAAAATTGTTCACAGGTTAACTGAGCTTTATATACGTTTTCATAAACGAACCAACTGCGAGGATAAAGGGCATGATAGGTTCCAGTAATTTTTGATTTTTCATTTTTAATTGTTGGATACCACTGCCATGTAGCCAAGCTACCATCCTCTGGTGGCTGTGTACATAAAGCATAGGCTTGGGAATTAGTACCATCAGATTCAAACACGCTAAATTGACAAGGGGCGATCGCTTGAAACACATGTTCGCCGCCGTCAATGTGCCACAAATTAAAATCTCCTCGCGAAGAACGACCGATACAACCTGCACCAAAGCCACCTAAAGGCATTCCGTGCCAAGGCCCATCATCAATATTACTAGCGTAGCGAACAGTGTAAGGTTGATCCCAGCCTAAACCAATGGGACGATTCCAAGTACAGGAGGGAATTTGCGGGGAGGGTTGATTTGTCATCGCCTGAGTTGACAGTGTGCAGTCACAATTAAAGAAGACTAACGCGATGTGTAAATTTTCTCAAGTTGTCTGGCAAACTGGTATCCTGCCTTTTGATACATAATCCCAGGAATCGTTTGACCTTATAAGTAGATTTATTTCAAATCCAATAATCCCTCTTCCTTCAACTTGGGATTAAATCGTATCTGCGTTTGCAAACCCCGTTCTTCTAAAACTTTTAAAATCTCAGCCTCGACTCGCCGCGCTACATTTTTAATAATTTTGATTTGCGTGATTTCATCAATAGAATTTTCATAATTTGCCTGTTCTTCAGCCGTGATTAATGCTTTAGCATCTATTGGCTGTGTCCATTTGTCTTTATCATCCCCGTTACCAGCAGGTACAGAGCCATTTTCTTCTATCCAAGCCTTTTCGATATTTTCTAATACGGCGCGGCTGGGGCGTTCAATCGTTTGTACTTTCACCCAATAACATTGTTGTGGCTGGCGGACTATGTGCTGTCTGAGGCTAAGATAAACATCACGAGAATATCCTACAAATTGCAGCACTTGTTGCTGGTCAAAAATAGCATAGACTCCGATTTTACCTTGTAGATATTCAGGTAATTGACCAGTTTCGTCAATATAAGGGATGTATTCTAAGTTTGCTAAAGAAGGAATGTTTGTGTCTGTAGTCATAATAAACAGTAGTCAGTAACTAGTGGCTAGTAGAGATGCAAAGCTTTGCGTCCTTACATTACAATTGTGGTTGGTGAGCGATATTTTTTGTACTGCTCAGTTCCTAGTTCCTGATTCCTAATTTCTTATAAACAGCACAAAGGCGACTAGGTTGAAATATTTTGGCTGTGAACATGAAGTTAGGTGGAACATTAATAATGACATACTCGTCCGACTCATGATATTGTTCAAATTCTGGTGGCATTCCTTTAGGAGTAGTTGTACTGTAAGGGACTGGCTGAAAAAGCAATTCTGTAAATTCTACTTGTTCACACTGTAAGTTTTGGCAAATTTGATTTAAAAATGCTTCACTATTCAATAATTTATACAGATTCTTTTTTGCGTGTGGTTCAAGATTAAAACTGCCATCAAAATTTTTGATTATTTTCAAAGCCATATTCTTAGAAATTATTTTGACCTACTGAGTGACTACTGTTAGCAGATAAAGATAGCTTTTGATGATGAAAAATTATGAACAAAGGGATCGAGGACAGGTAATCGGGGACAAGGGAGACAAGGAAAAATAACTAACACTCAATTCCTATCCCCGTACTCTGTGAGAAGCCGCTTGCGCGTCTAGGCGTAGCGTCTCCTCTGGAGAATCCCCTGTCCCCGCTCCCCAAGAATGTAGACTCAAATACAAAAACCTGACTTTTTTCTCAGAAATCTTAACATTGGCGTTTTGGATGCTATATTAGTAAGTCTAGTAGTGTGTGTACATATTTATAGTCTTTCTGGAACTGACTGTGGCGAATACAAAGTCTGCTCTCAAGCGCGCCAAAATCGCAGAGCGCAATCGTTTAAGGAATAAAGCTTATAAATCAGCTGTTAAGACGCTGATGAAGAAATACTTTGCTGCGGTAGAAACCTATGCAGCAAACCCAACCCCGGAATCACAGCAAGAAGTCCAAACTCGGATGTCGGAAGCTTACAGCAAAATCGATAAAGCAGTGAAGCGAGGTGTCCTCCATCCCAACAATGGAGCTAGAAAAAAATCTAGGCTAGCTCAAAGATTAAAAGCCCACACCCAACCAGCAGTAACTGCATCCTAGTCATTGGTCATTGGTCATTTGTCCTTTGTCGTTACAAAGGACAAAAAACAAAAAAACTAACAATGCAGCTAATAGATACACACGTTCACATCAACTTTGATGTTTTCCAGTCAGATTTAGAAACAGTACGATCGCGATGGCAAGAAGCGGGTGTAGTGCATTTAGTCCACTCCTGTGTCGAGCCAACGGAATTTAGTAGTATTGCGGCTTTAGCTCATCAGTTTCCCGAACTTAGCTTTGCTGTAGGTTTACATCCTTTAGATGCAGACAAATGGAATAATCAAACAGCAGATGAGATCAAATCTCTGGCTCTATCAGATACTAAAGTTGTAGCAATTGGGGAAATGGGGCTGGATTTTTACAAAGCTGACAACTACGAACAGCAATACTTGGTATTTGAAGCACAGCTGAATTTAGCAGCTGAACTCAATTTACCAGTGATTATCCACTGCCGTAATGCTACGGCAGAAGTCAGGAAGGTACTGCAAAAATGGAAAAATCTCAAAGGTGAGAGTGTACGAGGTGTAATGCACTGCTGGGGTGGAACGCCGGAAGAAACTCAATGGTTTCTAGATTTGGGCTTTTATATTAGCTTTAGCGGTACTGTCACCTTTAAAAATGCTAAACAAATTCAAGAATCTGCTGCGATGGTGAAAAGCGATCGCCTGTTGATTGAAACAGATTGTCCTTTTCTCGCACCAGTGCCAAAACGGGGTGAAAAACGTAACGAACCCGCCTATGTTCGCTACGTGGCTGAACAAGTAGCCCGTCTGCGAGGAGAAACCACTGATGCGATCGCAGCTCTTACTACCCAAAATGCCTGTAAATTATTCGGTTTGACGCTATAAAATAATGTATTACGTATATTTTTTATGACTATTTCTAGAAAAGAAAATTTGAGGTGACAAAAATATGATATTATTGTACCCTCCAAAAAATATTTACTTGCGCCATAATGTTTAAGGAGGCAAATTACTGACTTCTGTGCTTTTGTTGTACAACTATTCACTTGATCATCCTCCTAAGCTCCACACATGATGCTAAAAATCTATAACTACCCACTTTCCACTCAGGTAGAGCTAGATTTTGGCTCAATCATTAAAGTTATACAAATTTATAAACGAAATTTTTTTGTGAGTATTATCCGCAAACCTCAAGCTACATAGACAAGCCGCAAGCTGAGAAAATTATTTGCTCAGTACTAGGATATCATCGCTTTGGGTTAAAGACACCATAGTCTATGAAAGGCAACTGTCAAAAGAACTGCGTCAATGAAGAACGCGGTTTTCGGAGGAGAAGTGAACAGAGCAAAACACACTAAGGCGAAACTGAAGCATCTTCTGTTTTTGAAAATTCAGCAAAGGGAGCGAATACCCTCTTGCCAAAATTGCTCTTTCCAGGTTTAATTGCTCCGTTTGCCTGCACTTGCATATAGCAGGTGGTGTTAAGGAAAAGTTCTCACACACACAGAACAAGACAAGTTTAACCAGGTTGACAAAGGTAGAGGCATGACTAACGACACAATAATGGAACCCGCCTTTTTGTTGCCCGACTTAATTGAAATCCAGCGTTCTAGTTTTCGTTGGTTTTTAGAAGAAGGGCTAATCGAAGAACTTAACTCCTTTAGTCCTATTACTGACTACACTGGCAAACTTGAACTGCACTTTTTAGGTCAGAATTACAAACTGAAGGAACCAAAGTACGACGTTGACGAAGCCAAGCGGCGGGATAGCACTTACGCGGTACAAATGTATGTACCCACACGTTTGATCAATAAAGAAACGGGGGAAATAAAAGAACAAGAAGTATTCATTGGAGACCTGCCTCTGATGACAGATCGCGGCACGTTTATTATTAACGGTGCAGAGCGAGTGATTGTCAACCAGATCGTGCGATCGCCAGGAGTTTACTACAAATCAGAAATTGACAAAAACGGACGGCGTACTTATTCAGCTAGTTTAATTCCTAACCGAGGAGCTTGGCTGAAATTTGAAACAGACCGTAACGACTTAGTGTGGGTACGCATCGACAAAACCCGCAAATTGTCGGCCCAAGTGCTATTAAAAGCATTGGGATTGTCAGATAACGAAATCTTTGACGCCCTGCGCCACCCTGAATATTTCCAAAAAACCATCGAAAAAGAAGGACAATTCTCCGAAGAAGAAGCCCTGATGGAACTGTATCGCAAACTGCGCCCAGGTGAACCACCGACAGTCTTAGGTGGACAACAACTCCTTGACTCTCGCTTCTTTGATCCTAAGCGTTATGACTTAGGACGGGTCGGACGCTATAAACTTAACAAAAAACTGCGTCTGCAAGTACCAGAAACAATGCGGGTACTCACCCCCCCAGATATCTTGGCTGCGGTGGATTATCTAATTAACCTGGAATACGACATTGGTAGTATAGACGACATTGATCACCTCGGAAATCGCCGAGTCAGAAGTGTAGGCGAATTACTGCAAAACCAAGTCAGAGTTGGTTTAAACCGTTTAGAACGGATTATTCGTGAGCGTATGACTGTATCCGATGCCGAAGTTCTCACCCCTGCTTCCTTGGTTAACCCCAAACCTTTGGTAGCAGCAATTAAAGAATTTTTTGGCTCCAGCCAATTGTCGCAGTTCATGGATCAAACCAACCCCTTGGCAGAATTGACCCACAAACGCCGTCTGTCTGCCCTTGGACCTGGTGGTTTGACTCGCGAACGCGCAGGCTTTGCTGTCCGGGATATTCACCCATCGCACTACGGACGTATTTGCCCAATTGAAACACCAGAAGGCCCCAATGCTGGTTTGATTGGTTCCTTGGCAACCCATGCACGGGTAAACCTATACGGCTTTTTAGAAACGCCCTTCCGTCCCGTAGAAAATGGGTACGTCAGGCACGATATCCAACCAACTTACATGACCGCCGATGAAGAAGACGACTTCCGGGTGGCGGCTGGAGATGCACCAGTTGATGAAAATGGTCATCTGATCGGTCCTGAAGTACCTGTACGCTACCGTCAGGAATTCTCCACCACAACGCCGGAACAAGTAGACTATATCGCAGTCTCTCCTGTACAAATTGTGTCGGTAGCTACGAGCATGATTCCCTTCTTGGAGCATGACGACGCTAACCGCGCTTTGATGGGATCGAACATGCAACGGCAAGCAGTACCTCTGCTCAAGCCAGAACGTCCTTTGGTAGGTACAGGCTTAGAAGCTCAGGGAGCTAGAGACTCTGGGATGGTGATTGTCTCCCGCACCGACGGCGACGTCACCTATGTAGATGCGACTAAAATTCGTGTACGTCCACGACTACGCCCAGGAGAGGAAAGTGCCAAACCCCCTGCGGAAATTGAATACATCATATCTAAGTACCAGCGTTCCAACCAAGATACTTGCCTCAATCAAAAACCCCTCGTCCGCATGAATGAACGAGTTGTTGCTGGTCAGGTGCTAGCAGATGGTTCCTCAACCGAAGGCGGAGAATTGGCCCTGGGACAAAATATCGTTGTCGCTTATATGCCTTGGGAAGGCTATAACTACGAAGACGCGATTTTGATTTCCGAAAGATTGGTACAAGATGATATCTACACCTCAATTCACATTGAAAAATATGAAATTGAGGCCAGACAAACAAAACTTGGACCAGAAGAAATCACCAGAGAAATCCCTAACGTCGGTGAAGACGCCCTGCGGAATTTAGATGAACAAGGAATTATCCGCATTGGTGCATGGGTAGAAGCCGGAGATATTCTAGTTGGTAAAGTTACTCCCAAAGGTGAATCTGATCAACCACCCGAAGAAAAACTACTGCGAGCCATCTTCGGTGAAAAAGCGCGGGATGTACGGGATAATTCCTTACGTGTACCCAACGGTGAAAAAGGACGCGTCGTAGACGTACGGATCTTCACCCGCGAACAAGGTGACGAACTACCGCCCGGAGCCAACATGGTGGTACGGGTGTATGTAGCCCAGAAGCGGAAAATCCAAGTCGGCGACAAAATGGCAGGACGCCACGGTAATAAGGGGATTATCTCCAAGATTTTGCCAATGGAAGACATGCCGTATTTGCCTGATGGCTCACCAGTCGATATCGTCCTCAACCCCTTGGGTGTACCTAGCCGGATGAATGTCGGACAAGTATTTGAGTGTCTGTTGGGTTGGGCTGGTCACATCATGGGAATGCGATTTAAGATTACCCCCTTCGATGAAATGTACGGCCAAGAAGCATCCCGGACAATTGTTCATGGCAAATTGCAAGAAGCACGGGATGAAACTGGCAGAAACTGGGTATTTAACCCAGATGATCCAGGTAAAATCCTGGTCTATGACGGTCGTACTGGCGAACCCTTTGACAGACCAGTAACTGTGGGTGTGGCTTACATGCTGAAGCTAGTACACCTAGTAGATGATAAGATCCATGCTCGTTCTACTGGCCCATACTCCTTGGTGACTCAACAGCCTTTGGGTGGTAAAGCCCAGCAAGGTGGTCAGCGATTTGGAGAAATGGAAGTGTGGGCGTTGGAAGCCTTTGGTGCTGCTTACACTTTGCAGGAATTGCTGACAGTCAAATCAGACGATATGCAAGGGCGCAATGAAGCACTCAATGCGATCGTCAAGGGTAAAGCTATTCCTCGACCAGGAACACCAGAGTCTTTCAAGGTGTTAATGCGAGAATTGCAATCTCTAGGTTTGGATATTGCCGTCCATAAGGTAGAAACCCAAACAGATGGCAGTACTGTAGACGTAGAAGTTGATTTGATGGCAGACAATAACGCTCGTCGTACACCTCCACGCCCAACCTACGAATCCCTCAGCCGCGAGTCGATCGAAGAAGAGGAATAGTCAATAGTCCATTGTCAATAGTCCATTGTCAAAACAAATAACCAATGACTATTGACTCTTGGATCTTGACTATTGACTAAAACTAAATACTCCTCCCACTAGCACGGCTAATTATGCCCGTGCTGCTTGTGAAGTCATAACTTAAACGCAGCATTAAACAAATGAGAAACGCCCAAACTAATCAGTTTGACTACGTTAAAATTGGCTTGGCATCGCCCGAACGTATTCGTCAGTGGGGTGAAAGAACACTACCAAATGGTCAAGTCGTTGGTGAGGTCACTAAACCAGAGACAATTAACTACCGGACTCTCAAACCAGAGATGGATGGCTTGTTCTGCGAGCGCATCTTTGGCCCAGCAAAAGATTGGGAATGTCATTGTGGGAAGTATAAAAGAGTACGGCATCGCGGGATTGTTTGTGAACGTTGTGGTGTGGAAGTTACCGAATCGCGAGTACGTCGCCACCGCATGGGTTACATTAAACTTGCTGCGCCTGTAGCTCACGTTTGGTATCTCAAAGGTATTCCTAGTTATATCTCCATCCTCTTGGATATGCCTCTGCGGGATGTTGAGCAAATTGTTTATTTCAATTCCTATGTAGTTCTTAGCCCTGGTAATGCTGAAACCCTAAGTTATAAACAATTACTTAGTGAAGACCAGTGGCTAGAAATTGAAGATCAAATTTACAGCGAAGATTCTACTTTACAAGGTGTAGAGGTGGGCATTGGTGCAGAAGCATTACTGCGTCTACTTGCTGATATAAACCTTGAACAAGAAGCTGAAACTCTGCGCGAAGAAATTACCACTGCCAAAGGTCAAAAACGGGCGAAGCTAATTAAGCGTTTGCGCGTAATTGATAACTTTATCGCCACTGGCTCGAAACCAGAGTGGATGGTAATGGCTGTCATTCCCGTAATCCCGCCAGATTTACGCCCGATGGTGCAACTTGATGGTGGACGCTTTGCAACCAGCGACTTGAATGATTTGTATCGTCGGGTAATTAATCGCAATAACCGTCTAGCACGCTTACAAGAGATATTAGCTCCAGAGATTATCGTTCGCAACGAGAAGCGGATGCTGCAAGAAGCGGTAGACGCATTGATTGATAATGGTCGGCGGGGACGGACGGTAGTTGGAGCAAACAACCGTCCCTTAAAATCTTTGTCAGACATTATTGAGGGTAAACAAGGGCGTTTCCGGCAAAACTTGCTGGGTAAACGGGTAGATTACTCCGGGCGTTCTGTAATTGTAGTGGGGCCGAAGTTGAATATCCACCAATGTGGTTTACCACGAGAAATGGCAATTGAGCTATTCCAGCCGTTTGTGATCCACCGCTTGATTCGTAGTGGCATGGTAAACAATATTAAAGCTGCGAAAAAACTTATTTCCCGATCTGACCCCAGTGTTTGGGATGTCTTGGAAGAAGTAATTGAAGGACACCCCGTTTTGCTCAACCGCGCTCCGACACTACACCGCTTGGGTATTCAGGCTTTTGAACCAATTTTGGTAGAAGGAAGAGCCATCCAGCTACACCCGTTAGTGTGTCCGGCTTTTAACGCTGACTTTGACGGAGACCAAATGGCGGTACATGTACCGTTATCTCTGGAATCACAAGCAGAAGCACGATTATTGATGTTGGCTTCTAACAACATTTTGTCTCCGGCCACAGGTAAGCCGATCATTACACCTAGCCAAGATATGGTATTAGGTTCCTATTACTTAACCGCAGAAAATCCCAACGCCACCAAAGGTGCAGGACGATATTTTGCTTCTTTAGAAGATGTGATTATGGCTTTCGATCAGGAGCAAGTAGACCTGCACGCCTACGTCTATGTCCGTTATGACGGCGAAGTTGAGTCAGGACAACCCGATCATGAGCCACAAAAAGTGACCAAAAATGATGATGGTAGCGTGACTAAGTTGTATAAATACCGTCGAGTTAGAGAAGACGCTCAAGGTAAAGTTATTTCTCAGTATATTTACACAACTCCAGGTCGTGTAATTTACAATAAAGCAATTCAGGAAGCGATCGCAAGTTAGTCAATTGTCAATTGTCAGAAGTCAATTGTCATTAGCCATCACTCTAGACTCTTGACCATTGACTTTTGACTCTAGACTTTTGACTCTGGACTATTGACTAAGGACTCTTGACAAATGACTAACGACAAAATGATTTTCCGCAATCGCGTCGTTGACAAAGGTCAACTGCGAAACTTAATTTCTTGGTCGTTTACACACTATGGTACAGCCCGGACGGCTGTGATGGCGGATAAATTAAAAGAATTAGGCTTCCGTTACGCTACCAAAGCTGGTGTTTCAATAAGTGTAGAAGACTTGATGGTGCCTCCTTCCAAGCGATCGCTCCTTGAAGCCGCAGAAGCAGAAATTCGCGCCACTGAAGAACGTTACCAACGTGGGGAAATTACGGAAGTAGAGCGTTTTCAAAAAGTAATTGATACCTGGAACGGAACTTCCGAAGCCCTCAAAGACGAAGTTGTTACCTACTTCAAACAGACCAACCCCCTCAACTCCGTGTACATGATGGCATTCTCTGGAGCAAGGGGTAATATTTCCCAGGTAAGACAATTGGTGGGAATGCGGGGACTGATGGCAGATCCACAAGGGGAAATTATCGACTTGCCAATCAAAACCAACTTCCGGGAAGGACTTACCGTAACTGAATATATTATTTCTTCTTATGGTGCGCGCAAAGGCTTGGTAGATACAGCCCTCCGCACAGCAGACTCCGGTTATCTCACCCGGCGTCTGGTGGACGTTTCCCAGGATGTGATTATCCGCGAATTTGATTGTGGCACTACCAGAGGAATCCCCATCCGAGCCATGACTGAAGGTAGTAAAGTCATGATTAGGCTGGAAACTCGCCTGATGGGACGAGTTGTGGGCGAAGATGTGGTACACCCAACTACAGGTGAAATGATTGCACCCCGAAATACGCCCATTTCTGATGACCTAGCAAGAATAATTGAAAAATCAGGCGTTACTGAAGTAGTTGTGCGATCGCCCCTGACTTGCGAAGCCGCGCGATCGGTCTGCCAACATTGCTACGGCTGGAGTTTAGCCCATGCCAAAATGGTGGATTTGGGTGAAGCTGTTGGTATTATTGCTGCCCAAAGTATCGGTGAACCAGGTACGCAGTTAACGATGCGTACTTTCCACACAGGCGGTGTGTTCACCGGGGAAGTTGCTAAACAAGAACGTGCTGTAATTGATGGTACAGTTCGTTTCCCTCGCCGCCTGCGGACAAGACCCTATCGTACCCGCCACGGTGAAGATGCTTTGTATGTAGAAGCCAACGGTACGTTAACTTTGGATGCTGGTAACTCAACCACCAAGGAAATTGACGTCACTCAAGGTTCAACACTGTACGTTGTAGATGGACAAAAAGTCAAGCAAGGTCAGTTAATCGCAGAAGTAGCGCTTGGCGGACGCACAACTCGTGCTAATACAGAAAAAGCTGTCAAAGACGTAGCTTCTGACTTAGCAGGAGAGGTTAAGTTTGCCGATGTTGTCGCAGAACAAAAAACAGACCGTCAAGGTAACACCACAACTACAGCCGCACGGGGTGGTTTAATCTGGATTTTGTCAGGGGAAGTTTACAACTTACCACCTGGTGCCGAATTGGTGGTCAAAGAAAACGATACTGTTACTACCAATGGTGTTTTGGCAGAAACCAAGCTTACTACTCAGCATGGCGGTGTAGTGCGTATACCAGAAGCAACCCCAGGTAAATCTACACGAGAAATTGAGATTATTACAGCCTCTGTAGTTTTAGATCAAGCTACAGTTACTGTCCAAAGCTCTCAAGGTAAAAATAACTACTTAGTTAGTACTGGCAACAACCAAGTATTTAACCTCAGAGCCACCCCAGGTACCAAAGTTCAAAACGGTCAGGTAGTTGCTGAGTTAATTGATGATCGCTATCGTACGACCACTGGTGGAATGCTCAGATACGCTGGTGTAGAAGTCCAGAAAAAAGGTAAAGCCAAGCAAGGTTATGAAGTAGTACAGGGAGGAAGCTTATTGTGGATTCCCGAAGAAACCCACGAAGTTAACAAAGACATTTCCTTGTTGTTGGTCGAAGACGGTCAGTATGTTGAAGCTGGTACTGAGGTAGTTAAAGATATCTTCTGTCAAAACAATGGTGTCATCGAAGTTACCCAGAAAAATGACATTCTGCGGGAAGTGGTGATTAAGCCCGGAGAACTGCTGATGGTCGATGATCCAGAAGCAGTCATGAGCAAAGATAATACTTTTATCCAACCTGGTGAAGAATTACTGGGGCAAACCTTTAACGAACTACGCTACATTCAGTACGTGGAAACACCAGAAGGTCCAGCTTTATTGATTCGTTCAGTTGTTGAGTATGCCGTACCAAACTATCCCGATGTGCCATCTACCACATCCGTAAGTCAGCAAACAGCTCGTTCGATTGAGTTGCGTGCGGTACAACGTTTACCCTACAAAGATTCTGAACGTGTTAAATGTGTTGAAGGCGTAGAACTGCTACGAACCCAACTAGTGTTGGAAATTGAGCAAGAAGACGAACAAGACCATACAGCCTCCCCCTTAGCAGCAGATATTGAATTGGTTGCTGATACCGATGATTCTGAAATTCAGCGTTTGCAGTTGGTGATTTTGGAATCTTTAACAGTTCGTCGAGATATTACTGCTGATGCTACTCAAGGTAGTACGAATACAACCCTTGAGGTCGAAGACGGACAAACCATTTCTCCTGGCGCAGTAGTAGCACGTACCCAAATTTTGTGTAAAGAAGGCGGTATCGTGCGGGGCGTCAAAAAAGGTACGGAAGCTGTTCGTCGTTGCTTAGTGTTGCGTAAACAACACGATATGGTGAGGATGAGTACTGCTGTCCAACCGAAATTTAAGCCGGGTGACTTGCTCGTAGAAGGTACAGAAATCGCCCCAGGAGTCTTTGCTGAAGAATCTGGGCAAGTTGTAGCAGTGAAAAAAGTAGAAAGTACAGGGGAAACTACGTCTGACGAATCAGCTATTACAACTCAAAACTACTCTGTTACCATTCGCCTTGGTCGTCCTTATCGCGTTAGTGCTGGTGCGATCTTACAAATAGAAGATGGGGATTTGGTACAGCGTGGTGATAACTTAGTATTGCTAGTGTTTGAACGCGCCAAGACAGGAGACATCATCCAAGGTTTACCCAGAATTGAAGAACTCCTCGAAGCTCGTAAGCCCAAAGAAGCGTGTATTTTGGCCAAGAGAGCGGGAGAAGTCAAGGTCATCTATGGCGATGGTGATGAAGCGATCGCTGTTAAAGTCATCGAACCCAACGGCGTAGTCACAGATTATCCCATCGGGCCAGGACAAAACTTAGTAGTCACCGATGGGCAAACTATTAGTGCGGGACAAACACTCACAGATGGGCCCGCTAATCCCCATGAAATCTTAGAAGTCTTCTTTAACCTTGGTTCTGAAGATGGAATTTATGCCTGCGCCAGCCATGCTTTGCAGAAAGTACAAACTTTCCTTGTGAATGAAGTGCAATTAGTATATCAGTCTCAAGGTATTGATATTGCCGACAAACACATTGAAGTCATTGTCAGACAAATGACTGCAAAAGTCCGGGTCGATGATGGTGGTGACACCACAATGCTACCTGGTGAATTGGTCGAACTGCGTCAAATCGAGCAGGTAAACGAAGCTATGGCAATTACTGGTGGTGCAAGGGCGCAATATACACCCGTACTATTGGGTATTACCAAAGCATCTTTGAATACTGATAGCTTTATTTCTGCTGCATCCTTCCAAGAAACTACACGGGTATTAACCGAAGCTGCGATTGAAGGTAAATCTGACTGGTTACGTGGTTTGAAAGAGAACGTAATTATCGGACGATTGATTCCTGCTGGTACAGGCTTTAATGCCTATGAAGAACCTGGTATAGTAGAGGACTATGCTGATTCGTTTAGCAATAGTGTCTTGGATGAAGTTGAAGATCCATTAGATATGGTGCTGGACGATCGCACAGCCCGTACCTACAACCTAGACTCTCCGTCTCTAGGCATGGGAGAGGCTACTTATGGTAGCAGACCAAAGTCAATTTTGGATGATGATGATTTGATTCCTGGTGAAATCAACGATCTAACAGAAGACGACGAGGATGACTACGACGAAGATGATTTTGAGGATGAAGACGACGACGAATAAACTAGCATAGTCATGCAATATAGGTGGGGATGTAGCCAAATTCACTACATCCTCACTTTTTGTTAGCCTGTATGTGTATTGATAAAAATCTATTTGTTAAATTAGTCACAGAAATCCCATAATAATTTGTAGGAAGATAAATTAAGTATATGTACTTGAGAAATTTTTGGTTCAAGAAATTTGCAAACACTTGCTGAAAATTTATCTGATCCTTATGAAAACATAAATTTTGACTTGACAGACAGTATTTATGAAAGCCTCTTTATATTTTGTTTTCACCGCTATAAATACGTTAAAATTAGGTACTCGATAAATTAGTTATCTCATTCACCACTCGTTATCAAGTGGTTGCAATAGCCTGAAATTTAATGTGTTTTCAAATGTATGTATTGATAGAGGTAATCAAGTGTGAACAGCTAAACTCTAAAGCTCGAAATATAGACATCCAGGTATTTGTGTCTATAAAGTAGTTTTAGCTACTAAATTAGAAAGATAGGCAAAAAGTATACTCAGAGCCTACCTATGCAATCAAAAGCCGATTAAATATGAAAACCAACCATATTCCTAAGTTTGGGATATGACGAATAATAAGCTAAGTAATAATTGGCTTGCTTGCCATTGAGAGCAACTAGCCAAAATATCTGAGTAATGCTCAACTAGCCGAAAATGAACCAGAATAACCATAATTTAGTAGCCTTTGTAAAGAATTTTATGCTACAAAGCTTGGAAGTATCAAAAAAATCCAGGTTAAGCTAGAAAAGAGAGTTAGTGTTAGCTACCCTTCCCCCGTGGGGCAAGAAGCAAAGCTCATTCTCAAGTGAGAATATTTTAAAGTTGGCATTGTCCTTACTCCATGCTGCGAATCATTACTCAGCAGGCAGACGTCAGATCAGAATTACAACGGATCTGCGATCGCACCAATGACGAACAGGTGCTTCATAAAGAAGCAACAGTACGGGAAGTGTTGCAAGCGGTGAAGCGCCAAGGTGATAAAGCTGTATTGCATTACACAGAAGAATTTGACCATCAAATTCTCAGACCAGAAGAACTACGAGTTACAGGATCAGAAATAGATGCTGCTTATCAACAAGTCTCGAAAGAACTGGTGGAAGCAATTAGATTGGCCTGTCGCCAAATCGAAGCGTTTCACCGCCAACGAGTTCCAAAAAGTTGGGTAAACTTTGAAGATGACGAAGTAGTTCTCGGTAAACGGTATACACCTGTAGACAGAGCGGGAATATACGTGCCTGGTGGTCGTACAGCATACCCAAGTACGGTATTAATGAATGCAATTCCAGCGCAGATAGCGGGAGTACCCCGTATAATTATGGTAACTCCACCAGGAGCAAGTAAAACAATTTACCCATCAGTTTTGATAGCTGCCCACGAAGTTGGGTTACAAGAAATTTATCGCGTCGGGGGAGCGCAAGCGATCGCTGCTTTAGCCTATGGCACAAAAACAATTCCTAAAGTTGATGTGATCACCGGACCAGGTAATATTTATGTAACCTTGGCAAAAAAACTAGTCTATGGAACAGTCGGGATTGATTGTTTGGCAGGACCGAGCGAAGTGCTAATTATTGCCGATGAAACTGCAAATGCTGTTCATGTTGCAGCAGATATGCTAGCACAAGCTGAACATGATCCAATGGCAGCAGCAATCTTGTTGACGACAGATCCAGCTTTAGCTAAGAACGTGCAAGTTGCTGTAGAAAGACAACTAATAGATCACCCCCGACGCACCCTCACAGAAAAAGCACTTGCCCACTACGGCTTAATTGTAATTGTAGAATCCCTACAAGCAGCAGCTGAACTTTCTAACGAATTTGCTCCCGAACACCTAGAACTAGAAGTTGAAGATCCTTGGGCAGTGCTAACATGGATTCGTCATGCTGGTGCTATTTTCTTGGGTTACTCTACACCGGAAGCTGTAGGAGATTACATTGCTGGACCTAACCATACCTTACCTACCTCTGGATCAGCTCGCTACGCTTCGCCACTAGGAGTCGAAACCTTCCTGAAACATTCAAGTATTATCCAGTACTCACAAACTGCCTTGGAAAAAGTCGCAGGTGTAATTGATGCATTAGCAGCAGCTGAAGGCTTACCCTCTCATGTTAATTCAGTCAGACGGCGAGTTCAAAAAGAAGAATAAATCATATTTGTTAATAGTTGATTGTTTGCCAAACAAACAACAAACAGAAATTATTAATTTTTCTTCAGACTTTTGACAAAAACCAAATTATGGCATCAAACTTAAACTTTAAGCCTAAATTAACCTTAGTATAATCTTGAAAATCATCAATTTTAATTTCAGGAGTTTGCGCTTTTGGAGATACAAGCCGTGCTAAAGACTATTGTGGTTGCTCTAGACTCTTCAGGCATTGCAGAGCGAGTCATTGAGGCTTTAAACGATTTAGTACTACCAAAAGACAGCAAAGTAATCCTTTGCCATGTTTTTCCTCCCCCTGACTCAGAAATGGAACTAGCTGCTGATCGCCCTCACTCAGATTCCCAAGTTCTTTCTTCTTTACAAGTCGAAAAATTATTACAATCCTACCAAACGCAGTTGCCAGTTGCTAGTGAAATAGAATTAGTCAGTGGCGATCCAGCAGAAGAAATAATCCGCCTTGCCAATATTTACAAAGCTGATTTAATTGTGATTGGTAGTCGTGGATTAACTGGTATGAACCGAATTGTTCAGGGTTCGGTTAGTAGTCAAGTAGTAGAAGAAGCCCATTGTTCTGTATTTGTGGTCAAGCCAAGGTAAAAATAAACAGAGAGAAAAATAACCGGATCAGCGCCCGATTTCAACCTCTTCAAGGATACCAAGTGCGTCGGGGACAAGGACAGCTGCGGAGTAGTAGGCGGTGACGAGGTAGGAAATGATCGCCTTTTCGCTGATATCCATGAATCGAACGGACAAGCTGGGTTGATATTCGTCGGGGATAAGTAACCGGACAAAAATACTTACAGATGAGTTCTCGGCTAGGTAAGCGTTTCAAGTCTAATTTTTTGTAATTAATTCCGTCTGACTACTTACCTGTTTGATGTAGACCAATCACACCCTGATTTTCCACACCAGTACGCATTAAGTAGTCGCACAAAATTAAATTCATTCGTGGAGACAGGCAATAGGCAATAGGCACTCTTAGAAACAAGATGTGTAATTAATTCTGTTTAGGTACTTACAAGGATAGAACTAGTCTGGTTATTGCTAATAACCCAAGTTGCGGGTTATCAAAATCGGGGTACTTTTCATCCAGAAATAAATGCGATCGCCATCAATAACGCTTTCAGCTTTAACTGAACCGTATTGGGGTATAGCAATCCTATTTGATTTACAAACTACTCGTGGAGGCAGGGAACAGATTTATTTGGATCTCATTTAGGATTGCTATATATTACTTATTATTTTTTAAATATTTGAATTATTCACTTAACTATCTACTTAATTATTCTCTTAACTGTCTTAACTATCTTAACTATCTACTTAATTATTCTCTTAACTGTCTTAACTATCTTAACTATCTACTTAATTATTCTCTTAACTGTCTTAACTATCTTAACTATCTACTTAATTATTCTCTTAACTGTCTTAACTGTTCAGTTAATAATAACTACAGTCTTAACTCTTATTGCATTTTATTGATAAAGCTGAGATTATCTTAGAGACAACTGTTTATGGCTATTTTTGGAGATAGAGCAACAATAATACTTAGCTGAAGATATATGACAAACTTTCCTAGTGGGTTCGAGTTGCTGCTCTTTGTGAACCTAGTTCTTTAGAAGCAGCAATTGATAGTCAATCAGCATATATTCATTAAGATTATTGGAGAATGAAAGTTCACTAAAAAGCCACTTATTTTATTTAAGTACTCACAAAGAAAGCAGATTATCTTAAACAACCTTACGACATGTTTGCAAGAGTAAATTGTAAGTTTTTTGATTACAAGGAGTAACTTCACTGCATCAATGATTAACCGCAAATGTCAAATTAATACGACTTCAATCAAGACAAAAAGCGTCAAATTGATAAGTTTAAATGGACAATGACTTTAAGCAAGCAACCTTTTGAGTTGCCCAGTTGTTATGTACCTTGGCTGGCACGGCTGAACCCAAACCTGGAAGCGGCACGGGTACATTCTAAAGCTTGGGCTTATGAAATGGGAATTTTGGGCGGGGCAGAGGGATCGGAAGATTATGATTATGGGATTTGGGATGAGCGCCTGCGATCGCCCCCACTCAACCAATGCGTGTCCTCAAAGACACTTTGAATTCTATTGCAAAAGTTTTAAGAAATGTAGAGTGAATAAATACAGCTATTTAATTTCAACAAGAAGCTGTACGATATTTATCAAAAGCCAAAAATACGTGTAAAGATATTCTGGGCTATTTTTTATTAAATAAGCACGGAATTGCAAGAGTTAATGGCAAAAAAGATTAGATATTCACAAAATCTAATAGAGCAATTTTTCTAAGAGATTACACTGAAATCTCTTGGTTTAAAATGTCATTCTTGATAGCTAAATTACTCAAGATTTTCACTCATGTTATTGACAAAATATCCTCTCATATGGGATAAAACTACTCCACAGATGTGGTCGGGATGGCAAGGATACTCCTTGACCACCACCAGTGACCGATTCAGATGCAAAAGACAACCAGCGCAGATCGTGCAACCCTCTAAACTGCCAGAATTTTATATGCCTTGGTCTGCGCGTACTTTCGCTTACTCGCTGATTAAATTTGCGATGCGGCGAATATTCACAATACGAGGGTGCTATGGACGCTACGATCTCCATATTTGACCAAAACAGACCTCCGGAGCATAGTGATCATGGAGAGGTGCCCCGTCATGTTGCGATCATCCTTGACGGGAACCGTCGCTGGGCACGCGCTCAAAAACTTGCAGACGTCAGTGAAGGACATCGCATCGGTTTCGATAAGATTCCCGAGGTTTTGTCTTGGTGTGAGGATTTGGGAATCCGAATCGTGACGCTGTGGATGCTGTCCACGGACAATATCAGAAGCCGTCCTAGTACGGAGCTGCAAGCTCTGTACGAGATTGACGAGAATGTGGTGCGGCGCTTGGTCGATGGCAAGCGCTTCAAGCTAAACCACATCGGCTCGCTGGAACTCTTACCGGACAGGCTGGCGACGGTGTTGCGAGCCGCTGCGGAAAAGACACGCGACGTCTCAGGGATGCTGGTCAATCTCGCGATCGCCTACGGCGGACGAGAGGATCTCCTGGAGGCGATCCAATCCGTGATTGCTGATGTTGTTGCTTCCGGCGAGACCGAGATCACGGAGGAACTTTTGACCGCGCGCCTGTCAACTGGAGGCCAGCCCGATCCGGATCTGATCATTCGTACATCCGGAGAGTACCGAACTTCAGGGTTTCTGCTGTGGCAGGGGGCGCTCTCTGAGTTGTATTTCTGCGACTGCCATTGGCCCGACTTCACCAGGGCCAATCTCCTGCAAGCCGTCCAAGCCTACAGCGTGCGCGATCGCCGTTTCGGCTGTTAGCTGGGCTGCGTGAATCATATTTCTATGCAAGCGAGGAGCCAAGTGCATAAATTCACCATAAATCCTACGGGACTAGGCACTTCAGCCGTCCGGCTCGTTGAAGCGCTCAAGAGCAATCGTGGGCAAGCCGCAGCGGATTCGACACCCGATGCCGTGACCTGCCCCCCGACGCCGCCTCAAACACCCCTCTTTGGGGGATCTGTAACCGCGCCGATCACGCTCACCACCTTTCTCGGTCCAAACACATCCGTCTGCCAGCCACCGTTTGAATCTCCAGCAGGGGTTACCATCCCCTCGCTGTACTGCCCAGATCCAATTCGCATTGACGAGGATCTGGCGAACGATGTCAACGAAAGGCTGGTGGCCTGGGTCGAGCAGATTGGGATCTACGCTGGACAGCTCGACTACGTTCGAGCTTGTAACTACGGCCGCTACGCCATGCTCATTCATCCCGACACGAATGACCCCGACCGGCTCCTGCTGGCTGCGCAGTGCATGGCTGCTGAGTTTGCTGTGGACGACCATTACTGCGATGACGAACGTACCGGCTCTGACCCCACCATTATCGCCCGTCGCCTCGCCCTCACCCAATCGGCGCTCGACCCAGTTTATATTCTTGACCCGGAGTACGACGCTCAATTCCAGGCAGCAATGAAGTCCGACCCGGTTCGCGTCGGCCTCACTGCCTATATCAACCGCGTTGCCGAGTATGGTACGCCTGAGCAGGTCGATCGAGTCCGCCTCGGCACCGTCACCATGTTTATTCCGATGAATTGGGAGGCGGCCTGGCGGATGACAGGCGGTCTGCCTCCTGTGTGGGAATACTTAGCCGTTCGCCAAGCCAACAGCTTCGGACCGTGCCTGACGCTAATCGATATCATCGGCGGCTACGAAGTGCCGGGCGAGATCTACTCCATTCCCGCAGTCCGCCGAGCCACCATGATTGCCGGTACTGCAACCATTATTCTCAATGACCTTTACTCGATGGCTAAGGAGACTCAGCCAGGTATCGGTGACGGCGGACTGCCCGCCATTATCGCCGGCGAAAGTGGCTGCTCATTGCAGGAGGGGACTGATCGCACTGCGAAGATCCACAATGACTTGGTGCGCGAATTCGAGACCGCGCAGCGGCAGATTATGTCCAAAGTCCCCTCGATGGAGCTTTGGCGGTATCTGGCGGGTCTGCACGCGTGGATGGGCGGCAGCCGCGAATGGCACAGCAAGAGTGCACGCTACCAGGTCTAACTGAACTGTCGATTCTATACGACGATTTTGACCTGAATCCAAGGCACTAGATGTGCAGCGTACTGAGGTGGGTGGTATATGGTCGGCGATCCCGATAACGAATTTCAATTTCGTAATAGTTCAAGTGTTGGGTTTGGCAAACCCACTGGGCTGGACACCTCAGCTACGTGGGTCGAGTTGTTATCCAGTCCAGGAAGGTTGAGTTTGTAATCCAGTTAATCAGATCAGTTTTTTGTTGTTAATCAGTAAGGATATTTTATGACCACTTTTGCGAATCTACCCAATTCAGAAATTGAGGGTTTACAGCAGCAAATGAGCTTGAGTACAGAAGCTGCACGTAAGCTAGCAACGACCACCAAAACCCAACCCCAGATGCAAGGCATCAGCTCGCGGTGGCTGTTAAAACTGCTGCCTTGGATAGAAACGGTGGGTGGTAGCTATCGGGTCAACCGTCGCTTAACCTATATGGTTGGAGATGGACGGGTCAGCTTTACCAATACAGGAGCTCAAATACAGGTCATTCCTCAAGAACTCACTGAGTTACCCTTGTTGCAGGGATTTGAAGATGTCGGAGTCTTAAACGCCTTGGCTGGTCAATTTGTCCAACGAGAATATGCTCCGGGAGATGTGATCATCCAAGCAGGTCAAGACGCCGAGCAAGTATTGCTGATTGCTCATGGTAAGGTAAATAAAATTGGCCCAGGCAAGTATGACGATCAAGTTGTTTTAGCTGTATTAGCCGATGGCGACCATTTTGGCGACTACGCTTTAGTCGAATCCCAGGATACTTGGGATGTCACCCTCGTTGCCATTACCCGTTGCACCATCTTGTCATTGCCTCAAGCAGCCTTTCAAAACCTGGTTAACCAGTCTGAGGCCTTACAAACGCAAGTGGATCGATTCAGGGAAAAATTGCGCCAACCCCAAAACCAATATGGAGAAGCCTCCATCGATATTACCTCAGGCCACCTGCCAGAGGCAATATTACCTGGGACTTTTGCAGATTATGAAACCAATCCACGAGAATATGAGTTAAGCGTCGCTCAAACCATTCTGCAAATGAATACACGGGTTGCTGACCTCTACAACGAACCCATGAATCAGACGGAGGAACAATTACGGCTGACCATCGAAGAATTACGGGAACGCCAAGAACACGAAATGATTAACAATCGTGACTTTGGACTGTTACATAATGCCGATCTCAAACAACGCATCTTTACGCGCAGTGGTCCGCCAACTCCCGATGATCTCGATGAATTGCTCTCCATCGTTTGGAAAGAACCGAGCTTTTTCTTGGCTCATCCCCGCGCTATTGCTGCTTTTGGTCGGGAATGCAGCCGCCTTGGACTCTATCCCGATCCTATCCCTATGGGTAATAGTGCAATTCCATCTTGGCGTGGTATTCCCATCTATCCTTGCAATAAGATTCCCGTTACAGCACAGCGTACTAGCTCCATTATGTTAATGCGTGTGGGAGCTGCCAACCAGGGTGTCATTGGTCTTCATAAAACTGCCATTCCAGATGAATATCAGCCTAGTTTATCTGTGCGCTTCATGAGTATTAACGAAAAGGCCGTTATTTCCTACCTGGTTAGTGTTTACTACTCCCTCGCTGTCCTCGTTCCTGACGCACTAGGCATCCTTGAAGATGTCGAAATTGGTCTTTAAGTAGAGTTGATCGTCAAAAAGGAACAGGGAACTCTTAATCCCACGGCTTAAGCCGTGGGATTGAAAAAAAGGACACCGTTTTCAAAGCGCTGCGCGTCTGGTAGACGCGTAGCGGCTTCTCGGAGAGTAAAACATCTTTTTTTTAAGTGGGTTTTCGATCCACGACTGAAGTTTTTTATACCAGAAATTCCTGTTGCCTGTTCCCTTATTTTGTAAATTTAGTCACATAGAACGTTAACTTTATGACAGGTGTTTCGATTAGGCCAGATTTAGACCAAGAAAACAGGCAATCCCAGATGAGCTTAAGCACGGAAGGGGCGCGGAATTTAGCCGAAATCACGAAAACTCTGCCCCAGATGCAGGGCATTACCCCCAGGTGGTTGTTACAGATGTTGCCTTGGGTAGAAGTCACGGGTGGGACCTATCGGGTTAACCGTCGCTTGACTTATAATGTCGGCGATGGACGAGTCAGCTTTATCAATACAGGAACCCAGGTGCGGGTCATTCCCCAAACACTTTGCGAACTACCTTTACTGCGTGGATTTGAGGATATTGAGGTACTCAACGCCTTGGCAGACAGGTTTGTGCAACAAGAATTTGCTCCTGGTGAGGTGATTGTACAGCAAGGTCAACCAGCTGACCAGGTGTTATTAATTGCTCATGGTAAAGTTAATAAGTTGAAGGCAGGAAAGTATGAGGCGGAAGCTTTACAGGATGTCTTTATCTTATCTGATGGCGCTCATTTTGGCGATCAAGCTATAGTTCTGTCTCAGGATACTTGGGATGTTAGCCTCAGAGCCGTTACGCGGTGCATAGTTTTGTCTTTGCCAATACAGGCGTTTCGGGAGTTAATGAATCAGTCTGAAGCGTTGCAAACTCAGATTGATCGCTTTAGAGCTATTTTGAGAAAACCAAAGGATAAGTATAATCAAGCGCCGATCGCCATAACCGCAGGTCACAGTCAGGAAACTGAGTTACCCAGGACATTTGTTGATTACGACGTGAGTCCACGGGAGTATGAGTTAAGCGTCGCTCAAACCATTTTACGGGTGAATACACGAGTTGCTGACCTCTACAACGAACCGATGAACCAGACGGAGGAACAATTACGGCTGACTATTGAAGCGTTGCGGGAACGGCAAGAATATGAAATGCTTAATAATCCTGATTTCGGGTTGTTGCACAATGCCGATCTCAAGCAACGCATCTTTACCCGCACCGGTCCACCGACTCCAGATGACCTCGACGAATTGCTCTCTCGGCGGCGCAAATCTCGTTTTTTCTTAGCTCACCCTCGTGCGATCGCTGCTTTTGGTCGGGAGTGTAACCGTCGTGGAGTTTATTCCCCAAGCACGGAGGTCAACGGAAAGATTGTACCTGCATGGCGCAACTATCCGATTTTTCCTTGTAACAAAATTCCGATCACCAGGGAGGGTACTAGCTCTATTTTGGTATTCCGTGTCGGACAAGAAGACCAAGGGGTGGTAGGTCTACACAAAACAGGTATCCCTGATGAATACCAACCGAGTTTGTCTGTACGGCTTATGGGTATCAATGACAAGGGGATCATTTCCTACTTAGTGAGTGCTTACTACTCTACAGCCGTACTTATCCCTGACGCACTCGGCATTCTCGAAAATGTAGAAGTTGGGCACTGATACCGTTTTACTTTCAGGTCGATCCAAATAGGGGTAGTGTTACGGAAGCTGCGACCAGGGGCAAACTAAACAGTTTAGTTTGCCCCTGGTCGTTGCTGGAATCGCCGTCTCGATTGCTTTAAGCAGGTCACCACTTTGTATATCAGGACACACCAACGAGAAATCTTTGAGATGCACTACACTCAATTTCCATGCTTGGGAACAATGCTTAATTTACAAAGAAAGGCAGAGGGTCGAGGGCAGAAGGCAGAAGGCAAGAAGTATCAATTAGAACTTTAGTTGTGGGTATAAAGCCCACTAAGGAAGAAAATGTATTTCGAGATGCGTAGCGCGATGAAATACGGCATCCTTGTTTCAATCCACGTTTTTAGACGTGGGTTCCCTTCTGCCTTCTGCCTCCTGCCTTCTGCCTTCATGAAATGATTTACAGCCTTAACACCAACCGTGTTGGGGTATAGAAGTGTAAGAAGAGTTATGTTTTTATTCACCCTGATGTACGTACATCATGGAGTCTACTTCATCAACCACTAAAAAACCCAGTCACGTGATAGATAACACTGTAGTTTGACTTTAGCTAAGTAGATTAACTTAACTAATAATCTCTGTGGCTTTTAGCCCCAAGAAATGTCAAGATTGACTTATCCGCTCATCAAAGTAAAAGCTTGTCAGGATAATTTCTCAAGTTGTGATACTGGATGAGTCGATTTCAATTTTACTTGTATAGGCTACACTTGCCTGTGGTTAGGTGATCATGCCAAAATCTAAAAAGACCAGCAATCAACAAATTAATTTTAACGATACACAATATTACTTAAATCGTGAACTAAGTTGGATAGAGTTCAACAGTAGAGTGTTGCATGAAGCTCTAGACTCACGTACGCCCCTTTTAGAACGTCTCAAGTTTTTGGCTATCTTCAGTTCCAACTTAGATGAGTTCTTTATGGTGCGCGTTGCAGTTTTAAAGCAACAAGTAGAAGCAAAAGTTAGCCAATTAAGTTTTGATGGTCGCACACCACAACAACAGTTAGATGATATTAGTTTTTCCCTGCGTCCTCTAGTAGCTCAACAACATCAACATTTTGAGGAAGTACTACGACCAGTATTAGCAAATCACGACATCCATATTTTGGATTATATAGATTTGACAGAAAAACAGCGTAAATATTTAGACAACTACTTTGAAGAACAAATATTTCCCGTTATCACTCCCTTAGCTGTTGACCCTAGCCATCCTTTTCCCTACATTTCTAATCTCAGTTTAAATTTAGCAGTTGTAGTTAAAAATCCCGAAACTGAAGAAGAATTTTTTGCCAGAGTTAAAGTCCCGAAAGTTTTACCACGATTTTTACCTTTACCGTCAGAGTTAGGAATTCAACGTCATGGCAAACCTGCTCTGTGGACTGGTGTACCCTTAGAACAGGCGATCGCTCATAATTTAGAATCCCTATTTCCAGGGATGAACATTCAAGAATATCATCCCTTCCGCATTACTCGTGATGCTGATTTGGGACTAGAAGAAGATGAAGCCGACGATTTGCTACTTTTTATAGAGCAAGAATTGCGAAAAAGGCGAGTCGGTGGTAATCCTGTTCGATTAGAAATTCAATCCCAAACTCCTGAATTCATCCGCAATCGATTGTTGCAAGATTTGGAATTAACCGAAAGTGATGTCTATGACGTAGATGGTCTTTTGGGACTAAGCGACTTAATGTATTTTATGTCTTTGAGTGTCCCAGTAGAACTAAAAGATCCTCCTTGGCAGTCTGTTGTACCTCCTCGTCTGCAACGTATTCGGGAAATAAATCTCGCCTCCGAAGCCTTAGAAATAGAAGAAGGCAAAGATTTTTTTGCTGTGATTCGAGAACGAGATTTACTTATACACCATCCCTATCAATCTTTTTCGACGTCAGTGGTACGCTTTATTACCAGTGCTGCCCATGATCCGAATGTTTTAGCAATTAAGATGACTCTTTATCGTACCTCTGGTGATTCACCAATCGTGAATGCCTTAATTGCTGCTGCGGAAAATGGCAAGCAAGTATCTGTATTGGTAGAACTGAAAGCGCGGTTTGATGAAGAGAATAATATTTACTGGGCAAAACGTTTAGAAAGCGTTGGAGTTCACGTAGTTTACGGTTTAGTAGGTTTGAAAACCCACTCTAAAATTGTCATGGTTGTGCGGCGTGAGCAAGACCGTATCCGTCGCTACGTTCATATTGGCACTGGTAATTATAACCCCAAAACAGCACGCTTATATACAGACTTGGGATTGTTTACTTGTCAAGAAGAGTTGGGAGCAGATGTGACAGATGTATTCAATTTCTTGACAGGATACTCACGGCAAAAGTCTTATCGTCAATTGTTAGTTGCACCTGTAAATTTACGCGATCGCTTTACTGGATTGATCCAAAGAGAAATTGAAAATGTTCAAAAAGGATTTTCTGGGCGCATTGTTGCCAAAATGAACTCCCTTGTTGATCCACAAATCATCTCTGAACTTTACAAAGCTTCCCGCCTCGGTGTGCAAATCGACTTAATTGTGCGGGGTATTTGCTGTTTACGTCCTGGACTCAAAGACATTAGCCAAAACATTCGCGTTATTAGTATTGTCGGTCGGTTTTTAGAACACTCCCGGATTTTTTATTTCTATAATAATGGTCAAGAGGAAATCTATATTGGCAGTGCCGATTGGATGCCCCGGAACTTGGATCGAAGAGTAGAAGTAATTACCCCCATTTTAGATCCAGATATTGCTAAAGATTTGCAGGAAATTTTAGGCATTATGTTAGCAGATAATCGCCAAGCCTGGGAGTTACAAGCAGATGGCAGATACATTCAAAGGCGTCCTGGTGAAGATTGTCCAGAAGCTAGTTCGCAAAAAACTCTCATGTCTATGGCTTTAAATACACAAGCGATCGCCTCAAACTTAATGAATTCAACAAAGAGTTATGTTTATCCTGACAAGTAGTTACACAACTTTGTTGGTAAAAATTAATATTAATAAATATTCATATCTCATCTTGGAAAAAATTGAATTTATTCAACCATAGGATAGAGTTAGTTTTTGTAGTGATTCTCATAAACTATAAAGGTTGTTGTGCATTAACTTTATAGTTTCCTTGGATGTTAATGTTGTCTTGTGAGTCTTCTACCTTGCGCGTTCTAGTGGTTGATGACCATGAACTGACTCGCTTAACTTTACAGTTAATATTGTCTACTCAAGAGAATATTCAAGTTGTAGGTTTAGCTAGTAACGGTCAAGAAGCCATAGAAATGGTTAAGCGGCACAAGCCTGATGTAATTATTCTGGACTTGCAAATGCCAGTTATGGATGGCTGGAGTGCGTCTAGTGAAATTAAAGCTATTGCTCCTAATACTCAGATTATTGCCTACTCATCAGTGGATGACTCTAAACTTGTTGAAGGAAAAGCAAGAGCTTGTTTAGACGCTGTTTGTAAAAAAGATGTACCTACTACCGAACTAGTTTCCTTAGTTAGGCAACTAGGGCAAGGGAGCATTAATGGTACGATTGCTGGATAAAGGATACAGACAAAATTGTTGAAATTACTGAAATTCCTCATTTGGGAGTTGAAAAACTTGGAAGCAATGGAAAATAAATCGGTAGAACTGGAATAATTGGTTACTACCGATATCGTTGTTTTTGTTTTAAGGGATCAGGGAACAGGTATTTACTAAGCAGCAAACCAATGAACCATCAGTGTGCATCGGTGGTCGATTTTTCATACCCTTGTTGTAAGACTATTGTCCAAGGGATCGAGCTTAATTAAAATTCTGTATCTGGAAAGGTGCGTCTATATTCATCGATTAACTCATCCATTTCTTCCAAAGCTTGATTCACGTCTATTTTTAAAGTTCCCAAGTTTGGTTGCTCCAGTAAACTCATTAGATACTCGCGCTTGCTTTGAATTTGGGCGATTCGTTCTTTAATGGTTTGTGCATCCATAATTTTTTGCTTCTGTTTAGGAATATGTTCAAATTCAAAGTTAACTCAAAAAAACAGATACTTTTAACTATCCTTTTCCCTAATCTGTTGGCGATCGCAGATGATAATAAAACTAGTGCTAAGAAAAAATATTAAAAATTAAGTCATGTTACGCCAAGTTTCTTTGGGAACACTGGGTTTAACCATCGGTGGTATCTTAACCATCATCGGCTTCATCGCCTATGCTAACGATAATGCGACTCTCAATCTCGTGGGATTTTTTTACGGGATTCCGTTGTTGTTGGGAGGATTGGCCCTGAAAGCTAATGAACTCAAACCCGTACCCTTCAGTCAAGCTACTACGCCAACTGTTTTGGCGTTACGCCAGCAGCAAGCAACTCTGACTCAAAATAAAATTCGCCAAGATCTAACTCGTTATTGCTACGGTCAAGATGTTCATTTTGACCGTGCTTTATCCTACTTAGGTTTGACTTCTTCAGATCAAGAACTACCAGCGATCACTGGTTTACGAGAAGAAGAAATCAACGGAAATTATACCTTGATATTAGAATTTGATTCGTCAGTCATCCCAATTGATGCGTGGCAGCAAAAACAAGAGAAAATGGTCAATTACTTTGGTCCTGGAGTAGATGTAAAAATCACACAACCAGCAGAAGACATTATTGAACTAACGCTGATTGCAGATAAAGAATAGTCAATTGTCAATGATCAATTGTCAAGAATTTTGACAATTAATCATTGACTTTTGAGTAAAATTCATTTTTCCAAGCGAACTGCATACCATTGTAAATATTGTCCAAGACCAACATTTAGTTCACAACTTGTGTCAAGCAAATATTTAGCTTTTTGTTCAATAGAATCCAAAGAACGCAGATCTGGTGGTAAATCTTGAGGATTGAGTTGCTGGAGAACGTCTGTTAGTTTTTCTAATAATTCTGATGCAGTCAGAAATTGTTCCTCTTGATTTGTTTCTAAAACAACAAAATGATCTTGCTGGTACATTAAATTATCTGGCATAAAACTTATCTTATAAATCTTAAATATAACTATAGCAATGTATAGCAATCCTATCTGATTTGTGAAAATCGAGACATCCAGATCCCCCACTTCTACGCTTCAAGAAGCCACCTGGGGGAATCTTGTAGATACCCCTACATCCTAGGGCATTCCGTGGACTTAAAACAAAGCTCAACGCCTCCGCGCGCAGTATATATAGCCGGATTGGTTGAGAAGCCCACACTGTACTGCTTGCAGTCAGTGTGGGAGTATGTCACAAGTCCCTAAAGCCCTGAGTGCTGCTTGAATAATGGCATCATAGTGTAGTTGTGAGATGTCAACTTCTTTGGCATCTTGACGATTATTACCTAGCAAACCGACTGTTTTTCCCTGTTCAATAGCTAAAACTTTACCATTGGGATTTTTAATTCTTAATTCTGGTAAAGAACCATTTTGATAAATCCCACAGGTATACTGACGGTGATTGTACTCAAAAGCAGCTTTTGATAAAGTGGTGTCAGAAGTAAACGGCGCATACGAATGACTAGAAACTCTTGCACCGACTAGTTCTAACTCAATACTGGTGTTGCCATTAAAATGATTTTCTCGCAGTTTATAAGCAATATCTATTCGTTGCGGTAGGGGAAAATAATCGCGCCAGCGCCAAGCGATCGCTTTAATTTTAAATTGTTGTTGGTCAATGGTTTGGGCAACTGTTAGCTTAATATGACCTTTACCAACGGTTTGCTGTTCAATGACTTGCACGTTAGCAGTCCAAAATACTGGATTGGGGTTATCGATACCACAGGGTTCTAAAGCGTGTAGTTGTTGATAGAGTTCTTGGTTAATTTGGTTGAGGTTAGCTTCAGCATCAATTTTGAGGAGTGGTTTCAGGTGCTGAATTTCTAGACATTGGTTAGCGAATTCCACCAAACGCGATCGCAGTGCTACTAAATTTTCAGCAGGTAAAGAAAATCCACCTGCGGCTTTGTGTCCTCCAAATTTACCTAGTAAGTCTTGGCAATATTCTAAAGCTTCAAAAACATGAAACTCTGGGATTCCCCGTGCAGAACCGCGAATTTGCTTGTCATCTTCGTAAGTACCAATGAACACAGGAACACCATAGCGTTCTACCAAGCGAGAGGCGACAATACCAATTACACCATGATGCCAGTTGGGTTGCACAACAACCAAAACCCGATCTTCCTGTAGAGACGTTACATGTGACGTCTCTACAATTGCGATCGCTTCTTGTTCAATTTGTTCACACATCTGTTGACGATGCTGATTGATTTGCTCACACTGCATCGCTTTTTCTAAAGCAATCCCCATATCATCTGTAGTGAGTAACTCAATCATAATTTGGGGATCACCAATCCTACCAATAGCATTAATCCGTGGTCCAAGCCGAAACCCAATATCTTCAGGCTTTAGCGATTTTGGATTTTGGACTACTCTTGGAGAAGCCGCGATCGCGTCTATGGATTTTGGATTCGGGAATTGAGAATTGGTAATTTCCCCTTGTCCCTTATCTTGTCCTCCTTGTCCCCCGTGTCCCCCGTGTCCCCTTTCCCCAATCCCCAATCCCCGACCCCCAACTCCCGACACCTGAATCAACGCTTGTATTCCTGCTAGTTGCGATTTAGGTAATTGCAGCAAACCACGTTTTACCCAACGGCGATTTACTCCAGTTAAGGGAGCGAGATCAGCAATGGTTCCCAGGGTAAACAGTTCCAGCATTGGTCTGATAATGCCACTATTAGCTTGTCCTAGCTGTTGAGCTAAAGAAATTGCTAAAATATAGGCAACACCCACACCAGCTACACCACGATAAATCGAAGATTCTGGTAGTAACTTTGGGTTGAGAATAGCGTTGGCTGGGGGTAATTGTTGCGGAATGTCGTGGTGATCGGTGACTATTACTTGTAGATTAAGTTCTTTGGCTCTAGCAATGGGTTCAAACGCAGAGATCCCATTATCAACTGTTAGAATTAGTTTAACACCTTCATTGTAAAATTCTTCTACAATTCGTTTATTGATGCCATAGCCTTCATGCATCCGACTAGGAATGGCGTAATTTACCTCGGCACCTAACCAGCGTAAACTACGTAATAGTAAAGCGGTGCTAGTCATTCCATCGGCATCATAATCCCCACAGATGGCTATTTTCTCTTTACAGGTAATACAAGTTTGCAACAACTCTAAACTAACTGCAAGATCTGGAAATTCTTGTAAAGGCGAAGGTAGATTTATTGACTCAGAATTTAAAAAAGCTTGTGCTTCTTCAAGGGTTTCAATACCGCGATTAATTAGCAGCTGATTGAGCAAAGACGGTAAATTAGTCGCCTTTGCCAGGTTCTGTGCTAATTCTATTTTCTGCGGGTAAATTTGCCAACGTTGATTAGGTAAACGCCGACGGGTTTTTGTTGCTGTAGTTGGGAATTGGTCTAGCACAATTGCAATTAGGAGTCATCACTAATATCTCATACACTCCAGCTTCACAACACGTCAACTCGTCCATCATCAAGAATATAAATGGCGCGATCGCCAGGAGCATACCAATTTGGACGCAGTTCTACTCCCAATGTCGCAAAATTTAACTTTGAAATATTTGCCTTTAATGGTAAACCAGTGTCATCCCAAAATAATAAAGATACATTTGGCTCTGTACCATCTCCCTGATTAATCTGTAGTTCTTGTCCTGGTTGTAAAGGAATGGGATTAGTACTAGAGGGCTTCTGTATAATCAACACCCTTGGCGTACGATTTATAACTTTAACTTGGATGCGTTGACCAGGTGAAAATTGAATCGGACGAGGGCCACACTTGGAAGCACAAGTACCAGCAAAAGCAGGTTTGTAATTATTGGCTGACGGTAAAAGTAGAGCGGTTGCGATTAAAGTTGCACAGACAAACTTAGACATAGAATCAAGAGTTACACAGAAGACTAAGGGTGTGTAGATTTTAATACCTCAGACTAACACCACATTTTGGTCTTTGTGTAGAGAAATGTTTGTAGTTGAGTATCCCCAAGGGTGACGGATTAGTCAAAAATAGAAATTACTCAAACGGGAAATGGAGGTATGTATGAGTAAACCTGATTTTATGTCAATGACCCGTGGTGAATTACGTAAATATATCCTTGAACATAGAGAAGACGAGGAAGCCTTTCAAATATATTTGGATCGGTTCACATCTGATGATGCTGTAATTTTTCCAGCCCCTCAAACGATAGAGGACTTAGAAAATTTTCCACAATTGCATCAACAGCACCTAGATCAACGACGAAATCAAGCCTAAAGACGCATTAATTATGACAACCGATGAACTAGTTAAATTAACCGTAACTGATGCTCTGTATTGTCTGCATTATCTAATGTCACCTGATTAATTTGATTGCTGTTTTCCTCTCCAGAAATGGGTTCTACCCAGTCTTCATCCACAGCTAGCAATTTATGAGCTGCTTCCAGCATCGATGTTGCTATATCTTTTAAATCTTCGCGGTTGTTTAGGTATGTTCTGAGTGCTTCTATAGGATCAATACTATTACTAGCGCTTAATTCGGGGACGCGAGGTCTAGCTAATTGACTGACTAATTCTGGTTGAATGGTGTAGGTATGAGCTGGAGTTAATAGTTTGTGGAGTGCAGCGTTATCAATTATATCCAATTGTTCAGAACGAAGTTTGTAAATTAGTCTGATCACTGCATCGTCAATATTATACTTGGCGATCGCTTTCATAATAGCGGCTTGTGGATCTTCTGCTTTTGAGACATCCACCTCAATTGTGTGGAAAACCCGCGCAGGTAAAGGGTTAAATTCCCATTTAGCGCTAAAGCGTTCCAACTCGACCATTACATAGCCTTTTTCTTCCTTCTCTTCACTAAAGTCCACCCGTTCAATACTTCCTGGATAAATCACTGGTGGGTTATTGGATTTATTCAAGCTCTGGTGACGATGGACATGTCCTAAAGCTACATAATCAAAACAGGGTCGCACCAACATTGATAAGGGAATTGTAAAACCTTTACCAACTGCCAAAAAACGTTCAGCCCCAAAACTAGCATTATCAGCCATCAAGTGACCCAAAAGAATTGTTGGTACATTGGGATCAAGACGACGAATTTCTGCTTCTAAAACAACTTGCAAACGTTCAACAAGTAGTTGATGTACTTCGCTTAAAGATAAACCTTCAGTTTCTTGGCGAGTCATCAACGTAGAACGGGTCAACCAAGGTAGGGTAATAACTTGGATAAGACCATTACGGGTGTGGATATGGTGAGTACGCAAAGTATCACCTACTACAATTCCTGGGACACCTAAAGTGCGGTAAATACACAAACTTGCTCCGCCCTGACCTTGGGAATGTTGGTCATGGTTCCCCACTAACAATACTGTGGGAATGTGAGCATCTACAAGACGGCGAAACTGACCAGCAAAAGCTTCCTGGACATAAGGTGGTGGTGTCGCATCAGGAAAAGCATCACCACCAAAAATGACCAAATCCACAGGTTCCGTGAGAGCTTGGTCAATACAATGAGATAGAGTCTTGACAAAATCCTCTAATCGCGTATTTAAACCTGTCTCAGGATTAATACGTCCGTGGGAGAAACCGCTTCCCATGTGGATATCTGAAAGATGGAGGATTTTAATCATATTTATCCTTGGTCATTAGTCATTTGTGAGCCAGCGCGGTCTTGGGGGTCTCCCCCATGAGCGACTGGCGAACCCGTAAGGGTCCTTTGTTTAATACTCTAATTACAAATGACTAAGAACTAATGACAAATGACAAATAATTAAATATGAATTCCACACTCAGTCTTCCCAAAACCACGCCAGCGTCCAGCGCGTTCGTCTTCACCGTCTGCGACTGGGGTTGTGATTGGTTCATCGCCAATACTGGGATAACCTTTGTCATGGAGAGGATTATAAATTACCCCATGTTCTGCGACGTAACCCCAAGTTTTTTCGCGTGTCCAATTCGCTAGAGGATTAATTTTCATCCGGCCATTGCCGTCAATTTCAAATATGGGCATGTTAGCACGGGTTGCAGCCTGGTCACGGCGGCGTCCGGTAATCCAAGCAACAGTATCTAGTTCTGCTAGACCTCGTTGCAAAGGTTCTATTTTCGTGAGGTGGTGGAATTTAGCAATATCTTTATCCCAGAGTTCATCACCATATTTGGCTGTAAAAGCTTCGCGGGTATCTACATCAGGGATTTTGTAAAGTTTCAGATTCAGATCGTAAACTTGTTTGGCTTTTTCGACCAATTCCAAAGATTCGGGAAAATGAAACAGGGTATCGAGAAATATCACAGGTACTGGATGCTTGAGTTCACGGTACAGAATATCCGTGATCAGCATGTCATCAACATTAAAAGCACTCGTTTGTACCAGTTTTGTGGGAACATTCTCAACAGACCATGCCAAGATTTCGCTTGGATGAGCGTTCTCATACTTCTGATTCAATTGTTCCAAGTCTAAATCGGCGATTTGGTTCCTAGATACTGTGGAAATGGTCATGGTTATTTTTTAGTCAAACAGTTCCGTAGCTTTCTTAAGAATTATTTTACAATAAAAAAGACACGTATATTGGTCGGATATCAGGTAATTATTTTGCCTGGGTTTTAGGGTTGGAAGATGACAAATAATTAAATAATGACTAATGACTTAGGAGTTAGTATTCACCTTTGGTTTTACTAAGATAAGTAACGCTATTTTAAGTTTTACCATGTTTTGATGGATAAATATACTCATTTTGATATCGTTAATAGAATCCTTAAAAAATCAGGGATCATACAAAATGAACGATTCAAAAACTCCAAATCAACTGAATCAGTCTTTGGTTATGGGAGCATTAGTCATGTTGACCAGTGCCAGTGTGATTACGTTGATGAGTTTGTTTTAAGACTAAAATAGATTAAAAATTTAGCAAAATAACTTTACAAAACCCCGCTTGTAACTGAGCGGGGTTATTGTATGGTTGATATTTTATGTCTAGAACTGGAGTAAAAGCTCAACATCAGAGAAATCGAGTACTAATTTTTAACTTTCTCAGATGTCTTATTTGGTCGAGGTGTGGGTTGTTTGTTAGCAATCAGAGAAGAAAATTGCTTGAGATTAGGTAGTTGCGAGTTACCAGAACTAGGTTGTTGATAACGCAAACTTAGCGCACATAGTTTACACATAATTCCTGTAATACCTCACTACAGCTACAAACTAGTTTTTTTGACGATGTAGTAGTTATTTTGTAAATCATGATCGAGGCGTTTGACTTCAACATTTTTAAAGCCTGCTTCCTCTAACATTTCTAGGGCTTTTTCTTCACCCCAAACAGCACCGAGTCCAGCCCCATTCATGGCTAGGGAAACTGTCATACAATGCATACAAGAGATAGTATAAAGAAAAGGACCAGCAGGATGCTCAAGATTGCCCTCAACATAACTAGAAGCACGAATATCCTGCATGAGGTATGTACCATCAGGACGCAATGCTTGAGCGATCGCACTTAACACAACATCAGGTTTTGCCTGATCATGGATAGCATCAAAGGTTGTAATTAGATCGTATCGGTCAATTTCGTCTATGGTTGCGGCGTCTTTAACCTGAAACTGAACGTTGTTTAAATCAAGTTTTTGGGCTTCATTTCTAGCTGTGGCGATCGCTTCATTGGAAAAGTCATAGCCTGTAAATCGGCTTTGGGGAAATGTTTGTGCCAGCATATTCATAGCATGACCACTTCCGCAACCAACATCTAGTACATCAATTCCTGCTTGCAATGCTTCCATTAAACCTGGGACAAGGGGAAGAATATGATCAAGCAAAGCCCCTACCACTGTTTGATCGCTTTCTTCTGCCATTACTTGATGGAAGCGCTTATAAGCTGAATAGGGAACTCCTCCGCCCTTGTAAAAACATTCAATGATCTGGTCTTCAACTATTGCTAAGATTGGAATAAATTGAACCGTTGCTGCAATATTCATCTCAGCAGAGCGTGTTAAGAACAAGCTGTGTTCTGGAGGCAAGTAGTAAGTGCGATCGCGCTGATCATATTCAACAATACCACCTGTCACCATTGATCCTAACCATTCACGTACATATCTTTCATTCAATCCAGCACTGTCTGCTATTTGCTCAGGTGTAGATGCTGGTAACTTTGCTAAGGTGTCGAACAGTCCAGTACGATGACCGATGGAAACCATTAAGGCGATCGCGCCACTATTGAGAATACCCAACATTCCTTGAGCAAAGGCTTCTGCTTTACCCTGATCTATTTGCTGTAAAGTTTGTGAAGTCATAATTTTCTCTTCTCTTCATTTAGTCCTTGTGTATTCATCCTGTGTGAATTAGATATTTACGCAGCCAACAAATGAATTTATATTTCATTTCTCATTTTATTGAAACTGAGGCTCTGACGCACCAGACGCGCAGAGATTGTAATAACCAAGCCGGGTATAGGGGTGTAGGAATGAACAGGGTGTAAGGGTGTGGGGTGTGGGTGTGGGGTGTAGGGTGTGGGGTGTAGGGGAATAAGCCACCCACAAAGAGTGTGGGGTTTCAACCTTCCTCGGAATGCAAAGATTTTTTCGCCCACAAGGGGCGAGGCTTAAAAAGAGGCTTCGGGACTAGATTCTTCCCCCCTACACCCTACACCCTACACCCCACACCCTTACACCCGCCCCGAAGGGGGTAGTAAATAAAAAACTCAGGATACAGCAGGGAAAACTATTTTGATTGCCCATAACCTTTTTCAGACACTACTTAGTGGACACACTTCCTGAGAAAGATTTGTTCAGAATTTTATATAAATTAGTTTATTTTTAATAATTACTTAATCTTATTAATAAATATAATTACTACCATTAGGGATGTTAGTCATAAACTTTTGTAACCGCAGTAACATTTTGCATGAGAGTAAATACTCTAAAATTCAGTATTGGCAAAAGGATCTGCCTAGTGTAATCTAGCCAAAGAAGGAGTAAAATTCAGACTTTTTCCATAAACTTACATCTCTAGATAATGTTGGATAGTTAGTAATTAAATTACATTCGATATAGGTAATAGATATATCCGCGATTAAAAATCAATAACAGCAAAATAAAACTCTTAAGGTTTTTTTTGTTATTTTGTATTTAGCTGAACAGTTATTAACGACTGATTAAGCGTCAATATAAATAGATAAAGCAATAAATCATCCATGAAATGGAAGGGTAATTATTATGCTTGGAACTAGCACTAAAAATATTGTTTTCTCAGTTTTTGTTAATCACAATGCAGAAAAAAATCAATCAGAAATTAAACATCAATTGAGCAAGTCTCAATCTGATTTCCTACAACCATTACGTCAATGGCTCGATTCATTTGATATTCAAAATCAGAAATTGGCAAAATTTATCGCTAAATTGATCCCCGCCCAGTGTCCCTTTGAACGAGATATTATTTTATTCGGTCGCACGGTAGCCCATATTCCGCCCATGTGTAAGTTAAACCCACTCTATGACCAATTTGTAGGATTGCGTTTTCGGGCTTTGTGTTATTTAGTAGACCAATGTGGAGAAGATATTCAATCCTACTGTTGAAAGCATTCGAGCATACAAAGCACTCAACAAATGGTTAGTGGTTAGGGGTTAGTAGCAAGTCCCTTAGTGGTTAGAATAACAAAAAACCCACAACCAACAATCAAAAATGTTATTGCATCTGAGTACTTGGCAAGAAGTCGAAGCATACTTACAAAAATCTCAGGGTATTATTCTCCCGATTGGCTCTACAGAACAACATGGACCGACAGGATTAATTGGTACAGATGCGATTAGTGCAGAAGCGATCGCTCGTGGTGTCGGCGAAGCAACCCAAGCCATAGTTGCACCTACAATCAATGTTGGCATGGCACTGCATCATACAGCTTTTCCCGGTACAATCAGTTTGCGTCCCAGCACAATGATTCTAGTTGTGCGAGATTACATCACTTGTTTAGCGAAAGCAGGTTTTACCAAGTTCTACTTTATCAACGGACACGGCGGCAATATCGCTACCCTCAAAGCAGCTTTTTCAGAAACTTATGCACATTTAGAAGATTTGCACATTCCCAATGCTCAAAATGTGCAATGTCAAGTCGCTAACTGGTTTATGTGCAGTTCGGTATTTAAGCTAGCCAAAGAATTATACGGGGATCAAGAAGGTTCCCATGCAACGCCAAGTGAAGTAGCTGTAACTCAATTTGTTTATCCAGAAGCGATTAAGCAAGCACCCCTTTGTTCAGAAGTTGGGAAAGGACACAGAATTTATGGTGCAAAAGATTTTCGTCAACATTACCCAGATGGTAGGATGGGATCAAATCCAGCCTTAGCAACACCAGAACATGGGCAGCAGTTTTATGAGTTAGCAGTAAAAGAACTGAGTCATGGTTATTTGGAGTTTGTGAACCCACAATAAATAATGATTGAGTCGCAGAGATTATCTCAGTTCACCTCAGATCTCATTGCTCGTGGTTTACTTTATGCGATCGCGAACTACAGAATTCATTCGCCAGTTCCTTTAGAAGCAACAGAGAACTGGAAATTTTGGACTCAGCCAAAATCATCTTTAATTGAGTGGTTGGCGAAAGCTTATCCTCCAGAGCCAATAAGAAAAGCATATCTGGATTTTATGCTTAAATGTGAGCATTCAAGCGGAATTGCAGCTCACTACGATATATCAAATGATTTCTATGCTTTATTTCTCGATCATAAATACAGATTTTACAGCTGCGCCGACTTTTTAAGCGATCGCCAAACCTTGGAAGAAGCGCAAGCAAACAAAGCTGCGTATCTCATGAGACTGTTGAACTTGCATGGAAGCGAGAGGATCTTGGATTTAGGATGCGGCTGGGGTGCTATGCTGAGATATCTTCAGGATGCAGGACACTCTGGTGAGTTAACTGGCTTTACTTTATCCAGAGAGCAATTAGCCTATGCTCAAACACAATTAGGTTTAAACGTCTGTTTAACTAACTTTATTACTGCTCCTTTTCAGCAAGCATCTTATGATCGTATTCTCTCAATTGGATCTCTAGAGCATGTCAGACCTGAAGAAATAGAGAAAGTTTACAAAAAAATATACGACGCTCTAGTTCCTGGAGGACTCGCAGTACATCAGTTCTTTTCCCTTGAACGTGAACCATATCCCGCTTCGATGGTAATGGTACAGTTATTTTTCCCAGGTTCTCTTTTGGTCATGCACTCTGTTCATATTGAAACTGCTAAGAAAGTCGGCTTTAAAATTACCCATGACTCAGTTCACGATTACAAACCAACTTTACGAGCATGGTATCAAAGGTTGAGTGAAAACCAACACCGAGCATTAGAGTTAGTCGATCTGGAAATTTTTAATCGCTACATGACTTTTTTTCCCATTTCTTGGTTATTCTTTCAACAACAAGAAGCAGCACTACACAGAGTGGTCATGGAAAAATCGATTGGTTAAATTATATCGATAACCATCGTGTTGTATCTTGGTGTCTTGGTGCTTAATAAATTAACTTTTGAAACACTAAGACACCAAGGTGAAATAACCATTGAGATGTTCCTGATTCATGAGTCATGCAAAATATCAGCGCAAACAGTTTAAATACTTACTGATACTCGGTATTATTTGGCTATTGGGTGCAGCGTGCGATCGCATCTGGTTTGGTTTAGACAATTCTGTTCCAGCTTGGGATCAAGCAGATTATTTAACTGGTACTTTGATTTATTGGCAAGCATTGCAGCATCCCCAATGGTGGGATAGCCAGTGGTGGCAAAATTTTTGGATGCTATCGTCTAAAATCCCTCCCTTAACTTACATTATTGGGGCTATTGTCCAAAATATTTTTGGCACTGGACCAGATCAAGCTGCATTGATGATGCTGTTTTTCAGTGCTATTTTGTTAGGCTCAGTCTATGGATTAGGTGCAATATTATTTAGCGAAGTTGTAGGTTTGTGGGCTGCTGCAATTTGTCAAGTCATACCTGCTCTTTATATCTTACGCTTAGATTTTCTCCTCGATTATCCCCTCGCAGCTGTCGTCACTCTCAGTTTTTTTTGTCTCACCCTTTGGAAACTCAAATTTGAAGAGTCAATCCTCAAAAGTCAATCCTCAAAAGTCAATCCTCAAAAGTCAAAAATTATCCTCCCCACCTCCCCACACTCCCAGACGCGCCATGGCGCGTCTCTACATCACTCCCCATCTCCCCACCCTCTTCTATTGGCAGCAATTTTTGGATTATCCTTGGGTTTAGCACTGATGGTGAAGCAGACAGCGCTATTTTTTCTGCTGACACCAATAGTATGGATAGCATTTGGGGCTTTTCGTCAACGGTGTTGGAAACAGTTGGTGCAATTAGTTGGGGCTTTATGTTTGTCAGTATTAGTGTTTAGTCCCTGGTATCGTACCAATTGGTTACTGATTATTACATCTGGCAAACGAGCAACGATAGATTCTGCGATCGCTGAAGGTGATGCACCCCTGAATACACTGCAAGCTTGGACTTATTATTGGCAACAATTGCCAGAACATGTTTCCTTACCGTTATTAGTTATACCGATATTTGCATTGCTACTGTATTGGGGACGCTCAGTAGAAGACAGGGATAGCACAAAATTCCCTGCGTCAGATCATCTGCGTAGCAAGACATCCCCTTTACCCTCACTTAAATGGCTAGCAATCTTTTTCATAGGTGCTTACTTACTTTCATCTTTGAACCCAAATAAAGACCCACGATACGTATTACCTTATTTACCCGTATTCTCAGTATTTTTAGCATACGGATTAACTCGCTTTCGCAGTCTGTGGGGACGGCGTATTCGTTGGGGTACTTTTGGTTTAGCTGTGCTTTTAATGCTGTTTAATTTGTTTCCAATTGGTGGTTTTGTTGGTGATTGGCTGAAATTAGCTTTGAGTCCTGATGCCCAGCATTACCCTAATATGAAACAGGAGTTACCTCATCGCCAGATCATTGCCCAGATTATTACCACAGAACCATATTTACGTTCCACATTAGGAGTCTTGCCATCAACCAAAAAAATCAACCAATATAATTTAAATTACTATGGGAGACTGGCAAATTCCCAAGTTTATGGACGACAGGTAGGAACCAAAAAGAAATTTGTTAAACAGGATGTGCGATCGCTTGGATGGTTCCTTACCAAAACTGGCAAACAAGGCTCAGTTCCCAAAGCCCAAGCTCTCATGGTTAAAACTATAGAGCAAGATGGCAATTTCCAACTTCAGAAATCTTGGGTTGCAGATGGCGGTACTATAAATCTTTATCATCAAAAAACACCAACAATAGAAGTCAAAGCAATTTCCCCAAACCAACCACAAGCGAAGATTGCTTTGTTACAAGTCACAGTACCACAAACAGCACCGCCAGGAATCCCAGTACCTGTAAGTTATCAGTGGAATGGTGCTTGGGAAGAACTGCAAAATGGAATAGTATTACTTACTTGGAAAAACCTCACTTCCCAAACTTCTCCAGGAGGAGAAAGATTATGGACACATGATCACGGTATTGGTATGGGAAATTTATACGCAGGTGCAAACAAAGCCCAAGGTACGTTCCAAGTCACAGAAAGGACAGCAATGTTACCACCTGCTGAAATTGCACCGGGAGACTATACTTTAGAGGCTACTTACCTCAATCGAATTACTGGCGAAACTTACCCAATACCTGTGCCAAAAGTGACTCTAAAAATCGATCAACAAGCCGCTCCTGCAACAGCACCCGAACTGGATTTAATTACACAATTGCAGAGATTAGCAGCAACCTTACCACAAGGTACAAAAGCATTGGAGCAATTATTTGCGGAAATTGGACGTATCAATCAATACGATCCCATCCAAGATTATTTGGAACAGGCGCGATTGAGTTTGCAATATCGATTGCAGCATGTTTCGCAAAACCGCGATTCGGCTTATGCTTTGGCTTTAGCAAATGTGTTGCAAAAAAGAGTCAATGGTGCAACAGCAGCTTTAGAAAAAGTCACTCAGCTAGACTCAGAAAATCCTTATGCTTGGGCATATTTAGCATTTGTCCAACTATATAATTGGCAGCCTAGCGCAGCTGAAAAATCTCTACAACCGAGTTTGGTTAAAAACCCCAATGTCAAAGAGATTCAAGCTTTGAATGGAGTTGCTGCACTCATGCAAGGAAAGGTAATTTCAGCATGGCAGATTTTTCAGAAGTTGACATTCTCACCGCTCTAAAGAGACGGTGAAAATGTCAAGCAACTAGCATATTTAAGTTCGTAGTAAGGACTTTAGTCCTCACTACAAACAAAAACGTTGTTTATTAACGTTCTTTCATCCATAGAGAACATCAAAGCGTTTGTTGAATACGTTTTAACGTTGCTTATTAACCTTTCTCCATCCATAGAGAACATCAAAGCGTTTGTTGAATACGTTTCAACGTTGCTTATTAACCTTTCTCCATCCATAGAGAACATCAAAGCGTTTGTTGAATACGTTTCAACGTTGCTTATTAACCTTTCTCCATCCATAGAGAACATCAAAGCGTTTGTTGAATACGTTTCAACGTTGCTTATTAACGAGAACCCATTCACAACACATGGGAACCCATTGACAATTAAATCGCGGTTCTTAAGACCTCTTGCAAAAGTCGAATGAACCCCCCTCAATCCCCAGGGCTGTTTCATTCCCGATCAACAGGTAAAATAGCAAGGGGTTGAGGGGATAAAAATCATGGATGCTTCTCTGGTTGAACAATTGAACTGTTATATTAGCAGTTTGATTTGCACTGCTAAGGAATTTGCTCTCGGGATTCGCGGTCATTGGAGTATCGAAAATTGCCTTCACGCTTGTCAAAGATGTTGTTTTGAAGGAGGATAGTTCTACAATCCGTCTGGGCAACGCTCCTGCAAATCTTTCCATTATCAGAGCCATCGTACTCAACATACTTCGTCAAAATGGTTATACTTCCATCACAATTGCCCAAAGATTTATCTCTCATGATATTGACAAACTGCTTCATCTTGTGGAATGAAACAGCGCTGACCCTGCTAGGCTGAGGGTGGGGATGAATAGCGTAATGTTAAAATGCAAAAACCTGGTCAAAGGGGACCAGGTTATGCAAACTCTTTGGTGATCAAGTTGATGTTATCGTTCAGAGTTAAAAAAATAGATAGTTAAGGTGGACATCACTAACAGCAAACCCAGCATAATCTCGTTTTTCCGCTTAGGGATTTGGCTTCTCCTCAGTTAGGAAAATATGCCACATTATATTAATGTTATGCTGACAGTTTACTAGGGCTTCATGACGGGGGACACCAAGTCATTTGCCCAATTCAGTTTGGTTGTGCCTTATCTGGTGTCCTGTATTATTAATCTATCATCCTCAAAATTAGTCGCAAATCTCTTTTAACTGAAGTTAATTAGTCTTTAAGTTTCTCAATATGAAAATTCAAACAACAAACAACTACCAACAGTAACTATATTATTCCAATTCCTTTTTGAGTAAACTCTTCTACTGTTTTGTGTGATAACTCATGAGTTGTCATAGCCTGCAACATTGCCAATGGTAAAGTCAGATGGTGCGCTCCAGCTTGTAAAGATGCAGCTGCTTCTTGGGGTGATTTGATGCTAGCAGCTAAAATTTCAACCTTACTATCAGCAAGGATACTAGCCATATCTCGTACTAAAGCAATACCATCGCCCAACAAACGAGTAGCACGGTTGACGTAAGCGATCGCAATTTTTGCACCCGTCTCTTTTGCTACTGCTGCTTGAGAAGCACTATAAATTGCCGTCACTGAACAGGTAATCTGGGGTGATAATTGGGCTACTACCTCAAATCCTAATGGTGTGGCTGGTATCTTCAGTATTGTCTGTTCACCAATAATCTCAAAGGCCTTTTTTCCCTCTTGCACCATCCCATCAAAATTAGAGGCTGTTAATTGATAGAAAAGTGGGCCATTTGTCAAGGTGACTAATTTTTTGAGCGTTTCTTCTGGTGGGGTATCACTTTGAGCCAAGAGTGTGGGATTTGTGGTGATCCCCTTCACCCAACCCATGCGCTTGGCAATTTCCGCTTCCGATGCGATCGCCGAGTCTAAATATAATGCCATGAATTACACTCCTGCGCCCTTTTTTTGTAATTGCAATTCAATGCGATCGCCTGACTTGGGTTCTATCACCTGGGTGGAAAGATTATTTTTCGCCAATAACGTCCGAAATTCCTCAATGCTCCCCTTGGTTTGCAAGAAATTTGCCAAAAATCCCACAAACGTCACATCACCTCCTGCTGCTGTGGGTAGCATAACTTGGGGTTGCAACCATTGGGCTAATTCGAGAGCATTTTTACCACCCCTGATAAATGATCCAAATATGGGCAAAGTTAAGTCAACGAGTGGAGTTATGACAACATCAATGGGGGTTGCTGCTTTTAGCGACGGAGAATGATATCCGTGTGGTTCATAATAAATAGTCAAGTTGCTTGGCAACTCTTTGAGGATGTAACCATTTTCTACCAAAGTGGGGCCGATAGGTGAACCAGGAACTGCCTTGATTTCTACACTTGTATCTAAAGTAAAGGTTTCACCATGAGCAAGCACTGTTATTTGGGTGTAACCTAGCTGCTGTACAACTTTGGCAGCATTAGGAGAAGCTACGACTGGAATATTATGGTCAAGTTGTTTGAGTGTGGGTGGATGAGCATGATCTTCTAGCCCCTGAGACAGCAAAATTAAGTCAATCTTTTCTGGGATCGGACGATCTTGAGTTCGATAACCTTTGAAAAACCAATCTTGATTGCCAAAACTCAACTTATCTACCAACCAAGGATCAATCAGTATTCGTTTGTCTGCGATTTCAACCAGCCAACTGTTGCTGTCTAAATATGTTAATAGCATGATAATTACGTGGCTCTAATAAATTCATAGCTATATTTATTATGAATTAGACATCTGGTGAAAAAGAATGTAGAGACCGTAAATTTACGGTCTCTACAAAGATTGTGGGTAAAGCATAATTAATTTCACCAGATGTCTATTGTATGAACTACTTTCAGAAACTTAGGGTTTTGACTATTTGTCTAATATTATTTTATCAATCATATTTAATATATCCTCATCTCTAGTCATATCAAACTTCCTAGCAAAAATCTTTTTTGATTGTTTAATCTTTTCAAAATCCTTCCTAGTTAAAATCTTTGGATGATAGTCATTAATATTACTCCACTCTACATATCTCAAGTGTTCGTTAACTACTTTGTCTTTAAAAGGTGAATTTAAAATCAGTGTTTGAAAAAATATCTCATCTGTACAAAAAGTATAATTAAAGCGGTTAACAAACTTCCGATTCTGTTTAACAAAATCATTAATCCATTTTACACATTCTCCTGTTAAGCACCAAAATTGAGATCCTCCATAAAGAGGAAAATATTTGTCAAGCTTACGTTTTTTAAATAAAACTGGAATCAACAATGAATATAAGAAAGAGTTGAGAGGAGATTTAAATTTACGCTCTTCGGGAAGACACAAATATTCATCTTTCCAACGGATATGCCAATATTCTACTCTTCTAAAGCCACCACCTCTCCATTTACTGCAAGGTAGTGGGAAGTACTCTAAAAATTCTTTTCCTTTATTTGCTTCAAAAAAAAATTGTATCTGTTCATTTGATTTAATTAAATAATCTTGTCCTGATAAATTTACAATATGGTCAAAGTCATTACTTGCTTCGGCTATTAATTTTATTCCCTCAAGAGTCGCTCTTACGATATTAAAACTTCCCCACGCTGAATCGTATCTCTTAAGAAAATAAACATTCGGTAAATCCTGAAGTTGAGTAACTAATTGATGAAAAAACTGACTATCTGCTTTTTTATCAATATGTATAAAAAATGAAACATCATCTGTGTTTAGTCTGTTAATCAGACGCAATAATTGTTTTGGATATTTATGCGCTAATATTATGTATGCTATTTTCATCAGTAAACCACTTCAGTCATGAGATTTTAGATTATTGTAGCCTGCGTAGGCAGGTGTAATTTTCGTGTAGCTGTAGACGCGCGGCGTCTTCCCATAAGGGTATTTAACTTGTTCTACATTTGCCTTTTCAACATCTTCAGTCGGTTTATGTGTCTCAACCAAGATCACCAAAAGTGTGAAAGAACCCAAATATACTGATAATTATAGAAACTTTAGTTAATAAAAAAAATGCCTAAATTCGATGGTGCTAAGTGGAAAAAAGTATCTGTGAGCCTTCCCTTTGGTATTGGTTCGGCTGAATGGGAAGTTGACCCAACTGAACGACGGGCTGCATGGTCGCTGTATGTGGAACTTGTGACACGTATTGCTGTTCAGCCTTTGGATTCTAACGAAGGATTAATGCGTGAGGCTCTAAATTCTTTATACAGCCTTTTTGGCACGACACGGGAAATTCTCAAAGAAGCTGGGCCTGATGTTGGTGCATCTCACGATTCAGTCGGGGGAATTGCTATAGCAGTGTTGAATAATGGTTTACGCCCCGTCCTGGCAAAATGGCATCCAATATTACAAACATGGGAAGCCCAGCGTCCACCTCACCTGAGTCCGAAAGAGCATGAGCGCAATTGGTCTGAGGAAGCGAAATTGCGGGATGAGTTGGAATTGTTGAGAAGGGATTTAGAGCAGTATGCAGATGCGTTGGCGGTTATTGCGGGTGTGAAGGAGTAACAAAAGGAAGCTATAAATGATATCGTAACTAGCTAGCTTAATTTTCTTAGACTGTTTGCGAAGCCTTAAAAGCAGAAAATTCACATATAGAATTAAATGGGCAAAATCGACAGTGATAGCCAGGATTTGGCGGAAATATTTGGCTAAATTTCTGGCTTCCCCTTTGATATTTTTGCAAATCTTGTTGGTGTTTTTGAGCAATATTAGCCAATTCAAACTCCAGAAAATCTAATTCGCCTTTGGTAACACTTATCAATTCCGATTTTTTAGAAAATTCTAAATTATAAAAGGAAGCTATAGCTTTGTGTCTAGGATAAAGATAACGAGCTGCCAATAAGTAAACTAATGCCTGACGACGGTCAAAAGCAGATTTACCAGTTTTAAAATCTAAAATATGTAAATTGCCTGAAGATTCGATGAAAATACAGTCCATCGCCGCATACAAGCGGAAACAATAATGCTTTTGATCGATTAAAATTGGTTTGGGAAATCCTTCATCGCCACGGGTTAACAAGACTATACGTTTACCTGAAAGCAATGGCTCATTGTGGTATTTCTTCAAAATTTGCAGCACACGCTGTTGCACTTCATCAGGTGAATTGCTTAGTCTCAGTAGTTCGGCAACTTTTTCTACGCCGTCTGATTGATTTAATAAGTATCTGTGATGATGAAATTCGTAAACACCTTTTTGTGCTAATAAGCCTATACGTTGGGGTGGTGTAACTTTTGTTAAGAGTGCTTTAACTTGAGGTTCATGTTGGCGCGCTTTAATATATCCTCGTCTCATTTGACAGTGCCAACGTTGTTGCCCAGAAGCGGGGGCAACTAAAGACCAAAGATGATAACTGGCAAAAGGTCGCTCTGGAGTTGACATTACTTAGCAACTGTGAGACAAAGACGGGGCATAACATCAGCTACACAGGCTTCACTCATTTAGTAGCCAAGTAGCTAATCAAACTGCCATTTAAGTTATGGCAGATTTTGTTTGGACTGTAAAAATTGCTGAACGGTATTATGCGATCGTAATAAGTGACAATGCTACTTACTGAAATTCAGTTTAGAGCATTGATATTTACTACTAACAGCTAAAACCCAGCATCTGAGTATGGGATTAAATATATCCTTGATTTTGTTGTTATTGCCACTCTAGAAATTACTAATTACTATTGTGGCAAAGATCTAGGCTGTATCGGAGGCTTTGTTTACCAACATTTTTGCTAGCTACTCAGTATCCACCTTTTCATCTTTGACCCTAAACTAGACTAAATCCTAGTAGCTCCACATCTAACAGAACGGGGAAAATATTGGGAATACCTGGTTAAAAGCCTTGGTTAAAAGTAAAGTACGATGCAGTATATTGTACTTTTGGTCTACTTCTAGTGGTTGTGTAGATGAAGATTTGCAACACTAATCTTGACCTATACTTTACAAATAGTTAGATAAATTCTCGTTTAGAGATAAAAATATCTACATATAAAAAATAATTACCACTTCTCAAAACCTCAAAACCTAAAATAGGTGGAGAAAGTTGTGGCTATGGCAGCTTGTTATCAATCATCATGAAAACTCTTGCTACTCTACTGACAATAATGATTCTAGTTTTTTGGATAATGGCTGTTGCCCTTCTCTCAGTACAAAACGCCACGCCAGTATCTTTAAAATTTCTCAGCTTTCAATCAATTCAACTTCCAGTAGGCTTGTTACTAGCTTTGTGTGCAGCTGTAGGCATGATCAGTATGGGTTTGCTACAACCATTGTGGAGACTGACTGGTTCTGAGCAAAGTCATTCTACTGCACAAGATGATGCAGAATTTTTTGTAGATGAAGAAGATTTTTAATTTTTAATTCAGTTATCAGTTATCAGTTATCAGTGAGACTAGCGTCCTTTTTCGTGTAATGAATTAATAGCCATAGCACATTTTTGTGTTAATACTTCTAATTCTTCTCTATCAGTGGAAGTGGGTGCGGGTATCACTTCACCAATTCTTATTGTCACGGGAACTGCACGAGGGATAACGACACCTTTTTCTTCAATAGCCTGTGTTCCCCACAAACAAACAGGTAACAATGGTACTTGTGCTTTAGCGGCTATTAAAGCAGCGCCTCGTTTCGGATCTGTAATGCGTCCGTCAGGAGTGCGAGTACCTTGTAAAAAGACACCTACAGCCCATCCCTCATCAAGATATTTGAGGGCTGCACGAATAGCAGTGCGATCGCTTGTACCCCGGCTAACCGGATAAGCACCATATAATTCAATGGCTTGTTTTAAGACTGGGACTTTAAATAGTTCTTCTTTGGCCATATACGCCACAGGACGGCGCACACAGTTGGAAATAATTGGCGGATCATAATTACTGGCATGATTGCTTACTACCACCAAAGGCCCGCTCAAAGGGACATTTTCTGCACCATAAATTTTGCCTCGAAAGTAAACATTTAGCACGGGGCTAACAACAGACCACTTAAAGGCTTGGTAGAGTAATAGACTAGCTAAAGGTTCCCGGTTTTTGCCCACAGAAGATAATTGAAATCAGACAAAATTAAGGATAAGCGATCGCCACTACTTTTGTACAACTTCGCTCAATGCTTCATGAATTATCTCATCACTGACGCCACGACGCTTGAGACTCGCAACTAATGCACAAACAGTATCTCCATCCAAACGCTCTAAATCTGCTCGCAGCCCCTGACCGATGTAAGCACGAATTAAAGGTTGATAACCAGAAAAACCAAGTAATGGAGCGACTCGTTTTAGATCCTCTACTACATCTTCAGGAATTCGGATTGTAATAGTTGTCATGGGACGATTTCGGTCTAATCGTTTTTTCATGTCAATACGTTTTACTGACTCCATTTATCCCATGCAGTCCGCGCCACCTTTGCTATAACTTCTTCGCGTGCAGCATCGTCAGCCGTAGAATCTGAAACAAAAATCGCTATAGCCAAATGCTGGCTATTTGGTAACGTCACGAGTCCCACATCATTTGTTGCAGCCGTCACTCTGTTAACAGTGCCTGATGTGCCAGTCTTATGTGCTACAACCGTCCCATCAGGCAACATTCCTTTGATACGTCGTAAACCTGTGGATGTCTCTGTCATCAAGCGCAGTAACAACGCTTGGCTAGATTTTGAAAGCCCTCGCCCCTCGTCTAATGCACGTAACAAAACGACCATTGCTTCAGGTGTTGCCCAGTTGCGATACTGGACTGATTTGTCTTGTCCTATCTCTTTTTCTGTACTAACCACGATGACGCCATTTACACCAAGTTTACGCAAATACTTCGTGACAACTTCCGGCCCGCCAACAAGTTTTAACAGCACATCACAAGCTGTGCCATCGCTTTCGGACACCATATATTTCAATAGTTGAGTTAGACTTAGGGACTTCCAAAAAATAAATCATACAAAAAAACTTAAGAGAGGACATGGAAATAAGAATGATAATCATTTAAGAGAGGCGAGAGTGGGCGGTTGCCAACGGCAACCGCCCACAATAAAAAATTATGCATT
>JAHHHW010000085.1 GCA_019359115.1 Pelatocladus maniniholoensis HA4357-MV3
CTGTTTTAAAGCCTTTTGTAGTTTCTCTATTTGCTGGGAAGTTAAATGATTTTTTGCTGGCATTATTCCATTTTTTTACTGAATTCGGCTTTTTATTATACCCAATTTAAATGCTGAACAGCTTATTATAATTCCAGCGCCTATCTGATCGGTACACGCTTTGGCGACCTTGACTATTATTTCTTCATGGCAGATACTCCGGCGGAGCTGATAAACAGCTTTACTGAGATTGTCGGGCGATCGCGGCTAAAACCCCGATGGGCTTTGGGATACCATCAAGGATGCTATGGATATGAAGATCGCGGAGCTTTGGAATGGACTGTTCGCAAACATCGCGAGTACCAAATTCCGCTAGATGGTCTCCACGTAGATGTAGATGTACAGGATAATTACCACACCTTCACCATCAATACAGGCAGATTCCCTGATCCCAAAGGGATGTTTGCTAATTTAAAAGCACAGGGTGTGAAGTGCAGCACGAACATTACCCCAATTATTAGCAGTAATCAGAAATCGTACTACAAAACCTATAGCGAAGGCGTGGAAAAGGGCTATTTTGTAAAAGATCAGCGCTTCTTTGGTGATCTCAATCTGAACAACCCTGAAGACCTTAACAAAGGTTACAGCTACCAAAATTACGATCCTCCTGGACAGGAAAGCGTTTTCTTCGCACACGATCCGGAACACAACGCTAATACGGGCAATCCTTATATTGGGGAAGTTTACTACGGAAATGACCGACTTACAGGACAAGAAATGGGTACGCCTGGTCATTACCCCGATTTAGGACGGCAAGAGGTGCGTGATTGGTGGGGTAAGCAATATCAATATCTGTTTGATATGGGTCTAGAAATGGTTTGGCAGGACATGACGACACCTGCTATCCGTTCGCGCCGTGGAGATATGCGGGGCTTCCCCTTCCGATTGCTAGTTACAGACGATTCTATTGTGGGAGAGGAACCCAAACTGACTCCAGCCATTAAGGTGTGGAATTTGTATTCGTACAATCTCCACAAAGCGACGTACTATGGTCTCAATCAGCTTGTCTACTCGGAGCAGTCAGATAAACCAGGACAACGCCGCAAAGATCGTAACTTTATTGTCGGGCGCGGCAGTTTTACTGGCGCTCATCGCTTTGCCGCATTGTGGACAGGTGACAACTCTTCGACCTGGGATTTTCTGAAGATCAACGTATCCCAAGTTATGTCCCTTGGCATGACTGGTGTTACCATCTGTGGGCAAGATATCGGCGGCTTTGAACAAGAAAACGATGAACAACACTGGGTCGGCCCTGAACTTTTTATTCGCTGGGTCGCTGCGGGAGCTTTCCTACCCTGGTTCCGCAACCACTATATGCGTAAGGGGCGCAAAGAGTTCCAAGAAATCTTCATGTACGAAGAATGGTTTAACCAACATCAAGGTGGTCACTTGCCGGAACCGCAAGATTTTTATCGTGCAGTTTTGCCTGCCTGCAAGTATTACATTGAATTGCGGTATCGGCTCCTCCAGGTTTTCTATGACGCCATGTTTGAGAACACATTTGATGGCTTGCCCATTTGTCGGCCCATGTTTCTCAACGATTCACAAGACAAGGCACTCTACAATGACAAAATCGCCTTCCTCGACGACCAGTTCTTCGTTCGCCACGATATCCTTGTAGCCCCACTTCTAGATCCGCAGTCAGCCCAGAACGGCTATGGCAAACGGGATATTTATCTGCCTGCTGGCAGCAACTGGTATTCTTTTAAAGACAATAAACAGCCGCTTGATGCTGCTGTCGATGGTGGGACTACTATACGCGGTTTTGATGCAAGTCTGAGTAGCGACCCCAGACACATTCCCTTTATCGTTCCTATTTTCATACGAGCAGGTGCGATCGTACCCACTGTAGAGGTTGAACAATATGTGGGAGAACGAAACAGCAAAGGTCTGCTCAATCCGATCACATTGAACATATATCCTGGTGAAAGTGGTCAATATACCATGTATTTGGATGATGGCGTCAGCCGTGCTTCTGAACCCAAGGAGTCAGCTATATACGATAACGATGAACTGGCCAACAGCGAATATCGCGAGGTACTAATTACGCACAGTCAAACTGGTTCAACACGCCAGATTACGGTGGAGCGTAAACATGACAATTATCAGCCCAAGGAAGACTTTTTCTTCGTAGCGATCTTACACGATTCATCTGAAACCACAGAGAATTCAAGTCTCTTGAAGAAGCTGACAATAGACGGGCAAGAAATTGGCTTAATTACAGGCGGCGATCCCGGAGAACGGGCGTATCAACTTAGCGGTTCTGCCAAAAATGCCTGGTACTACAACGAAAACATTAGAATCAGTTTTGTCAAGGTGTTTGATAACAGTCCATCGCTGAAAATACAAGCAGAATACAACGTTTAAATAATTCTAAAAACTCAATTTTTGAGTTTTTTGTTAGAGGCTAGCAACAGCCGTTATTATGATGGCTGTTGCTATTGCTTTTTGAGCGATCGCAGGTGCAATCCAAATCTGCTCTGACAAGTCTGTTTGAGATAAATAAAGCTACAATGCTTAACGGTACTCCTACCCAAAAAAGGAAATAACCTCAGTGGGTGGATTTATCCATCGGTTATGCAACCGTTAGAATCCTTTGCGCTTTCGCCAAAGGAGTGTCAAAATCTGTTAGTGAATACTTGACAAAAGCAGGAGTTAACCCTTGAAGAACGCTGAGTTTTCTGGAAAACCGCGAAACTCATCACCTCTGTCTGGTGAAGATATTCCAGCAGCTTTACGCGATACTCCTGATATAGCACCCAGGAGGCGTCTGTCTCTCTTGGTTTTGGGAATTGGGGGATTAATTGTTTTTACCGTGCTGGCTGTAATTAGTGGTTTTTTGTTCGCCTGGACTGCACCGAAAAAAAATCCAGTTTCTCAGCCTTCGCCTACTAATTCGACTTCTGCAACTACACAAAATAATAATACTGACCAAGTTCTTGGACATTTAGTATACACAGAAGCACCAGAATCAGAACTAGCAGCAATTTCCGCAGATGGACGGCAAAGAATGCGAAAATTAGCCGCCCAAAAATATCAGGAAATGGTAGCAGCAGCTAGGAGTGCTAATGTAATTTTGACACCTATTTCTAGTTTTCGTTCAGTTAAAGAGCAAGAACAATTATTTTTTCAGGTGGGTGCTCAACGTAATCAAACCCCAGCCGAGAGAGCGGCTTTAAGCGCTCCTCCTGGTCATAGTGAGCATCATACAGGTTACGCTGTGGATATTGGGGACGGAGCAGTGCCAGCCACTAACTTAAATGAGAATTTTGAAAATACCAAAGCTTTTCAATGGTTACAAACAAATGCTGCTCGTTTTGGCTTTGAGATGTCCTTTCCCAAAAATAATTCTCAAGGTGTGAGTTATGAACCTTGGCATTGGCGTTTTGTAGGCGATCGCGACAGCTTAGAAACTTTCTACAAAGCCAAAAATATCAAGCCGACTCAAACGCCGCATTAAAGGAAAGGGGACATATCAATTAAAAATTGGCAAAAGGGTGTAGTGCCAACGTTAGCAAGTTTGATATATTCCTCTTCTAAGAGAGAATTTAATATCCTTTCAAGAAAATTCAGTATTTTTAAGATTACATCCTGTTAAAATATGTTTAAAAAACAATCTATCTGACTACTTACACCAGAAAGTCCAACATAAGTAATCTAAGAAGCCATTTGTAAAAGAAAAATCTAGGTGGTTAACTATTACAAAATGACAGAACGAGCCTATTATGACTACATCGTTATTGGTGCGGGTTCGGCTGGGAGCATAGTTGCTTCAAAGCTTGCTGCTTATGATTCAGGTATGAGTATTCTCCTGATTGAAGCTGGGGGAACTCCAGACAACACAAAGATGTGGATACCAAGCGACTGGTTTGAAGTTTTACAGAAATGTCCAGAAATTGAATGGGGTTATCAGTCAGTACCCCAACCCAATTTAAACAATCGTGTCATTCAGCTAGCGCAAGCAAAAGTTTTAGGTGGGTGTGGGCTACATAATGCTATGGTCTACGTGCGGGGTAGCAAATCCGATTTTGACACGTGGGGCAAGGTAGCACCCGGCTGGTCATGGAATGATGTTTTGCCACACTTTCAAAAAATAGAGGAAACCATGAAAGTGTTGATAGGAGAAGCAGATGAGTTCATCAATGATTTGTTTACTGCTGCAAAGCAATATGGCTTGCCTTATAATCCCAACTACAATACCAGCAATAGTCAATATGGATACGCTCTATTTCAATTTAACATCACTAATTCACCCAATTTTATTCGAGAAACCACATACAGCACTTTCCAGCCAGAACAATATCAGAATGTAACGGTGCTAAGTCAGGCTTTTGTGACGCGAATCTTATTTGAAGATACTAAAGCAATTGGTATTGAATATGTCAAAGAAGGTCAACAACAGCTTGCTTACATACAAAATGAAATTATTCTGAGTGCCGGAGCGATCGCAAGTCCAAAAATATTGATGCTTTCGGGTATCGGTGATGAAAACGAGTTAGCAAAATTTAATATTTCTGTAGTTGCGAATCTTCCAGAGGTAGGTCGGAATTTACATGACGATATTTTTGTCAGTGCTGGATTTTCTATTTCCCCAAACAAAGATGTACCATTCTATTCCTATAGTCTAGCCCCAGCCGTTATCTTCAGTCATACAGAAAATAGTAGTTCCGTTATTGATATAGAATCCTCAGTAGGTGTTGGAACACTAAAAGGTTTCCCAGGTTTAGAACGTTCTTTTTGGTTGTGGCCAAATATTATGCACCTGAAGAGTACGGGAACTGTTAACCTGCGTTCCAGAGATCCTGATGACTCTCCTCTGATTGATCCAGGATATCTGACGAAACCAGGAGATATGCAGATGTGTAAAAAGGCACTTCAGTTAGGGATCGACATTGGCAATCAACCAGGCTTGAGCCAATGGCGGGAAAAGCAAATTGCTCCAGAACCGGGGGCAGATTTGGAGAGTTACATCAGAAAAACAGCCGATACGACACAGCACTATTGCGGGACTTGCAGGATGGGGGTTGATGAGAATTCCGTAGTGGACACAGAACTCAAGGTGCGCGGTACATCAGGATTGCGTGTAATTGACTCTTCGGTGTTTCCTTTGTCAATAACCGCAAATACGGCAGCAGCAACCATGATGATTGCTGATAAGGGGACTGACATTATAATGAGTTCGTTACAATAAAGCTACTACCCAAGTGATGAAACCGACAAATGACAACTATTAAATATGTAGTCCCATAATTATTAAATCCCGTTCCACACCATCTAATTCTGCAACTTTGGGTAAGTATCCCCAATTTTGAAAGCCGAATTTTTCAAACAGTTTTAAACTGGGATGGTTATGGGCAAAAATAAAGCAGACTAAGTTTTTGATGCCTAAGCGAGGACTTTGGTTAATTGCTTGAGTTAGTAGTTGTTTTCCTAAACTGTGGCGATGATACGTAGGATCAATGTAAATACTAACCTCAGCAGTAGCGTGATAGGCTGGTCGTCCGTAAAAAGATTGTAAACTCAACCATCCAGCCACTACGCCCTCGACTTCAATTACCCAAAGAGGACTTTTTGAGGGCGATCGCGCACTAAACCAAGTACGACGACTTTCCACAGACACTGGTTCTAAATCAGCAGTTGCCATGCGGCCGGGAACTGCGGCGTTGTAAATTGCCACTATTTTTGGCAAATCAGCTTCTGTCGCATGGCGGATACTCATTTGCTGTTCCAAGAAAAACTGAAAAACTGAAAAATATTTAAAGAATCATACACTGAACTACCCCATGCATAAATGTTATCCGCTCATTGACATACTCCCCACACGTCGCTTCATTATGTGTGGGGAGTATTGTTAAGATCGCTCATAAAACACTCTCCAACACTGTGGCAAAATTTATTAAAGTCCTTCCGCACTTAGTTTTCCCAGCATGACCGCAACAATGATTAATCTCCCTAGTCAGTACAATCCCTTTACCACTGAAGCCAAGTGGCAAAAATTTTGGGAAGAAAATCAAATCTACAAAGCTGACCCCCAAGCAGGCGGTGAATCTTACTGCATCGTCATCCCACCACCCAATGTCACTGGTAGCTTGCACATGGGTCACGCTTTTGACAACAGTTTAATTGATAGCCTCGTGCGCTATCACCGCATGAAGGGAGATAATGCTCTTTATCTGCCCGGAACTGACCACGCTAGCATCGCTGTCCATACGATATTGGAAAAGCAACTTAAGTCAGAGGGCAAAACTCGCTATGAATTAGGACGTGAGAAATTTCTAGAACGTGCTTGGCAGTGGAAGGCAGAATCTGGGGGAACAATTGTTAATCAACTGCGACGTTTGGGTGTGTCGGTAGATTGGTCGCGGGAACGTTTTACCCTAGATGTAGGTTTAACTAAAGCTGTTTTGGAAGCTTTTAACCGTCTTTACGAAGAAGGACTGATTTATCGTGGTAAATATTTAGTCAACTGGTGTCCTGAGTCACAATCAGCTGTTTCTGATTTGGAAGTGGACGCCAAAGAAGTTGATGGTCATCTTTGGCACTTCCGTTATCCGTTGACTAATGGTTCTGGTTATGTAGAGGTGGCGACGACTCGACCAGAAACCATGCTAGGTGATACGGGGGTGGCAGTAAATCCCAATGATGAACGTTATCAGCATTTGATTGGAAAAACTCTCACGTTGCCTATTATGAATCGGGAAATTCCGATTATTGGCGATGAGTTGGTTGACCCCAGTTTTGGGACTGGTTGCGTGAAGGTGACTCCTGCCCATGATCTGAATGATTTTGAAATGGGTAAACGTCACAATCTGCCGTTTATCAATATTATGAATAAGGACGGCTCTCTAAATGAGAATGCTGGTGAGTTTCAAGGACAAGATCGCTTTGTTGGTAGAAAGAATGTAGTTGACCGCCTGGAGGCAGATGGTGTTCTGGTGAAGGTGGAAGATTATAAGCATATGGTTCCTTATAGTGAGCGTGGTAAAGTTCCGGTAGAACCTTTGCTTTCAACACAATGGTTTGTCGCCATCCGCCCGATGGCAGACCGGGCGCTGGAATTCCTCGACGAGAAAAATTCACCCCGGTTTGTGCCTCAACGCTGGCATAAAGTCTATCGTGATTGGTTGGTGAAGTTGAAGGATTGGTGTATTTCTCGGCAATTGTGGTGGGGACACCAAATCCCGGCTTGGTACGCTGTAAGTGAAACGGGTGATGAGATTACCGATAACACGCCGTTTGTTGTGGCGCGGAGTGAGTCAGAAGCACGGGAAAAGTTAATATCACGATTTGGAGAAAATGTCAAGGTAGAACAAGAGCCAGATGTGCTGGATACTTGGTTTTCTTCTGGATTGTGGCCGTTTTCAACTTTGGGCTGGCCGGAACAAACCCCGGATTTAGCAACTTTTTACCCGAATAGTACTTTGGTAACTGGTTTTGACATCATCTTTTTCTGGGTTGCAAGAATGACGATGATGGCGGGACATTTTACCGGACAAATGCCATTTAAAGATGTTTACATCCACGGATTGGTGTTGGATGAAAATGGTCAAAAGCAATCCAAGAGTAAGGGTAACGGTATTGACCCGTTATTGTTAATTGATAAGTACGGCACAGATGCTCTGCGCTATACGATGATTAGGGAAGTAGCGGGCGCGGGTCAAGATATCCGTATGGATTACAATCGTAAGACCGACGAGTCGCCTTCTGTGGAAGCGTCCCGCAATTTTGCTAATAAGCTATGGAATGCGGCCCGGTTCGTGATGATGAATTTAGATGGACAGACGCCACAGCAATTAGGAGAACCAACCAATACAGAGTTGAGCGATCGCTGGATTCTTTCGCGTTATTACGGTGTTGTGCAGCAAACGCGCAATTATATGGATAATTACGGTTTGGGTGAAGCTGCGAAGGGTTTGTATGATTTCATCTGGGGTGATTTTTGTGACTGGTATATTGAACTAGCTAAATCTCGCTTGCAAAAGAATGCTGATCCTGTATCGCGACGGGTTGCACAACAAACTTTAGCTTATGTGCTGGAAGGGATTTTGAAGCTACTTAATCCTTTTATGCCTCATATTACTGAGGAAATTTGGCACACTCTCACCCAACAAGGAGAAGATACTCAACAAAGTTTATCTTTACAACAGTATCCAGAAGCACAGACAAATTTAATAGATGCTGGGTTAGAAGAACAGTTTGAACTATTGATTGGTACAATCCGCACTATTCGCAACTTACGTGCCGAAGCGGATGTTAAACCAGGGGTGAAAGTCAATGTAAATTTGCAAAGCGACAGCTTCCAAGAAAGGCAAATTCTGACCACGGGACAATCTTATATTAAAGATTTGGCAAAGGTTGAGAATTTAATGATCGCTGTTGGCGAGAATAAACAACAGGAAGAAAAACCTCGAATTGCTTGGAAGACTATCGCCTTAGTTCTCGCAGCAATTTACTTTTTCCGAATTGGTCTAGCGATCGCCGATGCGATTGATGATATTGCGTTGTTGGGAAATTTCTTTGAACTTGTCGGTTTTGGTTACGCTGCGTGGTTTGTCATCCGGTATTTACTATCTGCTGAGGCTAGACAAATATTCTGGCAACAGTTTCAATCATCTCAAAAAAGCCTACCACAATCAGAAGAATCACAACTGCCACAATCAAAAGAACAAGCGATCGCAGGCGTAGTTGGTACAGTACAAGTCTTACTCCCTCTTGCAGGTGTCGTAGACATTCAAGCTTATACCACCAAACTGCAAAAACGCCTTAGCAAACTGGAAGCGGATATTAAGGCTCTGACTGCTAGGTTAAGTAATCCTAAATTTGTTGAACAAGCTCCAGCAAATGTGGTGCAGGAAACACGAGACACTTTAGCAGAAGCTCAAAAGCAAGCTGAAATCTTGCGCGATCGCTTGCGTCAGCTAGCATAACTATAAAGAATTATGAATGATGAATTAGAAATTATGAAATCTTTTATCATTCATAATTCATAATTTGTAATTCATTATTTTTCTAAATTTATGCTATATCTAGCCCAAGTACACAGAAACGAATTTTTAGATCAACTCCAGTTACATTTATTAGCACGTCAAGAAGTTAATAATATATGGGTAAAAATTCCAGAAGAAGCTTTTATTCTCTTAGGAAAAGGCAAGACTATGACAGAAAAATTGCTTGTTTTAGTCGAACTTTCTCCAACAGGTGATATAGAAAAAATAGAAGAAGCTACTAACTGGGTAATGGATTTGATCGGTACTTACCTAACCACAGGTATTACTCCAGATTTTTTGCGCCAAGAAGCAGAAAGGGCGGAAAAGTGGCGACAAAACTTGACTTTGCAAAACCAAGACTTAGCACGTCGTACCCTGGAATTAGAAGCACGTCGAGAACAAATTCAAGCCCTTGAAGAAACTCTCAAACGAGAGAAAAACTTGGTTAATAAAGCTGAGACTTCTGGGGAATAGGAACTTATCAATTAAAAATTAAAAATTAAAAATTGGTAAGAGGGACAAGGAGGACAAGGAGGACAAGGGAGACAAATAACAATTGACCATTGACTAATAAACTAACTTTAAACTGACCATCATTAATATAGAGTAAACAATAAATCGTAGTGGCTTTTGAGGTGCGATTTTACAGATTTTAGCGCCTACTAGAACTCCTGGAATTGAGCCTAGCCATATTGGTAGTACCAAATTCCAATCTACTGTGCCTAATGTTAAATGCCCAAGAGAAGTAAATAATAACAAAATAGCAGCTTGGGAGATATCTGTACCAACTAACTTTCGTGGGTCAAGACGAAAAAATGCAATTAATACCAATGCAAACATTGAACCAGAAGAGACACTGGTTAAACCAACAATACAACCTAAAATAGCTCCAGTAGTTATTGTTTGTAAGCGTCCTATATTAGTTTTTAAATCATATTTTGGAAGTTCAGGTAGTTGCAATTTTGGGAAGAAAGTCAACAGCAACATTTGTATTAATGTCAGAATTGTAATTGCCATTATGGCAATACCTACCAAATGAAGCATAATGCTGTTCAAATGAACTTCTCCTGTCTGTCTAAGTAAGTGCAGAATTACTACCCCAAACAGTGAACCAGGAACACTTCCCAAGGCTAACCATTTTACTGCTTCCCCATCTAGGGTTTGCTGTTGGTAGTGCTTGATGCTACCAACAATTTTCATCAGTGTTGCAGCAACCACATCAGAACTTACTGCTATTACAGGTGGAACTTGAAAAACAAAAATTAACATTGGGGTGATCAAAGAAGCACCACCAACTCCTGTTAGACCAACAACAATACCAACTATAAAGCTGAATAGAGGTAAGAGTAAAAAATCCATACTCTTGTTTTATAGATAAAATACATAAAGCCTATCAATTTACTGTATTTTAAGATGAATAGAAATAAAAGTCTAGAGTAAGAGTACGGAGTGACAAATAATACTAGCGCTTTTTAACACAATCAACAAAAGCCGATTTCTTCTGAAATCAGCTTTTAGTTAGATTTATATGTCAGTATTTAAATAAAACTACATTAACTCCAGTGTAATACCGTATTTGATATGTCAAAGCTAGAAAAATCACAACAAAAGACACCTGTAGAGTTTTTGCAACAGCTGTTAATTACTCATTGGCGTTCTCTATTGTTGCTATTGTTTGGAATATACTTACCACTGCAAGTATTTGGACTGCTGGCGTTGGAGGTGAGACAAAATGAAGGTGGTTTTCTCTGGGATTTGCCTATTCTAGTGGCAATTCATTCCGTAGCACAGCCACAGCTAGACACAATAGCCGCCATTTTGACTAGATTCGGTTCATTTAGAACTATATTACCAATTTTGAGTGTTATGACTCTAATTTTATTAACGCAACGTCGTTGGCGATCGCTCAGTTATTTACTGATTACCGCTATTGGTAGCGCTACCATCAACCATACAGCTAAGGAATTTTGGCACAGAGTACGCCCCCATCTATGGGATTCAGTCACACCAGAGTTTGACTATTCATTTCCCAGTGGTCATGCAATGACAAGTATGACGTTTGTTGCTATTTTGGTCGTTTTAACTTGGGGTAGTATTTGGTGTTGGTTGACGGTAACTTTAGGTAGCTTGTATTTGTTAACTATTGGCTGGACAAGGCTTTATCTGGGGGTTCATTTTCCGAGTGATATTCTTGCAGGTTGGATGGTAGCGATCGCTTGGGCAATTGGTGTAAGTTCTATTATTAGACCTTATTCACAATCAGCAAATATTGTTAGTGAAAAGTCAGAGACTGAGACAACACTGCTTCCGCAAGAAGAATCAACCCTCAATAATTAGTAAGTGTCATCTTTCCGAGTTATAGCTGATTTTTAAGCATTTTTATAAAATTAAATTGCATTATTTTTTATTCACTTTGCTTTCTAATTAAATGTTTTATTTCTGATTTTTTTCATTTTTTTTATTAGTATAATTTAGTCCTAATCTTTACTAAAGTTTTGAGTATCAGTCAGAGAAATTGGTCAGAAACAAGATTTACCAATAAGATTATAATGAGCAAAATAAATTGCTTTGTTTTCATTGTCTTTCCAAGTAGAATCTTGAATATATTGCATTTGTAAATTTCTAATTCTTAAACTTTGACTTGCATATCAAGATGTTATACAATTTGAATATTTTAGAATTCTCTTTGTTAGTTTGGCTGGGATCTTTTACTGCTGGTTTTGTTGGTTCGCTGACAGGATTAGGAGGTGGAGTTATCATCGTTCCCTTATTAACTTCTGTACTTAGTGTCGATATTCGCTATGCAGTGGGAGCTTCACTAGTTTCTGTGATTGCTACAAGTGCTGGTTCAGCCTCTACATATATTAAAAAAGGCTTGACAAATTTGCGCTTGGGAATGTTTTTAGAAGTTGCCACAACTATTGGTGCTATTATTGGGGCTTTAATTGCAACGTTTGTTTCTACGAAAGTACTAGCTATTGTTTTAGCAATTGTTTTACTTTACTCTGCTTACCTTTCAGGACAACCGAAGTTAGAAAATCCAGAAAATGAAACAAGCGATCGCCTAGCCGATTATCTCCAACTTAATAGCAATTATCCTACACCTGAAGGCACAATATCTTATCATGTGCATTCTGTACCCGCAGGGTTTTCCGTTATGTTGATTGCTGGTGTAATTTCTGGACTACTAGGTATTGGTTCGGGAGCATTTAAAGTACTAGCAATGGATCAAGTAATGCGTATCCCATTTAAAGTTTCCACTACTACTAGCAATTTTATGATTGGTGTCACCGCCGCCGCATCAGCAAGTGTATATCTTGCGCGTGGGTACATCGATCCAGGCTTATCTATGCCAGTTATGTTAGGTATTTTACCCGGTGCTTTCTTAGGAGCAAGAGTCCTCATCGGCGCAAAAACGCAGATATTAAGAATTGTTTTCAGTTTAGTCTTGGTACTAATGGCTGTAAAGATGGTTTATCAAAACATTTTTGGAGAGATTTAAAAATATTCAAAATTTAGAATTTTTAAAACAGTGCTGGCATAAATTTGGCAAACTGCATCATCAAATTTCAGGAATAGCTTAGTATGTTTAAATCAAATACCAGTCAGTGGTCAGCATCAACACAAACAGATAGAGAAATCATCCCTCTACCATTGCACTCAGATGAAACTGAAATAGAAGGTAAAACTCACCTTACACCAACATCGAGTGAACTAATCCTAGAAAAAGTACTCAGCAATCTGCTCAAATACGGTGTTTTGCTTGCTAGTACTGTTGTGTTATTTGGTGGCATATTATATCTAATTCGTCACGGGTCTGAACCCGTAGATTATCATATTTTTCACAGCGAACCATTAGAGTTTCGATCCATCACAGGTGTAATCACAACTATTTTATCTGGTAGTCACCGTGGCATCATTCAACTAGGACTATTGCTCTTGATAGCCACACCTATTTTACGGGTAGCGGTTTCTTTGTTATTTTTTGTCAAACAAAGAAACTGGACATATGTGACAATTACCACCTTAGTACTAGCTGCTCTAATTTATAGTCTCGTGGGAGCTTATATTTAGAAACAAGTATTAAATTATATTAGTTTAGTATTATATTACACTTTTATATAAAGATGTTTTAGACCTTGTCTCAATTGTTGTAAAGATGTGCTTACTCTAATTTTGTGAGCATCTTGATTTTTTTATCTTTGATCTTCATAGCACAAGTCGTCTTTGTACGACTAAAATTAATCAAACAGTCTGCTTAAACAGAGTTTTGGCATAGAATTTAACTTTTTTAAACTTCGCGAAAAATTGGAGACGATGTACCCTGAAGTCTGGCCTGCACAAAAGGCGAAACATGTTGCTGTATAGAAGTAAATTAGAACTTGTTTTTACCTACTAACCACCTGTTCAATCACTAACCAATTTAAAATCTCTGTCCAGCAAAAATTGATCGTACTTCGCCGTTGCGGCGGATGATTGCTTCTTTGTTTGCAACATCTACTAGTGTCCAACCACTAGAACCGATGCTTTCACCAATATCAACGCGCTGAGTCACACCATTGACTTGAAATAAAGCAGCAGATTTGAATTTATTCTCTGACTCTAGCAATCCCTCAAGGATATATGTAGAAGTAGGAGCAGATGCAACAGCTGTCGTTGTCACTTCTGTTTTTACTGGTGTTGGCTGTTGGTTGGTGGTTGGTTTGGTTTCTTGTCTGACTGTAATTGGTGCAGTTTTCATCTCTATGGGTTTCAGGCTTGGTTGCACTAGTGCTAAGGTGTTCGCAGGTTTAGTTGATTTTATGCTAGTTTTGGGAGAAGGTTTGACGACAGATGTAGGTTTTTTAGGTGTATTTGTTGTCTTTTGATTAATAGCAGATGGCATTGGTGGCAAAGTTGTGCTATTGCTACCAGAAACCTTGGGAGGTACATAGCGCATAGGTAATGGCGCTTGATAAACAGGGATATAGATGCGCTCAACAACGTTTGTGGAACGACTCGGAGTCGGAGATGTGTTGTTGGCGGTCAAAACTGGTGGTAGGTTAGCAGGAGGTTGGTCATTCCTGACATAAGCTAAGGCTGTGCGGTTTGTTGTGACTGCGGGTGTCAGTGCAACATTGACAGGCTTAATATTAGTTTTGGCTTCTTGTCTGTCTATGGCTGCAAGCGAACCCAACATATAATTCACGAAATCTGCTTCTATTTCTGCTTTTGTGGGTAATTTTGCTTGCGGTGCTTCTAAAGTTTGCTGGAAAGAGGTGGATTTGACGCGGTTGAGTAAACCAGAGTTCGTTAACCAGACAATGCTGGCGATCGCTAATCCTAAGCTTGTTCCCACGTTCAGCATTTGACTGAACCAGTGTCGTGATTTTGGGCGTACTCTCTTCACAACTTTGCTGACAGGAGCAGTATTTACTACTACTGCATTGTGGTTGTTTCTATAGTGCGACACTGTTTGTAGGCTTCGCCACGGTTTCTCTGGCAAGACAATTGGCGGTATCTTTACTGTTTGTAGATGCGTGTGTGTTTGCTGCACTATGTGTGAAGGTAGATTGGGGCTACCATCTAAAATCGAGTCTATCTCGGCAAATAGATCATCCATAAAACCATCGGCGTAGGTTTCTATCGTCCAAGGTTCACTGGCGATTAATTCATCTGATGGTTCTGGAATAATAAGATTTGTGCTGGCTTGTTGAGACATAACGATTTTCAGTTTTAGCTTCGTCGGGGAACTAATGAATTGTTAGCCCTGTGTACTGATCTGGGAGCAAACACCTATTACCCCGTCTCAGTTAGACGAGTTGATGAGGGATTTGGTATTAAATTCGACTTGTAGTCAGGAGGATGTATGATCATGTTCAGTATATACTGATGTCATCGATCATACTAAACTATACCCTGATATACCCCACAACTATACTCCCGCTTCATAAAGTTTTTTGGGAAGCCAAAGCTGAAAATTCAGTATCCGTCTTTGTTCTACGCAATTCTAAATAAATTAACAAAGCATTAATATCTGCTGGATTTACACCACCGATACGTGCGGCTTGACCAATTGTCAAGGGTTTTACCTTAGTGAGCTTTTCCCGTGCTTCTTTAGAAAGGGTATCAATTGCTCCATAATCTAAATCAGGTGCTAAGTGACGATTGGCCTGACGAGCAATCTGCTCAATTTGATTTTGCTGTCTAGCTAGATAACCAGAATACTTGATATCAATTTCTGCACCTTCTGTTTCAGCACGGTCAAGCTTGGGATTTGCCAGTCCATAGGTGTTGAGGTCTAAATAATGAAAGCCTGGGCGCCGTAACAAGTCAGCGAGGGTAATCGAACCTTTAATTGCTTGTCCAGTTGCTTGTGCGATCGCTTTGCCAATTTGATCATGTTCTTTCACCCGGATGCTGTGCAAACGTTCTTTTTCGGCGGTGATATTTGCTTGCTTGCGGCTAAATAATTCCCAACGGCGATCGTCAATTAAACCAATTTCTCTTCCCAATGGTGTTAGGCGTTGGTCAGCATTATCAGAACGTAAAATTAAACGATACTCTGACCTACTAGTTAACATCCGGTAAGGCTCCCGCAAGTCTTTTGTACACAAGTCATCAACCAATGTACCGATGTAACTTTCTTCACGCGGGAACACAATCATCGCTGCTCCACGCACAAATCGCGCCGCATTAATTCCCGCTACAATACCTTGGGCTGCGGCTTCTTCGTAGCCAGTTGTACCGTTAATTTGTCCTGCACAAAACAGTCCTGCTACCTTCTTTGTCATCAGAGTGGGAAAACACTGAGTTGCAGGCAAATAATCATACTCAACAGCATAAGCTGGACGTAGCATGATACAGTTTTCTAAACCAGGCAGACTCCGCAACATTTGCAATTGCAAGTTTTCTGGTAATCCTGTAGAAAACCCTTGAATATAAAGTTCTGGTATATCTCTACCTTCCGGTTCGATAAATATTTGGTGGCTTTCCTTGTCAGCAAAGCGCACAATCTTATCTTCAATACTAGGACAGTAGCGCGGCCCTTTTGCTTCTACCCAACCACCATACACTGGTGATAAATGTAGATTTTCTCGAATCAGACGATGGGTTTCGGCTGTTGTCCGCGTCATGTGACAAGGCATTTGTTCTCTTTCTATCCACACTTGGGGGTCAAAGCTAAACCAACGCACATCTGTATCCCCCGGTTGAGGTTCCAATTTACTGTAGTCTACAGACCGTTTGTCAACTCGTGCAGGAGTACCCGTCTTCAAGCGACCAGTCTCAAAACCCAAGCGTTGCAGAGTTTCGGTTAACTCAACAGCAGCAAATTCCCCAGATCTTCCGGCTGACATCGACTTGTTACCAACCCAAATTTTGCCACCCAAGAACGTACCAGTTGTGAGAATGACTGCTTTGCACTGGAACCCTACACCAAAATAAGTCTGAACGCCGATAACTTCATCGTTAGCACCCAGCACTAAATCTGTAACCATCCCCTCACGCACAGTTAAATTTTCTTGATTCTCAACAATTCCCTTCATCACTGCTGCGTATTCCCGCTTATCAGTCTGAGCGCGTAAGGCCCACACCGCAGGTCCTCGCGAAGAATTGAGAATCCGCTTTTGCAAATAGGTGCGGTCTGCTATTTTACCTATTTCTCCGCCGAGTGCATCTACCTCATGGGTCAACTGAGATTTGGCAGGTCCACCCACTGCTGGGTTACAAGGTTGCCAAGCAATTTTATCTAAGTTGAGTGTCAACAGCATGGTACGGCAACCAAGGCGTGCTGTCGCAAGTGCTGCTTCACAACCAGAGTGACCAGCACCAACAACAATGACATCAAAAGCCTCTTGGAAATCTATAGAATTGTGCATGGTCATAATTAGAAAACACTAGGCCTTAAGATTCTGATCAATTTTAACTGATACTGTATTTTCAGATTTCTATGGATAAAAACGGTTCTCTATTTCTTTCCTCAACTAATAAATTTAATTTTGTGCAACTACTGATTAGCATTGCTGTAATCCTCATCAACCTGAGTCAATAACAAAAAAACTCAATTCTAAGATCTTCTAAGCTTCATCATAGAGATTGCTTATTGTTTTCCATAAGACCTCTGTGAAAACTAATGTAGAGACGCGCCAATAGCGCTGTAGCTCATGGCTTCGCTAAGGCGCGTCTCTACAAGGATTTTGGGTAACGCAGAATTAATTTCTGGAGATGTCTATAAGAATGTAGAGTTTTGTCAATACTTATCTGCGGTAAATACTTATAAGAAATATTTACAAAGTTTAATAATATAGTATTATCCCTTCATAAGTATTTTTGCTCATCAATATGATAGGCGATCAATTTCCCTGGCTCACTACGATTATCCTATTCCCACTTGTGGCTTCCCTAGCTATTCCCTTCGTGCCTGATAAAGACGGTAAGTATCTGCGGTGGTATGCCTTGGGTGTGGGTATTGTGGACTTTTTCTTGATGTGCTATGCCTTTTGGCAAAATTATGATCCTACCAGTGCATCTCTTCAACTTGTAGAAAACTACACCTGGATACCCCAGTTGGGTTTAAACTGGGCAGTTTCAGTGGATGGGTTGTCTGTTCCACTAGTACTTCTAGCAGGATTGGTGACGACGCTGGCGATTTTTGCAGCATGGCAAGTCGATCGCAAACCTCGCCTTTTCTATTTCCTGATGTTGGTGCTGTATTCTGCACAAATAGGCGTGTTTGTTGCCCAGGACATGCTGCTGTTATTTATTATGTGGGAACTAGAATTGGTTCCTGTTTACCTGCTTGTTTCTATTTGGGGTGGACAAAAGCGTCGCTATGCAGCTACAAAATTCTTGTTGTACACCGCAGCAGCTTCGATTTTTATTCTAGTAGCAGGGCTGGCAATGGCTCTCTACGGCGATCATATGACCTTTGATATGGTCGAATTGGGTATGAAGGATTACCCATTAGGACTTGAACTATTGCTTTATGCAGGATTATTGATTGCTTTTGGCGTCAAGCTAGCTGTTTTCCCCATGCATACTTGGCTACCTGATGCTCACGGTGAGGCTTCTGCACCTGTGTCGATGATTTTGGCAGGTGTTCTTTTGAAAATGGGTGGATACGGTTTGATTCGCATCAATTTAGAACTTCTGTCTGATGCCCATGTTTATTTTGCGCCAATTCTGGCTTGTCTGGGTGTTGTCAATATTATCTATGGTGCTTTGAATTCCTTCGCGCAGCCCAATATGAAGCGTCGCTTGGCGTACTCATCAGTATCTCACATGGGTTTTGTGCTGCTGGGTATTGCATCGTTTACAGATTTGGGAATCAGTGGGGCGATGCTACAAATGATTTCCCACGGTTTGATTGCAGCAGTCCTATTCTTCCTTGCAGGCGTGACGTATGATCGCACTCACACATTAATCATGTCAGATATGGGCGGTGTGGGTCGAGCGATGCCAAAAGTATTTGCATTGTTTACTGCTGCTGCGATGGCTTCTTTGGCGCTTCCTGGGATGAGTGGTTTTGTGGGCGAACTTGCAGTTTTTGTTGGCGTTACCACTAGCGATATTTACAGTTCGACTTTCTGTACCGTCATGGTTTTCTTGGCAGCAGTAGGAATAATCCTCACACCAATATACCTCCTCTCAATGCTACGACAGGTATTTTATGGTTCTGATGTTGCTCCTGCATGTGGAATTACGGATGCAAGTTTGCAAAACCAAGACAATGATGAAGCGGTTTGTTTTGGTACTAACTGCGTTCTACCTACTGAAGCAAAATTTAGCGATGCTAGACCACGGGAAGTATTTATCGCTGTTTGCTTTTTACTTCTAACCATCGGTATTGGTGTTTATCCGAAACTGGCTACGCAGATGTACGATGTCAAAACTGTTGCAGTCAATACTCAGGCACGCCAATCTTACGTCCAAATCTCTCAAACCAATCCCCAAATATTTGCTAAGGGCTTGTTATTTCCTAGATCTACACAATCTAATATAGTTTCCGTTTCAGGAATATTGAAATAATTTGGTTGCGATCGCCTTAATAGTTAATATTTGCCGAGGACAGGGAAAATATTCCAAAATATGGAAGAGGAAATCAAACCTCTTCCATTATTTTTTTAATGGGAGCAGGGAACAGGGAGCGAGAATTAATCTACCCATAGAATTATGAGATATGAAACGATTTTGGAAAAAAACTGTTTTTTTTACTATTGTTGCCCTAATTATTTTTAGTCTAGTTGCTAGTAGTGGAACAAAAAATAAAATCCTCAGTCAAGATATTCGTAATTCGGAAAGTTGCATTATTGCTGGTTCACTCAACAAGCATCAGCAATTAGATCAATTTTGTACTAGCACACTCAATAATATAAATATCCCTACTCCCCAGACTACTCCTATTCCTAATTTAAAGTTTACTAATAAAGAACGGTTTTTAGCAGCCATTACAGATAAATTATTAGCAATTCCCCAATCAGGGACTTATGAATATATTTTATTACGTGCCTATGGAGCAGTTTTTGTTAATCATAATCCAGAGATCCAACTTCCTTCTAAAGTTGTATTTGCTGATGAAAATGAAACAAAAAAATTTCAATCTACTCTGAGTATGGGTAAAGTTAATGGGACTAACAACTGTTATTTACAAAAAGCAGCAGCCGATGCTCTAAATCAGGCTAAAGCACAAGTTAATATTCCTTTAAAATCGGGTTATAGCGATAGTGACTGTACTCGTACTTTTACTACTAATTTAAGGTTCTGGAGAAAATACGCTAACAATAAAACATTGGCAAGAGTTCAACAAGGTCAAGAAACAAAAATTTTGGGAACAGTTGCACCTCCAGGCGCATCACAACATTTGTGGGGATTAGCAATTGATTTAAGAATTGCAAATGAAGCTCAAAGACAGGCTTTAAATCAAAATGGTTGGTTTCGGACTGTGGAATATGATGTACCCCATTGGACTTATATTGGTCATCCACTAGAGAAATTAGATGAGTTTGGGTTTGAAAATAAAGTGATTGGTGGGGTTAGTTATTGGCTAACTCCTTTGTAAAAATTCAGCAGTATACGGAAATCCCAACCCCAAGGTAGATAAATTTTAACTGTTTTAATTAGTTATTATGTAAATAATAGAAGAATGATATAGCAGTCATATTATTAGTTTGAATTGGAGAAATGAACTTTTTTAACGTAGACGCACTAGCAGCTTACCGCAGGCTACCACAAAGTACACATAGACGCGATCGCGGCTTCTCAAAGAGTAGGACACCAAGGAATGAAAAAATTTCTCATTTGCCTAAAAAATTAAATAAAGGTCTTTCTTTGATCTTGGGTTTGGGAACTGCTGCTAGTGTAGGTTTATCTGCTCCTAAACCTGCTGAGGCTATTCCATTTCAGGATTTAATTGTTCCAGGAATTCAATATTTTCAACTTTCTAATTTATCAACTAAGGAAAAGGTTAAATTAGGCAGCAATATACATCAGCAGGTACGCAGTAATTACAGACTTGGTACGAATGCAAATATTACCAGGATTGGTCAAAAATTAGTGCGTTCCAGTAGCTGTTCTCAAACTCCTTTTAAATTTTATGTAGTTCAAGATCCAAGCATTAATGCTTTTGCAACCACAGGTGGTTATGTTTATGTCCACAGTGGTTTGATTAATGCTGCGGATAATGAAGATCAGTTGGCGTCGGTGATGGCGCACGAAATTGCTCACATTTGTAATGATGACTTGATTGGTAAACTCAGACAAGCACAAATAGCTCAAGGTGCAGCTTCACTTGCTGGCTTAAATGGAAGTAAATTGGCTGCTGTAGCTTATAAGTTGTCTGTAGACTTGCCTAATAGCCGTGAAGCTGAGTTTAATGCTGATGCTAAGGGATTGCAGTATTTGCAACAGGCTGGGTATGATCCGAGTGCTATGCCTGCTTTCTTAAAGAAATTGGTGAATCGTTCTTCTGCACCAGCGTTTTTGAGTACTCACCCAAACCCACGAGAACGGATTTCTGTTTTAGAAAGGAAAATAGCTGATAATCGTTAGGTTGCTGTAGATGGCGATCGCCTCATTTTTCCTGCTCATGATTACTGGAGTTGTGCAAAACAACTTCATAATGTTCAACTGTAGGAAACGACTGATAAAAGTGATGCAGTAAGGAACGCCACTGTTGGTACTCTGGCGATTGTCGAAAGCCAATGGTGTGATCTTCCAATTTTTGCCAGCGTACCAGCAGAATATAGCGGTTCGGAGTTTCTATGCAACGTTGCAGTTCATGAGAAATATATCCTGGTATGGAAGCAATGATAGTTGAAGCTATTTTGAAGGTAGTTTCAAATTTTTCAGTAGTTAAACCAGGTTTAAGATCAAGAATTGCGACTTCTAGTATCATGTTGTCAAATATCACTCAATAGCGATCGCTCTGTAACTGTAACTAACAATCTCATCAACAAGTTTACAGTTTACCAGAACGAACACCCACAGGAGAGAACAGAGATGGAACGCGATCGCGTTGCGTTAATACTCAATAATGTATCTTATCAAGTTAGCAACAAAGATAATATAAAGTAAGACAAAGTCTTAACTTTAACATTACTTAAAAAAGGTGGAAAAAAATGGGCCGTCTCAATCCTTACTCTTTACAAATGCAAATTACCCAGATGTTTGAACAAGGACAATCATTTTTCGCAACAACGAAAGTACAAGAATGGTTAAAAGAGCGTAATCATAATCCTGCTGATTATGAAATAATTTTCCACAAAAAACCTGCTCCTCCAGGATCTAAAGAAGTCATGGTGGTAGAAATTGAATTGCGACGCAAAGATGGACAACCTGTAGATTCTTGGTTGCAAGAACAAGCTAATTTACATGCCTAAAACCTAGCATTTATTTATATCACATGACAGCCAATATCCAAGAATCAGCCACTTATCAAGGTGGATGCCATTGTGGCGCGGTACGTTTTCAAGTTGTAGTTGATAGACACAAAGCAGATGACTGCAACTGTTCTATTTGCAGAAAAAAAGGATTTTTGCATTTAATTGTGCCACAAAATAAATTTACCTTACTACAAGGCGATGATGTATTAACAACTTACACATTTAATACAGGAGTCGCCCAGCATAAATTTTGTCGCATTTGTGGAATACACTCTTTTTATATTCCTCGCAGTCATCCCGACAGTATTGATGTTAACATCCGTTGCCTAGATGGTGATGTAGTAACAAAGTTTGAAATTGTACCTTTTGACGGCGCAAATTGGGAGCAGAATATACACAAGTTGCGGTAAGTAATTCAAATGTGACTATAGCATTCCTAAATCATTCGCTCCAGACAAGATCCCCGACTTCTGCCAGAACTCGGGGATCTAAGCTCTGCGACTATTTAACTTAGGAGTAATAATTTTCTTTATGTATAGATAGATAAAGATTGATGGAAGATATATATTCTTGTTGCATATATCTTGTCTTTTCATGATTATTAATGTTATCTGTAAAATTAGCTGGACAATAGTAATAATTATTCTGTTTTTTGAACAGATACCTGTGTGACATAAACATTCGGGTTATCTATTCTGTCTACAACACTTGGTTTTACACATCAATCAAGATGATGTGTAAGTTTTCAATAGAGAATGTAGATTTTACGAACTTCGTAATACCAATTCTCTGTGAAGCTGCACACTATTTTGACCCCTCGCAACCTCCCTTTGGTAAGGGGAGGTGCCGCAGGCGGTGGGGTTCTTTCTATGCGTCTTCATATAGAAATGGTATAACAACATTCTTGATTTTTTACTGGATAATTGTAACTATTACAAAATATTATATGAACAAGCACTGTGGCAGATTTGGAAGATTGAAGTTATTTTGAGAAGATAAAAAATCTATCAACTAAACTGGTTGTAGTATGTCAGACCAATTTATCAAGCTAAGTCCAGAGCAAGAGAATTTAATTAAAATTTATCAACACAAGTGGAAAAATATCGCTCTTTCAACGAAGCGAATTGACCGGAAAAAAGCTGCGGAAACAGTCAAAGAAATTTACGCTTTTTGTGGTCTTGCTATGCCCAAAATAATATTTTGTGAAAGTCCTTATGAGGCTATGAGTAAGACTTTACCAAGCTCTGAGTATTTAATTATTTTACCTTTAATTCAAAAATTGTTGCAATTACGTTTAAGTATATTAAAATTATTTCCCGAACAGGCAAGGTTTTACCAAAATCATCTTGCTATTGAAAGACCTGATGATGTGAATGTACACATTCATACGACTTTATATTATCGATTTATTTCATACATGAAATCTTTAGAACAGCAGTTCCAAATTGATTTAGGATATCTCACGGAATTAGAAATCGAAGTCAACCTATCAGAATTATATCACCAACTGCAAGTTGAATTGGGTGAACAATATGATACTAACTTCATACCTGCTGCTACCTTTTGTAGCTACTGTAGTTGGCTAGATTTTTGGAAATCTGCATTAAATTACACTGGCGATCAAGAATTATTGCAGCTATTTCAATCTTTAGCTAAATCTTGTGGTTGGATTTTTCCTTATAAAAGAGTAGCAGTAGTGTGCGATCGCCCCACAAAATTATGCTTTGACAGTGACAACCACCTCCATGCAGAAGGTGAAACTGCCATCGAATTTGCTGATGGGTATAAATTTTATGCCTATCATGGTGTCACCTTACCGGAAAAATACGGTAAGCTACATCCCCAGCAATGGCAAGCAGAATGGTTGTTAAAAGAAGATAATGCCGAACTACGACGGGTATTGATTCAAGGTATCGGCTATGCTCGGATAATCGAACAATTACATGCAGCTGAGTTAGATCAACATCAAGAATATACATTATTAAAAATAGAGAACGATGTCGATGTAGAACCAATTTATCTATTAAAGATGACTTGTCCCAGCACAGGATATATTCATGTGTTACGTGTACCACCCCATGTACAATCAGCACAAGAAGCCATTACTTGGGCGAATTGGGGAGTTGCACCAGCAGAATTTGCCGTGCAAACTTAATTTTCAAAGATTCTATCCAAAAGAAGTCGCCACAACTCGAAAACCACATATCCGTAATCCTCCATCCGCTTCGTTCCAGCTACGACTGGCGCTACGACAAAGTTCTGGACTAAAACTCCAAGAACCACCCCGCAATACCCGACGATGCATATCTCCACCTACTTCCCATACTGTTCCATCTTTGGGAGCGCCATCATAATTTTTATGCCAAGGATCAGCACACCATTCCCAAACTAACCCATGCATATCATATAAACCAAAAGCATTTGCCACACCAAAACTACCCACAGGTGTGGTTTCTTTGCGGTATTTACTTCTGATTTCTGGAGATTCGCCGCTACTACAATTAGCTAACTCACAAGTAATTGTTTCACCAAAATGGAAAGGTGTTTTTGTCCCAGCACGACAAGCATATTCCCATTCCGCTTCGCTAGGTAAGCGATAATGTCGCTTTGTTTTTTTCCACAACCGCGCGCAAAATTCTACTGCTTCGTGCCAAGATACATTTTCTACTGGTCGATTAGCACCTTTAAATTTAGAGGGATAAGGATTCAAAGATTGTTTGACTTTGGGTAAAGCTGCAACTGCTTTCCATTGTGCTTGGGTGACAGGATATTTACCGATAAAAAAGGGTTCGACGGTGACTTGATGTTGCGGACGTTCATCAGCATCACCTTCCTCTTCAGTTGCACCCATTAAGAAACTACCGCCAGAGATGGCTACCATTTCCATAGTCATCCCATTTCCCAGCTCTTCTGTATAGTAATTGGTAATGCGATAATCACGCTTAATTTCCCTACCTCTAGAGTCTACAGTAACTGTGTCAAATTCAAAAGCTTCTAGAGCCGGAAATCCAGGTGTAACTAATTGTGGGATGGTTGTCGGTAATGGGGTTGGGTGGGGTGTGAAAATTTGGGTTGTCGCAGATACAACAGATAATAGAGAAGATGATTTTTGAGAACTTAAATCTTTGAGAACTTCTGTTGCTGATTGATATCTTTCTGAGGCTAAATGTTTCAGCAATTTATCTAAAATATTTCCTAAGTCTTCGTTAATTGTAATGCCTTTTTCTTCTAGGACTTGTCGCCATAACCATTTACAACTCATGGGATCAAACAGACGATCATAAATCTGGCCGTAAGCATCCCTTACAGGTAAACATCCAGTAATCAGACGCGCACAAGTCACTCCTAAAGCATACAAATCACTGGCATGACAAGCAAATCCTGCCATTTGTTCACTGGGTGCATAACCAAGTGTGTATAGAACTGTAGCTTGTCTGGCTAAACTTGTTTGTGTGACTTGTTTAGCACCACCAAAATCTATTAATACTAGTTTGCCATCGCCTTGACGACGAATAATATTTTCAGGCTTAATATCGCGATGAATGACGTTACGCGAATGGATAAAATCTAGAACTGGTAATAAGTCAGCTAAAATTTCTCGGATTTTTTCTTCAGTAAAAGCTTGTTGATAAACTTCTACAAAAAGAGTATTTCCGGGAATAAATTCTTGTACTAGATACAAGCTTGTACCTTGTTCAAAGTAAGCTAGCAATCTCGGAATTTGTAGGTGATTTTCTCCTAGTTCATATAGCCGAAAAGCCTCTTCTTTAAATAGTTCTGCGGCTTTGGTGCGTTCCGATGTACCATGAACTTGAGGAAAAAATTGCTTGATCACACAGGGAGCATTAAGTCTATCCACGTCTTCTGCTGCATAAGTTCTGCTAAACCCACCTTCGCCTAATAATCTCAATACGTGGTAGCGGTTGCGTAAAAATTCGCCAAAGTTGCTTTGTCCGCAACTAATGCAAAACCTATTGCCATCAGCATTGAAGGGATTTGAGCAATTGGGATTTTGGCAGATTAGCATAGCCGAGCCAGATATTACATCTTTTCGAGAGTAGACCCAATACTATCTATATTGAAAACAGATGCGTGGACAAATAACCACCAAAATTAGACCATCTGTAATATTGCTCGCACAAAATATCATACAGATGAATAAATCCTTTATTTATTTGTTTATCTGTGCCTTAGAACCTTTTAAATATAAATAAATATGAGCGCACGGTTTTCCGTTATGAGAAGGATAATAACGGAAGCGATCGCTCTTGTCAAGCGGTAGATTGGGGATCGGGGAAGGTAGGGGTCCCCTCTGGGGAACTCGGGGCCCCCACTCCCTTGGGGGGAGTGGGGATTAGGGGCGAAGGGGTAATGGGGATTGGGGATTGGGGATTGGGGAGAATGACTAATGACCAAACAAGGCAAAAGTCACTCATTCAAAAGGCACTTCCTAAGAAAAAGTGCTGGTACTAAGCCCCTAAATTTATTTATGGAACGATCAGGAAAACATTTATTACTCTCCGAGAAGCCGCTACGCGTCTATGAGATGCTCCCGCACCGAAGTTGCTATGTCCGTGGTTATTTCCCCTCAATTTATTTATGGGGATTATCTTTTTACTTTTTACTTTTTACTTTTTACTTTTTAATATTGCCTATTTTTTCCGAAGAAGCGCGAATTAATTCGGCGATCAAGGCGACTGTTGCTGAGATAAAGATTAAGATGACGCTCAAAGCATTAATGTCGGGTTTGACTCCTGTTCTAATGCGGCTAAAAATTTCCATTGGTAGAGTGTTGGAACCACTACCAGCAGTAAAGGTGGCGATGAGAAAATCATCTAAACTCAGGACAAACGCTAACAGACAACCAGCGATAATACCAGGCATTAATTGAGGTAATAATACTTTAAGAAAAGCCTGTAATGGTGTAGCTCCTAAATCTAAAGCGGCTTCTTCTAAGTGGGGATCTAGGTTAGTCAATCTTGCTGAAACAACTAGACTAATATAAGCAAGACAAAATACTACGTGGGCTGCGACAATAGTCCATATACTTAAAGAAATGCCAAGTAGGGGAATAGCAACTGCTGCGAGAAACACTAAGGTAGCTACTGCGATCGCAATATCGGGAATAATTAACGGTAGATAAGAAATTCCGCGATATAATTCTTTACCCGGAAATTGATAGCGCGCCAAACCTACCGCCATAAGGGTTCCTAGCACTGCTGAAATACCTACAGCACTTAAAGCAACTATTAAACTATTTTTTAAAGCCAACAAAATTTGCTCATCACTCAAGAGTTGGCGATACCAATCTAGGGTGAAACCTTGCCATGCAGCACTGTAAGGTGAATTATTAAAGCTATAAAACCCAAGTACCAATATTGGTAAGTACATAAATATAAACATTAATAGCGAGAAAACCGCTTGCCAAGATAAGACACGCGGTTTTTTTTGTGATTTGGATATATTCACGTTTGATATTTTGATTTTTATCTATTTTATTAGCGCAAAAATAGCACATCTGAAGATAAAAGTCAATAAAAGATAATTTTGGGGTTGTACTAGACGCGATATATCAGGTCTCTACAGGGTTTAAATATTAATCAATTTGTCTTATCCGAACCGTATTGCCTACACCTCGATCCCCGATCCCCTACCCCAAAGCAGGATGGTTTCATACGAAAAAAGAAAAATATGGAAGTCTGTATTTCTCGTTTTGAAGCATAGATTTTTACCCCTCTCCAAACCTCTCCCCTTATTAAGATACAGCTGGCGAATCAGGGGTATCACCCCTCATTGAACGATTTTTCGTTATCCCAACAGATGTAGAGACGTAGCAATGCTACGTCTCTACAAACCAATTTGTGGGTGAACGAGGGGTCAGACCCACCATTCGCCAGCTGTATCTTATTAAGAGGAGAGGCTTTAAAAGAAGATTTTAATTTTTTTCTGCTTGTATGAAACCACCCTGCCAATCCCCTACCCCAAAGGGCTACACAAATCTGCGATCGCTAGGAGTAATTGATCTATATCGACTGGTTTGGCAATATGGGCTTGGAAACCTGCTGCTAATAGCCGTGAGCGATCGCTATCTCCAGCATAGGCAGTTAAGGCGATCGCTAGAATGTTTCCACCCTGTTCTGGAGGTATGGCTCTGATTTGCTCAATCAAACCGTAGCCATCGACTTCAGGCATCCCGATATCACTGATTAATAAGTCATGCTGCAACTGTGCTAAAGTTGTGAGAGCTTGGTTTGCCGATCTGGCAACAGTTACTATCGCTCCATACTCTTTTAATAAAAATTCCAGAAAATTCCGTGTGTCGGTATCATCATCAACTACTAGTATCCGCAGTCCAGCTAGATACGAAGAGCTAAATTTATCTACTTCTTTTTCTGTGTCTGTTTCCTCAACACCTGCTTGTTGTTCTATGAGGGGCAACTTTAGAGTAAATGTAGCTCCTTGCTCTTCTCCTGGACTATCTGCTGTAACTACACCGCTATGCAATTCGACTAAGTGGCGCACTATTGCCAATCCTAATCCCAAGCCACCAAATTTTCTGGTTGTACTGCTATCTGCCTGACGAAAGTATTCAAATACGTAGGGTAGAAACTCCGAAGAAATACCTGTACCTGTGTCTGTAACTGCTATTTGGGCATAGTTCACGATTGGGCATTGGGCATTGGGCATTGGGGTTGATAGTTGAATTTTATTAACCATCCCGATTCCTGATCCCCGATTCCTGATCCCAGATTCCTGATCCCCGTTCCCTGATCCCCAATCTCCAGTCCCCAGTACCTGAGACAATCGCACCTCCACCCTACCACCACTAGGTGTGAATTTGACGGCGTTGGAAAGTAAATTGCTGACGACTTGCTGTAAACGATTTGAGTCACCCTGAACACAGATAGGGGAAGTGGGGGGAGATATATACTCAAGTTGAATTTTTTTAGTTTGTGCAGCTGATTGTACGGTTTCTAATGCAGCATTAATTACTGTTGTCAAATCGACGGTGGCTAAATTTAGGCTCAGTTTACCTCGGAGAATACGGGAAACGTCCAATAAGTCATCAATTAGTTGAATCTGTAACTTGGCATTTCGTTCGATAGTATCTAAGGCGCGATCTGTGGCTGTTGGATCTAGCTTGCGGCTTCTGAGTAATTTTGTCCAACCTAAGATGGGGTTGAGAGGCGATCGCAATTCGTGGGAAAGAATAGCTAAAAACTGATCTTTAATGCGGTTGGCAGTTTCTGCTTCTGCGCGAGCGGCTTGTTCTAACTCTAACAGGCGAGCGCGTTGTTGTTGTATTTGTTTTTGATCGTCAATATCAGTACAAGTGCCGAACCATTTAATAATGTTTCCTTGATTGTCTCTAAGGGGATAAGCTCTAACTAAATGCCAACGATATGTACCGTCACTTGCTCTTTTGTAACGCTGTTCGTTTTCAAAGGGAATTCCGGTTTGTAAAGATTCTTGCCAGCGTTGGATAGTAGATTCCAAATCATCTGGATGCAGTAGTTTCTGCCAACCAGTTCCAACAGTTTCTTCGAGAGTGAGTCCCGAATAATCGCACCATCGTTGATTTGTATAATCAGTGACGCCTGCTGCATTTGATGTCCAGATCATTTCGGGTATCGCTTCACTCAGCATTCTGTAGCGTTCTTCACTTTGACGTAATGCTTCCTCTGTGTGCTTACGCTCGGTAATATTTTGGGTAGTTCCCATCATCTGTACTGCTTTGCCTGTATAATCGTACAAGCACCGACCTTTGGCTGCAATCCAATGTATACTACCGTTAGGCCAAATAACGCGGTACTCTACATCATAGTCAACCTTGGCTTCCAGAGTTTGCATGACTGCTTGATGAGTAAACTGGCGATCATCTGGATGCAGAGAATCTAAAAATATCTCGTAGCTCATTTCTGTGTTGGCTGCAAGTCCAAATAGTTGCTTGCATTTTGCTGTCCACACTAAATCATTGGTGGTGAGATCCCAAAACCACATCCCTAACTCTGCTGCGGCGGTGGCTAGGCGGATGCGTTCTTCACTTTCGCGTAAGTCTGCTTCTGTTTGTTTGCGTAGACGCGCAGCGACTTGCCGTAAGGCATCGCTAATGTTAGTGGTGGCACCAACTATTCTGATAATATCATGTTTGTGATCTCGTACTGCTAATCCTCGATCTTCGACCCACAGATAGTGACCATCTTTGTGACGGACTCGATATTGAGTATAAAAACGGTCTCCTTTAGCTAGACCTCCTGCAAAGTCTTGATCGACTTGTTGGATATCATCAGGATGGATGTGCGATCGCCACCATGCTGATGTTGGTTCAGTTTCTTCTAGTGTGTAACCTAAAAGCTCAGTCAAACCTTGAGTTCTTTGTACAGTATTACTTGTGCTATCCCAATCATAAATTAGGCAGTTCACTGCTGCTGCTGCTAATTCAAACCGTTCATGACTCTGACGTAAGGCGGTTTCTTTCAGCCGTTGCTCAGTAATATCTTCACAGAAACCCAGAATTCGTTGTGCTAAACCTTGAGTTGTTCTCCGCAATACTGTGTCATAGCAACGTAACCAACGCCATTGATCATTTGCATGTCGATATTGAAATTCAAAACTAACTACTTCACCATCAGTAACACAGTTAAGGCGATCATAATGAGTGGGAAGTCGAGTAAAGTCTTCAGGGTACATGCGCTGCAAAAGCGATCGCAGCCCTGTTGTTTGAATTTCTTGTTGAGTATAACCCAGAATTTGAGTAACGTGATTGTTAATGTAAATGACACGCTCGTCAACAAGGTCATAAATATACAACGTACCTAAGCTACTACTAGCAATTCTTTGAATTAAATTAGGATTTTCCTTCAGCGCTGTTGCCAAAGCAACTTCATTGTGATCTAAAACCGATGCTAGATTTGATGTTGTGATAATCTCAGTAAAAGTTGTAACAATACTATAAGGTATAGTTGCTCCTGGTAAAAACAAAGGTTGTGAGTTCACCAGTAGCCAGACAAGTTCACCATAAGGCTGATATAATCCCATGACCACATTCAAACAGGGTTGACCTGTTGTCAGGGCGACCATAAATGGATGATTGTCTTGAGTAAAAGGAGAACCATCTTCACTAATGGTTCGCCAGGATTCATCCAGCCAACTACGCCCGATTAGTTGCTCTGCTTTTAGTCCTAAAATCTTCTCAGATAAAGGATTACAAGCCTGGATGCGACCATCGACAAGCTGAAGCAGCATCGCCTGCTCTTGATTTGCTATCATCACAGTTGTAGATAGTTTAGATGCTTGCCTCTGCTGAGACAATTTGTCATCCGTTAGCGGTGGTAGAAACTGCTCAAAGTCGGGCATTTTTATATATTTGGAATATATACAAGATTTTAGTTTAAGTTTATATCTAACGATTTAGATTTTATTACATAATTTTCTATCTTTGGAATGAGGATAAACAATCTTTATTATTTATTTGTTTTATTTTGTTTTGAGAATTGAATTGCTAGTTGCTAGTCAGTAGAGATTGATTTTTGGAATTATCTCATGCTTGCAGCAGTAAACTATCATGACTAAACCCGTTTATATAGAAATGAGTAGTTTATATTTGTTGAGAAAAATCAAGCAATAACGGATAACTAATCATTTACTCTTAACTACCGTCTCTGAAATTTATATCAATATACATAAACCGAGATTACTCCTGACGAAGGAGCAAATCCAGGTTTTGATTGACTAAAGTGGTCGTAGTAACGAATCGATTTAAAAACGAAAGAGATTTTACTATGAAAGACCAACAAAAAAATCAAATTAATCAACCAGTGAGTAAAGATTGGCATTCCAAAGAAGAACAAGATGTAAAGGAAAAAAATTTAACAGCAAATCCTGGCGATCGCATTACTGATGAGCCTGAAACAATCGAAGAAAAAAGCCAACAGATAGCTGTAGATTCTCCTGACATTACAGGAGACCAAATCACTGTTCCTACCTATTTTGTAGTGGAAGAACCAGATGGAGAGCAAAAAGCACTCCACCACGTTAAGGATGCTGAAGAAATTTCTGATGTCATTCGAGAAGCAAGAGTTGATGAAAATGGTAATAGAGTTTGGTGGTAGTTGATTTTAGTGCCAACGATGAATATAGCGGTTCTCATTTGAATCAAATACACCGCCATGAACAATGTAGAGACGTTACATGTAACGTCTGGGCGCAGCGTATTGCACACAACCGAGAAGCGCTATATCAATTCATCATTAGCTATTGGAAATAAAGATTAACTAAATATAGGGACGGCTTGAGATATTGTTTCGGTTACATATGTCTTCTCTCTTTTGGTAAAAGTGAGGGAAACTAAGATGGATTTGGAGTATTTATCTGAAGCTGTTCTCTTCAATTGTTTAAGGAGTAAAAAAATAATTTTCAGATTTTATTTCAGATTGTATTAAAAAATAAATAAAACTCATTTAGATAATTCATCTGTGCTTTGAATTTAGATGACTATTGACCAATAAGGTTGGTGTTAAACCCACAATTTTTTGTAGAGACGCGTAGCAAGATCCCCCAGGGTAATTTCTTTCGTGTCTCTACACACCAATTTTCTAAAAATCCTTAACACCAAGCCTATTAGACTATTGACGAATTATAAAAACTCAAATACAAACATAAGAACAGACTATAAACCAATAAAATGGAGACAAAAATTATGGCATCTATTTCAAATAAGAAAAACAGTAAAGTACGCTATGCTGTGATTGGACTGGGTTGGATTGCTCAAGAAACAGTTTTACCTGCTTTTGAAAATGCAGAAAACTCTCAATTAGTAGCATTATTTTCTGATGACCTAATTAAGCGTCACGAACTGAGTGAAGAGTATGATGTTCCTGCTTTTACATATGAAGAATACGAAGCATTTTTGAGAAGTGGGGCTGCGGATGCAGTTTACATTGCTCTACCGAATCATTTACATTGTGAATATACTGTCAAAGCTGCCAATGCAAGAGTACATGTACTTTGTGAAAAGCCTATGGCAGTCACAGAACAAGAATGTGAGGAAATGATTAGTGCTTGCCGTAATAATAATGTCAAATTGATGATTGCCTATCGCTTGCACTTTGATCAAGCCAATATGCAAGCAGTAGAAATAGTTAATTCAGGAAAAATCGGTAGTCCCCGCATTTTTAACTCTGTCTTTTCTCAGCAAGTAGCCGAAGGTAATGTGCGCTTAGAGCCAATTTCCAATGGTGGCGGTACAGTTTATGATATGGGAATTTATTGCATAAATGCCGCTCGTTATCTTTTTCAAGATGAACCCATAGAAGTAGTTGCATTTTGTGGAAATAATAGTGAGCAGCGCTTTGAAGAAATTGATGAAATGACAAGTGCTATCCTACGTTTTCCTGATGATAAATTGGCAACTTTTACTTCTAGTTTTGGTGTTGCACCAGTTTCTACTTTGCAGATATTAGGAACAAAAGGCGATCTACGAATGGATTCTGCATATTCCTATCAAGGAGAACTGAAGCAACAAATTACTATTGATAACCAAACTCAAGAGCAATCTTATCCTGCTGGTGATCAGTTTGCTGCCGAAATTGTTTACTTTTCAGACTGCATACTCAATGGTAAGAATCCAGAACCATCAGGAGACGAAGGTTTAGCAGATGTTCGTATTATTCGTGCCATTATCGCATCGGCGCAAACAGGTAAAACTGTAGAACTGCGTGAGTTTACAGAACAAATAAGACCAACAATTGAACAGGTAATTCAAATTCCAGCCAGCGAAGAACAACCAGATTTAGTTCATGCTGCTGATCCATCGGGGAACTAATTAGGTGATTCCAATCGCATTACACATTGTAGAGACGTAGCAATGCTACGTCTCTACATGAATATCGAACCAATTTTTAATTTTACATTTTTAATTTTTAATTCCAAAGGTGGGGTTGGCTGAAAAATATTAGTTAGAGTATAAATGTGTCTACGGTAAGGTTGAGTATTCAGTATAAGCAATGAAAAGCCAAATCCTAGCCATAGCCACATTTATAGCTACAATTAGTTTTAATCAAATTGTCTTAGCTGCAAATTCAGAACACATCAGACAGTTATTAGCCAGTAAACAGTGTGAAAATTGTGACCTTAGCGGCGCAGGGTTGGTAATGGCTGACTTGAGCAATGCAAATCTCAAAGGAGCTAACCTCAGTGGTGCTAATCTTAGCCGTGCTAACCTCAGTGGTGCGGACTTAGCTGGTGCAGACTTGAGTGGTGCTAGCTTATTTGGCGTGAATCTCAGTGGTGCTAAGTTAACTGGGACAATTCTCATGGGTACAGACTTGAGAAATACTTATCTCATCAATGCAGATTTGACAGGAGTGAATCTCAACGGCGCCAACTTGCAAGGTGCTTATGGTATCCCATTGCAAATTGCCAAACCAGAAGAGTTCTATGCTTGGGGTGTTACCGAAGCGCAAAAAGGTAATCAACAACGGGCTTTGGAATATTTTAATCAAGCGATCGCACTCAAACCAGACTATGGTGGTGCTTATTTAGCTCGTGCTACTGCTCGTTACCAATTATTCGATAAACAAGGTGCTTTCCAAGACGCCCAAGCAGCAGAAAAATTATTTACAAATCAAAATGACCGTGATGGAATACAAACAGCACAAGTTTTTATTAAACAACTACAAACACCCCAAACAGCACAACTAGATCGTGGTAAACCCAGTTTTATGGACTTTTTTGGAAGTGTGACTTCAGTGTTATTTCAGTTTTTACCTTTTTAGAGGATTGGGGATTGGGGACAAGGAAGATGGTTTGTAGTGAGGACTTTAGTCCTCAAAAAAGGACTAAAGTCCTTACTACGAACTTAATATAGTTTGATTTATTCTTGATTTAGTTACAAAAACTCAGCAATTCTGCTGACAGCAGTTTCTAATATAGCTGGCTCGTGTACCAAAGCAAAACGAACATAGCCTTCCCCAAACTTGCCAAAACCAGTACCAGGAGAAGCAGCCACTCCAGTTTTCTCTAGTAGCTGGGTACAAAATTCTACAGAATTTTGACTCCACGATTCCGGTAATTTTGCCCAAACATACATTGTGGCTTTGGGTATAGAAACTTGCCAACCAATGCGATGTAAAGCATTAACAAAGACATCCCGACGCTGACGAAATCTCTCAACAGAAGCTTTGACTAGATCTTGTGGTCCAACCAAAGCCGCGATCGCACCGTTTAAAATACCACGATACTGATTAAAATCAACTGCTGCTTTTACTTGACGCAAAGCACGAATCAATTCAGCATTACCAATGGCGTAGCCAATCCGAAAACCGCCCATGTTATAAGACTTGGAAAGTGTGAAAAATTCTATGGAGACGGTTTTTTGGGGATCTGCTTGCAGGATTGAGGGAACCCAACCTTCCCCGATTCCCAATCCCTGATTTCCATTTTCCTCGAAGACTAAATCAACATAGGGAAAATCGTGAACTAGAACAAGATTGTGCTGCTGACAAAAGGCGACTGCTTCTTGAAAGAAAGATAATGGTGCGATCGCACTGGTAGGATTATGTGGATAGCTCAACACCATCATCCGTGCTTGTGCTAATACAGGTGTGGGAATATCAGCAAATACTGGTAAAAAATCATTTTCTGGACGTAATGGCATGGGGTATACTTGACCACTAGCTAAGTAAACTCCCCCAGCATGGGAAGGATAACCCGGATCAAGTAACAGAGCAAAATCTCCTGGATTGAGGATTGCTAAGGGTAAATGGGCTGTCCCTTCCTGAGAACCAATCAGTGGTAGTACTTCTGTTTCTGGATTTACAGCAATGCCAAATTTTTGCTCGTACCATTGCGCCGCAGCTTGACGAAAGCCTTGAGTAGCGTGAAATAACAAATAGCCGTGGGTACTTTGATTATACAAAGATTGAGCGATCGCATCTACTACATGGGATGCAGCTGGCAGATCCGCAGATCCCATAGATAAATCTATTAATTGCCGTCCGGTAGCCAAAGCTTTCGCCTTGGCTTTATCCATATCGGCAAATACATTAAATTGTAACGGCTGTAAACGTTTTGCAAATTGCATTTGAGTATTTGTCCTTTGTCATTTGTCTAAAATACTAATGACCAATGACCAATGACCAATGACCAATGACTAGTTTAGGTGAGTATCTAAGAAACTAATTAATTTCTCTTTACCGATAACTCCTTCAGCAGATGCCAAGATATTATCACCTTGGAACAGCCTGAGAGCAGGTACTCCTTCTACCTGGTATTGCTTAACAGTAATTGGATTAGGGTCAATTTCCATTTTCACTACTTTTAAGCGATCGCTATAGGTATTAGCAGCAAGGTTCACTAGTGGCGCCATCAATTGACAAGGACCACACCAAGAAGCCCAAAAGTAAACTAATACTGGCTCCTCGGCTTGCAAAACTTCGGTTTCAAACTCAGCATCAGTTATGATTTTGACACCCTTACTCATTCCCGTCTCCTAATGGTGGTATCGTTATCAGTTGACACACAAAATTACTCTATCCCAAACTAGTCAATCATCCATAGCCAATATTTAATAATTATTCTCACTATAAACTATTTATATTTATTAACAAACACACATTGACAAAAACTATAAGATATGTATTAAAACCATATAGCTCAGAATTTTGAATCATTTTCCCCGCTCCCCACAAAGCACCTGACGCAAAATCCCACATCTATAAAAAGGTGTGGGACCAATTTCAAAAGTATGATCAAAGTGTTACATCTGGTCTAATTGCTTGCGTAACGATTCTAACTCAGCATCAACCACTTCATTGTTAGATTTAGAAGTGTTTGATTGCTCAGTGTTAGTGGTAGATCCTTGGGCTGGGAGTGCAGGAGGAGTAGGAGCAGGAGCCAGGGAAGCTTTGAGAGCTGCCAATTCATCGTCTACGTCGCTACTAGATTCCAAAGCTGCAAATTGATGTTCTAAGTCTGTACCAGCTAACTCTGCTGCTGATTGGGCGCGGGCTTCTTGCATCAAGACTTTTTCTTCCATGCGCTCAAAAGCTGCCATAGCGGAGGAAGTATTCATACCTCGCACCATACCTTCGAGTTGCTCTTGAGCTTTAGCAGCAGTGATCCGAGCTTTAAGCATTTCTTTTTTAGTCTTAGCTTCGGAAATTTTGCTTTCGAGCTGGATAAGGTTACGCTTGAGATTGTCAACTTGAGCTGTTTGCTGCTCTAAGCTGGCTTTGAGAGCAGTTCCTGAGTCGGTAAAAGTCTTTTTGCGCTCTAGAGCTTGGCGTGCTAGATTTTCGTCACCTTTTTGCAGTGCAAGTTGGGCATTGCGTTGCCACTTATTGATTTCATTTTGAGCTTCATTGTACTGTTTCTCAGTGCGTTTTTGAGCCGCGATCGCTTGAGCTACTCCCTGGCGCAGCTGAACTAAGTCTTCCTGCATTTCCAGGATTGCTTGTTCCAGCATTTTTTCAGGATCTTCGGCTTTACTGACTAAATCATTGAGGTTGGCGCCGACTACTCGCCTAATACGATCAAATAATCCCATAATTTTGTTTTTCCTTTGAAAGATTTACGCGCGACTTTGGCAATTAGTTTGACTTGAAAATAGGGATCGGGGATTCTCCTTACGGAGACGCTTACGCGTAGACGCGTCAGCGGCTTCTCATAGAGTACGGGGATTGGGGGATTAGGGTAGAAATCTTCAGAGTCATATTTTTATTCGTACGCAGTTCATGAAAACTACTTATTTAAATTTAATCTTTTCAGACTAATTCAGTTCTCATTCCCCTTCCCTCTTAACCCTTCACCCTTCACCCTTAGTCTTTTCCCTTTCATCCTTCATCCTTGATAAACCCTTATTCTTAAGATATGCTTTTAACTTACAAATTGCCCAATCGTGCTTAATTCTCACTTTGGGGTAATTGCTGTGGTGTTGATTGTGTATTTACCGTACTACTAGGTAATTTTGCTTTCATCTGTGACAGTTCGGTATCTACTTCAGATTCAAGGGCTGCAAATCGTTTTTCCAATTCATCTGTTCCCGTAACAGCAATTGCTTCTTTTTGGGCTTCTAATTGGAGAACTTTTTCTTCCATGCGCTCAAAAGCACTCAAGCTGCTTGTACCAGAAACGCCTTCTAGCAAATCTTGAAGTTTCACGCTAGCTTCAGCAGAACGAGCGCGAGCAATATACATATCTTTTTTAGTTTTAAGTTCGGTAATCTTTAGCTCTAGCGATCGCATATCTTTTTTGAGCCGAGCAACAACGCTACTTTGCTCTTCTACTTGATTATAAAGCCCTGTAGCTGTTTCTTCGTAAGCACGGCGCTTCGTGAGGGCTTCGCGTGCTAGAACTTCGTTACCTTGTTGTAATGCTAATTGGGCGCGACGATACCATTCTTCACTTGCGGATTGGGCTTGCGCTGCTTGGCGTTCTGTACGTTTTTGGCTAGCGATCGCGGCGGCGATCGCCTGTCGCAGTTGTACCAAATTATCCTGCATTTCCAAAACGGTTTTTTCCAGAATTTTTTCTGGATCTTCCGTAGACCCAATCAGACTGTTGATGTTAGCACGAATTACCCGCCCAATCCGATCCATTAGTCCCATCTCGCCCTCCATCTACGTTTTAAGGGTAGTTCAAAAGCCACATAAGCAAAAAGTAAAAATAAATAATTAATATTTTTTTTATTTTTACTTTTACTTACCTTTCCCCTATTCTCCTACACCCTATCCTGAATAGACTTCTTGCAGAAGTATGGATGTAGTCAACTTCTAACAGGATTTTGGATTTTAGATTTTGGATTAGGAAACTCTTTGGTGCATAAGAGTTCTGTAAGTCCATCTGTCGCATTCTTTTATCAAATTGGTATTAGTTTCTGGGTTCGCCGAAATGATTTCTGGGTTCACCGAAATGATTTTTGGGTTCGCCGAAATGATTTCTGGGTTCACCGAAATGATTTCTGGGTTCGCCGAAATGATTTTTGGGTTCGCCGAAATGATTTTTGGGTTCGCCGAAATGATTTCTGGGTTCGCCGAAATGATTTTTGGGTTCGCCGAAATGATTTTTGGGTTCGCCGAAATGATTTTTGGGTTCGCCGAAATGATTTTTGGGTTCGCCGAAATGATTTCTGGGTTCGCCGAAATGATTCTTTTCTGGGAACCAAAGCTTATTAGCTACTCGACTTTGGCTGTAATTCCCTGACTTTGTAAAAATTGCATCTGTTTTTTGACTTGTTCTTTAGTTTTGAAAGCTCCCAGATAAATTAATTTTTTATCTTTTGATAAATAAGCATCAGGAACTACTTGCCTGACTGTGGCGAAGCTTTTTTCATCTTTATTATTTATAATGATGTGAAAAAATCCATCCGTCGATGGTTTTATTCCTGGATCATCGATATTTTGTAGACTTGGTGTTGGTTTTGGCGTGGTAGGAATCACACCAGCAGCAACAGTTGGTGATGCGATCGGCGAGAATGTTGGTTGTGCTTCTGTAGTCGTCTCAGGTGCTATTGTCGGATTTTGAGTAACTTGACTAGATTCTTTTACAAGTGTTGGCTTGGGTTTTGGTGTTAAACCAACAACATCATCGGGATTTTTAACTTCAGGAAATTCGCTAGTTTCTAGATTGGGAATTTTAGGGATGGGTGTAAGTTCTGGTTGTGCGACTGCGGTAATTTTTGGTTGGTTGTTTGTTGGTGGTTGGTGATTCGGGGTATTTTTTTTAAATAAACCACCGAAACTCAAACTCGGCAAACTTTTCAGATTAAATACTGCATAACTAAGGCTAAGACTTGCCATCAACAGCAGTAGCATTGAGCCTATACCCAAAGGTGAGAGCAGACTGTCATGAGAATTCTTACGCTTCTGGGTTGGTGATTGTTCTTCTGTTAAACTTCGCAGCAGTGCTTCTGACGATTCTAAATAGTCATTAGGTGGTTTGGGAATGTCGTCTGCTTTGACGATATTCTCACTCTCATCTGTTTTAATTAACGCAGGCACAATACTAGCGGAATTTGGTACAGGTGCAGAGTGAATAGTGGAAGTGCGCTGTTGCTGTGTAGATTCTTCCTTGACTGGTCTTGGTACTTGTACTTGTTCTTGGGTGTCTGGTTCAGATGTTTGTGTTGCGGTGGTGGAAAACTGTGGTAAGGATATTTCCTCACTACAGTTGGTGACTGGTGATGGGGTTTTAACTTCAGTTGTAGAAGTGGCAATTATCTGTTGAAATTTACTACTGATGGGACTACCCATACGAGTTTGACTAAGTGTCTTGTATGTAAATCGTGTACGTCGATAACGTGCCAACTCTTGATCCAGTTGTACTTCTAAACTCGCCAGTGCTGCTGCAAGTACTGGCTTTAACTCAGGTGTTTTGGAGGATTTTGCACCCGAATCTACCACAGGGTTTTGACTCATTGCCTATCTGCCTCAAACCTAGACTGCCAGATTAATCAAAAGGTAAACTAAAAAAGCCAAGTGCGATCGCCAATCGTTTCATTAAAAATATCTGTGTACCAACACTATCGTACATTTACATATATTTTGATGTGATGCATCAACCAAATTTAATTGTGACGCTCATAAACTAGGATGTCGTTGAAATCTGTTAATGATATCTTAAATGTTCTCCAACTAGAGACCAAGCTACAAGAGCAACCATTTCAACGTTTGCTTAAATGTTGGTCTGAAGTTGTAGGAACAGCAGTAGCAGCCCATACTCGTCCATTGTCAATTCAGCGTAACGTGTTGTGGGTGGCAACTTCTAGTGCTGCTTGGGCGCAAAACTTGACTTTTGAACGTCAAAGGCTACTTGTAAAATTAAATGCACTACTTCCTAATCCTTTAGTGGATATTCGCTTTTCGACTGCTGAGTGGCACTCTAGCAAACAAGTTGCTAATCAACCAAACTCATCTGTAAATCCCCAGCATCCAAGTTACCTTGGTAAACAAATCGCTACAGAAAATCATGTCAACTCCAGTGCTGGTGATGCTAATACAACTTTTGCAGATTGGGCAGTGACAATACAAACGCGATCGCACCATTTACCCCTTTGTCCTCAGTGTGAATGTCCCACACCCCCCGGTGAACTCCAGCGTTGGGGTGTTTGTTGTTTATGTGCTGCTAAAAAGTTTTCTCGTTAAAAATTAAATTGTTAAATTCACCAAATTTAACAAATCGTGCCAATTAGCACCTAGCCATGCAGTAATTTTTGTGAGATGTGGCTGAAGTTTGGCGATCGCATCGGCAAACCCTTCAGCTTTCTTGGCATATTTCAAGGCTCGGTTTAATGCATCACCTATTTCATCTTTATCTGGCTGTAACTTATTTAACTCCTCCTGTGCATCAGCAAAGGCATTGTCAATTTTACGACGGTCTGAGCTTTCTAACTTCGCTAATATTTCACGTAAGGCATTGAGTTCTGCTTGTATGTTGACGCTTGCAGGTGCAGGTAAACTGACTTGTTGAAAATTGACGTTTGCAGTGCTACTATCTCCCGTGATAATTGCGCTACCAGTGGCATTACCCCCAATAGAAACTGAACGGTTTTGTCCGCTTTTATTGTCATGATTCACACCATTATCTTTGTCAAATTTGGCTGGATTTGTTGCCTGTACTGTCTGATAACGCCGTCGCCTCATTTTGATTGTTGGGGTTAAATATTCTGGAATTCCTTGCAAATCAATGGAGGTACAACCCATTTGAAAACAATCCTCATAATTCCTGAGTGCTGCTAAGGCAGTATAAAATCCGACGCTAAACTTAATCGCCGCTCTATCTCCAATCGCCTGATTCATCCCCACCACGCAATCAATGTATTGATGAATTGCTGTAGCTTGTTCTTCGCTGTAGCAGGCGTTGAGTAAAACACACTCAACTTGTGACTCAAACAAATCAAATAGCTTTGCCAGGGCTTGGGTACTGACAAGTTGCACGTGTCCAGAATTATCTTCCAAAGCTAATCTATCAGTACCAGAGCCATGTCCAGAAAAGTGAACAATTGTTGGTTGATGGTGAGACAAAAAGCGGGTTAAATCATCCACTCGTACCGCAGATTCAGTGATGATTTGAAATTCCTCTCGATTTGGAGAGAGTTGCAGTGTGTTTTTGATTTCCCGCACCTCCTCATCTAAGCGCAGATTAATTGTGTTTTTAGGGTTGGCGGAGAGGATGAGGATTTTTTTCACAGTGTTATTTGATTTTGATATGGTGATGTGTTGCAGGAAATTAAGGAGAGGATTTTTGCAGTACCATACAGATAGAAAGGGGATAAAAAAGATAAACTAAGCTATTAGACCCAAAATGCAACAAATTAGTACCAACGAATTACCTGAAAATCTCCAAAAACTATTAACAGAAGTACAACGTACTAAAACACCCTTAACTGTTACCCATGAAGGCAAACCATTAGTAATTATATCTCCTGCGACAATTCAACCTAAACGTGCAAATTTTGGAGCAATGAAAGGAAGCGGAGAAATTTTTGGAGATTTAATAACTCCAGCAGTTTCCCTTAGGACTTGGGAAGTGCTTCATTAAGAAGTAAAAAGTAAAAAGTAAGAAGTAAAAAGTAAAAAGATAATCCCCATAAATAAATTGAGGGGATTTGTAATGAACGTCTTATTTCTCGCGGCACTTTCCGCTTGAAATAAATGTTTTTATTTCGTTCCATAACCGAAGTTGGGGGCTATGGCTAACGCCACGCTACGCTATCAAACCATTTTCCTTTTTCTTTATGAGTGCCTTTTAACTTTTTACTTTTGCCTTGTTCAGTGAAACTTTTACTAGATACCCACATCTGGCTTTGGTGTTTCTTGGTTGCAAACATTAAGCTAGTCCAGTAGGGTGTGTTGTCGCGCAACGCACCATTTTCAAGGTTTCTACCAATAAACCGAGTTTCGACTTCGCTCAACTCTCGACGGTTGAGGGTTGAGCGAAGTCGAAACCCGACTTGTTGAGACTACGAATGATTTACTCCTCCTCCTCCTCGTTCTCCCCTCCTTCAACTCACGATGCTGCTGCTCGGCATGAACCGTTAAAACCTTCGCCAGCAATTCCACCTGACAATCGTCACTGGGGCATTGTTGCGTAGCTTTCAGTGCCTGTCCCCAGTTTTTCAAGTCCGCTGCGGCTTCGGCAATGTCTCTTAAGGCTGTGGATCTTCTGCCATCGGAATCCTGAATCTGGTTGGCAGAGGCGATCGCTTTTTCGAGCAAGGGAGCGGCTTTTTCCGGTTGCTTGAGCTTGCCAATGCCTTCGGCAATGACTCTTAAAGCATAGGCTTTGTCTTCGGAATCCTGAATCTGGTTGGCAGAGGCGATCACTTGCTTGAGCAAGGGAGCAGCTTTTTCGGGTTGTTGAGCTTCTCCATAGGCTTGGGCAATGGCTCTTAAAGCATAAACTTTGTAACGGGAATCCTGAATCTGGTTGGCAGAGGCGATCACTTGCTTGAGCAAGGGAGCAGCTGTTTCGGGTTGTTGTAACTCTCCAATGGCTTGGGCAATGGTAATAAAGGCACTGGCTTTGTTATCGGAATTCTGAATCTGGTTGGCAGAGGCGAGTGCTTTTTCGAGCAAGGGAGCAGCTGTTTGGGGTTGTTGTAGCTCTCCAATGGCTTGGGCAATGGCTCTTAAAACTCTTGGTTTGTCATCGGAATCCTGAATCTGGTTGGCAGAGTCGAGTGCTTTTTCGAGCAAGGGAGCAGCTGTTTGGGGTTGTTGTAGCTCTCCAATGGCTTGGGCAATGAGACTTAAGGCATAGGCTTTGTCATCGGAATTCTGAATCTCGTTGGCAGAGGCGATCTCTCCCTCAAGCAAATCAGCAGCTTTTTCGGGTTGGTTGAGCTTGCCATAGGCTTGGGCAATGGCTCTTAAAACTCTTGGTTTGTAAAAGGAATCCTGAATCTCGTTGGCAGCGAGTGCTTTTTCGAGCAAATCAGCGGCAATTTCTGGTTGTTGAGCTTCTCCATAGGCTTGGGCAATGGCTATTAAGGCAAAGGCTTGGGCACTGGCTCTTGAGCCTCTTGCTTTGTCTTCGGAATCCTGAATCTGGTTGGCAGCGAGTGCTTTTTCGAGCAAATCAGCGGCAATTTCTGGTTGGTTGAGCTTGCCAATGGCTTGGGCAATGGCTCTCAAGGCATACGCTTTGCCACGGAAATCCTGAATCTGGTTGGCAGAGTCGAGTGCTTTTTCGAGCAAATCAGCGGCTTTTTCGGATTGGTTAAGCTTGCCAATGGCTTGGGCAATGGCACTTAAGGCATGGCCTTTGTCTTCGGAATTCTCCATCTGGTTGGCAGAAGCGAGTGCTTTTTCGAGCAAATCAGCGGCTTTTTCGGGTTGTTGAGCTTCTCCATAGGCTTGGGCAATGGCTATTAAGGCATACGCTTTGTAACTGGAATTCTCCATCTGGTTGGCAGAGGCGAGTGCTTTTTCGAGCAAGGGAGCGGCTTTTTCGGATTGGTTGAGCTTGCCAATGGCTTGGGCAATGGCACTTAAGGCATTGGCTTTGTCTTCGGAATCCTGAATCTGGTTGGCAGAGGCGAGTGCTTTTTCGAGCAAGGGAGCGGCTTGAGCAGAATTTTCATCCTTAGCAAAGGCGACAGCCGCTTTTGATTGATACTCAGGACCCGTCCGCTGACTCACATCAGTCAAGTTCCAGCGAATTTGAGTCAATTGCCCCGGACTTGTATAATTCAACCAACCCCAAAACCCCAGCGCCAGTAAGAGGATACTCCCAATCCCCCCCAAACTCAAGTAAATTCGCTGCTTACCACCTTGACGTAGTGCTACGCTAGCTTGAATAAATTCTTGCTCCCCTTTGCTCAGTTCTTCTCGGCGTTGTTCCAGCTTTTCTTCGGCTTCTTTTAACACTGCACCCCGCAACAATGCCCCTTCATCCCGTTGCATTTTTTGCCATTGAAGCATTGCGAACCGCAGCCTTTCTTGCCAAGCGCGAAAGCTACGGTCTGCATTCATCCATTGTCGCAGTTCTTCCCAATTACGAATCAACGCTTCATGAACAACTTCCACAGTTTCTTGGTTAGCAGCATTTTGACTGGTGACGACTAATCGATCATCCGCTAACTGTGTCACCAATTTCCAGCGTTCTTCACCCAATTCGGCTTTCGTCGCCACTCGTCGCGTATCTTGTCTGTCTTCACCCGGTTGCACTAATTGGATGAAAATCCGCCGTACCTGTTCTTTCTGGGCTGTACTATACTTACCATAATTCTGATCTGCATGACGAGCCAACGCACCTTGTACTTTACCTATGTGCTGATAAGCTGTATGAGTTAACTGTTTACCCTGGCGCTGCTTCCACAATTGGGTTAACGCAAACTCCAAAAGAGGTAAATTTCCTGGTTCATCTTGCACATCATCCAAAATGCGTTCCACCAGTCCGCCTTCAAATGTTACCCCCAACTTTTCAGCAGGTTTTGCAATCACTTGTGAAAGTTCATTATGATTCATCGACCTGAGCTTAATATCAGCTTTTAATACATCTCCAAAAGGGGGATATGATAGAGCATTGCCTAAGAAATCTGCCCGCATGGTTGCAACTAGCACATTAGTCTTGCCTGGGGAAGATTGAAAGCAGGCTAATAAGATATCTAAAAAACTATGGCGAGTTTTTTGATCCGCACACAAAGTATAAAGTTCTTCAAACTGGTCGGCAATCAACAAAACCCGATGATTGGGATAATTCCGTTGAATTTTGGAGAAAACATCTTGAAGAGGAACGGAACCATTAGCAAAGTATTCAGCTAACTGACGAGCTTGAAACATTTGCTCAGTAGCATTTTTATCCGGCTCGTAAAGGGGAACCAGCGACTCAGCCAGAGCTTGGAATGGTTCTGAACCGGGACGAAAATGGGTAAACTTCCAGTAACCTGCTTTTTGCAGCTTTGGCACTAATCCCGCCAACACCACGGAAGATTTACCGCTTCCCGACGCACCCAACACAGGTATAAAATTACGGTTTTGAGTCGCCGCGAATAGTTCTTCTACAAATACCTCACGTCCAAAGAAAAACTCCGCATCATTGGGACCAAAGGGAAACAAACCGCGATAGGGACAGGGAAGGGTTTCGTCCGTAGCAACCGTAGATTCAATAGGTACTACCGTTGTATTTTCACGGTAATTGTAGTTGATGATAGTGATAGTAGCAGTGTTGCGATCGCCAGTAATGATCGCACTGCTGTCAGCACTCCCTCCGACTTTGGCACTGCGGTCTTCTGTCATATCAACCTCGTTTATTGATTGCGTAAGGCTTGTACTGATTTAATACGTCACATCAATATGTAGTAGTCGTAAAATCTACGTAAGCATTCAAAGGACTACTACAGTACAAACAGCTTTAATTACGCAAAACTTCACAAGTTGAATTGAAACAAACCCCTCACATGGCGCATACTAGACAAATTTCACCAATAAGAAGAAAGTCGTTACCAGAAATAGCTTTCACTGGTAAGTATAAACTCTACATAGTCATTACACCATTTTTTAGCAAATTCAGAGTGGTCAGTAAATAAATTAAAAAAGCGAAGATTAAATAAAATCAAGAAAGTACGGTTATGTATGCTACCTTTTCTATTTATCTACTATGCCAGAATATATAAAAAATCATCTTACACTATATTCTGGTACTAAATTAAAAGTCTTAACACCTCAATAACTTTTATTTTACCCTTGATCCCCAACCTGTTTTATCTAAAATCAGACCTATTTCAATTTATTTGGTTGTGTGTCGTATTGTTAACAAAATAGTTGACAAACATAACACGAAGATAAAAAAAATCTAAAGCAATATCCTTCTTGGGGATCGCTATAACCCATATATAAATATGCTTTTTGGTACAAAACAGCATTAATAAGTGTATGCAAAATTAGATTATGTCAACAAGCCTTAGAAGGCACCATAATATATGAAAAACATTAAATACTTAACTTCTGCCTGCAAATATTGTCGTTATTACCAACCAGAAGGGCGTCGTGGTGGTATGTGTCAACAGTTGGGAGCGCCAGTACAAGCTTCTTGGAAAGCTTGTTCCTTTGCTCTACCACCATTTGCTCCCTCTTGGGAAAAATTGGAAGATGTTTGGAGCTTACCAGATGCTACCCCAGCCTTAATTTCAGATATCACTAAATCTGTGACTCTTAAAGACGAAGTAGCTAGCTGTACTTCTGAACATACAAAAGCAAAAGTTATGATACATTAGCTTTCTACTACTGATCTGAGATCAGTTAACTAGTAGAAGCACAAGTTCTATAATTTTTTATACATCAATCAAGGTAAAATGAAACTCAGACCCCTTTACAGTCAACTTTTCAAATAGTGGTGTAAAAAAAGTGAACGGCAGAGGGTTGAACTTTGCTAATTCCAAGATAAAATTTGCTTTTTAATGATTATGGGTCTAGACCAACCTTGATATCTACAAAAATCGCTCCTTTGATAGAGGAGCGATTTTTAGTGATTGGTTATGGGTCAATAAGGGTAGTTGGTTTTCCTACTTCCCCTTTCCCCTTTCCCCGCATTCCCTTTTTACTGTTCTAGTTTTCTAATCTGAATGAGTGTATCCTCGTAATAATTATTATTGTTTTGTTGCCGATAAAGCTCTGCGGCTTGTTTAAAATCAGCAAGAGCGCCTTTTTTATCTCCTAAATCACGACGTGTTAGCGCTCTATTGTAGTAAGCATTGGCATATTGAGAATTAATTTTGATGGCTTGATTAAAATCAGCAAGTGCCTGTTGCAAATTTTTCGAGTCAAAGTAGGCTATACCCCTGTTATAATAAGCTTTGTCATAGCCTGGTTTATAGTTGATTGCCTGATTATAGTCAGCGATCGCTCCTTGTTTATCTCCCAAATCAGAGCGAGTTAAACCCCGGTTAAGATAAGCATTGGCATATTTAGGATTTATCTTGAGAGCTTGATTGTAATCAGTTATAGCCCCTTGTTTGTCTCCTAATTCATAACGGGTTAATCCCCGGTTGTAGTAAGCTTTGTCATAGTTGGGATTAAGCTTGATCGCCTGATTAAAGTTATTTAATGCTCCTTGTTTATCTCCCAAATCATAAAGGGTTAAACCCCGATAAATATAGGCGTCGGTATAATCGGGTTTGAGCTTGATAGTTTGATTGAAATCATCCAGCGCTTTTTTAGTGTCTCCCTTTTCAGAAAGAGCTACTCCCCGATTGTAGTAGGCAAGAGCATAGTTAGGATTAATCCTGATTGCTTGGTTGTAATCATCAATCTCCCCTTGTCTGTCTCCTAATTCATAGCGGGTTAAGCCACGATTGTAGTAGGCTTTGTCATAATTGGGATTGAGCTTGATCGCTTGATTATAGTCAGCGATCGCTCCTTTTTGATCACCGGATGCAGAGCGAGCTAAACCCCGATTATAGTAGGCTTTGTCATAGTTAGGATTAATCTTGAGGGCTTGATTATAATCCGCCATCGCCCCTTGTGTATCTTTCAATTGATAGCGTGCTAAACCTCGGTTCAGGTAAGCATCTTCTGCGTTGGGCTTAATTTTGAGTGACTGGTTATAATCAGCGATCGCCGCTTGGTATTGTTGCAATTCATAGTAGATTAAACCCCGATTGTAGTAAGCATCGTCATGTCTGGGGTTGATCTTCACAGTTTGAGTATAGTCAGCGATCGCTCCTTGTTTATCTCCACTATCAGAGCGGGCTATACCCCGGTTATAGTAGGCATTAGCATATTTAGGATTGAGACGAATTGCTTCAGTATAATTGGCGATCGCTCCTTGATAGTCTTTATTGCGATAACTATCATAAGCTTTGATAAAAAAGTCATCTGCTTTCGGCGCAGTCGGAGTAGTATTATTTCTAGTGTATGAACGCCCGCCTACATCGATCCCAACAGCTACCATTTTTTGCAAAGCAACATTGATGGTTGTACCTATACCAACTTCTTGCTCATCAGCCCTACCATGAACACCTACCAATTCCCCTTTTTCATTCAGTACAGGGCCACCACTCATCCCATTGAGAGTCTTATTTTCATATATTAAGTTATAACCATCACGCTGGGCTGCACCGTTAGCATTTATCTGTCCCTTGTTGAAAGAAAAGTAAGGATTAGAAATAGCTGCTGTTTTGGCTGGAAATCCACCTACATATACAGTTGTGGTTGCTGTTGCTTGATCAGAGTTACCGATTTTGGCAACATTGTAAGGTCTGCTACTACTAAACTCGACAATTGCCAAGTCTAATCCTTGCAAGTGTTTGACATTGCTAACTGCATAATTTTGTTGATCTGGTGTAATTACTTGATATTTTTTACTCTCTTTGACTACGTGATAAGCAGTTAAGACTGTATAACTGTCACCGGAACGTCTAATAATCACTCCCGAACCTGTAGCGGGAGGAATTTGATCATCCACAATCTGTACTGTAATCTCTTTACCTATGTTTTCTATGTCTTGAGAAGATAGAGCAACTGCGATGTGTGATTGCGTCAACACAATAGACGCGCCTATCAATACAGATGAAAGACTGTAAAAATACTTCATATTTATAACCTTACTAAGGTCTTTTTATTTACATATTTGCATTAAATAAAATTCTGTTGATGTAGGCAAGATATTTATAACAATCCTAATTTATGAGAATCGCAGAGCTTATATCCTCGACACTCATGCGAAGTCGGGGAGCTTGTCTGGAGCGAATAATTTCGGAATACTGTAGTTTCCTAGAACAAAGAAAATAACTAGGTAGTTACCCCGTCAAAGACAAATGAAAGCTAAGATACATTTAATTACGCAACTGTACAGGCATAGCTAAATAAGTCATTTTTAAACCGCCCAAAGGAGTAAAAATCACTGGGGTGAGTTCTGTATTCATCTGCATCAAAATTTCGGAAGCTGGCAAAGCTTTTAAGCCTTCCATTAAATATTTAATATTAAAAGCAATATCTATATCTTCTCCTAATATGTGGGCTGGCATTGATTCCATTGCACTACCCACATCCTGAGATTCCACAGATAAGGTAATTTCTTGAGCATCGCCATTAACGCTGACTTTCACCAAGTTATTCTTTTGGTCTGCGAGTACAGCAATTCGTTCCAAACTACTCAATAATTGCTTTCTTTCTAATGTCAATTCTCTTTGAAATTGTTTAGGAATAAGTAGACGGTAAGCAGGATACTGACCTTCTAAAGTACGGCTAGTTAAGCGTTGATGCTGCCATTCAAATACAACTTGACCTTGATCAAAATATAAAGCCACAGGTTCTTCAGATTCAGAATTATGAGCCAACATCCGCTCTAGTTCACGCAAGGCTCTTGCTGGTACTGTCACCTCTAAACTATCTTCACTACTAGCATCTGGACTCTCATTTGTAGTTTCTACGACTGCGAGGCGATGTCCATCAGTAGCGGCGAATTCTAGGGTATCTTGCTTAACTGTCAAATGTACACCAGTTAGTACTTGCTTGGTTTCATCTGCACTAGTAGCAAATAATGAACCCCGCAAACCCTCAATTAGTGTAGTCGCACTGAACTGCATAGGTTGAGCATTTTCAATTACGGGTAATTCTGGAAACTCTTCGCCTCCCATTGCTCGCACCTGATAACGTCCGCTCTTAGGTGTGAGTGTGACAATTAAACCGCTATAGTCTGGTAAGTTCTCGGCTGTAGAAGATGATTCATCGTCCAGAGTAATTTCTCCCTCTGATAAACGAGAAACTATATCATTGAGTAATTTCGCAGGTAGAGCGATCGCCCCTGGTTGTAAAACCTCAGCACCGAAACTCGTCCGTATACCCAAACTCAAATCAAACGCTGTTAGGCTAACTTGATTTGTTTCAGCATCAGCCTGCAACAGCACATTCGCCAGAACTGGATGAGTAGGACGAGAAGGAACAGCACGGCTGGTTAGTGAAAGGTGAGTACTGAGATCGCTTTGATTACAAACGAGTTTCATGATCAGGGTTAGCTGGTGTGCTTGGATATGGTAGCACCCTTGGGCAAGGATTGGGGATTGGGGATTGGGGATTATTGTGGAAAACTTGTGGAAAAACTGGGAACTTTTTCCACAGGGTAATTATGCTCACCAGAGTTTTCCACAGAATCTTTATGAGTTTTCCACAGAATCTTTATGATTTTTCCACAATCTAATTTATTCTTAATACTTTTTTATAGTTTACTTAATAATTTTAGTTATTAATTAATACTTTATTGTCTATTGTTAATTACCCCCCTTGTCCCCCATCCCCGACACCCGATATCCTACTTGGGGCGGCTTGTCAGATTAATGCGATCGCTCAGTTGGCGTAGTGTTTGTGCCAAGTTTTTATCTGTTTCTTTTAATTGAATAATTTTCTCACAACTGTACATAACTGTTGTGTGGTCTTTCCCACCAAATTCCTCTCCTATTCTAGGCAAACTTAAATCCGTGTGCTGCCGCATTAGATACATTCCTATCTGACGAGACCAACTAATTTCTCGCCGTCGTGAGTTGCTTTTAAGGTCTTCAATGGTAACATTAAACTCATCAGCAATGATAGTCAAAATTGTTTCTGGGGTTGCTTCTACTTTTTGAGTAGGAGGTTCCAAAACTGGTGCAACATTTTCTACCGTCATCGATAAACCCCAAATGGAAACATATGCTAGCGCCCGAATAAATGCTCCTTCCAATTCTCGAATATTTGAGGTGTAATTAGAGGCAATATATTCAATTACATCCTCTGGTAGACTGATATTTTCATACTCGGCTTTTTTTTGCAGAATAGCCATTCTAGTTTCTAAATCTGGCGGTTGAATATCAGCTATCAAGCCCATTGCAAACCGAGAACTGAGACGTTCTTGCAGCCGAGGAATTTGATTAGGAGGGCGATCAGAAGCAATCACAACTTGTTTGCCAGCTTCATGTAAGGTATTAAATGTATGAAAAAATTCTTCTTGGGTATATTCTTTACCCTCAATAAACTGAATATCATCAACTAAAATCAAATCTGCTGCTCGGTAGTGTTCGCGAAAACTTTGCATACTGTCTTTGCGAATAGCAGTGATTAAATCATTTGTAAACTGTTCGGTAGAAACATAGAATATTTTTGAATCTGGGCAAATTTCTAAGCGATAATGTCCGATCGCCTGCATGAGATGAGTTTTACCTAAACCCACACCACCGCACAAAAACAAGGGATTAAATTCTCTACCAGGTGATTCAGCAACCGCCAAAGCAGCAGCATGAGCCATACGATTATTGGCTCCGACTACAAATCGTGAAAAGGCATATTTGGGATTGAGTTCAGTCGTTTTCAGCCGATTTTTGACAGCATTTTCGGCAATATTACTCTGAAATGGTAATGATAAAGATGCTTCTTTGTCTGTAAACTGAGACACATCATCACCTTGAGCAACAGTAATATAAATTACCACAGGATAACCCAGAATATCCTGAACAACATCAGCAATTGTCTTAATGTAGTATTTTTGCAGCCAATTACGAGCAAAGGGGTTGGGAGTACAAATTACTAAATAGTTATTTTCTAATCGTTCAGCGCTAGCAGTTCTGATCCAAGTTTCAAAGGTGGGACGGGATAGTTCTAGCTGCAAGCGTTCCAAAACCTGACTCCACAGACTATCTATGGGAATTGCCATTATTTACCACCTTTGCTGCTAACCGTCACAATAATATAAGCAAGCACCAATCTAACAGTTATCAGTGATCAGTTATCAGTTAGCAGGGTCAATCCAAAATCTAAAATTGTTGAGTTCACACCATAAATTTGATAACTGTTCACTAATTTAATGTTTAGATTCCCCCAGTAGGCAATATCCTATCACTCACAGATTCAGATGGAGAAGTAAGCACGGATGAAGAATGCAGACAAGAATTTGCAACAGAGAAATCTTAATACTGAGTTAAGTCAATACTACTCGGTTAAGAAAATCGACCAACCTAAAATCTCTGTAGAGAAGCGAAATTTACGGTCTCTAGATTCCCAAAATCGCAGCGAAAAATCCTTAACCGAGCAGTATTGTGAGTTAAGTAAGTTAACAAATAAAGTTTCACAACAGGTGGAGATTGTTAGACACGGGGATGCGGAGAGTGTGTTTAATAAATTCTCCGCGTCCTCGCGTCAGTTCGTCCCCGCGTCAGTTCGTCCCCATGTCTTTGCGTCTTATATGCGGTTCCTGTTTGTAGCTAGCGTAGCATTTATATCTATAACTGGTTGTAATCGTAACGTAAACATACCGAGAAATCAAACACCTAATTCTCAAGTGCCAAACCCGATTAGCGCCCCTGTTCCTGCTCCTCCTGCGATTTTGCAATCATCTGGAGATCCTAACTTTGTGGTGAATGTGGTGCAAAAGGTAGGGCCATCTGTGGTTCGCATTGATTCTGCTAGAACAATAACATCATCAAGATCGGATGACTTCGGCGATCCATTTTTCCGGCGATTTTTTGGAGATGAACCACAGCCTCGACAGAGAGTCGAGCGGGGTAGTGGTTCTGGTTTTATTATCAGTGCCAATGGTCAAATTTTGACCAATTCTCATGTTGTTAATGGTACTGATACGGTAACGGTAAGATTAAAAGATGGTCGTACTTTTGATGGACGAGTCATAGGGGAAGATCCAGTTACTGACGTTGCTGTAGTGACGATTGATACGAAAGATTTGCCAACTATAGCTTTGGGTAATTCTGAGAGTTTGCAGCCAGGAGAAGCAGTAATTGCGATTGGTAATCCTTTGGGTTTAGACAATACTGTCACTTCTGGAATTATCAGTGCTACAGGACGTTCTGGTAGTGCGATCGGGGCTAGCGATAAACGTGTTGATTATATTCAAACTGACGCTGCGATTAATCCTGGTAACTCTGGTGGACCTTTACTGAATAGTCGTGGAGAAGTCATTGGTATGAACACCGCTATCATTCGTGGCGCTCAAGGATTAGGTTTTGCTATTCCCATTAGCACTGCTCAAAGAATCGCTAAAGAATTAATCACTAATGGAAAAGTAGATCATCCCTATTTGGGTATTCAGATGGTGACGCTGACACCCGAAATTAAAGAAAGAATCGGGAAATTAGGTATTAATATCAATACAGATAAAGGGGTTTTATTGATTGATGTGATCAGACGCTCTCCCGCAGCCAATGCTGGACTACGAGAAGGTGATGTGATTCAAAGTATCAATAACCAGTCTGTGAATGAGGTTGAACAAGTGCAAAAATTAGTAGAAAACAGTAAAATAGGAGTCCCGTTGCAATTAGAAGTACAACGCGATGGACGCAATTTGCAAGTTGCAGTTCGACCTGCTGCTTTGCCTGTTCAGCGTGAAAGTCTATAAAATTATGAATGAAAAGATTTCATATGGGAGTTTAAATGATGAGCGAAATGCTCTCAATTATTCAATTAGGTCATCCTATACTTCGTAAAAAAGCAGCTGAAGTTGAAAATATCCAAGACCAAGCCATTCAGCAGCTGGTTGACAATTTAATTGTTACAGTTTGTGAAGCTAACGGTGTAGGTATTGCTGCTTCTCAGGTTGCTCAACCATATTGTGTCATGATTGTGGCGTCACGCCCTAATCCCAGGTATCCTCATGCTCCACAGATGGAACCCACAGCTATGATTAATCCCCGGATCATTGCTCATTCTAGTACTGTGAGTAAAGATTGGGAAGGTTGCTTAAGCATTCCTGGGATCAGGGGTCTAGTACCAAGGTATGAATCAGTAGAAGTTGAATACACAGACAGAAATGGCAAGATACAAAGACAATGGTTAACTAATTTTGTGGCTCGTATTTTTCAACACGAATATGATCATTTTGATGGTATAGTGTTTTTAGACCGCTTAGAAAGCAACTTAGATATTGTTACGGATCAGGAATACCAAAAATTAGTAATTAATAATATTTGACAAAAAATAATTCTAAAGAGCTATACAAAAGGCGGAATTTTAAGTTAAATTTAATTTGATGTTAACCTTTTGGCTTTGAGGTAGCTATTGGGTAAATGACAAAAACTATTAGTAGTCGCGAGGGGTTAAGTCAACCGCTGCAACCATCTTCTGGCTTAATCTTTGCTCATCAGCAAAGCGATGAAGTTCATAACCATAAGGGTGAAGTATCTACACGGTCAACAGCACAATCAATGCTTGGCAAGCTCAAAATTACTCATGTAACTCAAGGCCGCGTGCGAATCCGTGCCACTGACGTCAGTCATAACTCGATACTAGAAAGTTTATCCCGGCAATTACGGCAGCATCACGGTGTAACGGAAGTTACGACTAATAATAAAACCAGCAGTTTGCTGGTTAAATTTGATGAAACTAGGCTGTCTTTGCCACAGATGTTGGCAATACTGCAAGAGTTTGGCATTCAGCAATATCAAGCTGTCTGTGATTCAGAAAATAATAGTGATCCATTCGCTGCTTGGAAATCTGTAGAATTTTGGAAAGAGCAAGGACTTTCGTTTATTCCTTTATTTGCAGGGTTAGGAGTGACAGGGGCGATAGGAATTAACGGGTTGGCAGCAATTCCGGTATACATGATTACAGCAGACGCTACCCGACGTGTGATTGACTATATAGAACCTCAATTATTGGGATCTAAAAAGAATAAAAAATTGAATACAGCTTCTGCAACGCAATCAATAACAAAACATCAAGTGACACCTCAAATATCTTTAGCAAAAGTGGAGCAAATTACAACTGTCAAACGAGAATTATTGCCAGCAAAAAATGTGGACAATGCAAAGATTACTTACAACATTGTTCATGCAATTCCGGGGCGTATTAGGATGAGCGTACCAAAACTAGCTCATGACCGAAATTACGCAAAACGCTTGGAGAGATTGCTTGAAGCTGATCCCCAAGTTACAAACGTACGTATCAATTGTGATGCAGCATCAGTGGCGATCGCCTATCAACCGAACAATATCAAAGCGTCTCGCTGGGTTGATTTGATGCAACTAGCACAGAAGGAGACGACTGCACCACTGCAAACGACTAAGCAACCGCAAGTAGACGCGGTAACACAAAGACACACAGAAGCACAGCAGCAAAAAAAATTCCAGACAACAAAAGTGGAATCAACACCAGAGATAACTGGTTTATGGGCTAATTTCAAAGCTCCAGCTTTGTCTTATGCTCTCGCCTTTATGGCGAACTTTCCTATTAATGCAGCCCCGGACTGAGGAGGGAGGAAAGCAATGGTTGGATCGATATTACGACTGGTATCTACCCCAGAAAAAAAAACCCAAGTAAGAGTCACGCAGCATACTGATCACACTGAGCAGAAATCACCCCAAGAAGTCTACAGCATTACCTATGCAATGTCAGGACAAATCGGGTTGTGCGTACCTCGTATTTCCAGAGATTCTAGATATCTGGAACGACTTGGGAAGCTACTGAAAGCAGAAGCTTCAGTTACAAATGTGCAAATCAATAGTACTGCTGCATCTGTGGTAGTGACTTACAACTCTAGAGAAATGTCGGATGATGAGATGCGATCGCATCTCACTAATCTGATTCAATCTGCTGCACAAGAGCCAGTAACGATTCAACCAGGAAATTCCTACTCCAAAACTAGTCAAATACAAAGCGGACAGATTAAGTCTACTGAACTTGAACTGACAAAAGAAACTTATAGCATTACCTATGCAATGTCAGGACAAGTCGGGTTTTGTGTTCCTCGCATTTCCAGAGATGATAAATATCAAGAGCGTCTTGTAAAGTTGTTGAAAGCAGAGGCTTTGGTTACGAAGGTGCAAATAAATATCACTGCTGCGTCTATTGTGGTAATCTACAAATCTGGAGTCATGTCAGATTATGAGATGCGATCGCATCTAGTGAATCTGATTGAATCTGGCAGAGAACAGCCAGTAACGATACAACCAGCGAATTCATACCCAATAGTTAACCAAACAGAAAATGTACAAAAACAAGATCAGGAGAAATTACCAGTTCTCCCTGCATCTTCCCATCCTCTGGTTACAAGATGTTTTAATACCACTGCTGTTAAGGAAATGGCAGTTGCAACAATTACAGAACGCAAATTTGTATTTAGCAGAAACTTGCCTCAAGTAAGTATAAACAAGCAAGCATCCTCCGAAATTCATAACGGTGAAAACCAGAGTTCTTGTTTATCTACAGCAAAAATCCTGCCAGAGTCTTCATCTGGCCCTGACTCTGCTTTGCTTCCCCAGAAAACAGAACACAAAGCAAAGCAGCCAGATCACAAAGTAGCTTATAGCATTGCTCACGTCATTCCGGGAAGAATTCGTTTTCACGTGCCTCGGATCGCTCGTGATCCCAAATATGTGCAATGCTTAGAGGCTTTATTAAAAGCAGATCCAACAGTCATCGGCGAACGAGTCAACCGTGCAGCAGGATCAATAGTCATCACTTACAAATCTGCGGTGAAAGCCAATACCAAAGATTGTGATCGCAGTGTTTTGGAAGCTGCAATATCCCATTTAGCAAATCTGCTGCAATCTGCTAGTGATGTAGCAGTTGCTTAACTGCAAAGAACCCAAAAGCAGGAATTTTTCAACAAAATACAGGCTTGAAGACACTGTTTGTAATAAGGACTTTAGTCCTCACTACAAACCATCTTCTCGTCGCCAATAAACCTCTTTGCAGGTTAAAGGGGAAAGGATTTTTCAATTCCTTTATACCAATTCACTAAAATCAAGCAACAAATGCAAACTGTAAAACTCAGATACCATCTGATTTTCTGAATTTTGAATTTTGAATTGGTATTAATCCTTACCCCGACTTCTGCAAGAAGTCTAATTGTTCACCAATATTTTTTTATGAGAGAGAAGCAATGGTACAAGTTAAGGTGGGTCTACCATCCTCCGCAGGTCAAGTTTCACAACTGAATTTGACCCAAAAGCATGGAAAAGCCCATTTTATAGAATATAAGGGACATTCACGCACTCATCTTCCCAAAGTAGACTATACTGTTATCCATACAATTCCGGGAAGAATACGGTTACGAGTACCTCGCTTGCGTCATAATCCAGACTACGCACAGCGCCTCCAAGTTCTGCTAGAAGCAGATGCGTTAGTCACATCCTTGCGACTCAAGCCAGCTGCTGCATCGGTTGCGGTTACTTATAACCCTAAAACAGTTTCAGAATTTAAGCTACGCCATCATCTAGGCCATGTATTTCAATCCGCAGCAGAAGTTGTGGTTTTAAAGCCAACAACCCAAAAAACCACAAAAGAAACACAGACATCTTGGCCTGGATTACAACTTTCTGGCGCTGCTACTGCTTTGGCTGTGCTGGGTGGCCCATTGGGTTTAACCATTCCGCCGATTTTGATGGTAGGAACCATTTCTCTTGCTACCTTGCCTGTTCTTCAACGTGCTTGGAAAGGAATTACACTAGAGAGAAAACTAAATATAGACTTTTTGGATTTGATTGCGATCGCCATTACGACAATCCAAGGTAGATTTCTCGCACCAGCATTAATGCTGAGTTTAATTGATATTGGTGAAAAGATTCGCGATCGCACAGCTCGTTGTTCAGCACAGCAAACTTTAGATTTGCTCAGTTCCCTGGGACAATTCGCCTGGGTAGAACGAGATGGTGAAAAACAACAAATACCCATTCACGAAGTGCAGCGTGGCGATATTGTCATTGTCTATCCAGGAGAACAAGTCCCAGTTGACGGGACAATCTTGCGGGGGAAAGCGCTACTGGATGAACAAAAACTAACTGGCGAATCCGTACCTGTATTCAAAACCAAGGGACAAAACGTCTTCGCTTCTACCTTGGTACGGGAAGGACGCATGTATATTTTGACAGAACGAGTTGGCAATGATACACGTGCCGGGAAAAGTCTCCAGTTGATGGAGCAAGCTCCTGTCCACGATACCCGGATGGAAAACCATGCAGCTACAGTAGCACAAAAAACAGTATTGCCAACTTTGTTACTAGGAGTAGCAGTATTTGCCCTGACTCGCAACCCAGCCAGAGCCGCCAGTGTCCTGACTCTAGACTTTGCTACAGGAATTCGGGTATCTGTACCAACTACTGTTTTGGCAGCTCTTACCCATGCAGCAAAACGCGGTGTTTTAATCCGCAGTGGTAGAGCGCTAGAGCAACTGGCACAGCTAGATACCATTATCTTTGATAAAACTGGTACACTCACTCAAGGGGAAGCTGCTGTTGTTGGTGTCGAAAGTCTCAATCCTGCCGTCTCTTCTCTAAGAGTGCTGCAACTAGCTGCAACTGCTGAACAGCGTCTAACTCACCCTGTTGCAGAAGCAGTCATGCGCTATGCCGAAGCTCACAAAGTTGAGATGTTACCGCGTAGCAAATGGGACTATCAGCTAGGCTTAGGGGTAAAAGCAGAGATCGACGGCGAAACAGTTTTTGTGGGTAGTGAACGTTTCCTGCGTCTTCAAGAAATAGACATGTCCGGCTTGGAAGGACATCAAAAACCTGATTCGGCAATTTATGTTGGCAGCAATGGTCAAGTTTTAGGTATAATAGAATATAGTGACTTATTGCGTCCCGAAAGCCGCGAAGTTATTAGCAGACTGTTAACGGTGGAAAATGTGGAAGTACACATGCTCACCGGAGACAATCAGCAGACTGCTAATGCTGTAGCCGCACAGCTTGGAATTGCCCCAAGTCATACTCACGCCGAAGCTTTTCCTGAGCAAAAAGCAACAGTTGTCCGTGAATTACACGAACAAGGCAAGACAGTTGCATTTGTTGGCGATGGCATAAATGATTCACCTGCTTTAGCATATGCTGATGTTTCCGTTTCCTTCGCCAACGGTTCCGATATTGCTCGTGAAACAGCAGATGTGGTACTGATGCACAATAACTTGCATGGGTTACTAGAAGCGATCGCGATCGCTCGCCAAACCAAGCAATTAATTCAGCAAAATACGGGTATTATTGCCATTCCTAACTTAGCTGCTTTGATGGTAGCCGTATTTTTTGGGCTGAATCCTTTAGCAGCAACAGTAGTTAACAACGGTTCCACAGTTGTTGCGGGAGTCAATGGTTTACGTCCACTTCTCAAACCAACAAATGTTTAAAAGTTGGTTGTTGATTGTTGCTTGTAAACTATCAATAAAATTAAAAATCTCTATCGACAGCAAGATGAAATATTCATCTCAAATGAATTAAGATTAGAGGTTTTAATAGAAAGTTCAATTCACGTGAGGTTAATAAATAATGGCACCGAAAATTACTGACTTTGTAGAAGATGCTGGCGCACCTGGAATTATTGCAGGTATTGGTGCGGTCATTTTAGCACCCGTTGTGATTCCAGTAGTAGCAGGAGTTGGTAAACCAATTGCTAAATCTTTGATCAAAGGTGGACTTGTTCTTTATGAAAAGAGCAAAGGAGCTTTTGCAGAATTAGGCGAAAATTGGGAAGACATGGTAGCTGAAGCTAGAGCAGAACTTGCTGAATCTAAGCAACTGCCAGCTGTTGAAGCTGCTGATAATATATCTGACAATGGTGCATAACACGCTTGTTGGGTAAAGTTTAAAGGGCAAAGGGAAAAGGAAAGTTTTTCACTTTAGCCCTTTAACAATTTTGGCTTTTGGACTTCGTCGTAAGCGCTCAGTCGAACGATTTTGGATTGAATCCATTGAATTTGGGAGACTGCGATTCAAATCGCAGTCTCATAGCTAAAGTCTGCTTAAGCAGACTATTAGACATCTGGTGAAAAAGAATATAAAAGCCTTATGTAGTCAGGGTCGATATCCCATTTCTGGAGAGGTCTATTTGATTGATTGAGTCGTCTTTATACGACTTGTGCTATTAGCTATAGCGGTTCTCGCTCAGATGAGGTACATTCTCAAAGTTGAAATGATTTATCTATGAAGTCTAGCTATACTTCATTAGCATAGGAAACGCTATAAGGGTTTAAACCCTTAGTGATATATTGAAAAAATCGGGATGCTCCCTTCGATTGAAATAAATTTTGTAATTACTCAAGGAGAGTGGTTACGTGTTGAAAAATGGTAATGGCACTCTTACTCAGATGCCAAAAACAATGTCGGAAAAAATCATCAAAAGACGCCCTAAACCAATACTGACAAAAATTGTTAGTAATACTCCGGGTAGGTTACGTTTGCGAGTTGCTCATTCCCATCGTCAAAAGGAAGAAATGCAACGTCTCGCCAAAACATTAGAAGCAAATCCTAGTATCAATAATGTGCGGATGAATGTTCAGCAAGGGAGTATTACCATCCAGCACAATCGGGACGATGAGAGTTTCAAAAATGTTCTCACTACCCTATATGATTTAGGGATAATTTTTGCTGATATTACAGGTGGAAAATCTGAAGCAGCAGCAGGAGTATCAGATTCAATTGTTGATTTGAACAAGCGAGTCCACGATGCAACCAAGGGTTTAATTGACTTACGAATCATTATGCCCATAGGACTTGCTACCCTTTCGATTCGCCAGTTACTCATCAAAGGTTTGCAATTAGAAATTATTCCCTGGTATGTGTTGGCATGGTATGCATTTGATAGTTTCATCAAGCTGCATGGTACAACAAGCCAATCAACATCTACGAGTGAAGAATAGGTTCAATTAAGTTTATTAGCGGGTAAGATGCCCGCACTACAAAAATTCTATGCGCTGCTATCGTATATCAGTTCTTATATGAATGGTGTAGATGTAGGATTGCATATTATAGATAGCAGAAAGCAACGGATTTAACTCAAAGCATCAGGTAAGAGCAAATGTTCCTTCAGAAAGTTCTGGAGGAAATAGTTATTATTTGTATTCATGGTTCATAAATATTCTATTTTATTCAGTAAGATATTTAAGGAAAAATTTTAAACTCTTATAATAAAGAGATTTAACCATAAATTATCCGTCAGCAAAATATGAAAAAACTTATTAACAATCCGCCTGATTTTGTGCGCGAAAGTTTAGAAGGTATGGCGATCGCTCACCCAGATTTAATTAAAGTCAATTTTGATCCTAATTTTGTCTATCGAACTGATGCACCGATCAAAGGTAAAGTAGCAATTATATCTGGGGGTGGTAGTGGACACGAACCGATGCACGCTGGTTTTGTGGGAATGGGAATGCTCGATGCTGCTTGTCCTGGTGAGGTTTTTACTTCGCCTACCCCTGACCAAATGCTCGCAGCAGCAAAAGCTGTAGATAGTGAAGCAGGTATTTTATACATCGTGAAGAACTACTCCGGCGATGTGATGAATTTTGAAATGGCGACAGAGTTAGCTCGAAGTGAAGGTATCCAGACGCTGAATATCTTAATCGATGATGATGTTGCAGTCAAAGATAGTCTTTATACCCAGGGACGACGGGGTGTCGGAACTACAGTACTAGCAGAAAAAATCTGTGGTGCAGCAGCGCAAGAGGGATATAATTTACGACAACTAGCTTCTTTGTGTAGGCGCGTCAATTTACATGGACGAAGTATGGGTATGGCCCTGACTTCCTGTACAACACCAGCCAAAGGTACACCAACGTTTACACTTGGGAACCAAGAAATGGAGATCGGTATCGGGATTCACGGTGAACCCGGAAGGGAACGCATGAGTCTAAAATCAGCAGATGAAGTTGCTGAGATGTTAGCGCTATCAATTATTGAGGATGCATCTTATACTCGGACACTACGAGAATGGGACGAAAAAACAGGCGAATGGCAAGAAGTGGAACTGGTAAATGCAAATTTTGTCAAAGGCGATCGCTTGCTAGCTTTTGTTAATAGTATGGGTGGTACGCCGATTTCTGAGTTGTATATCATCTACCGCAAACTCGCAGAAATTTGTCAACAGCATGGACTACAAATAGTGCGAAACTTGATTGGTGCTTATATTACTTCCTTAGATATGCAAGGTTGCTCTATTACTCTACTCAAGCTAGATGACGAGATGATTCGCTTATGGGACGCACCTGTAAAAACCCCAAGCTTACGGTGGGGAATTTAACTCAACTATATAAAACTCTTACCAATGACAAATGACATCAATCTTTAAAACCCGTATACAACATCAGAACTCTACCATTACCTGTGTATCTGCCAGGAAGTTGATCTTTAATCAGCTTTTTAGTTTGGCTTCCTCGTGTTTCTTCTACCCATATTTGATAGCTATCATTATCAAAATACACTTCAGCCACACCAATGAAGGAAGCAGAAGCATTAGTAATACGGAAAAGAGGATCTTGGGGCTTTTGTTCACCAGCAGCATAAAATAGTCCACCCAAAAGTTCAGTTAAGCCACCGTTTTTAGTTTCAATTTTTGTCTTACCTTTCTCTGTTTTAAAACCGAGAATCCACAGTTTTGCTCCATTATTAACTATATTAGTCTCTAAATCACCTTCAGGATTGACTTGGCGTACCCAAATATCTTGAGCAGGATTTAAAAACCTCAGTTTATCCATAACAGCATCATCAATAAATAAATCTCCACTACCGTTACTTTCTAAACTTAGGTGACTAATACTACGATAAACAACAGTTCTCTTAGCCACATTCTTCCATCTCAACTTAGAACCAAAATCAACAAAGAAGTTTTCAACAATCAGTGTTGGTTTACTACCGTTATCTGCGACTATTTCTCCTTTCCCATTCATTACTCCTCCTGTACTAATAAATCTTTCTAGTTTTCCTCGTAGTCGCAGAGAACCGTCAATGATAAATGTTCCTTTCCCACCAGGTACTACTACTGTTGTGGCGCCAGAATCAATTGCCTTTTGAAAAGCCGCTGTATCATCTTTATTATCGTTAGCAATTGCGCCAAACTTCTCAACACTCACCCATTTTTTCGGATCATCCCATTTCAACTTGGGAAACTTTTTAATGGGAAGTTGCAGTGACTTTGATGGTGAAGGAAATTGTGAAATTATGGGATGGGATGTATATTCCTTCAAATTGGAACCTGTAACTATCTTTTTTCCTTCTCTTGTATTATTTAAGAGAATTTCTTTATATCCAGAAGAGACGACATTTCTACCATAAATAAAACCAGCCGAAGAAATTCCTGGAAGTTTCTTAGCGCGATCGCGACCAACCACTTTAGCATTTACTAGGGTCAAAGTACTACCAGGATCGACACCTCCATTGGGATCAATACCATTGATAATTGCCGATACAGAATTAATGCTATTAAAACCCTCCAAACTCATTGCTTGTCCATTATTAAAAATACCTGCAAAATTTTGATCGCGGACAGTAATATTCTGCATGGTAATACCATTAATAGCGTTATTGGTACGCACACCATAATCAAAACCAACTACTTCTACATCTTCAATCAAAAGAGGGCCAACTTCACCATGAGTTAAAGCTAAACCAGTAGTTCCCTTTTTGTCTTCAGAGATAATCTTGACGCTTCTGACTGCTCCTTGATTATTAGCAACAAAATTCAATCCCTCTGCACCTGGATTATTTTTTCCAACTTTAATAGTCAGATTTCTCACAGAATTACCAAAACGTTGAGCCGCTATACTTGCTTTAAAATCTTCTGAATTGGGATCTAAATCTGGATCGAATCCTGTAGAAATAACTGGTCGAGGTTTGTTGACATCTTGGAATAAAGGAGATTGATCTTGAAGGCGAATAATCACGCGATCGCGACTTTGACCTTGTAGCGTAGTAAATTTATAATCCGAGCGGTTACGCTCTCCAGCTGGCCAATGTAGACTATTAGAAATATCATAAGTACCGTTTGGTAAGTAAATAATTCGTCCTTGAGCGGGAAATTGATTGAGTGCTTTTTGAATAGCTTCTGTATCATCCTTTCCATCGTTGGGTATAGCTCCATATTCTGGTGCAGTAACATCTAATACACCTACATTTTTGGGAAAAACAATATTTTCTGGTACACTTGGGCTAGCTTGCGCGATTTGAATCTCAGCATTTTTGGTATAGTCAGCACAAGTAGAAGTGACAACAGCCACAAAAATCAAGCAGGGAATTTGTTTGAAGATAGAGGCTTTAGCAAAAAACACAAGCTGATGTTCTCTTAAATACTTTACTACTCCCTCTTACATTTGTTAATTGCCAAAACCGTAAGAACTCGGATATTTCTCTATGATATCTGCATTCAGCAGGAGGTCTGAAGATGGTGAGAAAAGAGCAGATTTTGCAGTGGTTGCAAAGATTTGCAACTCTAGTCGAAGCAAACAAAGACTACTTAACAGAATTAGATGCAGCCATAGGTGATGCTGATCATGGTATCAACATGGAACGTGGCTTTAAAAAGGTCATTACTCAGTTACCAACTGTTGCAGATAAAGACATCGGTAGTATTTTGAAAACGGTGAGTATGACCCTAATCTCCACAGTTGGTGGTGCAAGCGGCCCGCTTTATGGCACATTATTTCTACGAGCAAGTACGGTAGTAGCTAGCAAACAAGGACTTAGCGAGCAAGATATACTAACTATGTTGCAAGCGGGATTAGATGGTGTCATTAGTAGAGGTAAAGCACAACTAGGCGATAAAACGATGGTGGATGCTTTTTCACCAGCCGTAGCAGCTTTTGGACAAGCTGTGACAAGAGGTGAAGATACATTGTCAGCAATGCAACAAGCTGTAGCAGCAGCAGAGAAGGGAATGCAAGATACAACACCAATGCAGGCTAAAAAAGGTCGCGCCAGTTATTTGGGAGAACGAAGTATAGGACATCAAGATCCAGGGGCGACTTCTGTTTATTTTATGTTGCAGAGTTTGCTAGATGTTATCCAGTAAGTAAGTTGGGAAAGTGAACTACGTGCTGGGCGTTCACTCCTGCTTGAAACTCTAAGTTGAATTAAAGCCTTAATTCAACAGGAAAAAGGCTATTTTTAAGGGATTTTAAACATTTGGGATGCTCACAGTGACAGCCTTGCTGAGTTTAATCAAATCAGTTTTTCATACAGCAGCAAAGAGAGAAGAAAATCAAATATAAAAATTAATACCCAACTTGTTACAACTGCTGCGGTTGCTGATTCTCCTACCTGTTTTGCTCCACCTGTAGTAGTCAATCCCCAATTACAACCAATTACAGCAACCAGCACACCAAAAATTAAGGCTTTGAGCAAAACAGTCAATATATCCGGTACTGCTAAAAAATTCCTCACTGATTCTAAAAAGATCTCTGGGTCTACTTGGTAAAATTGCATAGCCGCAAAAACACCACCCATAATCCCGATTACTAAACCTAAAATTGTGAGAATTGGCAACATTAAACAGCAAGCAATTACCCTTGGTACCACAAGATAATCAATAGGGTCAGTTTTAAGCATATAAAGTGCATCTATTTGTTCTGTGACAGACATTTCACCGATTTCCGCCGCAAAAGCAGAACCGACCTGCCCAGCAATTATACTTGCAGTCAAAATAGGTGCTAATTCTCGACAGAATGCTAAAGCAAAAGCGCCTCCCACAGTATTTACTGCATCAAATTTGACTAATTCCCTAGCGGTTTGAATCGTAAAAATCATACCTGCACAACCATTTACCAACAGTACAGGTAGGATAGAACCTGGTCCTGCTGTCACCATATGTTCCAGAATCTTGTGGTAGCATGTTTTTCCTTGAATAAAATGCAGCCATACCTGACCCATGAGCAAGATACTAGTAACAAGGCGGGCAATGTGCGATCGCCTAGATTTTTTTTGAGGTTGCAATGTTAATTTAACTGCTTAATCGTTCTATCAATTAAATTTACACCCTGCTGTACAGTTTCTATCAAACTTAACTCTACACGCAACTGTGCCGCACCGACAAAACCTTTCACAAAATGAATTTGGTTAAAATTTTTAGTGATGTTTTGGGTGATTTTCGTAATTGCGATTATTAGTGATGTATTGATCTTGCAAATGAACTTACTGACCTACACCCATGATTAAATCTAATTATTCAAAATTCCCAATTCGAGTTCGTTGGAATGCGATCGCCCAAGCAACAGTTGGCTTGTTGTGCTTGTCTTCACCGTTATTTCTCATCAGCGCTAGTTGGGCGCAACAAGTGAATGGACAAAATATTAAAGTAACTTTACCCCTCAACGGTAATTCTCAACCTAATGCTAATCTTGGTGCTGCGGCTGTACCAGTTCTCATTCAAGTTTTACAAGGAAAACAAGCACCAGCAGGTTTTGATGCAACTTCTGCAATACCCGTTTTAATTCAAGGTATACAGGGCAATAATCCTCAAATACGCTCAGATGCTGCGGCTGCGGTTCCTGGTATTATTCAAGCTTTGCAAAATCAAAATCCCCAGCTACAACAGCAGGTCCAACAACTAGGCCAACCAAACGCCCAACCACAGGCTCAACTCAATACTCAGCCCAAAGCCCAATCAAATGCAGGTAGATGTTTTGTGTCAAATCCAGGATCTGTTGTACCATCACTAATTGGAGGTTTGCAAAATCAGGACGAATTGGTTCGCTTTTTTGCTGGTGCGACTCTCGGCTGTCTTGGCGATCAAGCTAAAGGTGCAGCCCCTGCTTTACTTACTAGCTTGACAGATCCAAACCAAGCTGTGCGTTTAGTTGCAGCCTTTGCTTTGGATAAAATCGGTATTGGAATTCAACAAGCAGCTAAGAGTTTATCTGCTGGGCAACTAAATCAATTAGTATCTTCGTTTAGCTCTAGTCTTGGTTTTTTAGCTAACCCATTAATTAACTTACCCCAAAATGTGGTTAATTCTTTGTTCAACACCTCACCAAATCCTCAACAACCTGTTCAACAACCTGTTCAACAACCTGTTCAACAACCCGTTCAACAGCAAATTCAACAGCCAACTCAACAAATTCAACAGCCAACTCAGCAAATTCAACAGTCGAGATAAACAAGAGCGATCGCCCGATAATTAATGGAAGCACAGGCGATCGCAGCACCAAATCTTTACCAATTACAAATGACAAATAACAAATGACGACCCCAATTAGTTAACTTTATTTGTAGCAACTTGCTTACCTCACAGAAAATGCTTCGCTGAATCTGCGAGTTACGGGTTCTAAAATGAAAGTTAAAATTGACTTTTTACGGGTGACAATTTCACCATTAGCACTCATACCTGGTGTAAAGGCGACTTCTTGACCTCGCACCATTAGAGAGTGTTTATCTAACTTAATTCTTGTTGGGAAAACTAAGCCTAATTCTTTATCAACAATGGCGTTGGGACTGACTTGAACAACTTCTCCATCAACAACGCCAAATTCTTGAAACGGGAAAGTTGCCATTTTGACTTTTGCTCTCATCCCTTCGCGAATAAAACCGATATCACGGTTGAGGACTTTTACTTCTAATAGCAATTCTTCCCCATCTGGCAAAATAGACAGTAATTCTTCACCAGATTGTACAGGGCCTTTAGTCGCCTTAACTCTATAGACAGTTCCAGAAACTGGAGCTTCAATTGTTTCTAACTGTCGCTGCTTTTGGGCTTGATCAAGTTGACCTTGAACATTATTTAGTTCTTCTTTACGCTTATTAATTTGGGTCAAAATTTCACTTAAACGTTCTGAAGCCAAACGTTGTGCTTGACTGCTAGCAGCTTGATAGGCTGCTTGTGCTTGGAGAATTTCTTGCTTTTGAGCATCAATATCTTTTTTTAAAGATATGACTTTATCTTGAGCTTCTGTGATTTTATTTTGAGCATTGGTGACTTCATCACTGGCTTTGGTAATTTCTGCTTTGGCACGATTGAGCCTGTCTTGTGCTTCTAGATAATCTATTCTGGGTATGGCACCACTATTATCAAGAGTGCGTAACCCTTGTTCTCTTTTTTGAGCGATCGCCAAGCTACTGACAGTTTTTTCTCGAAGACTTTTGGCGTTGACAAGGTTAGTTTTGGCGTTAGCAAGGCTAGTTTGGGCGTTAACCAAGTTATCTTCTAGCCGACTTAAGCGGACTTTTGCTTGTTCGATCAACGCTTTTTGACGATTTGCTTCTGCTTCTGCTGCTACTTGACGTGCTTTATAATCTTGCAAGCGTGAGGTCAAAAGTTGATCTTGCAGTTGTGTACCTGCATTTGTTGCTCCCGTCCGTTCTGCATCCAAACGTCGTAAATCTTCTTTGATTAAAGAAGCAGATTTGATCAAGCGTAAAACATCAGATTGCTGTAAATCTGGGTCACGTTCAACTACAACTTGACCTTTATTGATGCGATCGCCTTCTTTAACTTTCACAGCTAAAATCGAGCCATTTCCCAAGGATGTAATCGGTCGTACTTGACTAGAAGCAATTAACTCTCCGGTAGCTGTCGCAACTTCATCCACCTGGGAAAAATTAGCCCATGCGATCGCCCCAAATACAACTAAACTAATTGTTCCTGCTAATAATCTTGTATATAAAGGCGGTAATTCTTGTACCGCTTTACCCAATTCATAAGAAAGTTGTTCATCCGGTTTAGCAAATCTTTGTTTAGTTTGACGTGCTTGAGCAGCATTTGCAGCTAAGGAGTATCTCATAGAATTTTTGATAGGTCGGGGAACGGGGATTAGGGATTGGGGATTAGGGATTGGGGAACGGGGATTGGGGATCAGGGATTGGGGATTGGGGATTGGGGATTGGGGATTGGGGATCAGGGATTGGGAAAAGACTTTTTAAATAATTCCCCCTTGTCCTCCTTGTCTCCCTTGTCCCCCTTATCCCCAATCCCTGATTCCCTTTCCCCAACTAAACTGCTAAATAACGTCTTACAAAATGTTCTAGTGTTTCCAATTTAAAACCGAAAATCGTTTCCAAGTTGGCAATTTCTTCAGTTGTACAGAAAAATTCGTTTGCTAGCAATGTGCGGAAGGTTCCCAAATTTTTTTGAGCTTGGGGATTCATAAAACCCAACACTCCACGCAATCCATCAATCATAAATAGTGGCGGATTAATGATAATTGGCTCTTTGTTAAAGATGCGACCAAAAATTTTTGGAATATCTTCTCGTAATAAAATCTCTGGTCCTCCCACTGATAAAATTTGATTACGAGCGCGTTCATTCGTCACAGATTCGACAATCATTCTTGCTAAATCGTCTGTACTTACTATCGAACTCCGGTTTTTGGGGTCGCCAATTAGCAAATAGACCCCTGTCTCCCGAAATCGTTCTGCCAATGGCAGCAAGTTAGATGCTAATCCAGATGGACGTAAAATAGTGTAATTTAAGCCACTGCTTTCTAAATATCGTTCTACTGCTCGTTTGGCTTTGAACACCGGAGCATCTTCATACCCCCGGTTGGCTCCTAATACAGAAATTAATACAAAATGTTGCACTCCATTGATTTTTGCCTGGTCAATTAGTTCTATATTGGCGCGGTAGTCCAAAGCTAAGGGATTGCCATTAGAACCGTGAGTACTAATAATGTACTGAACACCTTGACAAGCTTTGTGAATATCCTGTTGTTGTTCTAAATCACCAATAAAAATGTCAGCACCTCGATGTTCTAACTCTCCATAACGCGAGGTGAGGCGAACAAATGCTCGAACTGACATTTGGCGATCGCGCAGCAGTCGTACAACACGACGACCAATTCCTCCGGAAGCTCCTGTGACTAGAAACATAGTGATTTTGGATTAGGTGTAGGGGATTGGGGATTGAGCAAGACGCAAAGACGCAAAGAGTTGAAGACACGGAGAATCTATCAAAAATATTCTCTGTGTCTGTGTGTCCTCCTTCCCTTATCCTCTATCCCCGATCCCTTGTATTTTAAACTTCCAAAATTACAGGAGGTAAGGTGTGTTACGCCTCTGACTAACGCACCATCACAGATTAATGGGAATTCGACGGATAAAAAAACCTTTGCTACATTTGTTCCCTACAAGAGACCTCTTGCAAAAATATTTTTACCCCACCCTAACCCTCCCCGTAAACGGGGAGGGAACTAAATCTTCCCCCCGTGAACGGGGGGATTGAGGGGGGTTCATTCGACTTTTGCAAGAGGTCTAAGGACAGATGAATCCGCTTTCTTGGAAATTTTGGATTTTGGATTTTGGATTTATTCCACGGATCAATCCGCTTTCTTGTACCATCAAGGAATGATTGGTCAAAATATTACTGTCATTAAGGAATATGCCAAATTACCTTTGGTAGAGTGTTATCCAGGGGAAATAAATCTAGTTTTTATTCAAGCGAACATGATAGAACTATGTCTTCTGGCATCTACGCGATCGCACATATTGGTGATTTTAAGCTTTTTATTGGTGAAGCTAGCAAACTTAGCCAAAAGTGGCCGCCTATACTAAATCAACTCAATAGCGGTACATTTCCCCATGCCATGTTACAAGAGGTATGGAACACAGAAGGCGGTAAGCGCTACTTTTCATTTCACACAAAAACAGAGATTATTAGCGATCGCGATATTTTAGGTATTTAGTTAAAATGCAAAAAATCTAGTCAAACATATTCAGATACAGCAGATTGCAACTTAGTGAAGTACAGGGTAAGGGCGTCTACGCCCCTACATCTGTACCTCATTTACGTGAAAAACGCTGTAGCTTGGTATAAACTCTAACCAAAAATACTACCAATAGAACGAACTAAATTCTGTGGTTGCATAGCATCGGTAGCGGCGGTGGGTTCATAACCGCAGTGAACCATACAATCTGCACACTTAGGATTACCACTCGCACGCCCGTATTTGTTCCACTCGGTCTTTTCCATCAGTTCATTGAAACTGCCATAATGTCCCTCATTCAACAAATAGCACGGTTTTTGCCAACCGAGAACACTGTAACTCGGACTACCCCAAGGTGAACATTCATAGTCTTTCTCACCCGTGAGAAAATCTAAAAAGAGTGGATTGTGGTTAAAGTTCCAGTTTTTTTGACCTGCTTTGTAAGGAGCTAAGATTTCTCTAAATAAGGCGCGTGTTTGTTCTCGCTTGAGAAAATGTTCTTGATCTGGCGCCCACTCATAGCTATAACCAGGCGAAATCATCATTCCATCAATATTGAGTGTACTTAGGAAATCAAAAAACTCCTGTATTTGTTTGCGATCGACACCCTCAAACACAGTAGTGTTAGTAGTCACACAAAATCCCTTAGCTTTAGCAGCACGTATCGCTTGTACCGCAGTGTCAAAAACACCCTTGCGATTCACACATTGATCATGCCAATCTCGCATTCCATCTAGATGTACACTGAATGTTAAGTAGGGTGAAGGTTTAAATTTATCTAGGCTTTTTTCTAGTAACAAGCCATTCGTACACAGGTAAACAAACTTTTTGCGCTCAATCAATCCGTGGACAATCTCGTCAATCTGAGGATGCAGCAGTGGTTCGCCACCAGGAATAGAGACTATGGGTGCGCCACATTCTTCGGCTGCTGCAAAACATTCTTGTGGAGTTAGGTTGCGCTTGAGTATCTCTGTGGGATGCTGAATTTTACCACAACCAGTACAGGCGAGGTTGCAACGAAATAAAGGTTCCAACATTAAAACCAGGGGGTAACGTTTACGACCTTTTACACGTTGGGTAACTATGTATTTACCGACTTCTAATGCTTGCTGTAGATTAATAGCCATTAAAGCTCACTCCCCACTCTTGGATTTAAATAATATTGTGCCGTAAGTCTGTGGTTGTAGTGGGAAATACTGAGTGGGAAGTAGAGAATTATAAATTAGACATCTGCAAAAATTAATTATACGTTACCCACAATGCTTGTAGAGAAGCGAAATTTCGCGTCTCTACATATTTTTCACGCCTATGTCTATTCAAAATCCCATCGCCGCAGCTACAGCGTCAACTTCCGCCTCAATACCTTGTTTAAATTGACTGTTACTGTGTTTAATGGCTGTATCTGGGTCTTTTAAACCATTACCAGTGAGGACACAAACTACTGTTGCATCTGTAGGAACTTGGTCTTTGACCTGCAACAAACCTGCAACAGAAGCAGCGCTGGCTGGTTCGCAGAAAATTCCTTCTTCTGATGCTAATAAGCGATAGGCATCGAGGATTTCGTCATCGGTGACAGAATGGAAATTCCCCATACTAGCTGATTTGACAGCTACGGCTTTTTCCCAACTAGCGGGATTACCAATTCTTATGGCTGTGGCGATCGTTTCTGGGTGAGATATTGGTTCTCCCTTAACGAGGGGCGCTGCACCAGCTGCTTGGAAACCCATCATCCGAGGTAAGCGATCGCACTTACCAATTTGATGATATTGACAAAATCCCATCCAATATGCTGTGATATTTCCTGCATTACCCACGGGAATGCACAACCAATCGGGAGTTTTACCTAAGACATCAACAATTTCAAACGCTGCGGTTTTTTGCCCTTCTAAACGGTAAGGATTGACTGAATTCACCAAAGTGACCGGATGGGTTTCGGCCATTTCCCGTACTATTTCTAAAGCACGGTCAAAGTTTCCTTTAATTGCTAGTACCTCTGCACCATACAATAGCGCCTGTGCCAATTTACCCAGCGCTACATAACCATCGGGAATCAATACAAAAGCGCGCATTCCTCCACGTCGAGCATAAGCTGCTGCTGCTGCTGAGGTATTACCTGTACTAGCACAAATCACCGCCTTAGCCCCTGCTTCCTTGGCTTTAGAAATTGCCATTGTCATACCCCGATCTTTAAAGCTACCAGTGGGGTTAAGACCGTCGTATTTGACAAAAACACGTACTTGTCTGCCAATGCGTTGTGCGATCGCAGGCGCTGGAATCAAGGGAGTGTTACCCTCCAGCAGGGTGACAACTGGTGTTGTTTCACTGACAGGCAAGTAGTCACGATACTGCTCTATAAGTCCGGGCCAGGGTTGGCGATGAGATGTAGTTGCAGACAGGCTCAAGGTCACGAGTTTTCAGGGCTTGTTATTGTTAAATATTTTTGGGTGTTGGGTGTTAGGTGTTGGGTATTGGGTATTGGTTATTAAGTGTTGATTGTTTAGAAATCACTAACAAACAACATATGTCAAACCCAAACACAAATAACCACACAACAAACAACTTATTCGTAGAATGTCAGTTTATCGTTTTAGATGTACCTCTGGGAAGGTTGACGCCACATTTTTTGACACTTCCCACACCCCACACACCTCAAACATCCTAATAGCCGCAATTCCAGAGGAACAAAGTTATGTTTGTCTAGTCAATGACTGCACATGAAAGATCGAATTACAAGGGAAAGAAAAAATTATATTATTTTTTAATAATTCTTTAAACTTTCCTATTATAATATCTTTGATGGTGTGAGTTGAGTTACGGGTAACTTAGTAAGCAATGTCTACATCTAGTATTTCTGAACGCGAATCCCATACAGCTTGGGCAACAAAGTTAGAGAAGTGTTTTAATCAAGTAGATCAGCAAGTTAAATTTATGCACTTGCAAGCAGAGGTGGATTGTCTGCTACAGCAGTTGCAGCACTTGAAAATGCAAAAATTGGCAGCCACCGACACTGAATAATAACAGTATCTCAAAACAAAAGCTCGCCTCTGACAAGTACTGTTTAGAAATGCCAGTGGTATATCGCAACTGTGGGCTATTAATTGGCATTCTCTACCAGTACATTGATTAAACTCAGCTATTCATTGTCGGTTTGACGATCGCTACTGAAAAAAATATTGAAAATTTTACTGAAAATAAATAGTCAATTTATTAATTCACTTACCAGTTAGTTATCAACCAAAAGCTAGCTTATTGATAACTGATAACTGTTCACTGTTCCTCGCGGCTGACAGATTTTACCCATGCAGGCAAAAATTGATTCAGCCAGGTAACTTTATCAGGATTGATTATCAATTCAATACTAACCCAGGTAAAAGCCACGACTAAGAAAGCGCTACTTAATAAGATAGCGATCGCCACTTTTGACGCCAACTCAGAGGAATTTTTCTGAGTCTTGACTTTTCGACGCAGAAGCGAACACCCGTCTGGTTGAAAACTTTGTGTAGGAACCTGAGATGTTTTGACAATTTTCTTAGGTTTTTTGACAATTCGTTTTTTAGTTTTGTTCGTAGCAGATGGATTTGGTGGGCGATTAACCATACTTAATTTTTCAGTAAATCTAGCAAGACTTGTGATTATTTTTTTTCTTTTATACTCCCGTTCTTGAGATATTGCCCAGAAAGAAAAAGTGTAAATTTGTACAAATCAGTAATTTTACTAATGACGTTAAAAAGGTATTTTGAATAAGCTCTATCGTTGAGTGTGTGAGCGAAGTGTAAAAAAGTTGAACGAAAGTCAAAGTAGGGTAATTGCGTGCGTATTAGTAGCGATAGTTAATGGATTTCCCACGCCAGCGATCGCTATTCCCGCACAAAAGCTGGGAGAATTAGCGGAGAGTTTTTCCTCTAATTCTTCTGTTTCCTTAGCAGCATCAGATCAATTCACTTTCCTTGATGATCCGATGGCGCAAGTGACATCAGTATCTCAACTGCGAGATGTACAACCTACAGATTGGGTATTCGGTGCATTGCAATCTTTGGTAGAAAGATATGGTTGCATTGCAGGTTATCCCAATCAGACTTATCGTGGCGATCGCCCCATGACTCGCTATGAATTTGCAGCTGGACTGAATGCTTGCTTAGATCGAGTCAATGAATTGATCGCCACAGCGACGAATGATTTAGTTAGTCGTGAAGATTTAATTGCTTTAGAAAAATTACACAAAGAATTCGCAACCGAATTAGCTGCTGTACGAGGTCGAGTTGATAATTTAGAAGCCCGTACTGCTGAAATTACTGCTAACCAATTCTCCACAACAACCAAACTCAGTGGTTTTACGATAGTTGGTATTCAAGGACGCACTGACAACCGTGCTGACATTAATCCAAGAGACGGTAAAAAAGATACAGATGACGCTAGTACAAATATCAATATCATCAACTATAGCCAGCTATACCTAACTAGCCAATTCACTCCCAATAGCTATCTATTAACAAGTCTTATAGCGGGTAATGGCTCGACAGCACCAAAGTTAAGCAACGATGTTTATCTTGGTTACGAATATCCCACAAATAATCAGTTAAGTATATATGACTTGAATTTTCACTGGCTTGTTGCTGACAACTTAGCAATTGTAGCAGGAGTACAAGGTATAAATATGCCTAGTGCTTTCCGTGGCCCCAACCGAGCAGAAAGCGGAGCAACAGGCCCATTATCATATTTTGCCCAAAGGAACCCAATTTTAGATATTGGATTTAACGGAGGTGGTATTGCTGTTGATTGGCAATTTGCCAAACGTGCTAGCTTACAGGCTCTTTATACTAGTAACACACCAGCCAATCCTGGCAAACGTAGCGGCTTATTTGATGGTAACACAACCACTGGTGTGCAATTATTACTAACACCATCTGATAGCATTGATGTCAGTTTATATTACGTGAATAATTATTCATCAGATGGATGTTTACTGACTTACTTAGGTGATGATTGCCTAACAGCAGTTAACCCCGATACTGGCAAATCAGAACCATTACAAACTAATGCTGTTGGTAGTTCTGTTAATTGGCAAATCTCACCCCAAGTCACTTTAGGTGGTTGGTTTGGTTATACAAATTCTTACATTCCTGGTAAATCAGGAAATGTAGAGACTACAAATTATATGGTGTATCTTAATTTCCCTGATTTATTTGCCAAAGGTAATTTAGGTGGAATTTATTTCGGACAGCCTCCTAAAATTACAGGTAGTGATTTACCTGTAGGAAAAAATGTCCCTGATTATATAAATACAGGTTTAGGGCGTCCAGGGAGTCAGCCAGGAACAACCCATCACATTGAAGCCTTCTATCGCTTCCAGATCACAGATAATATCAGTATGACACCAGGAATCATTCACATCTGGGAACCTGGCCATACTCCAGATAGTGATTCTATTACAATAGGCGTGTTGCGGACTAGCTTCACTTTTTAGATCGAAAAACTCTCTTTTTCTTGAATTTGTATTCATAAAGAGTTCATAAAATTATTTTATTTTGAGTAAAATCCACGCAGTAATAAGTTTTTCAAAAAGCAAAAAATAAATTTTCTATTTCCGAGAATTTTCTATTGTTGAAACCATTCCCAAAAATATAAATTATTGAATAGTTGTTGAGTCATGCATCACAACATCTTCATTACAAGTTTGTAGTAAGCACTTTAGTGCTTAAATATTCGAGGACTAAAGTCCACCCTTCGGGTAGACACGAAGTGGCTTCTGAAAGTAGCCGCTCTTACGAGCGTCTACACTACAAACGCATTACTCTAAAAAATTGATGTGGTAAACCATTAGAACGTGAGTAGGTAGTAATTAGAAGTTCAACGAATAACTACTATCTATTAATTGCTAACGGGATGGAAACAAATTTTGTAACGAAATTAATTAACCCAATGTGTCAATATCTCTATAATCTACTAGAAATAATGCTAGTAGCTGGTTCTACTATGCTGGTTATTCCTTGTCAAGCTCAAAATCTCTCGAAATCCAATCTAGAAAATAGCAATAGTAATATAATATCCGCATCGTCTCAATTTGATGCTGCCAATACAAATATAAAATCTAACTTGAGTAATGGTGATGATTCCAGGAATAATCAACTACAAGTCATTTCTGAGTCAACTAATAATGAACCAGTTACCACTAAAGCTAATCAACGCATTCCCATATCAAGTAGAATCTTTGCTGTGCCTTCAATGCAACAGTAAAGTGTCATCAGCCGTGAAATAAATTTCCGGCTGATAGGTTAAACCTGTTCAAGCAAGTTGATTTTTGATAGTTTTACCTTCCACGCCTTTATACTCTAACTCTAATTTATCAATACAGATTTGTTCGTAGCATTTACCTGCACTTTCCCAGGTGAATTCATTTTCGATTAATTTTCTACCGTTACAAGATAATTCATCTCGTAGTTGTGAATTACTAAATAGGTGACTAATGGCGCTAATATATTCAGCTGGATGATTTGCTCGTAGTGCGGTGAGTGGAACATTTGCGCCATCTACAGCTAATCCTTCTAAACCGCGATCGCTTGCTACTATTGGAACACCAGCAGCCATTGCTTCTAAGGTTTTATTTTTAATTCCAAATCCTGTCCGCATCGGTACAACACAGACAGTGGATTTATGTAAGTACTCTACCATCGAGGGTACACGTCCGGTGACAGTAATTCCTGGTTTTGCTTGCAGTGCTAAAACTTCTGGTACAGGACGAGAACCAACGATATCAAAAGTTGCATCTGGATAACGTTGTTGAACTTTTGGTAAAACTTCATTGCTGAAAAAGCAGACAGCATCTATATTCGCTAAATTATCCATCGCACCGATAAAAACTAAATGGTGTCCTCCTGGATCGGTAATGCGATTGGGGAATGACTCTAGATCCACACCGTTAGGAATGACGGAAATTTCAGCATCAGGATTGAACTGTTGCAGTTGAATTTTATCTTCTTGTGTTGTCACTGCGATCGCCGAAAATTTAGAGCAGTAGCGTTGTTCGTAATGTCGTAGTAAAGGTAAATTGATTCTATCTCGCCAAGGATTTTCAGAAATCCCAATTTCTAGCTGGTTGCGACAGGTTCCATATACAGAACTATGGACATTAACTATAGTTCTTACCTGTTTTTTAAAATGAGGTTTTATATAGATTTCATTAGCGCTATGTTCGCAGGTAATAACATCGCATTTGCCTGCTTGTACAAAATTATCTATCCACTCCTGCATTTCCACAGAATATCGATTTAAGACACTTGGTGGAATTCCTTCTCGCAAAAAATTCGTGAAACGTTGAAATTTTTTAACGATACCGCCATTAGTTCCAAAATCAGGAGGACGGTTAAAAACAACTAAATTACTTAACCAATTTTGTAACTCTGTAATTTCTGCATCTGTGACATCAGCTTCCCGTTGAGTTACCAGGGTAACAGCATGGCGTTGACAAAGATACTTGAGTAAGTTAAACGTTCGTACCTGTGTTCCTCCTCGCGTTGACGGATAAGGAAAATTGGAAGATAACATCAAAATGTTCATAAAGGAATTGATTTGGGAACAATATTGATCAGTGCAGTGATGTATATAGAATGACCTGTTGATATAGTTTATGTCATCATCTTGAACTCTATGTATTTGAGCTACTTATAAATTCAATCTCAGGATCATCTTTCCGTATGAAAAAAGCTGGTATTTATACTCTTGCCAATGATGCTGTTTATGATCAGTTAGTTGCATTATTAAATAGTATTGAAAGAAATATTAACCCAGAGATTCCAGTTTCTATCATTCCCTATAATCAACAATTAAAGAAAATTACAGAAGAAATTAAGTCTAGACCTCATGTCAGTCTTTTTGACAATTGGGAGTCAATTCAACGTTGGGATGATTTTGTCAATTTAGTATGGGATGCTCATCCCAGAGCTAAAGAATCTCAGTTAACTCGTCCTGGCTGGTATAAGGGTTTTGTCCATAGAAAACTCGCTGCGTTTGATGGAGATTTTGAAAGATTCATATTTTATGATGCTGACAGCTTAGTGATGAAACCAATTGATGATGTCTTAACAAAACTAGACAATTACGATTTAATTTTTGATGATTGGGAACATGACAAGCCTGAAGCCGCTACAGATATTAATCTTAAACTTGCAGCAAGTGCAACTAATCTTATAGAAGCTCAATTACGTTATAAAATTCATTGCAATAGTTTTTTTGGTTCCCATCAAGGACTATTTGGAAGTGAAGAATTAAATAATTTAATGTATCGCCTAATTGACAAAAGAGAAATTGAATGGATTAATCAAAAGTTTTGGTGGTCAAGTTCAGCTTTATTCAATTACATGACTATAGATAATAAATATTCTATATTTAACTACACTCTTAGCCCTAATGGTAAAGACAGAACTGGAAACTGTGCAAATGCAGATACATTTATAAATATTGACAATATCCTTTACAACCAAGAGGATTTAAAACCTATTCACCGCATTCATTATATGAGCTATCATGCACGTGATTTTGCTCGTTTATGTTGTGGTGAAGATGTTGATATTCGTTACCGAGAGGAATTTTTGTATTATCGATTCCTTAAACAAATAGAGCAAAAACCACGGCAATTTCAACCGCCAAGTATGATGGCAAAAACAAATCGATATTTAAAAAAAATTATGAATAAACTTAAGAGAACTATTGCTTGATTTGGTGGCTGTTTTAAATTAAATATGTGAAAAATTTATTTTGTGAACGAACACAAATGTACACAGATAGGATTTTGATTAGGATTTTTAATATTTATAGGATAATATGCCAAAAATCAGTATTTGTATTTCAACTTTTAACCGAGTTAAACTTTTACCTTTTGCTATTAATAGTGTACTACAGCAGACTTACCAAGATTTAGAATTAATCATTTGTGATGATGGTTCTCGTGATGGTACACCCGAATTAATTTCACAATACACAGATAGCCGAATTAGATATATTCGACATTCGCAAAATATCGGTAAAAGCAATAATATGCGCTCTGGTTTTGAGGCTGCTACAGGTGAATATTTTATCAAATTTGATGATGATGATCGATTAATACCAGATTTTTTAGAACGTACTGCTAAGATCTTAGATCAAGAACATAATATTGATTTTGTTGGTACTGATCACTGGATTATTGATATTAATAATATTAGAGATGAGGCAAAAACTCAGGAAAATTCTCGTCGCTGGGGTAGAGCAAATTTAGCAACAGGTATTGTAGATAATTTATTAGAAATAGTCTTTATTCAACAAAGCTTCCAAATTGGTGCAACTTTATTTCGTCGTCAAAGTTTGTCAGAGTTAGGGTTTATGCAACCTAATTGGCAAAATTGTGAGGACAATGATTTATTTGTGCGGCTAGCTTTAGCTGGTAAGAAGGGTTATTATTTGCCAGAGTTATTAATGGAATATCGCATACATGCAGAACAGCAAGGAATAAATCGCGTTATTCCTTATTTGCAGGATAAATTGGGGTATTTAAGTCATTATAAATTTGAGTCAGATAAATTAGAGAAGGTTAGGTTACAGCGTCTTGCAGAAACGCAGTTATTATTAGGTTTGCGGTTACTTGAAAAAGGAGAAATTCAAAAAGGTAGAGAGTTAGTTCTCGCAGGTAAGTCTTTTTCTCACGCTAAGGCGTGGACTGGGTTAGGGTTATCGTTGTTACCCAAGGGTTTGAGAAAGAAGGGGTTTGAGCTATTGCGACAGATGCGGGGGTGATATTTTAGAGCAAAATGTATAAAGCGTCCTTAATTCACTTTAATCACTTGTGCCTTCTGAATAATTCTTCGTCAAGGTTTTGGGTATTTTGTAGCTTATTCTCAGTTACGCGCAGCCAAAAACGCGGTGTAGAGAGTCATGGCTACACCGTTTTGCAAAAAATATGGTAGATTGTATGGCCAGTAACACATTCGCTTTAGGATTTAGTATAGCTTGGACTTGTTTTGAAAATCTTTGAATTTTAATCTTTATGTTAGATTTAAAATATTTTTTATAATCTAATGAAGCAATCTTTGTATTTCCCAAAGGTTCTTATTTATCCTTAATAAGTAGTAATATTTTTTTAATAATGCCGAGGATTCTAGTCATAGACGATGACCCAGCAATTTCAGAGTTAGTTGCCGTCAACTTAGAGATGGCTGGCTACGACGTCAGCCAAGCAGAAGATGGGATCAAGGGTCAGGCGCTGGCTTTACAACTTCAGCCAGATTTGATTATGCTCGATCTGATGTTGCCCAGGGTAGACGGATTCACTGTTTGTCAGCGCTTGCGACGAGATGAACGTACAGCTGAAATTCCTGTGTTGATGTTGACAGCACTCAGCCAAACTCAGGATAAAGTAGAAGGCTTTAACGCTGGCGCGGATGACTACCTAACTAAACCGTTTGAAGTTGAGGAAATGCTGGCGCGGGTGCGTGCTTTATTGCGGCGTACTGACCGGATTCCCCAAGCCGCCAAGCACAGTGAAATTCTCAACTATGGGCCTTTGACCCTGGTTCCTGAACGTTTTGAGGCAATATGGTTTAATCAAACAGTCAAACTGACTCATTTAGAGTTTGAGTTACTTCACTGCTTGCTTCAGCGACATGGTCAAACTGTTTCCCCAAGTGAAATCCTCAGAGAAGTTTGGGGGTACGATCCAGATGATGATATTGAAACCATTCGAGTCCACATTCGCCACTTACGAACCAAACTAGAACCAGATCCTCGCCATCCTCGTTACATCAAAACAGTATATGGTGCTGGATACTGCCTAGAGTTGCCTAGTGTTCCCCAATCAAGTGAAGGTGTCTCTACATCAAAAGTCGATTGATCCTATTTGGGCTATTGTGTAAATGTTATTAAATTAACGTTTGAATTGGCACTCGTATGTTGTCATCACTTCAAGAGTGCCAATAAGATTTTGCGTTTATCAAAACTTCTAATTAATTGGTGCGATCGCCATCACACCAGAGTCTGAATCAGTGATGATCGCAGTATCCCCTTTTGAACCTATCAATTTACTTTTTGCTGACCCTGCTTCTTATTGCTCTTGGTGGCATCTTGACACAATCTAATTTAGCAGGTAGGTTATTCGAGTTATGTTATTAGGCAGTTTCAAGAGGAATGGATGATTATGCGTGACATCCACAGCCTTGATGACCACAACCCTCTCCACTGGGATGACCATTCGCACAGGCTTCTCCACAATAAGGCTTGCCATCTTTGATCACAGCATCGGTTAGAGAAACTATACAAAGGCAAGATTCACAAGCGCATTTCATCTGAGTAACAGTTGTCATAGCAAGCACCAAAAGAAATTTGTTTTCAAGTAATTAATATAAAACACCTGAACATAAATTCAGTTATTTAAAGAAATTATAACTCCTAAGTAAGTCGGCGTGAAAAAACCAAACTATGTAAAGATAAGTAAATACGGAGAATGTATATACTGAGGTAACTAAACGATATGAGCGCTCGCTTAAGGGTATTTTTGATTCGTTAGCAAGACAAAACCCTGCTAAACCTGAGAACTAGGGATGCACCAAAGAATTATCTATTTTCTCTAAATACTTCATATCATTTACCACCACACCAGTTTTCATCAATTTCTTACTCCGAAACTGTAGAAATTTTGGAAAATAATAAATTAAGTCGAATTATTAAGACTAACCAAATTTCTTTTGGCAAATATGACTCATCCCTTTTTAGAACACTTGCATAGCCCTGAACGTCCCGTAATTGTTTTCGACGGTGCGATGGGAACTAACTTACAAACGCAAAATCTTACTGCTGAAGATTTCGGTGGTGCTGAATATGAAGGTTGCAACGAATATCTAGTCCACACCAAACCTGAAGCTGTGGCCAAAGTTCACCGTGACTTCCTTGCTGCGGGTGCGGATGTGATTGAAACCAATACTTTTGGTAGTACACCTATAGTATTGGCAGAATATGATCTCGCTGATCAAACATACTACCTTAACAAAACCGCCGCCGAACTAGCAAAGCGTGTCGCAGCAGAATTTTCTACACCAGAAAAACCCAGGTTTGTAGCTGGTTCAATGGGTCCGACAACAAAATTGCCTACTTTGGGACACATTGATTTTGACACAATGAAAGATAACTTCGCCCAACAAGCAGAAGCTTTGTGGGATGGTGGTGTCGATTTATTTATTATCGAGACTTGTCAGGATGTGCTGCAAATCAAAGCGGCGTTGAATGGTATTGAAGAAATTTTTGCTAAAAAAGGCGATCGCCGTCCTTTGATGGTTTCTGTGACAATGGAAACAATGGGGACAATGCTAGTAGGTACGGAAATCAATGCTGTGCTAACTATTTTGGAACCTTATCCAATAGATATTCTCGGTCTAAACTGTGCCACAGGACCAGACCTGATGAAGCCGCACATAAAATATCTTTCCGAACATTCTCATTTCGTAGTTTCCTGTATTCCTAATGCTGGTTTACCAGAAAACGTCGGTGGACAAGCACACTATCGCTTGACACCAATGGAATTGCGGATGTCATTGATGCACTTTGTTGAAGATTTAGGTGTCCAAGTAATTGGGGGTTGCTGTGGGACACGTCCAGATCACATTCAACAATTAGCACAAATCACTAAAGAACTTAAGCCAAAAGTTAGAGAACCGCAGCTAGAACCAGCCGCAGCATCAATTTACAGTACTCAGCCTTACGAACAAGATAATTCTTTCTTAATTATCGGTGAACGCTTAAACGCCAGTGGTTCTAAAAAATGCCGTGAATTGCTCAACGCAGAAGACTGGGATGGACTAGTGTCGATGGCGAGAGCGCAAGTCAAAGAAGGCGCACACATCCTGGATGTTAACGTCGATTATGTGGGACGTGATGGCGTGCGAGATATGCACGAATTAGTTTCTCGCATTGTCAACAATGTCACACTACCTTTGATGCTCGATTCCACAGAATGGGAAAAGATGGAGGCGGGTTTAAAAGTCGCTGGTGGTAAGTGTTTGTTGAATTCTACCAACTATGAAGACGGCGAACCACGTTTTTTGAAAGTATTGGAATTGGCAAAGAAATACGGTGCTGGTGTCGTCATTGGTACTATTGATGAAGAGGGGATGGCGCGAACTGCCGAAAAGAAATTCCAAATTGCTCAACGTGCCTACCGTCAAGCATTAGAGTATGGTATCCCATGCCATGAAATCTTTTTTGATACACTTGCTCTACCTATTTCTACGGGAATTGCAGAAGACCGAGAAAATGCCAAAGCGACTATAGAAGCGATTCGTCGCATCCGCAAAGAATTGCCTGGTTGTCATGTTGTTTTAGGTGTATCTAATATTTCCTTTGGTTTGAGTCCCGCCGCCCGGATAGTGCTGAATTCCATGTTTTTGCATGAGGCGATCGCAGTAGGTATGGATGCGGCAATTGTTAGCCCTAACAAAATTTTACCACTGTCGAAGATTGAAGAGAAACATCAACAAATCTGTCATCACCTAATTTACGACGATCGCAAATTTGAAGGTGATGTCTGTATTTATGATCCCCTAGCAGAATTAACCAAGATGTTTGAAGGGGTGACGACAAAACGTGACAAAGGTGTTGATGAAAATCTCCCCATTGAAGAACGTCTCAAGCGTCACGTGATTGATGGTGAACGTATCGGTTTAGATGCAGCACTGGCTGAAGCGTTAAATAAATATCCGGCTTTGGATATTATTAATATCTTCCTGCTAGATGGAATGAAGGTAGTAGGTGAGTTGTTTGGTTCTGGACAAATGCAGCTACCTTTTGTGTTACAGTCAGCCGAAACCATGAAAGCGGCGGTTGCTTACCTAGAACCGTTCATGGAAAAATCAGAAGCTGGCAACAATGGCAAGGGTACGTTTATTATTGCCACAGTCAAAGGTGATGTTCACGATATTGGGAAAAACCTGGTAGATATCATTCTCTCTAACAACGGTTATAGGGTGATTAACCTGGGAATTAAGCAGTCGGTGGAAAACATCATTGAAGCATACGATAAGCACAAAGCTGATTGTATTGCTATGAGTGGGTTGTTGGTGAAGTCTACCGCCTTCATGAAAGAAAATTTGCAGGTATTTAATGAAAAGGGAATTACTGTCCCTGTAATTTTGGGTGGTGCGGCCTTAACTCCCAAGTTTGTTTCTGAAGATTGCCAGAAGACTTACAAAGGTAAGGTAGTCTATGGCAAAGATGCTTTTTCAGATTTGCACTTTATGGACAAATTAATGCCAGCAAAAGCATCTGGAAAGTGGGATGATCTGCAAGGATTTTTAGGTGAATTGGCAGAAGAAACATCTCAAAATGGACATAAGGAATCTATAACAGAAAAATCTCCAGCAGAAAAAGCACCTGTCGAACCAACAGAAGTTGATACCAGGCGTTCAGAAGCTGTGGTGGTAGATATTCCACGTCCCACACCACCTTTCTGGGGAAGTAAGTTATTACAACCGAGTGATATTCCTTTAGAAGAAGTATTTTGGTATTTGGATTTGCAAGCTTTGATTGCAGGACAATGGCAGTTTAGGAAGCCAAAGGATCAATCTAAGAAGGAGTATCAGGCTTTTTTGGATGAGAAGGTATACCCAATTTTGGAGGAGTGGAAGCAGCGAATTATTACAGAGAATTTGTTGCATCCGCAGGTTATTTATGGGTATTTTCCTTGTCAGTCTGAGGGGAATAGTTTGTATGTTTACCACCCCGAAAATGTAGAGACACGTTCGCTTTTAGCGTTCCCGCAGGGTAATTTGGCGTCTCTACAACTTGTTACAAAATTTGAATTTCCCCGTCAAAAATCTCTGCGTCGTTTATGTATTGCAGATTTCTTTGCATCGAAGGAGTCAGGGGTGATTGATGTGTTCCCGATGCAGGCGGTGACAGTGGGTGAAGTGGCGACGGAGTACGCGCAGAAGTTATTTGCAGATAATCAATACACAGATTATCTGTATTTCCACGGTTTGGCTGTGCAGATGGCAGAGGCTGTGGCTGAGTGGACTCATGCACGAATTCGGCGGGAGTTGGGTTTTACTGCTGAGGAACCGGATAATATTCGGGATATTTTGGCCCAGAGGTATCAAGGTTCACGGTATAGCTTTGGCTATCCGGCGTGTCCAAATATTCAGGATCAGTACAAGCAGCTAGAGTTGTTGGGGACTGAGCGGATTAATCTGTATATGGATGAAAGTGAACAGTTGTATCCAGAGCAGTCTACGACGGCGATTATTTGTTACCACCCGGTAGCGAAGTATTTTAGCGCGTAACTTCACCCCCACAGCCTCTCTCCGAACTTGCGGAGAGCAGGTATCAATTATAGCATAGACGGTGATTATTTCGTTTAGCATATTCCCCTCCCTTTTTCATATCTTGGAGGCAAGGTGGTTTCATACGAAAAAAGAAAAATATGGAAGTCTGTATTTCTCGTTTTGAAGCATAGATTTTTACCCCTCTCCAAACCTCTCCCCTTATTAAGGGGAGAGGCTTTAAAAGAAGATTTTAATTTTTCTCTGCTTGTATGAAACCACCCTGCTTTTTCATATCTTGGAGGGGATTTTATTGCATAAAGTTTATAAGGAAAAATGGGCAACACTCAAAGACCCGCTACGGTTGATTTTGATGGAGAGTTGAGGTGTTGTTGGAGAATTGCTTTTGAGACTGGCTGATTACTTGAAATTCATCTGGATTTAGCGACAACACAATATTTTCAGACTCTACCTGAATGAGCCAGCGATCGCTCATCTTTTCGTTGATAATTATTTCTCGACCACAAACAACTCCCCTTCTTCCGGCGACATATTCCGGGTACAGGATCACAACAATGTTTCCTAATTGAATCTTCTGTGGATTTTGCAATCGCGTTTTTTAGCTTGATATTATATAGACTGATAATAACTTGACCATTAGGAATCAAACCTTAAATTTACAGAAAAAACTGTATCACATATATCATTTTGCTAATTTTGTTTTAGACAAGATCAAACATACTCAGTAATATAACGCAGTCAACCAGTATCTAAAGTTTGCTGTCTGAAGAATGGCGATCGCTACTTGCAACAAGTGTGTAATTCTTAAAATAATTAAGGCGAGCAACATCAGGATTTATGGCATCTAAATTGCGATCGCTTTTCAATAATTCAAGCTGGATTGGTGTGGCTTTATCTTTCTACGCTTTTATTGCAATTGGTATCGCTGAGGGAGGTTTGGGTGTTCTCATCCCCTCGATCCAAGCAACATTCAATCTGACTTCTGCAACTGTCACCTTACTTTTTCTCAGCCAAGTTTCTGGTTACATATTTGCTGCACTGACTAGCAGTCTTCTTAGCAGTCGCATTGGCTTGGCACGGATGTTATTAATGGCGTCTTTTTGTCTTACCTGCGCTCTTGTTTGCTATGCTGTTTCTCCCTACTGGTTATTAATGGTTGCAGCAGGTACACTCCTTGGTTTAGGAATTGGCTTGATTGATGCTGGTATTAATACTTATATTGCGAACCACCAAAATAATGCTGATTTAATGGGTTTACTGCACGCTTTTTATGGTATCGGGGCGTTGCTAGGCCCTGCTGTCGCTACAACACTGTTAGCAATGAACATCAATTGGCGGGGTGTGTATTTTGTCATTGCTACTGTTGTTGGTTTAACAGTACTAGGGATGCTATGGGCTGTTGTGTATAACTATAGACCACTTACTAAACGAACTAGTGTTACAGATACGAGTGCAACAGCTAATTTAAGTGTAGCTTTGAGAACACCTACAGTGTTGCTGGCTGGATTATTCTTGCTAATTTACGTAGGTACAGAAGCCTCAGTTGGTAACTGGGCTTACAGTGTTCAGACGTTAGGTCGAGGGACGCCAGAAATTCTTGCAGGCTATAGTGTCAGCGCCTATTGGTTGGGGTTAACCTTGGGACGTTTAGCTACGGGGCGTATGGTGAGATATCTCGGTGCAGTCCGTACTTTGGATAGTGCTTTAATATTGCTAGGAGTCAGTTTAACTGCTTGGTGGTTGCTACCGAAACAATTATTTAGTTTACCGATTATTGGCTTTGCTTTGGCTCCTATTTTCCCACTGACAATTTGGTTAATGCCGCAACGAATACCTACTGCAATTGTACCGGCGGGAATTGGTTTTATGACGAGTGTTGCTAGCTTGGGGGCTGCGGGAATTCCGGCTGGTGTTGGCGCTGTTGCAGCCCGTTTTAGTTTGGGGATTATTCCAGTTTTGATGATTCCTTTAGTAGTAATCATGGTGATGTTGCATCGTTGGCTGGTAAAGCGATCGCCTGCTAACCACGATAGAAAAGATTGGTTTAGTAAAAAAAGGTAAAGGATGAAGAGTGAAGGGCAATAGGTAAGAACACCAATGCCCAATACTCAATGAAATCCCATTGGCTTCAGGCGTGGGATGAGCTTAACTGAACTGTTGCAGTTGGCTACCAATCCAAGTAGCACCCCTAGCTATACATTCAGGACAAACATCTCCGTAGCTGTCACCTTTGTCGCTGCACACAATTAATCTTGCTTCTTTCGTCTGAAACAAGCGATCGCATACTAAACACATTTGGCTGTTTGTTAAGAAGCTGTTACATTCTATTTGAAACTTCATCTTTTCACTTCCTAAGAAAGTTTTTAAATAAAAACTGATTTTTATCACATAAATATAATATTAGTTTCTACTTTAATCAACTAAAAAATATTAATAAGTAATCAGCAATACTATTTACTTTCTAAAGACGAAAATAAGTTGTAATACTAATATTAATCATTTAAAAATTATATGCAAAATATGACCATCAAATAACTAGATAATATAATGTATTGCTAACTTTAGTTTCCCTATTTAGACTACTAAGCTGTTCTAAAAATGGGTTTGCAAAATGCGTGGACTTAATTACAATCCTCACGCATTAAAATACAATTAATTAACTTAATAAACATATAGTAATCCTAAATCCTTTGCGAGAAAGTTGGAAACGATTGAGCGAATAAAATTAGCTACTGCACAAAGAAAATCTATTTAACTGAACTTTATCAAATCTGACTTTTCACGGCATCTGGAAAACGCCATTTTGAGCTTTTCTCACTGCAATATTTTTATCCAATATTTTTTGTATAGATGAACACTTAATTACTTAATATTTTTTATAACTTTAGTCGGATTAGAGTTAACTATTTCTGCGAATATATTGGTTTTGAGGTAAAGTCAAACCTATTATCAACACGATAATTGGTGTCCAAAGTGATGAAGGAGGAGTCGAGTCTAAGAAAGACTTTTACTCCTCTTTTTTTAAAGTAATTATATTTCAATTAACTTTTTCTCGAACACACCAAGCGCTCGAATCACAGCCTGATCCATGTCATAGTACTTATACTCAGCAAGCCGTCCAACAAAGATTACCGTACCATTCAAGTTATCTACCTCTTTGAGGTAAAGGTCTAGCCGTTCACGGTTCTCCTCACGAGGTATGGGGTAATAGGGGTCGTTTTTCTCTGGGATATAAGCTTGAGGATATTCCATCACCAAAGTCGTTTTGGGTAAGCTTTGTCCCGACAAATATTTTTGTTCAGTAATGCGGGTGATGTCGTAATCGTTGGGGTAGTTGACCGTACCTACTTCTTGATAATACTCTTGCTCCAAAGTTTCAAACTGAAAGCGCAAACTACGATAAGGCAACTCGCCATACATATAATCAAAGAAAGTATCAATCGGTGCGGTACAGATTATCCGGTTAAACTTAATGTCATCAATAACTTCCCGGTAATCTGCGTTCAGGAGTACCTTGATGTTGGGATGAGTAAGCATTCGGCGAAACATCTCGGTATAACCGTACTTTGGCATAGCCTGATATATATCCTGAAAATAACGGTTATCCCGACTGATATAAACTGGAACACGTCCTGTTACTCCACGATCCAATTGCTCAGGTTTTAATTCCCACTGCTTAATTGTGTAGTGGAGGAAAACATTTTCATAAATGTAGTTAGCTAAAAACTCTAAATCTCCACTAGTGCTTTCACGCAACTTGAGAATAGGGACTTTAACTCCAAAGCCGAAGTGTTCTAGAAGCAAATTCTCCAACTTCTGTGCATAGTGTGGAGGAAAAAGAGCATAGAGAGAATTGAGATTAAAAGGAATAGGCACTTTCTTTCCTTCTACAACCCCCAGCACATGATGATAGTAGTGTCTCCACTCAGTAAATTGAGAGAGATAATCCCAGGCTTTTTTAGATTTGGTGTGGAAGATATGAGGACCATACTTATGTACTAAAATGCCATGCTCGTTGTAGAAATCGTAAGCATTACCACCAATATGATCCCGCCGTTCCACAACTAGCACTTGTTGTGCCAATTGAGTTGCAATCCGTTCAGCTAGCACGCAGCTTGAATATCCAGCCCCTATAATCAGCCAATCTACTTTCATGCTGCTTCTCCTTACTTGACATAGTTTGGATGTTGAAACTTTGTCTTACTTTTGAAGTTCAAGATATTCCTGCCAAAATTGCATAGAGGTCAAGTCGTTGAATGCTTTTTTCCACTCTGCACTGACACTAGACCATCTCAAACAACTCCTAATTGCAGAGTTAAACCAAGTAAATAAAATATTAAGACCAGCTTTTTGATCGAATTCGTACTGATAAGAGTTAGGATTTTCGTCTATAACATAAATAATTCTTTTTTTAGCTAACCCTTTACAGATAGAATCACGTTCTTCTTCTTTAACACTAACTCGAATAATCACACTCTCGTCAGCAATTATAAATTGTGGAACTAAATGACCATTAAGCGTTAATAAAGTAACTATTTTTTGAAATGTTCCAGCTTTAGTAACCTGATAAAATTCACTCCGTAAAACTGAATTAACCAATATAGTTTGATTTTTATAACTTTTACTGAGTTCATAAATTTTAGAATGTAGAATCTCTGGATAGTTGTTGGTAATGAAATTAGGCCCCTGCATATAATCTTCAAAACCTTTAATTACCATTTGTGCAGAATTATAATCAAAGATGCATAAAGAATATAGGATAGATTGTGTGAATATTTTAACTGTTTTCACATATTCCAAGGAACTATGAATTGAATTAGTTATTAAGTGATTACGAATGTGATAGTATGAATCCCAAATGGGTCTTTTAGCATAAAAGGGTTCGTGCCACACAGCTATAGATGGAAAAGCCACTATTCCATTATCAAAATGTTCATTAATTCTTAAACCAAATTCCATATCATCTATTTTGATAAACAAGGGGAGCAGTAATCCAATCCTTTCGACAATTTCTTTAGGGAAAGCAAAAAACCAAAATCCCCCATAATCGATATTGTCTTCTAACAAAAGTGAGGTAAGTGTGATGGTATTTCGTAAATCAAGATTGTGCTTTAGAGGATAACCTGTGAATTTATCTTGCTTGATGTTTCCTTCATCGTCAATGGATTTATTATATATTGCTCCTGCTTCATATAAGATGTGTTTTTTGTATAAATCGAGCATACTGCCAGCTACAGCAAAATCTTTCTTTGCATACTCATATAAAGAAAAAAGCCTGTAAATAGCTTCACTGTCTATCTCTATATCGTCATCCATGAACAAGAAATGTGTATAAATGTCTTCTTGCAACGCTTCAATCAATCCTTTAGTAAAACCACCACTTCCACCGACATTGCGATTATAAATAAGCTTAAATTTATAGTCTTTAAAATCACTCGTATTTAGAGTTACGCCATTGTCCACTACAAAGATTTTGAAGTGTTTATACTGCAATAAATTGTCTTGCAAAATAGTATTGACTGTCTTTTTTACATAAACTTCTTTTTTAAATGTACAAGTGATAATAGCTAATGACACATCCCTATGCTTTTCTTGTTCAGTTACAACTAACCCTTCTGTAAATAAACCTTGCTGACTAAGGCAAGTTATTTCTAGATAAATGCGACCAGCTTCTTGATCGTGCTTGAGTTTGGGTAAGCAAAATTTAGCATAATCTGATATTTTACAATCTTTAAAACTTTGATTGAAAATAACTTCTCTTGTAATCGCTTCCGAAGTTTCTCTATAAGCAAAAACCTCAAAATTTCCCTCTAATCTCAGTAAATAATAGAGTGAGTTAATATATGTATATTTTGTATAGTATTTTTCGTATAATGAGTTGAAATAAGTGTTTAAAGATATGATAGTATCTTTATGTAAAATGAATTGTTTTTTGTCTTCCTTAAAATTAATTGATACATCATTAGAAAGTTTGAAGTATAAATCAGAAATCTCAGCAGTTTTAGGAAATTGTACTCTGCTCACTATATTCATATGCTTCCTACCTTTTAGGCGTGTTTCCTGAGAATAATTAGTTTAGGTTCTGTTATAGTGTGATACTTGCTCTAAGTATTGGTAAATGTAATCTACAAAAGGTTGATAGACTGCTTGAGGAGAAAGCTTGGCGATCGCATAACTATGAGCTTGTTCCTCCATCCATTGGCGCTTTTGTTTGTTGGTTAGCACTGTGTGTATAGCTACTGCGAAATCTTCAGGTGCATCTGCTACCAGAACAGCACTACCTACAACCCCACCCAGTCCTTGAACGCCTACACTGGTGGAAACACAAGCACGACCATAGGACATTGCTTCTACGAGTTTGATTTTCAGTCCGCTACCAGCTAGCAAAGGAACCAGACAAACTTCAGCAGCACCATATTCCGGTTCCAAATTATCAACCCTACCCAAAAGATGAACATTCGGAAAAGATTCTTGTATCAAGTCACAGACAGTACCACATACGTGGAGACTACAATCGTGGATTAACTGTGTAACTCTTAACCACACATTTTCAAGAAACCACTTGAGACCATAGTAGTTGTGATCCACACGACTTCCAACAAACAAGCATCGTCCAGGTACTTGCGTGACGCTGGGATCATGAATTATCGCAGCTTTAGGTATACAGATAACCTCAGATTGAGGTGTCATTTGCTTGAGGAGTTTTGCTTCTTCTTCCTGAATAGCTAAAATTACCTGTGCTTTGCTTAACTGTATTGCTTCGTGTTCCCAACTCCAGTTTGATTCAACAGTGGTAAGTCCTAATTTTTTAAAGTGAGCATATCTTTGATGGAGTACGTCGTGGGTAAGTATAACTTTCAATACTGTTTTATCTAAAACGGGGGAGTCTAAAACACTTCCTAGAAAAGTGTAATTAGCGATCGCTACATTAGGTTTGAATCTCACAAACCTTGAACTTGCAAAATTTAGCTCCTCTGGCGTTGGTAAAGCATCCCAAGCTTGAGTTTGTCGTTCCTTCCTGATAGAACGGTAAATGTTTTTCAGATTTTCTGGTAAGCAAATATAAACCAATCGCACCAATTCCATTAACCAATCTGATAAAGGGTTAACTCTAAGCAGAAGACGACCTATCCTCAAGTTATTCTTAACCGACACATTAGCAAGTGTTGCCAATGCAGGCGAAATTATATACCAGGGAACTCTGCCTTTAGGTGATGAATTAGGAATTACATACTCAATTTCACAACCAGCTTGCCGCAAGTAGCACAGAAAATTCAATATATAAGTAGCGTTACCAGCAGTATTCTCAACAGGAATATCTCTACCAACAAATTGAATTTTGATAGGTCGGTCAATACGATATATAGACACATTTTTGACTGAAATCATCAAATATATAACCTTATTTTGAAATTTTTAAAATTATGACATTGAAACTTCTGACATCAATAAAACTAGACAAGATTGAATTAGTCAAAACTTCAACTATAGATTAGGAACAGAGGTTTGTATCAATTTGTGCCAAACCTCTAGGGTTTCTTGTACCATTCTTTCTTCAGAAAACTCTTGAGCATGTGTTTTGGCATTCTTTGCTATCTCTTTCATGCGATCAGGATTTCTGAGTGACCATCTCAATTTCTCAAGCAGATCATAGGTATCTCCAGTTCTAAATAACAAACCGTGAACTCCATGTTCAATTACCTCTGGAATTCCACTTGCATCTGAGGCAATAATTGGTAAACCATATGCCATTGCTTCAGCGATCGCATGAGATTGACCACCTTCATAGTGGGTTGGAAAAACAAACAAATTAGCAGCTTGCAACCACCTACGGACATCAGATCGATAACCTAGCATGAAAACTTTGCTCTCAACACCATACTCTCGTATTTGACTGGATAATTTCTTCCTTTGCTCACCTTCACCAATCCAGATAAATTTCACATCTGGGAACTCTTTAATAATATGAGGAATGATTGGGATAATATCCATGTAACCTTTTTGCTCATGTAAGCGTCCTACTGTGAGCAGAAGTTGGCTATTTTCACAAATCCCTATTTCCTTTGTTAACTTATTGTGGAATTCTACATAGTTTGTTTTATTTGTGCCAAGAATGGGCTTAATACTAGCACCGTTATAAATGCAGAGGATTTGATGTTCAGGAATTTGAAATAAATTAGCCACAAGTCTGCGATTATTTTGAGAAATAGCTAATAATTGTTGATTCCTATTTCTTGCCCAGGTATATGCTTTTAATTTCTTGGGACTATAAGGCGTTTGCCATATAGGTGGAACTAGCCCAAACCGAATTATAGTTGGTATTTTTAGAAATCCACAAGCCATAATACTGCCAAAGCAATGGTCAGGCAATGGAAGAATAATTTGTACAACATCTGGCTTCACTTTGAGCAGTAATAAAATTGTTCGTACAAAATATGGTAAATATTTTTTGAAATATTTTTTCAAGATTACCTGGTTACGATATTGTTTTTCCTCAATTTCTAAACGATGATATTGTACACCTGCTGTGAGCAATTCTTGAACTAAAGCTTTTGTTCCATCAGAATTTGGGAATGCTACATGAACATTCCAACCTAATATTACAGATGCTGACGCAATTTTTAAAGTATATTCTTCTACTCCACCGCGTATAATTGATGGAATAATCAGTAAGGATTTCATGATTTTAATTTTTGAGAATTGAAGATTTTATATTAATTGTCAATCATTAATTTTCCACCATTTATTTGCCATGTTCGCGGTTGGTAAAATAAACATTGGCTCATATTGATATACTCACTAACTCTAAATTGAAAAACTTCAACTGCATCAAGATAATTGTGTCCAGGTTGACCGATGAGTACCTTCATAATATATAAACCAGGTCTTAAGCTAAGGTATGGGATCTGAAGCTGAATTTCTTGCCTTTCTGGTATGAGATTAAATTTCACCTGATCACTAAAACTACTCAATCGGAGAATAATTCCTCCCTCTCCAAATTTTTCTTGAATTAAAACAATTACACCTACATTTTCGATATAAATATGAGCTTTGCATCCTATGCAAAAATTAGTGGATTTACCACAAATCGGTGATGCAATTATTTTTCCTTGATTATCTTTAAAACAGAGATAAATAATATCCACCCCTAGACTTTCATTCTGAGATTTTTCTGGTAGAAATAATGCCTTTGTAGAGTATTCTGCCCGTTCCCTCAAAAAAAGGTCTGCTTCATACTTACTCATTATTAAATGAGGTTCTCCAGATGCAATTACATTGCCAGATGAAAGGTAAATTGCCGTATCACAGGCCGTTAGTATAAGATTTGGATCGTGAGAAACGAGTATTAGAGATGTGCCATATTTGCGTAACTCACCAAGACGGTGAAAGCATTTAACTCTAAACTTCATATCTCCGACAGCTAGCACTTCATCAACCAGTAAAATATCTGGATTTGTATGAATTGCACTGGCAAATCCTAACCTTGCAGCCATCCCAGAACTATAACTCTGTACTGGTGCATCGATTGCATCCCCAATTTCTGCAAACTCTACTACTTCATCAAATCGCTCATTAATTTCCTTCTTTGACAAACCCAAGATTGACATATTGGCATAAATATTTTCTCGCCCTGTCAAAATAGGATTGAATCCAGCACCTAAAGCAATCAAAGGTGCTACCCGACCATTAACTTCTACAAAACCAGTATCGGGTTTAATCAACCCTGCAATCATCCGCAATAAGGTAGATTTTCCACTGCCATTTTTACCAACTAAACCAAGTGCTTCTCCTCGACACAATCGAAAATTAACATCCTTCAATGCCCAAAATTCTTTTGGTCGAATAATGTCATTTTTCTCTCGCAGACCAAGTAATTCAGAAGCAATATCTTGAATACCATAGAGTAGCGATCGCTTTAAATCTCGACAAAACTTTTTAGAAACACTGTTAACTGAAAGAACAATTTCATGATCATTTTTGTATGGCTTTGCTGAAATTTCCTGCTCATTGATATCAAGCATGATTAAGAACTCATTCTCTCAACGACATAAGGCATCGCCAGACGATAGATAATCCAAGCTAAAACTAATCCCACAATTGCAATTAGACTGGCTATCCAAAATCCTTTGGGGTCAGATATCACACCTGTTGTTGCCAACTCCCGTGTTGTTACTAACAAAGGTGTAACAGGATTGAGATTAACAATAGTGCCGAATATGCCATTATTGGGAACTGGGTAGACTACTGGCGTCAGAAATAGCCAAAATCCAGTTATTAAGGTTAGCCCCATTGAAAAATCTTGATAGAGAGCGCTGAGTGGAGCTAACAGCAGACCAAAAAAAGTTCCTAACAATATTAGATGAATTAATGCGATTGGCGCTAAAAAAACGCTCCAAGTTACAGGGATTTTAAACCAGATGAACAAACCCACAATCAGAATTAGTTTGATGCCAAAATTGAAAAAAACTTCCCCTAATTTGGCAAGAATCAGCGCTTCTCTAGGGAAATTAATTCTAGAAAGCATCATTTTGGCAGCTATCACTGCTTGAGGAGGGCCATTCAATGCTTCGACAAAGGTTTGCCACAATGTCATGCTGAACATGACGTAAGCAGGATAGGGTAAGTCCGTAATACCGATATTGACAACTCCACCTCCTTGGGCAAGGGTAAAGCCAACTGCCATAAGAATCGGAGGTATAATTGCCCAGAAAATACCTAAAAATGACTGACGGTATTTAGCGCTGATATCTCGAATCATCAGCCGCCAAGCCAACTCTCGTGATCCTAACAAGTCTCGTCTCATTTCTTTGAATAATTGAAGCGGACGCCTCATTTGACTCTCAGGTCGATGCACTACTCTATAGACTTTTGGAGGTAATTTTTGAGTCTGTTTAGAGAATTTATTGTGTTTCAAATAATGCTGATTTTTGTGCATCATTATTAACTATTTATTGCGGTGAAAAAAAACATAAGAGGGCAAAAAATAAGGGTAAATAAATAATTTATTTGAGCATTTCTACAAATGATTCTGCTAATAATGGATTGAATCGCTATTAGACAGAGACACCTGGTATAAACCGACGCACAATACGAGACAGTTCTCGCGCTCTATCGTAGCTTTGAAGACCGAACCAGCGTGCGATCGCTATTGCTAAACTCAAGCGTAAATAGATGAATGTGTAGCGTATTCGGGGATAGTGCAAAATAGCTTGCCGACGGTAATGCATAGCATTCTGATAGTTCCCTGTGCCTTGTAGATAACCCCAAGCTGCAAAGAAGTTCATCCAGCCATAGCTTTGGTTTCTCAAATACAGCAACTCCAAGGGAGCAGACTGGAAGGTTTTCTCAATCACCTGGCGCAGCTCCTGGATCATCTTTTCGTGGTTCCTGCTAAAACTGTTAGGAAGCTGTCGGTAGAGAATTAAAGGTTCTTTGACAACTCCAAAGGGATAACGAGCAGCAATGCGAGTCCACATATCTCGATCTGGAGCGTAGCGAAAATTTGGATCGAATACCCCCACAGTTTCAAAGCAACTACGGCGAACCATTGGTGTACTACCATTAGAAATCATGTCTCTGACAACAATTTGCTCCCATACATTCCCCTCTGCATGGAAAGCTAGCACTATACCTGTGGACTTACCCCACTGATCAACAAAAGCCGTCCAAGTATAAACCAAACCAACTTCTGGATTATCCTCTAGATAATGTACTTGTTTTTCTAATTTAGTTGGCTGCCACAAGTCGTCAGCATCCAAGAATGCGATGTATTCCCCTTGAGCATGGGTAATACCTGTGTTACGTGCAACAGATACACCCTGGTTTGGTTGCGAAATCAGCCTTACACGTGGATCTGCTATCTGATTAGCCCATTCAACGATATTGTCTGAGCTACCATCATTAATGATTAATATTTCAAAGTCTGTGAAAGTCTGCTGCAAAACACTCTCTAGAGTTTCTGGCAGATAAGTCATCGCATTGTAGGCTGGAATGACAACAGAAACTTTTGACATATGTGATCTCTCTGAAGGTAAGTAGTTTGTAGCGTTCCTAGCACATAGTTCTCTATAGGATTCCTATTTGATTTTTGAACAAAACTCAGTACACATCTAGCTTCCTTTTTTTCTTTCTTTCCCTATTGCCTATTGCCTATTGCCTGCCTCCACGAGTAAATTCATTAATCAAATCGGATTGCTATATAAGTAATCGCTTTGTCTGGGTTTTGGAAGTTCACCTAATGGAATGCAATTGTGCAACATTTAAAATCCGCCGCCGCACAGAATAGATTAGGGCTAGTACTCTCCTAAAGCCATCAGCATCAAACCATTGCATCATGGCGATCGCTAAACTCAAGCGAATACAGTCCCAAGAATAATGTAATTGTGGATAATGAGCGATCGCTTGCTGACGATAATGAATCGCCTGATTAAAATTTTTGTTGTTTACAGACTTCCAAGCTAAGTAAAGATTCTGATTTCCATAGCTTCGATTTCTTAAATAAAGTAATTCTGTGGGAACAGACTCAAATGCTCTTTCAGTAAGAATACGAAAATCTTTGAGAACTTCTTTGCAATGCGTAGACAAAGTCGAATCATGTAAACGATATCTTGTCAAAGGTTCCCTAATTACTGCAAAGACGTAACGAGACGCAAAACGAATCCACAGATCATTATCTTCACAATAGTGTAGCTCCCGATCAAATCCCCCAACAGTTTTTAAACAAGTGGCGCGAACCATCACCGAAGAAGTAACAACTATATTTTTTTGAACAATCTGTGTCCATACATCACCCTCTAGTTGAGTGGTAAGTAATTTTCCTGTTTGATTACCTTCTTTATCAATTAACAGTGTCCAGGTATGTACTAAACCAACTGTGGAATTATTATCCAAACAATGGACTTGTTTTTCCAATTTTCTTGGTTCCCAAAGATCGTCAGCATCTAGGAATGCTATGTATTCTCCTTGGACGTGAGCAATACCTGTGTTACGTGCTGCGGATACACCCTGGTTGGGTAGCGAAATCACTTGCAATCGTGGATCTACTAACTCATCAGCCCATTCCACAATATTGTCTGAACTACCATCATTAATCATCAACACTTCAAAATCTGTAAAAGTTTGTCTAAAAACACTTTCTAAAGTTTCTGGTAGATAAGTCATAGCATTGTAGGCTGGAATGATTACAGAAACCTTTGGCATATAAACCTCAAAATTTAATCAGTTTTGACTGGTAATTTTTTCTTGGACTGCACAATAGTTTCTAAAATCACATCGCGGTAGCGTAGTGTCATAGCATCCCAACTAAAACGTGTAGCATTCTCTCTAGCCAGTTGACTCCAGTTCCCACTCAACGCATGTTTTAGAGCAGTAGCATAGATATCCAGATTGGTTACATCGCAGAGAATACCACCCTTGCCAATCATATATTGTCGTATTTGATCATCAGTAGCGACCACAGGTAAACCACTAGCCATTGCTTCGAGATACACCAGTGCAAATGGCTCATAGATAGAAGGAAGTGTAAAGACATCGACACTCCGGTAGACTTCAGCCATTTGTTCAAAAGGGAAGGTGCGAATCGCAAAGCGTTCTTTACCTAACAGTCGTTCACCCAGTGATTGAAAATAGATGCGATCGCCTCCGTCTCCACACACCAGAAGACTAACTCCACTCAGACGAGACACTGCTTGCATCGCTAGCTCAACTCGCTTTTGATTCTGGCAATTTAACGAAGCGACACACAATACTACTGGTTTGGGTAAACCAAGATCAAGGCGAGTTCCATGAGGGGTAAATTTGTCGAGATTCACACCATTAGGAATTACGCTGATTGATTGTGTTGGTTTCAGGTTACGAGCAAACGCAGCCGTAGCTGCATCAAAAACCACCAGATGATTCGGACAAAAGCGTAGATTGCGCTTCAGACATTTGCCATTCTGTACTAATGAGCCATCATCCCCTCTACCTAGTAAGCTATTGTGTTCGGTGAAAAGAATCGGAATTCCCGTGAGCGATCGCACACAAGCAGCCATAGCCAATCCACCGTAATCGTTATGAGGAAAGATTAAATCAGCAGGTTTACTGAGCAGACGGAGTAGAGAAGGAAAAAAACTGGAGACATGTTCCAACAAAATTTCAGGAGTTGTAAAACCCTTCAACAGTGGAGCAATCAAAGGATGACGCACAGCATTAGCGGTGTAGGTACGAGGAATACATTTGACGGGATAGCTAAAGGAGCCACAAGGAGCGCCACTCAGTAGTTCTACCTCAAAGTAAGAACTCAGGCGATGTGCTAGCTCAATAGCAAGATTCTCCGCTCCACCACTCCAGTTAACTCCTGCACTTGGATGAGCTAGAACAATTCTGTAGGGTAGTCTCTCACCTTGTCCATTTATATGGGTTTCATCAGTTCCACTCATTAGTTGTTGTGTCATCCTGAAAATACTCCACTTGCAACAACAATATGGCTAGGCGATCGCAAGTTTATATTTCTTTAGAGCAATAGTTTTCCCAGATCTATGCATACTTTTTTAACAACATCAAAAAGAACTAGACTGTGTACCTCTATAGAGTTTTAGCAATTCTCGATCAGATAGAATACGTTCGCTTTTCGTACCCATGAAATAATATCCAGAAGCAGAATCAAATGTACCAGGTTGATTGATTAAGTAGTAGTCAAAATACTTTAACCAAAAGGATGTTAGTCTCGCAAAAACCTTCACTAATGCTCTTGCTATAGGTTTCTTGACAAAACTGAGTAAAAAGTATTGATATGACCAAGCTAATGCCATTCCTGGCCCACAAACTGCACCACTATCAATTTCTTCAAAATTATGGAATAGTCGCCGATGTCCTAAGTGAGTAAAGCGAGTAAAATCATATTTCCCCAAATGAACTTGTTGTATGAATGGTGTTTCTGAATAAACTAAACCATTGGGTTTTAAAACTCGATAAATTTCTTCAACACAACGCTTTGGATCTATAACATGTTCGAGAACAGCTTGTACGATAACTCCATCAAATGAATCTTCTGCAAAAGGTATTTGATGGGCATCACATATGACTGATATCCGAGAACCAAAAGTCACATCTGTCTCAATGAATTCAATCTCAGATCTTGACAATAAATCTTCCATTCCTTGACCAACAACACTACCACCAATAATCAAAACCAGAGGATTTTTGTTCTGCTGAAGCAGAATTTCTGTGAATTTTTGAGAATTCTTTTTGGTTTTAACATTTAGATTGATTCCTGGCACTATATTTACCATCAATCTTTCTAGTTTTGATTTTGGTTTGAGAGTAATTTGAACCTTGTCTATAAAGTCATTAACAGAGAAAACACTAGACAATTCATCTATCAAAATAGGTATATTATTAACGAGATGAAATTTATTATTGCATTGATTATTTGTACATCTCAGTTGATTTTTCGATAATTTAAATCTAGACTTACATACTGGACATCGCAGAATATCTTGAGTACTTTTTGCTGATTTTATGGGAAAATCTGTTTTGATTTCAGTATTCATAGATAGGTATCATCACTATTTTTTTATGCTAAAAAATTGAAATGAAATACTTTGGTCAATTTATAACGAAAATTTTTCTAGAGGACTAACCTAAACAGTCCTTGTGTCGTTCCAATTCCAACCAGCTACTGCCATTAGAGTCATCCAGTAGAAAAAGAGAGTGGTATGGCTCCATATGTTTTCAGTAACCATCGCTACGGGTATAGACAGAAAAATAGCCAACATAGTTAAACACAGATCACGCTTTGCACTACCAGGGGGTGCTGATTGTATTAACTGAACAATGCGTATACCCTGAACGAATAAAAAGAGTAGAAAAATTACTAAACCAATAATTCCCTCTTCGACTAAAGCCCGCACATAATCATTGTGAGCAATAAATCCATTACCAATCGTGTTGGCACTTGCCAAACCGTATCCAAATATTGGAAACTGCTGCCAAGCATTGAGAAGTAAATGCCAGTGGGAAAGCCGCCAGTTGAAACTGTTATAATCGCCCTGAGACATTAAAATTGCTCGCGAAACATCAATATCTGGATTTAGTAGTGGTGTGTTAGCCACAGAGTTCAGGCGTTCTTGTCCAAACTCTGTACTGGCAAATAATCCTATGACTAGCGCCAAAAATATGACTCCACCTATGAGATTGGCTATATTTAGTCGAGGAGTAATTAAAACCAAAACAAAAGTAGCAATCATTATCAAACCAAATAGAGCTTTGGTACCTACAAACAAAAAGGCGAGTAAACCCAGCAACAATAACCATGAATAATATTGCCTTGATTGCCTTAGCTTCCAGTAAGTCAGGCCGATAAACAGCAACAGTAAAGTTGTAAAGCCATTAGAGTGTCCTATGGTTCCCTTGATTCGAGAACCATCATCTCCACCAGCCAAGAGGAAGAAAGGTAAGATTGACGGCATAAATACTTGTATCAATGCAACTGTGATCGGTACAACTAGAGCCAGAAACAGTGTAGAAATTATCTTTTCAGGAGGAAGTCGATCCTTTAGTTGCATGACTAACAGATAAACCATCAGCCATGAAAAAAGGCGAATCCACTCACGGATACTCTCTGGTAACAACGAAACATTCAATCCCAACCCTCCCAGAGGTAGGAGCATCACCCATAAGCCTTGTACCATTACCCAGGCGGCAAAAAACCACCAAAAGCGATCTGTATGTACAGTTTGACCTGTCAATAACTGTATAGTCACATATAGTAAAGTTAGAATATCTAATCCTACGGCAAACGCAGCTGGTATTTGTTGAGCAGACCAAGGATCAAGACAGGTACGAAAGATCAATAGACCCATTACTGTTTGCTCAAACCTGGTAAAGAATAAGATGACTACAGCGATCGCCACTAGAGCTAAACACAGATAAAGAGGTTTCGCACCTGCGAGAAATCCTGCAACTATACCAACTCCTACACCTACCAACCCAATCAACAGTGGCAAAACAGAAGAATTTGTACGTTGATTAGTCAACATAATTAGCTAGATTGCAAATGGTTTTTAGCAACTTTAAGCAGAACTACCCTGGCTTAAACCTTTGGATAATAGGGATCTATAACCATTAACGGGATAGCGGTAATATCGTTCAGTCTGCTGTGTAATTCCATTGACAACTACTCCCATGATTGGTATTTGATTATGTGTTAATTCTGATACTGCTCTTTGCAGAACTTCTTTAATTGTGAAATTCGGACGTGTAACTAACAGAATTCCATCACTTTGCCGCCCTAATGTCTGAGCATCAGCACAAGCACTAAGAGGAGGAGTATCTATAATGACACAATCATACTGCCGAATTGCTTCTGTTATTAGAGACTTCATAACCTCTGACTCTAGTAAATGTGAGGGATGTCCATACAAATCACCACAAGTTAATACACAGAGGTTAGCAATATGAGTGCGTTGCACCGTTTCTTCTAGAGATCTTTGTGAATCAATCACATCTGTAATTCCTGGCTGAGGAGCTAAGTTAAATAATGTATGCAGCACAGGACGACGCAAATCTGCATCAATCAGCAGTGTGCGTCGGGACAACATGGCGGAAATCACAGCCAGATGTGAAGCAACTACCGATTTTCCTTCCCCAGTGATACTGCTACTAACAACAATTGATCGCAATGGTTCATTACTACGAAACTCTAGGTTTTTAAATAGAGTGCGGTATGGCTCAACCAAACCAACATGATCTAAAAATTGTCCAGATGATTCAAGAGCGATCGCATGAGTTGGTAGACGTGGTAATACTCCCAACAATGGTAACTTCAATAATTCCTCAGCTTCGGAAGCATCCTTTAAAGTATGATCCATAAGCTCCAGTAACAGGACAATACCTGTAGCTAAAGCAGTTCCGAATACAGTCGCGATCGCCAATATAGCTTTCTTATTGGGTAAGGACGGTTCTTTCGGTGGTTGTGCTGCTTCAATAATTTGGATATTACCAACCAGTTGAGCTTCAGCAATCCGCGCTTCTTCCAGTTTACTTTGCAGTAACTTCAAAGATTCCACAGCCTCTTCTCGTTTCCGTGTGAGTGGAGTGAGCTGTTGCTGTTTGATTGGCAATTGTGCTAAACGAGTTTGGAGGTTAGCACGATTAGCTTGCACAGATCTAAACTTATTTTCAATTGCCAAGCGCTCTACATCATTAACAATCAGTTGAGAGGTTAAGTCTTGGCTGATTTTATCACCTGCTACAGAGCTAGAGGAAATAGATGTATTTCCAGGCGATACACGAGCTAATCCTTGCAAGTACAACCCACGTAAACCATTTCGTTGTCCAAGCAGATTAATAACAGTGGGATGACTCTCTGTTAAATACAAACGAGCTTGAATTAGCTTAGTTTCTATTTCTGCTAACTTATTGCGTAACGCCTTGAGTTCTTCATCTTGACCACCACGCACTGCTGCATAAGCTTGATTCAGAGCTTTAGCATCGGTGACTTGTCGCAGTGAAGCTTCTTTGGAGCGCAATTCTTGAAGTTGAGCTACAAGAGTATTCTCCTGCTCTTCCAAAGTAGCTAAACTATTCACCAAACTTTTGGTTTGCTCATCAAAGGAGACAATACCACTACTTTGTCTATATTTATTTTCCTTCTGTTCAGCCTCCTCTACTCGCTTGCGAGCATCAGGAACCTTTTTTTCTAAGAATTTGCGAACATTAGCAGCTTCTTGACGGATAACTTGGGTATTATCCTCAACCATTGCTTGGGAAATTGCATTGACAACTTTGGTTGCAAGTGTAGGGTTTTTGTTAAGATAGCTCACCTCCAAAATATTAGTAGCGGGAACAATTTTGACTTTCAAGTTTTGACTTAATTGTTCAACTGTCAGTTCATTTCCAGGTGGACTAAATCCAGATTCAGCAGAAACCTTAGCTAGCGCTTTTTGAAGAACTCGCTGCGACTTAATTAATTCTGCTTGGTCAGCTAAAGGGTTAGAACCACCTGGTGTACCCGGACTGAGTTGAGTCAAATCCCGTCCCAATTCCGAAACGCTTACCCTTTTTTGATCAAGTATTAGTCGCGTCGATGTTTCATAAAGCCTTGGGGTAATTTGAAGGTAGGCGATCGCTCCACCAATGACAGCAGCAAATGTAGCTAGAGCTGGTAGAGTACGCCGCTTCAATATAAATAGTAAAGATGATAAGCCTTTTTCCATAATTTTTGGGGAACGGGGAACGGGGAACGGGGACAAGGGAGACAAAGAGAATGACAAATGACCAATGACCATTGTAGAGACGCGATGAATCGCGTCTCTACTAATGACGAATGACCATTGACTCTGGACTATTGACTACTAGTTCAGGGGAGTTCAACACAGTTGTATATAGTTTCAAGGTTTCTGAGGTAATGTGATCCCAACCATAGTGAAGTTGTACATGTTTTTGTGCATTCTCAGCCATTGCAGCCATTTGTATTGGGTGATCAATTGCCCAATCTAGAGAACGAACACAAGAGTTGAGGTTTCCAGCTTCAAAAAGCATTCCCCGTCCCCCACAAATCAATTGCTGATGGGGTGGGATATTACTTGCCAGTACTGGTATACTTTCTTGCATGGCTTCTAACATCGCCAGAGGAAGTCCCTCTAAATCAGAAGGTAGGACAAATAACCCTGCACCTCGGACAATTTCCCACAAACGAACACCCCTAAGTTCCCCAGCAAATACGATATTGGGATTGTTCGCTATCTTTTCTAACAATTTTGCGGTAAAAGATTTTGTATCGCTGACACCTCCTGCAATAACTAGTTTCCATCCCTGCGGTTTCAAGATGTTAAAGGCTTCAATAAGTAAGTCGGGACGTTTTTCTGGTACTATTCTGCCTAAAAACAAAATATAGCGTCCCTTAGTAAGTCCTAGCTGGGTTGCATAGGTGAAATTTGGATCTGAATCACCATAGCTGGCTGGAGCATTAGGAATGTAGACTGTCTCTCGACCATAGGTTTGTAAAAAATAGGATTTGAGGGCATCAGATACCACAATAATTCCATCAGCAAAACGTACTGCTGCCTTCTCACCCATCTGGATTAAGCGAGTAGAAAAATTGCCCCACTTGGCACGTTGCCAATCTAATCCCTGACAGGTGACTATTACTTTGGCAGAGGTGGTAATTCTAGCTAAACCAGTAAACAGAGATGGGCCAAGAGCGTGAAAATGAATAATATCGTATTTTTGACCAGTAGCAGCGATCGCACTTAATGCTGAGGTCAGAAAAGCATCCACACCTTTGATATGCAAACCAGGTAAGGAGACGACTCGAACTCCTTGAAAATTATGATGAACAAGCCAGGAATTCTGGGTATAGGAACAGCGAGCAAATAAATCCACGATGTTACTCTGTGCTGTCATGCGAGGATATATTTCTGCACAGTAATGTTCGATCCCACCCTGCTTGGGAGGTAGACCTTTTGCACCAATAACGGCAATCTTCATACCAACATACCAATCAGTTGTGCTTGTGCTTTAAAGCCTCTTTTATATAAGAGTCAATTGGATTCATTCCAGCGTTGCCACATTTGGCTGTAAACTTCGTTAATTACAGTGTGTGCAGCATAGGGCTTTGCAATTTGTGTACAAGACTCACTTGGATAATCCTCTGGATGCAGCAATATTTTGTGTAAGGCATCTGCTAAACTCTTGGGAGTGCGTTCTTGACAAACAACTCCAGTCTTAGCAGTCAAAATTTTTGGTGTTTCACCGCATCTAGTCGTAACTACGGGTGTTCCGCTAGCAAGTGCTTCCAGCGCTGCTAAGGGTAAACCTTCATATGCACTGCTGAGAACAAAGATATTGCTGATTTGATACAACTGTGCCATTTGTATTTGCTCTACTGCACCAAGCATGGTTACTTGCTCAGATAAGCCTAATTGATCAATTTCTTCACGCACAATCTTTGCTAACTCGCCATCACCTGCCAAGAATAAATGAACATCCGTAATATTCAACGCTGCAAATGCATGTAGCAACAAAATCGGGTCTTTTTGTGGGTGCAATCTGCCAGCAAACAGTACAAAACGTGTATCTTCAGCTAATCCCAGATGAGATGCTAGTTTGGCTCTTGATGCTTCCCGTTCTTCCTTAGTTAATGGGTAGAATATTTCATTGTCAAATGAATTTTTGATGTAAGTAACACGTTCTGCTATTTTTGGGTAGCGCTGTCGGTACAGTTCTGCTGTATCTGTGTTACATGAAAGAATTTGGTTAAACTGTCCAAGTAATATTTTTTCCAAAGCAAAATAAGCTCCGGGAAATCTTCGCCACAAAATCGCCTTTTTGTCACCCGCAGCCTGCATCTGTGTGCGAATATCATTGTGAACAAACAGAGTTTTCTCTCCATACCAATTAAGAGCTGCTAAGGTTGGCTCCAAGCGATGAAAATGCATGAAGTCTGAAGCAAAGCAATGCCCCAAAAGACTAGCTGTATACTTGAATGTGGTAGGTATTAAACTTCTAACATTGTCATTTTGCAGAGTAAATAAAGGTAGGAAACTAATTACCCTACCAGCTAATTCTGCTTCTTGCCAATTAGCTACAATTTGGTTGCGATCGCATCCTGTTCCTACTAGCCGCACCTCAAATTTATCGGGAGCATATTTAATAAAATTTTTGATCAGTGTCTGAATTCCACCAATTGTGGTATTCCAAGGATTGAATTGATAAAAAATTGTCAGAACAGGTTTACGCATGAGATGCACCCTACACAGTTACTGTGCAATTAATTAGGTGTTTTTATTAGCAAAAGATCTCAAGAAATATTAGCTACTTCCGTCATCCGAGTTTAAATGTTGGATTTTGGATCGGTGAAATACAATTAGCAAACTTACGTCGTCACATTGATTACTTTTCCAATTCTGGAATCTGAGGGCTTGTACCCTGCTCGGAATTATCGGTCAGTTCTGTATTTTTTTAATCTAAAGACATTGATGATTTTTGAATTCCTCCGATAGTAGTATTGCGTGTTAAATTTATTTTTTGAAACTCTTTATAAAATACCTACGCATAGCCATAAAATAAGATTGCTCTCGCGTGTACACTGAGCAAGCTTTTAAATTCATAAAACACGCAAACAAAAAATTTACTATTTTTTCATCAATACTTTATTACACCTTTAATTAAAAATCGTAGTCTTTTTGAACTTGAATTTCACTGAGTTCTACAAACCTTTACACAATCTTTATATAAAATCGAATGTGATATAATTTGCTATAAAAAAGTATTGTATGCAACTAATATTTAGTTAAAAAAAGTATAAGTATTAAAATACTTGTATCTTAAGTATAAAGATTTAATGAACCTTTGTGATTAAGAAGTTATAAGTATTTGAAAATAAGAGCTTATTTGATATATATTTGAGGCTGCTTTTCTGTTCGTTTTTTGAGAGTTTTATTCTGCTGTTGCACCGTTGTTTTATATTCATTGTCGTTATTTTACATAGCTGATACCTTGGTTTGTGGAGACAAAAAAGAAGTGGGTAGTCCTCCATCACACCCACCTACTTAACCTTCTGCGCCATACTGGAGCTTTGTGTATTCCTCACTTAGCTCCTTTTCTATAGTAGGGCTAGCTCTTAAAAAACACATTTTATAACCCTTATATAGCAAGGCTTTTAGTCAATCAGGAAAAATGTGTTTCTTTTATTCGTTGCTAGCAGCGAATAAACGCCGCTAGTTAGGCGCTCATATCTTGCACCAGCTTTTCATCCCGCCAAAAAATAAATTTTTTAGCTAATAGCTAAAGTCTGCTTAAGCAGACTGCTTGATTTGTTTTAGTCATCTGAAGACGACTTGTGCTATTAGCTAACGGTTTAAACCCAAGCGCAGTATATTGAAAAAATTGGGATCTTCCCTCTCAAAAAGCTTGATTACTTTCTCAAAATGCCTATTTGCTTTCTCAAAATGCCTATTTGCTTTCTCAAAATGCCTATTTGCTTTCTCAAAATGCCTATTTACTTTCTCAAAATGCCTATTTGCTTTCTCATTTCGGTAGATTCAGCAAGTAAAAAGCCTGATTGCTTTCTCAAAAAGCTTAAATGCTTTCTCATTTCGGTAGATCGCGTATTCATTTCGGTAGATTCAGCAAGTAAAAAGCCTGATTGCTTTCTCAAAAAGCTTAAATGCTTTCTCATTTCGGTAGATCGCGTATTCATTTCGGTAGATTCAGCAAGCAAATAGGTTCTTTAAATTTCTCAATATACTGATTGCTTTTTTATATCAGTAATTTACGCAATCATAACCGATTATTCCGAGCAGGGTACAAGTCCCCAGATTTATCTGTGGAATCGATCCAAAATCGTTCGACTGAGCGATCACGACGAAGTCTAAAATTCAAAATCGATTGACAGCGATCGCTCCACTTATTTTTTCTGAGATAAATCCATAAAATTTGCTAGCTTGTAAACAATCCGCGCCCCGACATTACCATCCCACTCAGCATCACCAACTTCACAAACATCAAAACCAATAATTTTTCTACCGCTTTTTACTAATTCACGAAACAAACAAAAAGTTTGCTCTAATTCCAGTCCACCAGGAACAGGAGTACCTGTCTTCGGACAAAGTTTTGGATCAAGACCATCAACATCAAAGCTAATATGCACGTATTCGGGTAAATGACCGATAATTGATCGACATACTTCAATCCAAGTAGTTCCAGAGTAAAGTTTTTGTTTCATCATTGAGTCGTAATAAGCAACAATCCGACTATTGGATTGACTAATGATTTCCACTTCATCATGACAAATATCACGCAAACCTACCTGTACTAATTTGGAAATTTGCGGTATTTTCATAGCATTAAACATGACAGAAGCATGAGAAAACTCAAATTCTTCATAGGTATCTCGTAAATCTGCATGAGCATCAATATGTAAAATACCAAAGTTAGAATATTTAGCTGCTAATGCTTGAAAATAACCTAAAGGTGAACTGTGATCTCCTCCAATTACTGCAACTCTTTTACCATGATTAATCGCTTCTTGACACTGTGCAAATAACCATTGATTAAACTGTTGACAGGCTTGGTTAATTTCTGCGAGAACAGGAGTTAAGTCTGGTGTATCTGTTAATTGTTGACCTTGCTCTAAGCGTTCAATAATTGTTGCAGCTAAATAACGGTAGTATGTATTTTTATCTAAAATATCCTGGGGAATTTCTGCCATGAAAATTCCCTGTTTCCATCCATTAGGGTTATCAAAATCAAATAAGTCTAATTGCGGTGAAGCATCTAGAATTCTTTGTGGCCCATTCGCCGTACCTGCACCATAGGAAACGGTAACTTCCCACGGGACACCAAAGACAATTAAATTTGCAGACTCATAATCGAAAGGTAAACCGAAGAGGTTGCTGTTGATTTGTCCTATACCGCTAGGATTGTACTCTGGAAATTGATTACTCATCGACTGTCTTTTAGATTTATATGGGTAAACAAAATACTGCTTGTTGGATATTTGCATTATGTTAGCGTAGTTTGGAAGAAGCTCACCAAAAAATCTTTACTAACATTTTGCAGCAATTGCAAAAAGCCGTGAAATAAATTTCCGGCTCATAGCTTAAACTCATTAAAATGGAGTTAAAACTCTTAGAGGATGTTTGAAAAGTCTTTATTGATGTATCAAATACTTTGAGACCCCCCTAAATCCCCCTTACAAAGCAGGGTGGCTTGTTGGAGTGTTGAAAAAATTATTCAGTACTTAAACAGAATTTGTTACACACATTGTTTCCCTATTCTCTGTTAATACAAATAATTGAATTTAATTTTTATGACAGATATCCGCAAGCTAATTAACCAACTCGCTGCCGAGGAAAATAATTTACATTCCACCCACTTTATCGCGCCCTGTGTGCGTGGTGGTAAGGTACGAACTAGAGTAGCAGGAATAATTTATACATTTAATCCTAAGCCTCGTACATTTGAAGGTTGGGGCATATTTCAACCAGTAGATGAGAAAATCGCGATGGTAGTTGAAGAACCTAACTTACCTCAAATTGCCGAATATTTACAGAACCTTAAACCACTGCGTTTACGACTTGCTCATCCATTGCGATCGCAAACTTGGCTAGCCTACCCAATCAACGAAGCTGATATGCAACAACGCTGTGGATATTGCCGACCAGTAGCGGTAAATTTAGTGACAGAAGGAGCCAAATTTGAGGTAATTATTGGCCGCACTGATGGTGCTGCTTGGTGGTTTGACGAATGCGATCGCCGTGCTGATCCGTTAGTTACTGAAAAACTACGAGAACACCTCAAACAAGTCACACCAACAGACAAACTTCACTTTCAGGGTATGACACCAGAAATGCGGACAGTATACGAAATTGTTGCCAAACAAACCAAAGAATTCGCGGCTTTGCAGCAACAACAACGCGATGAAAAACTGTTACACAAAGCATTACACATGGGTGGTGGAGAATTACATGAATTTCTTGAGCGCCAAGATCATTGGGTTGTACAGTGGACAACTGCTGATGGCGAACGTCACACCAGTGCTATTTCTAAAACAGATTTAACCGTGATGAGTGCGGGAATTTGTTTGAGTGGAGAAGATGAAAAATTTGATTTGCAATCTTTAGTAGGTATTGTAGAGCAACGGTATGAATAGGGATCGGGGAAAGGGGACAAGGGAGTTGGGGCAGGGTGGTTTCATACAAGCAGAGAAAAATTAAAATCTTCTTTTAAAGCCTCTCCCCTTATTAAGGCTGCGGTGTACACATAAATCCTCTGATCCCCCTAAATCCCCCTTAAAAAAGGGGGACTTTGATTCTAGTTCCCCCTTTTTTAAGGGGGGTTAGGGGGGATCAAAACGCTACTAGGCAACTTTATAAGACTTCTGTGTACACCGCAGAATAAGGGGAGAGGTTTGGAGAGGGGTAAAAATCTATGCTTCAAAACAAGAAATACAGACTTCCATATTTTTATTTTTTCGTATGAAACCACCCTGAAGGGGACAAAGGAGTGTGGGGAGTGTGGGGAACAATTTGTCTCCCTTGTCTCCCTTGTCTCCTTTCCCCAATCCCTTTACTCACCAAATTTTAAAGCTTGTCCCCGTACTTGTGTATGCAATTTGCCTTTTTCATACACAATCTCACCACCAACAATTGTGTAAGCGGGCCATCCTGTGAGATTCCAACCTTCAAAGGGACTCCAACCGCATTTACTTAATAATTCTTGGCGCAAAACAGGACGATAATTTTGCAAATCTACAAGCACTAAATCAGCATCATAACCAGGTGCGATCGCTCCTTTGTTGGGGATATTATATGCTTTGGCGACAGCAGTAGACATCCAGTTAACAACTTGAGCGAGAGTGCATCGTCCTTGGTCTGTGGCTGTTAACATTAAAGGTAAAGAAGTTTCTACCCCTGGCATTCCAGAGGGACTATTGGGGTAAGGTTGCGCTTTTTCTTCTAAGGTGTGGGGTGCATGATCGGTGGCAATAAAATCAATAATGCCATCATGCAAAGCTTGCCAGAGAACTTCGTTATCGTGGGGCGATCGCAAAGGTGGATTCATCTGTGCCAATGTGCCAATTTTTTCATAGACACTTGTATTCAATAATAAATGTTGTGGTGTGACTTCTGCTGTCACCCAACTTGGCTTTTGTTGACGCAGTAATTCTGCTTCCTCAGCCGTAGACATATGTAAAATATGCAGACGTCGCTGATATTTTTGTGACAATTTCAATACTTGCTGCGTTGCCAAGAGTGCTGCTTGATTATCTTGGATTTGAGAATGGACTGCAACGTCATGAATACCAGCAAATTCTTGGCGTCTTTGGTTGATTCTGGCTTGATCTTCGGCGTGAACGGCAATTAAACGTTTTTCTTTAGCAAATATTGCTTCTAAAATCTCTTGTTCATCCACCAACAACTGCCCATGCATCGACCCCATAAAGATTTTGATCCCTGGGGTTGGATTTGCCAAGAGCAAGTCTGGGAGATTTTCTGCTGTGGCGCCAATAAAAAAGCCATAGTTCACTAGGCATTTATTCTGGGCGCGTTGCAGTTTATCATCAAGTGCTTGCTGGGTAGTTGTCAGAGGACGTGTATTTGGCATTTCCAAAAACGAAGTCACTCCGCCTTTGGCACACGCACAAGTTGCAGTAAACAAGTCTTCCTTGTGTTCCAATCCTGGTTCCCGGAAGTGTACTTGTGGATCGATAACTCCTGGCAACAAAGTTAACCCTTCTGCGTCAATCTCTGTGATTGCTGTTTGTTCTGTGGATATTTCTGGTGCAATTTCCACGATCAGGCGATCGCGCGTCAGCACATCCCCAATTATTAATTCTCCATTGGGTAAAATTATGCGAGCGTGCCGAATTAGTAAACTAGTTGAAGATGACATGGATATTCAAGTGTTAAAGCAAGAGGTATTTTTCACAAAGCCCATTTTAGAGGCAGTCTATAGGAGTGTAAAAGAAAAAATCAGATCATGATTACAGTAATACTTGCGGTTAACTTATTCTTTTTTTTAGGTTAAACTTTATTTGACTGTTAATGATAAATTTTTGTCACTTATCAAAAACAAGTTTATTTTTTTAAGCATAAATAAATAATTCAGTTATGAAATACCTAAACTCCTAAGTTTCTGTCTCCTACTTTCTATTGCAAGCTTGTACATTGGACAATGTAACTGAAAAACTCGCTTTCTACGGTTAAGATTACAGGTATGGCATCTTTAAGGATTGTGGATTAAATAACATGCAACTAATTTATATATTTACCTCGCACCAACTACAACACCCCTTTGAACTCCCTCGCAGAGGATGAGATAGTGTTTTTTATTTAGTTCGCGTTCCTAAACAGAAAAAATAGAAATAGTATCTTGTGCTTTTAGTCAAGTAATTTCATGCAAAATCAAGTGTCTGATAACAACAACTCTAGTCAAAAACCGGATAGTTCTTGGATAGCAGAACTAGGTAGAACAATTGTATTAAGTATCGTGTTGGCTTTGGGTATTCGTACCTTTGTAGCTGAAGCCCGTTGGATTCCATCTGGTTCAATGGAACCAACCTTACATGGTTCGCCTAATCAGTGGGAAGCAGATAAGATTATTGTTGATAAGTTAAGTTATAAATTTTCTAATCCCCAAAGGGGAGATATTGTAGTATTTTCACCCACAAAAGAGCTACAGCAAGAACAATATCAAGATGCTTTTATCAAGCGTATTATTGGTTTGCCAGGAGAAACAGTATCACTCAAAAGCGGTAAAGTATTTATCAACAATCAACCTCTTCCAGAAAACAAATATCTTTCGCCTTCACAGCAGACAGTCGTTAATGTTTGCACTTCCGGTCCACAACCACCCTTTTTAGCTAAACCTGTAACCATACCTGCCAATTCCTATTTAGTATTAGGTGACAACCGTAACAGCAGTTACGATAGTCGCTGTTGGGGTGTTGTTCCCAGAGAAAATATTATTGGTCGTGCTGTAATTCGTTTTTGGCCTCTAGATCACGTCGGTGGTATTGATAAGTCACCATTGTATAAGTAAGGGAATCGGGAAACGGGGACAAGAGAAATGAGGAGAATGACGAATGACTAATGACTAATGACTAATGACTAATGACCATTGACCAACAATCAACTGAAAACTCATGCCATACGTTGCTAAGATTTTAATCTACCCGATTAAATCACTAGATGGTGTTGAAGTAGAGACAGCAAGACTCCTATCTAGTGGTGCTATACAGTATGATCGTGAGTTTGTGATTGTTGATGAACACGATAGGTTTGTCAATGGTAAGCGTCATGTCAAAATTCATTTGTTGCGATCGCAATATAATTTAGAAAATAGAACTGTATTGTTAAAAATCTCAGAGAATAACTTACAACAAGTTTTTCATCTAGATCATGAACAGCAGATGCTGGAAGATTGGTTAAGTAAATTTTTTGGGTTTGCCGTTAAACTAAAACAAAATCTTCTGATGGGTTTTCCTGATGATACTGTCTCACCAGGTCCAACGATCATTAGTACAGCAACCTTAACAGAAGTGGCCTCCTGGTTTACTGGTGTGAGTGTAGATGAAATGCGTCGTCGTATACGTGCCAATATCGAGATCGACGGTGTATCAGCATTTTGGGAAGATAGATTATTTGGCGAACAAGATGATTTTGTTCCCTTTCGAGTCGGAGATATACACCTGTTAGGGATAAATCCCTGTCAACGTTGTATTGTACCAACACGTGATTCTTTGAGTGGAAAAGTTTATACAAACTTTCAGAAAGTGTTTGTAGCAAAGCGCCAGCAAACATTACCTGCTTGGGTTGCTTCATCCCGTTTTAATCACTTTTATCGGTTAAGTGTCAATACGCAATTATCACCTTTAGCAGGAAAAACCGATTTCAAAATTGGTGATCAAGTAAAAGTATGACACAAATCAAAATTACCTGATACATATTGGATTTATTCTAGGGGCGTACAACTGTATGCCCTTCTGCCATATATTTGTATGATCAAAAAAGTTAAATGATTAGATCCCTGCACCAATTTTCAAGAGAATCAATCACGGAAAAATCCCTCTAACTAACACGAAAATACATTTTCTCCTACACATCCCTAAACTCGTTCGGACTTCGGCCTGAGCGCTCAGTCAAAAGCTGACGCTCACTTACACCCTCACACCCCACCTTTTTCTAGCTAGATTCCTAAAATGCATTTGACTCCAAAAAGAGATTCCAAAGCAAATATCTTGGTAGTTGATGATACCCCTGATAATCTGCGACTTTTGTCAGCAATGCTTACTGCACAAGGCTATGAAGTTCGTAAAGCCTTAAGTGGCAAAATGGCGCTTACTGCTTGTCAAATGGTTTTGCCAGATGTCATTTTGTTAGATATTAACATGCCAGAAATCGATGGCTACGAAGTTTGCAGACAGTTAAAAACTAATGATAGAACTTGTCGAATTCCAGTTATTTTTATTAGCGCTCTTGATGATGTTTTAGATAAAGTTAAAGCTTTTGATGTGGGTGGTGTAGATTATATTACTAAACCATTTCATGGAGTAGAAGTTGTATTGCGAATAGAAAATCAGCTAAAACTATGTTTATTACAAAATAAATTACACGATAAAAATATATTACTGCAAAAAGCTCTTGATGATTTGCAAACTTCTGAAGTTCAAATGATTCAACAAGAAAAAATGGCAGCATTAGGGCAGTTGGTAGCAGGGATTGCTCATGAAGTTAACAACCCTATTAGTTTTATCTACGGAAACCTTGAACATGTTAGTCAATATGTACAAGACTTAATCAATTTAATTGAAGCCTATCAACAAGAATATCCATCCCCCACATTAAAAATTCAAGAAATAGTTAAACAAATGGACTTAAATTTTTTGATCAACGATCAACAAAACCTTATGGATGCAATGTATAGGGGAGCAGAACGCATCCGTTCTATTGTTGAAGCACTACAAAATTTCTCTCGACTCGATGAAGCGCAAATGAAGCGTGTAAATATCCACGAAGGTATAGATAGTACTATAGTGATGTTGCAACATCGACTCAATAAAACAACTAATCGTCCTGCAATTAGAATATTAAAAAAGTATAGTGATTTACCGTTAGTTGCTTGTTATGTCAGTGAAATAAACCAAGTGTTTATGCATCTATTGAATAATGCGATCGATGCCTTGGATGAGTCAAGTGTCAATAGTCAAGTGTCAATAGCAAAGGACAAAGGAGAAATTCACATTCGCACGATGCTAACAAACTCAGATACTGTAAATATTTATATCGCTGACAATGGACCGGGTATATCTGAATCCGTGCGATCGCGAATGTTTGACCCATTTTTTACTACAAAGCCACCAGGCAAAGGTAGTGGACTAGGATTGGCAATTAGTTATCAGATTGTTGTGCAGAAACATCAAGGAAAACTCACCTGTAACTCACTACCAGGGCAAGGTGCAGAGTTTATCATCGAAATTCCTCTCCAACAAAGCGAATTAAATTAGGCAAATGCCTACAACATTTTTCTGTCACATAGCATAATAGATAATGTGACTGATCACCTCAACCCCTTGCAATCCCTTAAAGAAGGTCACTGGTTCAAGCTCATTTGCGGAGCCAGCTTTCAACACCTGCCTGCGGTCAGAAGTTTAACATTGGCCTATACACTAGCAGGTGCTGACTGTATAGATGTGGCTGCTGATCCGGCTGTAATTACCGCAGTTCGAGAGGCGCTACAAATTGCAGTTGAGTTTGCCGAAGACGCACAAGCACGAGGCTTTGCCAACAAAGGAAAGTCACCTTTTCTGATGGTTAGCCTTAATGATGGAGAAGATCCACATTTTCGCAAAGCAAAATTTGATTCTACAGCGTGTCCTGCAAATTGCAATAGACCATGTGAAAGAATTTGCCCTGCACAGGCAATAGAATTTAGCAACACACCAGAGCATTTTTCAGGAGTGATATCCAACAAGTGCTACGGTTGTGGTCGTTGCATACCAATCTGCCCTTATGGTATAATTAATACAAGCTCTTACGTAATAAAACCAGAAGCGATCGCACCATTAATTTTGTCATCTGGGGTAGATGCGATAGAAATTCATACACAAGTAGGACGTTTGACCGAATTTCAGCGATTGTGGCAAACGATAGCACCCTGGGTTGAGCAATTGAAGTTAGTAGCGATTAGTTGTCCAGACGGGGAGGGTATGATTGATTACCTACATGCCCTGTATGATGCGATCGCGATCCATAATTATGCCTTGATTTGGCAAACCGACGGACGGCCAATGAGTGGTGATATTGGCGATGGCACCACCACAGCCGCAGTCAAATTAGGGCAAAAAGTCTTGGCAGCAAAATTACCTGGATACGTGCAGTTAGCAGGCGGCACGAACAGTTATACCGTTGCCAAGTTAAGGGCGATGGGATTGTTGAGGAAAGGAGGACAAGGAAGAATTTCTCCCATATCTCCCCCCTCTTCCTTGTCTGCCTTGTCTCACATTTCTGGGATAGCCTACGGCAGCTACGCTCGTGTATTGCTGTCACCAATTCTAGAGCAGTTAGAAGCAAAGGAGGTGAATGACACCAGTGTCAAAACAACTGTCCGCCTAGAAAATGAACCAGAATTGCTCTGGCAAGCTGTTGGACTTGCTCATTCTCTTGTTTCCCAGCTCAAGTCACAGCAGTAGGGTACGGGCAAACCTCGTGTCCAGAAAAGCATATCGCTATCTCTAAAAACGTCACCATAATAAGCATGACGATTACAGAAGATCTCCAAAAATTGTTAGATATTTTGCCCCAAGACCTGCGGCAAATATTAGAGAAGCATCCCCAACGAGATAGTTTAGTGGAAGTGGTTTTAGATCTGGGCCGTCGTCCAGAAGCCCGCTTCCCTCATCAAGCTGAGTATCTGAGCGAAATACCCATCACTCAGAACGTGATCGATGATTGTATTCAGCGAGTGGGGAACTTTGGCGGAGATAATCGAGCCGGAATAGAGCAAACTTTGCATAGAATCAGTGCCATCCGTAACCGTAGCGGTAAAATTATTGGCTTAACTTGCCGTGTTGGTCGAGCGGTGTTTGGAACTATCGGCATGATTCGCGATTTAGTAGAAACTGGTAAATCGATTCTGATGCTGGGACGCCCAGGTGTGGGTAAAACCACTGCCTTACGAGAAATTGCCCGTGTTTTAGCGGATGAGTTGAACAAACGTGTAGTAATTATTGACACCTCCAATGAAATCGCAGGTGATGGCGATGTTCCCCATCCAGCAATTGGGAAAGCCAGGCGGATGCAAGTTGCTCATCCCGAATTACAACATCAAGTGATGATTGAAGCTGTGGAAAACCACATGCCAGAAGTGATCGTCATTGATGAAATTGGCACAGAACTAGAAGCTTTAGCCGCTCGCACCATTGCCGAACGAGGTGTACAGTTAGTAGGTACTGCCCACGGAAACCAAATTGAAAACTTAATCAAAAACCCAACTCTTGCGGATTTGGTTGGTGGTATCCAAGCTGTAACATTAGGCGATGATGAAGCCAGACGCCGAGGCAGTCAAAAAACTGTTTTGGAACGCAAAGCACCTCCCACTTTCGAGATTGCCGTGGAAATGCTGGAACGACAACGCTGGGTAGTTCATGAGAGTGTAGCTGACACAGTAGATAGTTTACTAAGAGGGTATCAGCCTACTCCACAGGTGAGAACTGTTGACGAAGAAGGTAAGGTTAAGATTACACGCCAGTTAACACCTTTGAATGGCCGTTCCCAAACTCTCGCCAAAGAAGAGTCATTTGTACCAGCACGACAGTCAAACGGCTGGCGCTCATCTGGACAAATGCAAGCATTACCGTTACCTACTACCCAACCAAATAAGTTGAGTAGGCATAATGAATTTGACCGCTTACTAGATGAATCTTTCAACTATTTTGGTGGCTTCGATGATGCTGATAGTAAACTAGCAGGGCCCAATGGTGAAGATTTACCACTGCATATCTATCCCTATGGTGTCAGTCGTAGTCAATTAGAACAAGTAGTTGAAGTGTTGAATTTACCAGTGGTCTTGACAAAAGATATCGATAGTGCTGATTCAATTTTGGCATTGCGATCGCACGTCAAAAACCATGCTAAATTGCGGCAAATGGCCAAAGCCAGACAAGTGCCAATCCACATGATTAAATCTAGTACCATACCGCAAATTACCCGTGGTTTGCGGCGGTTACTCAACATTGATGATCCGGAAGTGACGGACGATCGCGAACTGCAATTATTCCTCCACAGCGCTACTGATGATGAAATTGACGCGTTAGAGGAAGCCAGATTAGCAGTCGAAAATATTGTCATTCCTAAAGGACAACCTGTGGAATTATTACCCCGTTCTGCTCAAGTGCGGAAAATGCAGCATGAGTTGGTGGAACACTACCGCTTAAAATCCAATAGCTTTGGGGAAGAACCAAATCGGCGTCTGCGGATTTATCCAGCATAATATTGTTTGACGAAAATCCTCATACATATTGGATTTTTTATAGGGGCGTAACTGATATCTTGCACCAAACCCGTATCTCGCCTCAGAATTAATTCTGAGGCTAATAGCATAAGTCCGTTAAAACGGACTCAAACACTTTTCTAGTCACAGTTTTCTCCTCCTAATGCAGGAGCCGAGCCTTTATGTATATTCAACGAGCTGCGTGATTTACCCTTGGTAGTGGTACAGCGACGGACTTCCATAGCCGGAGGTTTCCTCTGGCTCCAGTCCTCCCCTAAAGGCGCGTCTTGCTTGGCTCGGCTCCTGCTGATGGTTCATTGCATCGAAGTTATGTGTAGAGACGCGAAATTTCTCGTCTCTACATGACTATAAACTAAACTCCGCAACATCATCTTCACCCATATCTAGATCTTTACCCACGGCAGTAGGCTTAAAATCAGCACCATGAATTAACTCATTAAAAGGCTTACTAGGATTTTGATAAATTATATTTAAAACACTCAGAAAATCCCTAACAATTTCACCCGGAGTTAGTAAAGCTGCTGCACCCAAACGATTGACAATTTCTTGGACAAATTCTTTTAAATCAGAAGTTTTTAATATCTGTGTATAAGCAAAATTCAGAGCATGAATTTCTGTTAATGTTTGCAAAAGTAACAGAATTTCTTCTTGACTCAAAGGATTGAGCCGCATCACAGGCCCTAAAAATTCTTGTACACCAGCTTGAGTCACAAAACGGCTTTCTTTTGTTCTTCGACGCCAGGCAGGATCAGCAAACAGCCCACGATTTGGATCTTCTAAAAATTTTGTTGTTCCACCTACAAATACTCCGAGATTTTCGGCTTTACACTGCATAGTATCGTTGAAGATTGCTAGTAACCTGTTGTAATTTTTTTCGCGAGTTACAGTAGTGGGAATTTGATATATATTTGCTGCTTCATCCAGTAACAATACAAGCCCTTTGTAGCCAATTTCCGCAGTAAATTTAGCAATTAATTTAATGTAATCATACCAACTATCATCATCAATAATTACCCGCACTCCTAAAGCTGCTTTAGCTTCTGTCTTAGTGCTATATTCTCCTCGCAGCCAACGCAAAGCAGAATTTTTTAGCTCATCATCATCTAGGCGATAACCACGCCAATAAGCAATAATCACATTGCCAAAGTCAAAACCATGAACTAAGTCTTCTATATACTGAATTACTTCCCTAATTTTGTTTTCTACTTGGTCATCAAAGCCATCATCATTGGGACGCATTCCAGTTTCTTTGGCAACTTCTTGTTGAATTTTACTAATCCATCCCTCTAAAATTGCTACTAAAGCACCGCCATCAGGGCGAGTTTTTGTAGCAAGGCGACTCATTAATTCTCGATAAGTTGCTAAACCTTCGTTGTTGCTTCCTGCTAGTCGGCGTTCTGAACACAAGTCCGCATCAGTAACTACAAAACCTTGCTCCATAGCACGATTGCGAAGTAACTGTAGCATGAAGCTTTTACCTGAACCATAGTTCCCAATTATGAAGCGAAAAGCTGCTACTCCTTCTGCAATGTCATTGAGGTTTTGTAATAGGCTTTGTAGTTCTTTTTCCCGACCTACTGCTATATGTTCTAGTCCTACCCTTGGTACAACACCCGCGCCAAGAGAATTGATGATAGCAGTGGAGACTTTTTTCGAGATTTTGAGCTTTGCCATGTAAATTTACCTCACTTCCATGTATTTTAGCTTGAAGGTGAGCTTTGCTTTCACATGGAGTAAGGTCAAGAAATAGGGGTGCAGGGGAAAGGACGTCTTAAAAAGGAAGAGAAATAGAATCAAAGTCTCCCTTTGTAAGGGGGACTTTGGGGGATCTAAAACGTTTTGCTACACCGACAAGAGGGCTTTTCAAACAACCTCTAAGAAGCAACTCTATAATTATTGCCCAGAGGCTTCGCTCTTACTTAATATTTTTGTAGATTGCGATCGCTTTTTCCACGTCACTTTTATACTCTGGATAAATTTCTGGAGTTGCTACATTTGGATCAATGAGCAATTCGCCAATCGTGTTATTAGCATTTTCATTGATAGAATCAATTAATAAATTTGGCATAGTAATATTAGCTTCAGCTATTTTTTTTATAGCTACATTTGGATTCTCCTCTTCAATAATTGCTTTTAATACTTGAATTTCTGAGTCAGACAAATGATTGAGTAAGCTAGACCATTCTGAGGTAAATACTTCTAGATTATTGGATGTCTCTAGCTCATCTACTGTATCAAGTAAATCAGCAAACGGAAAAAGGTCTACATCTTCTTCCTGATTATTTTCTAATACATTACTGGAATCTAAATTTTCTATTTGCTGTAATAATTCCCATACTTGATTTTGTAAATGATCGCGTTCATCTTGCAATAAGGAAATTTGACTTTCCAATTGTTGGAGTTGGTTTTGCTGCTCTGCTAATTGTACTTTTAATGAATTTAGATTAATTTCTGTCTTTTCTGTTTCTAGCTTTTTGTCAAGCAACAATTGATTTTGTTGCTGATATTCTGCTTCTATTTCTTGAACTTGAAGTCTCATTTCATGTAACTTTTCTTCTAGTTGAGGTTTAAGCCTTTCTAGAAGAGTTAAGTTACTTTCTAGGTCTTGCCTTTGCTGCAACAGTTCACACAGTTGATTATGTAACTGATTGATCTCAGCTTTAGAAACACTACAATTTAATTCTAATCGGCGTTTTTCTGCATTGATAGCAGACAAAGAATTATTATGTTCTAATTTCGCTTTTTCTAGTTCGGTAATTTCATTTTGTAAAAGAACAATTTGTGATTCCAACTGTTTTTTTTCGATTACATAACTGCTTAACTCACGGTTAAGACTGTCTCTTTGATTTCGACGTTCATTTATTTGATTTTGTAATTTATTCGATTCTTGATACAATAAAGAATGTTGAGTTTCTAATTCATTGACTTCTGCAACTACACGAGATTTCAAACCCTCCAGTTCTTTAATACGTCTGTGGAGAGAATCTAGAACTAGCATTTCACTAGCTCGGCGTCGCTTGTCTATAAACAAGGCTGCAAGATAGGTAGAAAATATTGTGATGATGCCTGTGAAAAAGGCATTTTTAACATCCCAATTACTAAAGACTAAACCAAGTCCGAAACTCGCACCAAAGGCAACTACACCGAGAATAAGTCGATTACTTACTGTTGTTGACTGCATATTGCTGGTTTTGAGCATATTTCTTTCTTTTGACTTTTAATTTTTAACTTGGATTGCAGCAAGATTCATATCTGCTTTTAAAAAATCTACAAATTGTCGTGCTGTTCTTCCAGAACGACCGTTATGACGAGTTGCCCATTGTAAAGCTTTGTATTCTAAATCTTCCTGACTGATATTAATTCCTGCTAAATCCGCAAGATGCCGGATAATTTTTAAATAAGTTTTTTGATCAGATCCTTCAAAAGTGAGAGTCAGACCAAAGCGATCGCTAAAGGAAAGTTTTTCCTGCATTGTATCCCAGGCATGAACTTCATCATGATCGCGGGGAGCAGGTCTATCAGCGAAAAACTCCCGTACTAAGTGGCGACGGTTAGAAGTAGCATACACCACGATGTTTTGTGGACGTGCAGTTAAATTCCCTTCTAACACGACTTTTAACGCCTTAAAAGCATCGTCATCTTCCTCAAATGAAAGATCATCAACAAAGATAATAAATTTATGCGGTACTCCTCGCAAATGTTCCACAATCACTGGTAAGTCTTGTAGTCGTGATTTTCCCACTTCCAACAGTCGCAAGTTACTCTCTCCATACTCATTCAGCAAAGCTTTAACTAAAGAAGATTTACCAGAACCACGACTACCATAAAGTAATACGTGTAGAGCCACTTGTCCCGACAACAAAAATTCCGTATTTTTCAACAAAGCTTCTTTTTGCGACTCATAACCCACAAGTTCGCTTAATTTAACTGTATCAGGATAAGTTATACCCACAAACTGCCCATCTTGCCAACGTAGGGCTTTGTACTCTGCAAATAAACCCGTACCGTATTGCTGATAGTATGTCGCCAAATATTCTACAGCGTCTGACCAATTTTCCAACTGTTGTAGAGAACTAATAAACTGTGTTTCTACACCCGCTATCCCATCCTGCTCTAAATACCACACTACTGGTGAAACAGGTAAATGAGCAATATTCTGTACCCATTCACTCAAAATAGCGCTGCTACATTCATATAAATTTTGGAGTGCGAGTAAATCATGTTTGGCTGCTGCTACCAAAGCAGTTGGTAAATTCTCAAACTCTTGCTGTTGAGCTTGTTTTGTAAAAGGATTCTCAGCTTTGAGAATTTGAGTAATTAGATATTCTTCCCAGTTTTGATTTTTTGTTGCTAAGGCTCGAAAGTAACTGCCATAAGCTTGCAGACAACTCCTAGCATCTGCTTCACTGTAACGAATAGCTTGTAACAGATCAAGAAACGCTATACCTACTTCCGTTTGCAGGACAGATTGGTAGAGTAAAAGAGAAGCTGCTTGGCGTTGGAGAAATTGAATCTTTGCGTAAGACGAATTACTTGCCGTAGGCATAACTTGATTATCCATCTATCAATTGGGTTATTTAGCGAAACAGCTATGCTAAATTGTCTACCGGGGCTTGCAAGAAAATTAAAATCTACATAGGTTATGAATTTAGGTATTGTTGCCGCCCTTGCTTACGGCATCTTGACAGTAGTGGGTGGTATTGTAGGTTACATAACGGCTGGTAGTAATATGTCACTTTTTAGTGGCAGTATCAGTGGTTTAATACTCATATTTTCGGCTTTAATACAAATTCAAGGTCAAAACTGGGGTTTGACTCTAGCAGCTATTGTTACAGCCATATTAATAGTTGTTTTTGCATTTAGATTAGCTAAAACACGTAAGTTTATGCCTGCGGGATTGATGACAATTTTAGGTATGTTGACGCTAGCGCTGATTGTACATCAATTTCAAATTATGAAATTAGGTAGAGGGGGATAGTCATTCGTCATTTGTCATTAATCATTGATAAGGGTTTCAATAGAGATTATTAAGGACTTTTAAAATTAGTTACTTTTGCACTTAACGTTTGGCTAAATTTTGATTTAGTAACTTAAATTTTTGTTGCGAACCACAATAGCTTTATCGGGGAACCGGTGTTCTATGTCATCATGTCACAATAGAACACGTATCCTTTTTTATCCACAGGGAATCAAGCATGGCTCTCCGTCTAGGTGATACAGTACCGAATTTTACCCAAGCCTCAACACACGGCGATATTGATTTTTATGAGTGGGCGGGTGACAGCTGGGTAGTGCTGTTCTCTCACCCCGCAGACTATACACCAGTTTGCACCACTGAGTTAGGAACTGTTGCCAAACTCAAACCAGAATTTGATCAGCGCAATGTTAAAGCGATCGCCCTGAGTGTTGATGATGTTGAATCCCACACAGGCTGGGTGGGAGACATTGAAGAAACACAGAGTACTAAACTCAACTACCCAATTTTGGCAGATCCAGATCGTAAAGTTTCTGACCTTTACGACATGATCCACCCCAACGCTAATGCTAGCGTGACGGTACGGACAGTATTTATCATTGATCCCAGCAAAAAGTTACGTCTGACTCTGACTTATCCTCCCAGCACTGGACGTAACTTTGATGAAATTTTGCGAGTAATTGATTCGCTGCAACTAACTGATAACTACAGCGTCGCTACTCCAGCTGACTGGAAAGATGGCGATGATTGCGTGATTGTTCCTTCACTCAAAGATCCTGAAGTACTGAAGGAAAAATTCCCCAAAGGTTATCAGGAAGTCAAGTCTTATTTGCGGATGACTCCCCAGCCAAATAAATAATTGACTTATTCACAAGACCTCACCTTAATTGATCGTCAAACAAGGTGAGGTTTTTTATTCCAGCAAAAAAGTTTGTAAATAATCTAAGGGAACCGTAAAGACATAATAGATCACTCCCACACCTAGCAGAGTTACAGCCAAACTCGAAATAATCACCCAACGATCTGGCGGTTGATAGCTGTCCTCATCAATATCTCGACGAACAGCGAAATAATGTTGAGTTGAAAGCAATACAGTCAATATACCCACCAAAGCAAAGGCTAAACCCAACTTCCAACCGTTACCAGGAGGTTGCGGTGCTAAGGGTGGACGAATAATACGCAGGCGCACAATTAAAACACCAAAACCCATGAGTGCAATCCCACTCCGCATCCATGCTAGATAGGTACGTTCATTTGCTAAATGATCCCGTACCCGATCTGATCTGTATTTCTTTGATTTTTCTTGTGATTTTTCTAATTTATCTACTTGCATATTCATAGGTTTTATATAAGTAAGTGGGTCAAATTAAATATAAAACCTCACCCTCAATCCCTCTCCTTAGTAAGGCTGCGGTGTACACATAAATCCTCTGATCCCCCTAAATCCCCGCGCTGGCGCGCCGCTACGCTAGAAAAAAGGGGGACTTTGATTCTAGTTCCCCCTTTTTTAAGGGGGGTTAGGGGGGATCAAAACGCTACTAGGCAACTTTATAAGACTTCTGTGTACACCGCAGCCTTAGTAAGGAGAGGGAAGCCGGAGGCAGGGTGAGGTTTTATTTTATCTTTAATTACACCTACCTACTTATTTGATATATTAAAAATATTATTATTGTTGATTTGTTCACATATAGATCCCCGATTTTTGAGAAAATTCGGGGATATTTTTCAGCCAGCTTTAGTTATTTAATCGTTAATTTCTACAGTCGTAATACCTGCATCTAATGCTGCTTTGACAGTATCAGGAATAAACCAGTTAGCCTCACCAGCTTGAAAAACTTTTGCAGGCGGAACATTAAATTCTATTTCACCAGTTTTGGGGTTGTTTGTAGCGACTAAACGAGTTCCATCTACAATCTTAAAAGCTGTCGCAGGTTTGGCTGCTTGATTTTCTGTAGCAGGTGTTCCAGGAATATAAACACCATCACAATCTAAGTCTTCATCAGTTTCTGCACCACTAGGTAGAAGATACAATTGATTGTCGTAGGTTGAGCTAGATTTTTTAGGCTTTTGAGCGTAGACTAACAGTGTCTTTCCAGTTTCGTTGCGACATACACCACAACTTTCACCAGTTTCCAAGATATATTTTTGGAATTTTAGATTAGAAATATTTTCGAGAATTTCTGGAGTTGAACCTTGGGTTTGTTTTTCCTGTAAAGCTGCATCTAGTGCTTCAGTCACTTCGATATAATCTGGATTAGAAGTGTACTTTTTACCAGCCCAAGATGGTTGAGTAATCATTAGATTTACAAGCAATATTACGCAGACAATAGTGATTTTAAGCAGATTAATCTTGAAAATTTTCATCAGTTGATCCTTGCAAAAGTTCAAAGTAAAACTTCAAACTTTTTGGCTAGCTGTTAACTAAATAATTGAATATTTAATGCCGTTCTCAGCAATCTTTCATCTATATTTAGACTCAAATTTTTTCAACTTTATGTAACACTTGCGGTTTAGATGTTTCTAAAGAAAACCCGTAAATTTCTCGCCACATATTCCGGCTTGCAATTAAAAGATACGAACCAAGAACTATGCAAACTATGACAGCCAACATAGGTGTTTCTAGAGTGTGGCTTCCCATCAAAATTGAGATGCCTAATCCGATTAAGATAAAGGGAATCAGAAAATTACCATAGCGAGTAATTGCAGAAGCGATCGCACCAACTTTGGTCAAACAGTAAGCAAGATAACACCACACACCCACCATCGAGAAGAACACTCCAACAATGATGAGCAAGTTATCCCAACTGGTACTGGCAAATAATGGCATATAGATCCCGATGTTGTCGCCACCGTTAGCAACCGTTATCGCTGCAACACCATAGGTTTGGGGAGCAAGTAAACTTGATAACCAAGATTGAGATGAGTTTGAAGATTGGGTATCTGCTGCTGTGTCTTCATTTTCAGTATCTGGATGTAGTAAGCGACTGATGGCGATCGCAATTGGAACCATACCGAGTAAACCAATCCAGGATTCTGGTAAGATGCATTTACCCAAAAAACTTGGTAAACTTGCAATTACTAACGCACTAAAACCCAAGTATTGACCAATAAGAATATGGCGACGACGAAAGCAACTACTTACTTGGGAAAAAAACAGTGACAAAACAACAATATCATCGAGATTAGTTGCAGCAAAAGCAGTCAGTCCTGTAGGAATAGCAGTTAGTAATCCGCTCATTACATAGTATCTCCGTGCTGGTGTCAGCAGTTATTGCTTATTGGTTTTTGAGAAGTGATAACTGGATAATTGGTAACTGATAACTGCATAGTTTTACTTTATGGCTCACTACTATTGAAAGCAAACAGTCTTTTTTTTCAAATCCATAGATGGAAGTTATAAATGTCTGCCAACCATACGCTTAATAACTATTTGTAAGAAGTACAGTTTTTCGATTGATTTACCGTATAATACTTTTGTTATGATTCAAATCACCACTTAACTAGTCGGTAAGTAGCTAAAATGACATTGGAGCAGTTGCGAATTTTTCTAGCTGTTGCGGAACTGTTGCACTTTACTCGCGCCGCAGAAGCACTTTATATCACCCAACCAGCTGTCAGTGCTGCGATCCAATGTTTAGAAACAGAATACGGTTTGAAGTTATTTCATCGGATTGGTCGTCATATTGAAATCACGGATGCTGGAAAATTATTGCAAGGTGAAGCGCAGAAAATTATTGATCAAGTCCGATTAACTGAACGTGGTTTGAAAGAATTAAATAATCTGCAACGAGGAGAGTTAAAGCTAGGTGCAAGTTTAACAGTAGGGAATTATTTTCTCCCCAAAAAAATTAGCCAATTTAAACGACTATATCCTGGTATTTTTGTCAACTGTACACTCGGAAATGCCGAAGAAATTTGTGAGGGGACTGCTGTGGGGATGTATGATTTGGGGTTTGTGACAGGAGATATCAAACCTACCTTACAACAAAGTTTAGAACAAGAAGAGATTGGGAGCGATCGCCTACAAATAGTTGTTGGTAAATCTCATCCTTGGTTTGAGCATCTAGAAATTTACCTTGATGACTTACTCAATACTAGTTGGGTAATGCGTGAATCTGGTTCTGGCGCGCAACAGATGTTTGAACAAGCCTTACAAAATTGGGGAATTGAACCCAGCCAATTAGATGTTGTACTAAATTTAAACAGTAGCGAAATGGTGAGAGCAGTGGTAGAGAGCGGTGTTGGTGCAGCTGCTATTCCTGAATCTATAGTCAAAAAAGAATTACAATTAGAAACATTACACGCCATAAAAATTATCGATTCTTTAAGAGGATCTCGCAAAAGACTAGAAATTGTCCAACCTATTTGGAAGTTGAAACATCGTCAACGTTTTCAAACACAGGTAGTCATAGCTTTTGAAAATTTACTCAGGGAAGATGATGCACAAGTGGCTTAGATATAACAGGGAACTCTGAACGGGAACTTTACTTATTTTTGTTTAGAATAATTACTAAACAAAAGCAACTAACTGCTAACTTAAATAAGCTTAAAGATTGATTCTTTAAAAGAAGATAACTACCAATTCCTATTAATACTATAGGAAATATATAATTCCCATATTTACTTAATATATTTGCAATTTGAGAGTAAGAAGTAAATTTATAAGCTAGATAACACCAAATTGCTATTAACAGAAAAAATACAATCACAATAATAATAAAATTATTTAAACTACCGCTAGCAAATAACGGGACATAAACGCTGATATTATCACTACCATTTGCAATGGTAATAGCTGCTACGCTGTAAGTATGTGGATTGAAAAAATTTGCAGTATCTGAATTTTTATCATCTACATGTGTGATTGCAATTTCTTCAGATATATTTTCTTCTTGATTGATTAAACTGCTAATACCCATTGCTATTGGTATTAATCCTAGTAATCCGAGCCAATGCGGTGCTATGACTGATCCACTAAATAAGCCAGGAAGACTAGCAATTAACAATACTGTAAAGCCTAGATATTGACCAGCAATAATGTGCCGACATCGGAAGCTAGAATCAGTTTGAGAAAAAAGAATTAGTAAAATGACGATATCATCAATATTTGTTGCGATGAAGGCTGAAATACCAACTAAGAGTGTAGGAATAAACTCACTCATTTCATATATCCTGAGCTATTTCTTGAGCAAGATGCATGAAAAATAAATCTATTGTTTAGTAAAATACTATCACTGACAGTTCCCTATGAATAATACTATCACTATTATTACTCAGAGTGTAATTGCTTTTATCGCTACTAATATTGACGATATCCTCATTTTACTACTCTTTTTTTCCCAGATAAATACTAATTTTCGTCGCCGGCATATTGTTGTCGGTCAATATCTTGGTTTTACTATTATTATTATTGCTAGTTTACCAGGTTTCTTTGGTGGTTTAGTAGTACCGCGAGCCTGGATCGGTCTATTGGGAATATTACCGATCACAATTGGGATTAAACAATTATTTAATCAAGAAACAGAAAAAATAGAACTTCAAACAGTGACTAGCGATTTTACATCATCTAGAAATGCTAACCCTCTGTTATCCTTTATTTCTAGTCTTATCAGTCCTCAAACGTATAAAGTTGCAGCAGTCACATTTGCTAATGGTGGTGACAATATTAGTATCTATATTCCATTTTTTGCTGGCATTAAGTTTAATAATTTACTAATTACTCTGGCAGTATTTTTTATTATGGTTGGTGTTTGGTGTGCTGTAACTTATCTATTTGCTCGGCAAGCAACAATAGCATCTTTTTTAAGTCACTATGGTAGTAAAATTGTGCCTTTTGTACTAATTATTTTAGGTTTGTATATAATGTATGAAAGAGGTACGTTTAGCTTATTAAGCTTGATAAAATACTAAATCAATTATTTGGCATAAGCCAACCTTAAGCTAACCATCATTAATAGGTAAATAAATAACAATAAAATCGCTAATTGAGAAATATTTGAGTAAAAATTAAAGCTTGAGTCTATACTTTTTTTATTTTGTGTCATAAAATACGGTATATCGATAGAAAATAAGTACTAAAATGCTGAATATTGAAAAAGTCGGTACAAAACAGACACCACAAACGACCATAAAAGACTTACCCAAAACATTTTTGCAAAAGCTCAGAGGAGGATTCTTTTTAGTTATTGGATATTTATTGTCACCATTATGTTGGTGGAACGATTTAGTTTTCAATCTACCGATCGCTTATTTTTTTGGTTATATCTGTAGTCTTTTCGCCCCTAAATTATTTATGCCTTGTGCCATTATTGGCTACTGGTTATCTAATATTGTTGGTATTATCTTGATGCAAGCAGGTGCAATTGAGTTTTTCCAAAAACAACCCCAAGAACGTAACATAAAGAAAGAATTATTGACAGGTTTAGTTTCTTCAACCGTGTATACCTTGATAATCCTATTATTAATTCAATTTAAGATTCTTGATACACCCAATTTTTTCTCGAATAGTTAGCAAATATAAGATTCATAACCCCGATTGATGAAATATGTCGGGGTTGTTTTTTTATTGTTCAGATATTTTCAATAGTTCACTGATATTCAAAAATCTTGGAGTATCGCCACTAACCATCAGAGGTAATTTTCCATTCCATTTTTCTATTGCTTGTCTTTCCAAAATTTCCGGTGTCAAACTCTGATGCAATAATCTATTAACTTCAGTTTCTCCTTTAGCTAAATTAACTTGAGCCTCTGCTTGTTTGACTGCTTTGAGTGCAATAAATTCTGCTCGTTTTGCCTCCTGTTCTGCAATTTGTTTTGCTTCTACTGCTTCACTAAATTTGTCGGAAAAATTGACGTGAACTAGTGAAATATCATCAACTGCAATGTAATAATCATGCAATCTTTTTGTCAGTGCTTCATCTACTCCTAATTTAACTTCTCCTCGCTTAGTTACTACTTCTTCTGCTGTGTACTTTGCGATCACGGCTTTTAAAACTTCTTCTACAGCTGGATTAATAATTTTCTCAACAACTTCTTTTTCAGTTCCAATTTTTTGAAAAATTAAATTTACTTCTCCTGGTAAAATATGCCAATTAAGTGCAACCTCTGTAAAAACATCCTGCAAATCTTTAGCATAAGCTTCCGCAGCTATTTGCTGTTTTTGAACTCTAACACTAATTTTTTTAACTGTATTGACGATTGGTATAATAACGTGAATACCTTCATCTAATACTATTTGATCTACTTTGCCAAATTCCATTAATACACCACGTTCTCCCGCATTTATAATTACAAAAGGTGTCAAAATAATAGTGATTAAAAATAAAATCGCAGTGAATTTACCAGCACTATTCATCAGTGTTATCTTTTTCATACTTGCTTAAATATTTAAGAATATTACTTTAAGTCGATTGGTTTACCGTATATTGTAATATTACACTGATTCCATGATCAAACAACACAGTGAGGAATGACGGAAATCAATTACCCCTCTAAAAAGTCATTAGTCACAAGTTAAATAAGTTACTCAGTATAAAATTTTAAGTTATCATACTTGAGTAAGGTTTTTTATATCAGTAATTTCATACAAAATAAGCCAGGGATCTATCCCTGGCTTAAATACTCATGTAGTCGGCGCTGATTTAGTGATACTGATATTGAGTTACGATTCCTTGGGGTAAGAATGCATCTTCTAAATCAGCCCCTAGCAGGTTTGCTCCTTCTATGTTCGCTGTTGTAAGATTTGTTTTTTGTAAATCAGCTTTTTGTAGGTTTGCTCCAGAGAGATTTGCTCCTTGTAAATTAGCTCCCTCTAAATCTGCATCATATAGGTTTGCTCCAGAGAGATTTACTCCAGAGAGGTTTGCTTTGCTTAAATCTACTCCTTGCAAATTAGCTGTTTGTAGATTAGTTCCCTGTAAATTTGCTTTTTCTAATTCTGCTTTTAGTAAGTTTGCACCTTCCAAATTCGCTCCCATCAAGTTTACCCTTTCTAGTTGTGCTTCAACTAGGTTGCATCCAACACATTCATTAGTTGTTAATAAACGTCTAACATTTGCTGCTACAGGATCTACAAACCATGTTGTTAGTGGTGTGGCTGGTGGAGCAGGTGTGGATTCTGTAGGTGCAGGTAATGTTTCTGATTGAGCTAAGGCGTTGGGCTGGTTAATTAAAGAAAACCCTGCTACCAATACAATAAATACAGCAGTTACAATCCAGGAAGTTAATTTTTTGGAATATAGTTTGTTCATTAGTTTATTCCTCTTAAACTTGGTAATCTTTTTTATCTGCTTTGAGTTCACGTTAATTTCAAGATAAAACTAAAAAAACTCTGAAAGCAAATATTATTATTTTTCCTAATAATAAACAAAAATGATGATTTTCTTAAGGTATTTACTTTCACTTAAAAGCTGCTTTTAGTTTTATTTCATAATTATTTAATTATGCTTGTAAATTTCAATAAATAACTATATGTATTTGAAAAGAGTTGCCACATTGGGAACAAGTTGAAAAGTACCGCTCTTCATCATAATCGAGTATCCTAGCCACATTAACACCCAGGGGAAGATTTTTCGACCATAGCGAGCCATAAGCGGAGCAATGAGAGGATTACGAGTCAGATTGTAAGAGAGTAAGCACCATAGCCCAACAGTCAAATAGCAAACACACAAAATTACTCCTAAACTTGGCAAATTAGTAGTAGCAAATAAAGGTACATAAATACCAATGTTGTTTCCTCCATTAGCAATAGTTACTGCTGAAACACGGTAAGTTTGAGGATCGTGTAGAGTTGCTAATAATGATTGTTGCTGACGTCTAGGTTTGACCGAATTACTAAACTTAACTGACACATTTTGTATGGTGTTGCCATTGTCATATTGACTCATGAGATTACTGATACCAATAATAATTGGTAAAATGCCTAGAAGCCCAATCCAAGCTTCTGGAAGAAATAAACCGCCAAAAAAACCAGGTAAACTCGCAAATACTAATGCTGTAAATCCAACAAATTCACCGATGATAATATGCTTAGGATGAAAGGTGTGATTAACTTTTCCAAAAAAAGCTGTCAAGTAGATATTGTCATCAAAGGTAGTTGCAAAAGCGGCAGAGATGCCAATAATTAAAGTACCAATTAGCCAACTCATAGTTTTTGCTCACAAAAGTTTAAAATTACTTCTTTAATCCTTCTCTGCTACTAAGAAGTGAAGGCAGTTCAGGAGATAGTTGAAATGTTTTTATATCTAGGCGATCGCCATTAATTAGATTTGAGATTTTCTTTAAACTCAGCTTGTTATGAATATTATGTGTTTCTGCAAACAAGAGCAAATATTCTTTTTTTTGGAAATAATAAATAGAAGTTATTAAATAAATACAAATCGCAGGAATAAAAATTAGTCAAAGCATAACTCTCTGAGTTTTGATATGCTGTATAAACAGCGATTCACCGCAAATATAACCGTATAAACGGAAGAGTAATTTTTACGCCAGCTTTAAACACTCAATTCCGTTTTGGAAAAACGCCTTTTTCCACTTACCTGATAAAACCAGACGAAACGCCCAGTATTGGCAGTTGGAGCCTCATGTTTATCTCCACAGAGCAACATTTTGACTACGTTTGCTCGTTTCACCTCACGCTTGTCTTGGCTGTTTTCGAGAAACTCTGGAGCGCGATCGCGCGATCGCGACATGCAACATTAACACCACAATAAGTAAGAATTTTTATAAGAAGAAGAAACTAGGTAAATTTCAAGATGGATATCAAAAACGGCTTTGTCGGTACTGTTGGTAACACACCACTCATTCGCTTAAACAGTTTCTGTGAAGAGACGGGTTGTGAAATTCTTGGTAAAGCAGAATTTCTCAATCCTGGCGGTTCCGTAAAAGACCGCGCTGCGCTTTATATTATTGAAGATGCAGAAAAAAAAGGTTTACTAAAACCCGGTGGCACAGTTGTAGAAGGAACAGCAGGTAATACTGGGATTGGATTAGCACACATTTGTAACGCTAAAGGCTACAAATGCCTAATTATTATTCCTGATACCCAATCTCAAGAAAAGATGGATGCTTTGAGAGCATTAGGTGCTGAAGTTCGCCCCGTTCCTGCTGTACCCTATAAAGACCCCAACAATTACGTCAAATTATCTGGTAGAGTTGCCAGTGAAATGGAAAATGCGATTTGGGCAAATCAGTTTGATAACTTAGCTAATCGTCAAGCCCACTACGAAACCACAGGCCCAGAAATTTGGACACAAACAGAAGGAAAAATAGACGGTTGGGTAGTAGCAACTGGAACAGGTGGTACTTATGCAGGTGTGTCTCTATTTCTCAAAGAAAAAAATCCAGATATACAATGTGTAGTTGCTGACCCGATGGGTAGTGGACTTTACAGCTACATCAAAACTGGTGAAATCAAGATGGAAGGAAATTCCATTACAGAAGGTATTGGTAATAGTCGGATAACCGCGAACATGGAAGGCGCACCAGCTGATGACGCGATTCAAATCCACGATCAGGAAGCCCTACGGGTAGTATATCAACTACTACGGAAAGATGGTTTATTTATGGGTGGTTCTACAGGTATCAATATCGGCGCAGCTGTAGCCTTAGCAAAACAGATGGGGCCAGGACACACCATAGTTACCATTTTGTGTGACAGTGGTTCTCGCTACCAATCACGTATATTTAACAACGAATGGCTACAATCAAAAGGGCTTTTACCAGAATAGTCATTGGTCATTGGTCATTGGTCATTAGACTTCTTTATAGCGCTTCTCGGTTGTGTGCAATACGCTGCGCCCAGACGTTACATGTAACGTCTCTACATTGTTTGTGGCGGTGTATTTGATTCAAATGAGAACTGCTATAGTCCTTATTTTTTAAGCACGCGCATTCTTACTACAAACCCTTAATTCAAACTTGACTAATGACTAAGGACTAATGACTGATGAAATGTATTCGCGTCTGCCAAAATCGTACTTGTCGTAAGCAAGGAGCTGCTAAAGTATTAGCAGCTTTTGAGGTTATATCTGTCCCTGATGTAACGGTAATGGGTAGCGGTTGTTTGGGACAATGCGGTAATGGGCCAATGGTATTGGTTGTGCCAGATATGGTTTGGTACAGTGGCGTTTATCCCAGCGAAGTACCTTTAATAATTGAACAGCATTTATTAGGTAATCAAATTGTAACTAAGATGCTCTATCATCGGTTTCATCCTCAAGGACAAAAACAATAACTAAGTTTTTTATTCATTGTCTGTAGGAATTTCTGCCAGGACTTTTGTTGACTGAAGCGAGATATTTCATGAATATTCAGCAGCTACGTGAATCCTTAAAACTAAAGTGGGTGAAATACTATTTTCAAAATCGTCCCTGGTTAGTAAAAATGCGAATCTGGGGTACATATGATGGTGAACGTCGCCCTTCTTCTGGCTTTATTTTGGCAACTTTATCTGTTTTAGAACCAGAATTGGATGAAATATTACCTTTACTTTTGGAATTAAATAATAACCCGGATTGTATAGTTACAGCTTTGGGTTTAAACTTTAATCCTGAAGAACAACTCCATTTACTTGAAGAAGATAATAATAATGATGCAGAAGTAGAAACAATTGAGGAAAAAATACTTCCTGAAATATCAACTAACGGCAAAGTTGATTCCCAACCTCGCTCTGCACTTTCATCAAATAAGTTACATCCATCCCAAAAACGCTTAGAAACCAATGGAGTTGTTAAGCAGGATACTGGTAGTAGGATAAGTACGCAAGTACACAATCAAAAAAAATCTGTATCATCGCCGACTGTGGTAAATAAATTGGAAAGTAGGGGTACATCAGTACCTACGTTAGCGGTGATTAATAGAACTAACAATGGTAAAGCTTTACCTGCACTTGCTGTTATTGGTAAAGCTGAAAGCAACAGTAAACCGACGCTTACGCCACTGCTGACAGTGGTTAGCAAAACCGAAAATAGTAGTAATAATAGTAAATCTGTGCGATCGCTCCTCATGAGCAGTAACATCAACAAGGAAAGTCAGTCAATCTCATATGTCATCGCTACTAGCAAGATGGACAGCAAAACTAAGTTAGCCTTGATACCACCACAAGACCTCGTAGATAATGTCAATTCAGCCCCTACCAAGCAAAACTATAAACTCGCTTCTTGGGTAGATGACTTTTGTCAAGGTTCAAGATGGGACAAAGATGAAGCTATTTACATTCCCTATTGAGTTTTTTTCCAGACTGAATTTGAGCGTGATTCATGTTACGAAATAAGGAAGCGATCGCTACCATTTATTTTTTACGATCCAAAATCCAAAATGGTAGCGTTCATCTAATTCTATTGTTATCTGGTAATTCATTTTTACCTGTATAACCAGTAGCCACCCAAACTAATGATCTCACGCCATCGCGGATAGATTTGCCAATGGGTTCTGCTTGAGAACTACTAGAAGGAACTGACACTGGTTTAAAATTAATTCCTCGACTACCCAAAACAATCTCACCGATAACTGTGGCGCGTCTCATATGATAGTCAGAAGTAACTAAGTAGACATTTTTAATGTTATTTTTTTCTAAATCCTCCACTAGAGTGGTAAAGTTCTCTACTGTGTTATTGGCTCGATAATCCAAGTGTAAGCGTTGATGATTAATCCCCGCTTTGGCAAATACTTTTTTTGTTGCTGTTGGTGGACTACCTCCAGAAATCCAAATCGGTAGGTTAGGATGCTTACGGGCAAAATCTGCCGTAAATTTTTCTCGTTCTAATTTTTTTGTGGAACCACCCAAGACTAAAATTGCTTGCGGTTGTGTAAATTGACCTTGGATTTCCTTATAACCCCACAACGTGACTAGTGGTAGGGTAAGAATCATCAACCGAGAAGATAGATTTTTGAATAGTGGCTTTTTCAAGGTTCTATCAGTTTGTCAGCTTCAACAATTTTTCTTGAAAAAGAATTTAGATCAGCCAAAATTTGAGAAATTATCCCAAATTGATTTTTGGGTGATTTCCCTATTTGGCAGGCGATCGCAAATGCCAAGAAACAAAAGGCATCGATCAACTTGCTGCTAGATTTTAGCTGCTATTGAGGCAGATGCAAAGTGTTTGTGCAACCTTAAATATTAAACTTTTTAGACGACGGGACTGGCCAGACTCGAACCGGCGACCTAGCGCTTAGGAGGCGCTCGCTCTATCCAACTGAGCTACAGCCCCAAAATAATGGATATCACTCCTCATGATACCACTTTTAACAGTTATCAGTTACCAGTTATCAGTTATCATTTTTTTGCTTGGATGGAAATTCCCCACCATACGCATAAAATGACTGTTCACTGTTTTAATGAGACTGCCAAGCATCATTCCAGGGCCCGCCGCCTATTTCTAATCCACAAGCTGAACTGTGTGCTTTCAGGATAATTTCTTTGTCATTATTCTTTTTTTCTCGCAGTTCTATATTTAATTGCCCTTGTAAAGTGTCACGACAGCAAAATAGCAAACCATTTTCTGTCGGCGCACGTAAGGGAGTTCCTGGTAAATCGGTGATTCCTGTTAATTCAACTTCGTAGTCAGAATTTCTAGCTTGCATTTGCCATTGACCCCAAGGTTGAATATTCCAGCTAACTTGGGAGTTCCAAGGTACAAACTCGTAAAATTTGCCTTGATAGTGGATACCAATCATTGCTACAGATTCCATCCACCACAACACCCCCCGTCTACCACCGCCAGCAGTTAGGGCTAAGTCAGGAATCTGTGAAAAACTATTGCAGTTTGCCCAAAACCATTTTTGAGGAAAAGCGCCACCCCAATTTTTTTCACCGTAAGCAGGTGCGTTAGTGAATTCGTAGCGTTTGCCATTCCAGTCTATCCAACCGCTAGCCAAGCCATGGGCCATCAAAATTTGCCAACCGGGTTCAAAAATCTGCAAAAATGACAACCAGCCTGCGGTTGATTGTTGTATGCTGCGGCAATTTCCCCAACCATACACGGGTTGAATTTCATATTGCCAACGACAATATTGACCAGTGCTGGGATCGCTGATTATGCCTTGATTTAAAGTAGCTGTGGCTTGATAGCCTTGTTGAACATGACCCTCAAATTTTTCTGGTTCCAAGTAACAAGGTTGAATATCCAGATTACTTTGACCCCAATGACCCAAAGCTAGCACATCTGGCTTTGCCCAAAAATTTTTGACTTCCGGGAAAGTACGACACAAATACTCATCATTCGGTCCCAAAACTTGGGCTGCACCACCACTATGGGGTTTACCGCCAATGGGGTCTTCGATAGAGTACATAAAGGCGAACGATTGATTTTCATCAGGTAAAGTCACGCGGTAGTACCAACCTTCAAAAAAGCGACGGCTACTGTGATCCCAGTGATAACCACTGTGAGGAGTTTGGGTGGTGTCAAAAGGATTGCTGAGAAAATCAAGCATGATTTCTGTTGACAGGGATTTAGGAGTGTAAAAGGAGATGGATGTTAGGAAATCGCATTTAAATTCACCTAACACCCTTTTTTAGTATGGGCGATCGCACTCACTTGTTGGCAGTCTCAATGAAACAAGTTTCATCGCCAAATATAAAAAAGGTTTTTCTCCTACACCTCTACACTCTTACACCCCTACAAACTAATCCATTCTCCTGCCTTAAGCAGTACCTTTATTTATCTGTTGTGGGTAATGAGGATTTCTAGGCACAGATTGGAGAACTTTCTTGGCAGAAGATGAAGATAAGTCCTAAAACTACGTTGCGCGTTCTAGCTGTTTTACCTCCCAGCCGCAAGTACAGCATTCCACCAAATATGACCAAACTCCACTGGCTAGAAGTTACTGAATACGTTTCCCTATACGCTTCCGCAATTGGAAGCTTGGCTGCTACAGTCACTCAACAAGTTGTCTACGCAGCATTTCCTTTAACTGTAGCCCTTGGTTTGAATATCACAAACCGGGAACGGTTGAAGCGTTTAAATGATCAATATCGACAAAATGCGATCGCCCAATTTGATCAATTAGTTGATCCTTTTAGACAGCGCTTAGAAAATTTTGATGACTTTACACAACGATTAAGTCAAACAACTCAACAACAAATAGAAGAATTACGACAAAACCAAAAAGAGCAAAATACTGATTCTAATCAACAACGCTTGGCACAATTTGATGCATTTCGACAACAGTTGATGAAAGCAACTGAGTTACAAATAGAACCTTTCAAAGAAAATTTTGCTCAACTCAACGCCTATACTCAACAATTAAATACAACAACTCAGCAACAAATCGAACCAATCAAACAACATTTGATTCAACTCAATGCCTATATCCAACAGTTAAATACAAATACTCAGCAACAAATCGAACCTCTTAAACAAAATTTTACCCAATTGAACACTTATACTCAACAGTTATATACAAGTATTCAACAAATAGAACCTCTTAAACAAAATTTTGCTCAACTGGATAATTTCACTCAACAGTTAAATGCTAGTACTCAAAAGCAATTTGAAATTCTAAGACAACAAGTAGTAGAACTTGATACTGAGACTAAAAAAATCAGTACCAATCCTCAACCACAAGTACCAAATCTGGATGCTTTTAGTCAGCGCTTAGAACAACTAGAAAATTTCGCTAAACAGGTAAATACAAATACTGAACAGCAAATTCAACCGTTGAGACAATACATGACTCAACTAAATGCTTATACACAAGGTGTGAATAAAAATACTGAAAAACAAATAGAGGAATTTAAATACGCGATCGCACTACTGCAAACAGAAATCCAGAATTTAGCAGAGTCTTTAACTCAAACAGAACAACGTCTGAGTCAAGAAGTCGCAACAAAAATCAAACAACCCCAAGTAAATATTACAATCCCAACACCAGTAAAGCCTCAACCTCAAAACACAATTCTCCATCCTCAACCGCCAGAAGTAAAGAAAACTGAGACACCACCAGCTTTACCACCAGTGGCGATCGCACCGACAAAATCACCGACAACGGAAACACAAAAACCCAATTCTCTCCCTACTTTAAAAGAACATTCAGAACGAGTAGTTTCTGTGGCTTTTAATCCGATTTTTGCTGATTCAAACAGCAGAATATTAGCTAGTGGTAGCCATGACAAAAGCGTCAAACTCTGGCGTTTAGATACTCACCAAAGTCGCACCTTTACAGTTTCTGGAAAAGTCAATTCAATTGCTTTTAGTCCTGATGGTAAAATTTTAGCCTGTGGTCATGACGACAAAACAGTTAAATTATGGGATGTAGATACAGAAAGAGAAATTTGTAATTTTGTTGGACATAAAGAGAAAGTTTATGCTGTGGCTTTTAGCCCTGATGGCAAAATAATAGCTAGTGGTAGTCAAGATAAAACTATTAAAGTTTGGTCTGTTGGTCATCAAAAAGAGATAGATACCCTGACAGGACATGTAGATGAAGTTTTATGCATTGCTTTTAGCCCTAATGGTAAACTAGTCGCTAGCGGTAGTGGTGATCGGGATCAAACTATTAAAATTTGGCATCTCACTCAAGATAAATTCCTGACTCTTAAAAGTAAATCTAGTTCGATGGGAAGAATTTATTCTATTTGTTTTAGTCCTGATGGTACAACTTTAGTTAGTGGTCATCAAGATAAAAAAATCAGATTCTGGGATGCGGAAACTGGTAGAGAAATTAATTGCATTACTGAGAATGATGAGGAAGTTTATTCTGTTGCATTTAGCCCAGATGGAAGAACTTTAGCCAGTGGAAGTTACAACGGAAATCTGAAATTTTGGCAAGTAGATACGGGTGAAGAGCTTAATAATATTGCTGTTAATCAAGGTGCGATTTATTGTGTTGCTTATAGTCCAGATGGGAAGATAATAGCAACAGCCAATGGAGATAAAACAGTAACACTTGTAAATTTGGAATTTAGATCAACACAGCGCAACCGAGATATAGAAATACAGAAAGGATTTGATTAATTTGGTAATTAGTAATTTGCTAAATATAGGGTAGTATAGCTGTGCTACCCTACAAAATATTTCTTAAACAGCCAATTTTTCTTGCACTAATACAAATGGTTGGACTATTAAAGTATGAAATCGCTTAGTGCGATCGCTATTCCAATTACCCAATTGATCTAAAGATGGTTTAGCAATCAATTGTTCATCAATCCAGTTTTGGACTTCTAAAACTTTATCGCTAGCGATCGCTACCCCTACATCCAATATATCTAATCCTATTTCTACCACAATTACTGCATCTCTTTGCGCATGGGGAATTAGCCACTCCCACTCCGCCTCATCTAAGTTTTCTGTTAATTCTGCTCTTAAATTCGGGTTAGTCATTAGTCATTAGTCATTATTTCTAGGAACTTTTTACTATGTTAAATAATAATCCCACTAAATTATATTATATATCTTACAATATTTTTCCTTATCCTATTTTTAATTAGTTACTAATAATCCTAACTAAATTTCTGATTTCATTTCATCAATTTCAAATATAGAAACTATCACTCCAGCAATAGGAATTGCAATAAAAATTCCCAATAAACCAGCAACTCTCGCGCCTATTAATAAAGCAAAAAATACTACTACAGGATTAAGATTTAGCGCACCTTGCATAATTCGAGGTGCAATGAGATTATCTTGTATTTGTTGAAGTATGATGCAAGCAACTAATACCTTAAGAGCTAGCCAAGCACCTTGAGATAATACAATTAAACTGATTATACCAACTCCTAATGTTGCACCTATACCAGGAATAATGTCAAGTATCCCGACTATAACTGACAATATCAAGGCGAAGGGAACTTTTAATAATAAAAAAATAATAAAAGTAGAACCTGTGAGAAATAAAGTTAATAACAATTGACCTTGAAAAAAACCTAAGAAATTGCGTTGAATTATACTAGTAAATTTACTACGACGCTGTTTAGGTATAACTTTGATCGTTAAATGCCAAAGTTTGTCTCCATCCAACAGCATAAAAAAAGCAACAACTGAGATTAATATAAAAGTCACAAAATTAGTTAAAAATGTTTGGAGAATGGTCAAACTAGCAACCAGTTGAGTTATTGCTTGATTGCGTATCTGTTCTTCAATAATAGTTAAATCTAGCTGAATATTGCGTGAACGAAAAATTGATTCTATTCGCTCTAGTAGAGGAGCTAATGAATTTAAAAAAACTGTCAGGCTATCAATTAACTGTTGTCCTTGTGATAAAATAGTTAAACCCACAGTAATTGTCAGACTACCAATAATCACAATACTGAGTAAAAAAACCACAATTACTGCTACATGATGAGGCAAAAAACGTTTTAGCCATTTTACCGGATAACTCAGCAAAAAAGCCAAGATAGTAGCAAAGGTAAAAATAACAATTACAGTTTCAAAATATGCTAAAAGCTGTACAACTGCCCAGCCAGAAGCAACCAAAAGCAAAAATCTGACTAAAACGAGATTATTTAATCTAGACCAAAATTTATTGGTTCTAAAGCTACTCATGGATTATGAAAGATAATATATATTAAAGATTAATATTACTAAGACTTTTTAATTCACATATCACTAAGTATTGATTGTCATCTATTATTTGGAATACTTACCAAGATCATACTTACCAATGATATTTACTCTATAGTATTTAAGTAATAATAACCACTTACCCAAAGTATATTTTTCTGTTTTACTAACTAATAATTTCAATCCCAAAAGAAATAAGTATGTTGATAAGACAACTACCTAAAGACCTGTCTTTCTTGATTCAAGTGGGTTTAAACGCACTTAAGCGATAGGTGAGATTAAGTACAATACCCGCACGGACGTTAGTACCTACAACAAGTGAATGAAAAATCAACCAATGCTAAGTTAATCCCCTTGTCTTCGATTTGCGATCTCTTATCCCCAATCCCTATTTTCAACACGTCACTCATCACTTCGTTTCCATCCAATTATCGCCAGCACGTACATCTACAACTAGGGGAACACTTAACTGCACAGCATTTTCCATCGCTGACTTAATTTGGATTTGTAATTCTTCCCATTCTTGTGGAGGAATCTCAAATACTAATTCATCGTGAACTTGCAGTAATAATCGTGCTTGGTAATTTTGCAAAATTTCATGCAGCCTCACCATCGCAATTTTGATGATATCAGCACTAGATCCTTGAATTGGGGCGTTAGCAGCAGAACGTAATAAACCAGTATCGTAATTACCTAAGTTTTTAAGTTTACCTAAATCAATATCTTTCTGGTTGCTGCCTTTTAATTGACGTAAGCTATTGGTGGTAAATTCAAAATAACGACGCCTACCAAGAATTGTTTCTACATAACCTTGAGCGATCGCTTGTTTTTTTAATCCTTCTAAATATTCAAATATTTTTGGATAACGTTTGCTAAATCGCTTGATAAATTCGTTAGCAAGGTTTCTATCCACACCTGTTGAACGGGAAAACCTCAGTGAACCCATACCATAAATCACGCCAAAGTTGATAGTTTTCGCTACCCTTCTTTCATCTGATGTTATATCTTCTTTTTCAAACATCAGTCTCGCAGTAACAGTATGAATATCTTCATTATTTTGATAAGCTTCAACTAATACTGGCTCTTGACTCAAATGAGTAAGAATTCTTAACTCTATCTGGGAGTAATCAGCAGCAACCATTAACCAACCAGATTCTGGTAGAAACGCCTTACGAATTTGACGACTAAAAGCAGTCCGAATCGGGATATTTTGTAAATTTGGATTAGAAGAAGATAGTCTACCTGTTGATGTTGCTGCTTGATTAAAATCGGTATGGACTCGCTTTGTATCTGCACGCACTAACGCTGGTAAAGCATCCACATAAGTAGACTTTAATTTTGCCAGAGTCCTATATTCAATAATGGCATCAATAATACCTGTAGTATCTACCTCTCGTAATCTTTCTAGGGTAGCTGCGTCTGTGGAATATCCTGTTTTAATTTTGCGGGAATATTTAGTGCTTAATCCTGATTTTTCAAACAATATTTGACTCAATTGTTTGGGAGAACCCAAATTGAATTTTTCTCCGGCTATCTCATAAGCTTGTTGTTCCAGTTTTGCTAAATCTGTTTCTAATTGTTGTGAAAGTTCGTTTAAATAAGCTGTATTGATATGAATACCATTGTATTCCATGTCTGCCAAAACAGCTTCTAATGGTTGTTCTACATTCATTAATAGCTGATGTAATGCTGGAATTTTATCCAGTTCTGCACGCAATTTTGGTACTAGTTGGAATGTCGCCCAAACTTGCAAACCACAGTAGTCAGCTATCTTATTAATCTCAATATCAGCAATCGTTTTTCCCTTGGGAACTACATCTAGATAATTTTTTATCGTCAATCCTAAATGTTTTTGAGTCAAGTCACTTAAATTATGACTACTATCAGGATTGAGGACATAACTAGCTAACATGGGGTCAAATACCACCCCAGCTAACTTAATTCCTTGGCACTTGAAAACTAAGCGATCAAATTTAGCATTTTGAAAAGTTTTGGGATAATTAATACTTTCAAAAATTGGGCTTAGGGCTTGTAGTGCAATTTCTTTATTTAAGTTTTCTCCAATTTGATGATTTAAGGGAATATAAGCTATTTCATCTGAGTTGGTTCCCCAACAACAACCAATTCCTACTAATTCTGCATCGCGTGGTTCTAGATCATTAGTTTCAGTATCCCAAGCTATGGGTAAATTTGCGTCAGTAAATTCTTTTAATAAGTTTATTAATTCAGTTAGCTTTGCTTCTGTATCAATGATGCGTGGTTGAATTATCGAAGTATTTTGTTGCTGTTGAACTTGTTCTGTTTCAGCAGCGCTGAAAAACCACAAATCTTCATCATCTGTAGAAACGCGTTCGCTTTTAGCGTTCCCGTAGGGTAATTCCACGTCTCTATCTTCTGTTTCTATGACTGATGTTTCTGTAACATTACCACCAAACTTTTTCTGGAGTTGGTTAATTTTTCCTAGAAAATATTTAAATTCTAAGTTTTCTAATATAGGTGTCAGAACATTACTATCAAAGCCTTTTAATTTACAATCTTCTAAATTAATATCAAGAGGTACATCAAGAACGATCGCAGCTAAGAATCGAGATTTTTCGGCATCTTCTTTACCTAATTCTAATTTTTTCTGAGTTGCGCCTTTAATTTCACTCAAAGAAGCGTAAATTTGCTCAAGGGAACCGTAGGTATTTAGCAATTGAACTGCTGTTTTTTCACCTATTCCCTTGACTCCAGGAATATTATCTGATTTGTCACCACAAAGAGCTTTATAATCAATCACTTGTGATGGCAAAATGCCAAGTTTTTGTTTAACTTCTTCTGGTCCAAATTCGCTGATCCCGTTTGTAGATGTAGAGCGCTTCAGCGCATCTGGACTAAAATACAAAACGCTAATTTCTTTTTCAGGATCGATGAGTTGAAATAAATCGCGATCGCCTGTGAGAATCTTGACTTGATATCCCGTAGCAGTTGCTTTTTGTGCTATTGTTCCCAGCACATCATCCGCTTCGTAACCAGGAGCGGTGAGAATTTTCAGATTGAATCCATCCAGCAACTCATGTAAGTTTTTTAGATCGGGAACAAAATCTTCTGGTGTACCTGGGCGATCAGCTTTATAGGTATCATCGGCTTCGTGGCGGAAAGTTGGCAAGCCTAAATCAAAAGCCACTGCAATTGCTTGTGGCTGTTGCACTGTCATTACTTCTAACAGACACTTTAAAAAACCAAAACATACGCTGGTAGGAGTTCCGGTTTTGGTTCGCAGTCCACCGTCTCTTCCTTTAGCGAAAGCGAAGTAAGAACGGAATGCCAAAGAGTGTCCATCTATCAAAATGAAGGTGGGACGTGTTGTGATTGAATTGGAGGGTGTTGTTTGGGACATAAAATTATTTTAGTCAGCAGCTTTGATTGCTTTATCTCACCAGTAGGAGGATTTCAGATGATTTCTTAACCAGAGACTGATAATCTCTTACTGGGACTTTACAGTTATTGCTCACCAAATTTATGCAAGAAGCATCTGCTACTCAATTAAAATCAGCTGCTGTTGCGGGTATGGCTACAAAAGAAATTAAACTGCTGGTTCTAGATATAGATGGAACTATTGCCGGCGAATCTAACAATATCAATGAACCAGTCAAGGAAGCAATCACTGCGGCAAAAGCACAAGGGATTCAAGTCGCGATCGCCACTGGTAGAATGTTCCGTTCTGCTTTGCGCTTCCATCAAGATATTGGTTCTACTCTGCCTTTAATAGCCTATCAAGGAGCTTGGATACAAGACCCAGCCTCTCAACAGATGCACCAACATTTGTCTGTTTCTAGGGAAATGGCTCATCGGCTATTAGACTATTTTGAACAACCAGAATTGCGATCGCTTTTATCTGTTCATTTTTACGTCAACGATCAACTTTACGTCCGCGAAATCACAACCGAAACTCAACTCTATTCACAACGTTCTGCTATTCAACCCGTTGCAGTCGGTGATTTACGTCAAATTTTAACCGATAATGAACCAACAAAAATTCTGGCTTTGTGCGACGACAAAGACATTATTGATAACTTATTAGGTTCTTTACGCCTTCAATATACTCCTGCGGAGTTATATTTGACAAAATCCGTTGCCACGTTTTTTGAAGCGACTCATCCTTTTGCGAATAAAGGCATGGCTGTGCGTTACCTAGCTGAAGAATTGCTAGGATTACAACCTAGTGACGTCATGACTATTGGTGATAACTTTAATGATTTAGAAATGTTAGAGTATGCTGGTATTAGTATCGCTATGGGTAATGCACCACCCCAAATACAGGCGATCGCTAGCTGGATAGCTCCCACTATTGACCAAGATGGGGCAGCAGTGGCAATAGAAAAGTTTTTGCTATCGTAGTAGTTGTTTGGTTGGAATCACCTACTACTGTAGGGGCGAACAGCCGTACTCTGCCTTGAAGCAGCGCAAACCGCGTTTACGCCCCTACTCACAAAATACTAAAAAATCAGAAAGGGTGCCGACGACTGGCCGTGTTTCGTCTCGGCACCCTTGCTGGTTCGCTCCTCACACACCAGCTAATATATCTTAGGTGATTAAGCCAGTCAATACTTGTTACAAAAGTTTTGATTTCTTTCATTTTTAGGTTTTTTTGATGTTTGTTGGTAGTTGTTTGTTGTTTGTTACTTCCAAACAAAATCAATTTCATAATTCATAAAGAGCAAAAATATTAAGCTTTTCTTCCAACAGTCGTCTTAAAACCGATTGAGTGGCTAAAACTAGACCCAGTCTAGCTTGGGCTAGTTCTGGTGAGTTGGCTTTTATTTCACCCCAAATCCGACAGTCGCGCCAGAAGTTTTCAAACGCTTGACTTAAAGCAAGCGCTACTTTTTCCCATTTCACCAAAGCACTAGAGTCAGAACACTCCAATTCGTCAACTACTTTTACTAACTCATTTATCAAGCAAAGTTCAGTTGGGTGATGAAAACACAGTTCTTGCTGATTGTTAAGCCAAGGTATAGCTTTATCAGAAGTAATTAATCCCTCTTGCTCACCCAACCGCAGGAGTGAGCAACAGCGTACATGGGCATATTGAACTGGGAATAGGGCATCAGGCATTGGGCATTGGTTATTCTCTGTCTCTCCTTTGTCCTTTGTCCTTTGTCCCCCTTGAAGAGGATAAGCTCCCCACCGACTCTCTGCAAGGCTTTGTAACCAGTCAGCCAACACAGGGTGAGCCAATTTTAAATGAATCCAACCAGGTGGAACTATTTGAATGCTGAAAACTCCAGCCGAGTTTGCCGATAAATGAGAAGCGATCGCATTGGCAATCTCCATCGACGGAATTTTCTCATATTTTGCCAGTTGTAGTGCTAACCCTGTGATGTAAAAAACCCGATTTTTATCTCTACCTTTAGAGAGAGGAAATTTTTGATTTATTGGGCATTCTCTTTTTATAGTCTTAGTATAAATACTTAGTTTTAACGTTATGTAACTGCACAAAAAACGCTTGATAGCTACATATCTACTTACTAGTGGCTTTTTATGCACTTATCATACAGGTGTTAGACATCTACTCAAAAACCATTAATTTTGTGTCATCTGTCTTTAGACTGAAGTTTAATTTAATCAAAGAAAAATTAGAAGAATGCAAATTTTTTTTGAAACTGAGTAAATTTTACTACCATCATTGTACAGTAGGAAGTATAACAAAAGAGTAGGAATTAAAATTCCTCTCTTTGCATGGCTGGCACTGTTTAGGTGTTAAGCCTAACCTGCCAACGAGAAGACACTCCTTGCACCTTGTTATGACCTCTTTTGTCTTCAGCCGAACGCTCTTTGTTACCTATGCAATCTCCATCCTCCTTTTCTGAGGCATCACGCCCTTTCTTAACTTGGCAACGCATTCTTGATTGGGCTCAAGAACACTACCGCTGCCGCACCTTTAGCAAAGATGAGCGCATTCCAGCCCGTCCTGGATTGTTGTATTTAGTGCAAAGGGGTGCAATCCGCATGGTAGGAACCGCCCAAGTGAGTGCAACAGCAAGTCAGTTAACGTCCCGACGCATCAACAGAACTCCAGAAGAAGCCTTCTTAGGATTTGTGGGTGCAGGACAGCCCTTTGAAATTGTTGCTCAATCACCATTCACGCTCCAGGCTTATGCCCATGTGGACCAAACTGCGGTGCTGTGGATGTACTGGCACGATTTAGACAACTGGCCTCACTTCCGACGTGAAGTTATGGATGCCTTTAGGTATCAGCACCAGCGTAAACTGCTGTGGCTAAGTGCCTTAGGACAACGTCGCACGATTGACCGACTCTTAGGATTCCTCACATTGTTGATTGAGGAATATGGAGAGCCAGCAATGAGTGAAACCGATCCAGAAGTGATTCGTGGCTATTGTCTACCTTTCCCCCTCACCCATGCCCAAATTGGCAGCGCCATTGGTTCGACTCGTGTTACCGTCACCCGTTTGATGGGCAAGTTGCGTCAGCGTGGCTTAATCCTCACCCAGGGAGATAATTTGATTTGCTTGCCAGCAGAATCGATTAACAGAGCCGGCTAAAGCACAGTTGCCAAATTCTTTGATGAGAAGTCGCCCTACCAGATAGGAATAGCGTCCACCACCGCTATTCTGACGGGAAGGCGTAATCCTCTAAAAGAATAAAACCATCTCGATAGAGGGTTGTAGGGGTGTCTATTGGCAATCTTGCCACTTTGTAGTCTGTCTTTGACAGGTGTCAGCGAATTTTGACAAAGCCAGCTTGGGAAATCAATTCCTGTCCCTGCTCAGTCAGCAGCAAGTTGGCATAAGCGACACCCGCTTGCTGCTCGGTTTGATCATTCTGTTTGACCACCACAAACAGATTGCGGGTAATCGGATACTTTCCAGATTGGAAAGCCTCAATGTTCAATTTGTTTCGTCTACCAGGACACTCAGAATGGAGGACAATGGGGTCTTGGTAGGGAGCAATATATTGCCCTTGCGTTCGCCCCAAAGGCAAGGGTTTAATTGAACATTGAGGAACAACTTCAGGGGCAGAAGCGTAATATATGCCACCAGGACTACTAGCCACTTTTTTTAGGGCTTGGGTGGTGGTGGAAACAAGCTCGACATTAGAGCTAAAATCTTGACCACCCAAGATGTCTTGGACAAATAATTCTACAGTCCCGCCATCACTGATGCGGCGAGAGTATGGCTTTATAGGGATATTAGACCCACCCACTTGACTCCAATTTGTGATTTTGCCTGTGTAAATAGACCGCAACTGTTCTACTGTCAGTCCTATGATATTAATGTTAGGATTTACTGCTACTGCCAAGCCATCAATGGCTACAGGAATTTGTTGCAAAGTAAACCCACGCTGTTTAGCACGGTTCACTTCTTCATCTAGAATTGGTCGAGACGACTGGGCAAAAGCTAATTGACCATCAATTAATGCTTGGATACCCGTACTGGAACCAGGATTACCACTGATAGGTTCTACATAGCGCAAGCGAAACTCTGACCGTGCTGCTTGAATTACTGGATCAACATCTTTACGAACTGGCGCCCAAGAGGTACTACCTCCATAATTAAATAATCCTGTAGGGACATTTTGAATAGAGGCAAAATTATTGCCACTTGATTTTGGCTGAGTGATATTGGGACTAGTAGAATTAATCGGTTGAGGTTTAGTGACTTGATTAAAGTTAAAACTCGTTTTTCTGGTAAACCACCAAAAGCCACCCCCAATCAATCCAACAGTTATTAATAAAGACAATATCAAAATAGGCGTTTCATTTTTTTGTGACATAGTAATTTAGCTATTGATAGTTAGTAGTTGGTAGCTGTTCATTCTCAACAACAAACAACTACCAACAAACAACAAATTAAATAAATTATCTAATCCTGACAAATCCAGTTTTAGCAATTAATTCTTGACCTTGGTTTGTCAGCAGCAGGCTAGCATAGATTTCTCCTGCTTGCTGATCAGTTTGATTGTTTTGTTTGACAATCACAAATAAACGTCTGGTAATGGGATATTCACCACTCGAAAAGGCAGATGCATTCAGTTGGTTGCGCTGTTGTGGACACTGTTGCAGAGAAATAAATGGTTCTTTGTAGGGTGGAACAAATTTATTTGCTGTTTTTCCTAACGGTAAAGGTTTAACACTACATTGTCCGACTACTTCTGGCGCTGAAGCGTAATACATACCACCTGGATTTTTTGCTATTTCTTTTAAAGCTTCTGTGGTAGTTGGAATAAATTGAACGTTCGCACCAAATTTTTCTCCTTCTAAAACATTCTGATCAAAAAATTCGACCGTACCTCCTTCTTCCAAACGGCGGGAGTAAGGCGTAATCTCTAAATTTGGCCCACCCACTTGTTCCCAATTGGTGATCTTGCCAATGTATATATCTTTGAGTTGGTTAACAGTTAAACCAGAAATATTGAGATTAGGATTTACTGCGATCGCAATACCATCAATTGCTACTGGAATTTCTTTTAATTTAAAACCTCGTTGCTGTGCTTTTTGGTATTCTTCGTCTTTTATTGGACGTGATGATTGAGAAAAAGCTAGCTGATTATCTAAAAGCATTTTTATCCCAGTTCCAGAACCTGGGGCGCCTATAGTTGGATCAGTATAGCGTAGTTGAAATTGCGGAAATACAGTTTGGATTGCTGTATCAACATTGTTACGAATTGGCGCCCAAGTGGTGCTACCACCATAGTTAAACAATCCAGAGGGAATATTTGGTAATTGTGCAAAAGTCTCAGTAGTAGGCTGTTTAATAGGTTCAGGTAAATTATTTTTAGCATTAAAGAATCTAATTTTTGAACTATTCGCTAACCATAAAAAGACACCACCTACTAGCCCTAGCGTAACTACTAGAGTCAAAAGCAAAACAGTGGTTTCATTTTTTTGAGACATGATAAATTTTTAGTTATTGCTCTTAAAGCAAATTCTCACTTTAATCTAAATCGATCCAGGTTAAGATTTGGTTAATTATCGAGAAATCAGGAGAAAATTCAGTTACGAGTGTAGACGCATAGCAGATTGTCACAGGCTGCAACTAGCTGATAAGTCAATACGGTTGGTGTTAAGGATTTTTAGTATAAAAATTTGGTCTGTAGAGACGCGAAATTACCCTGTGGGATCTTGCTACACGTCTGGTACAAAGGATTGTGGGCTTAACACCAAGCGTATTGGCTGATAAGTGATAACTGTAATTTTTAATTACCTAACGTTGAAACTGGTACAAAATCAAACCCAGTACCAGAACGAGAACGATTTTTGCTGACTATTTGCACCAATTGTACAGGGGCATTGCGATCGCCTGATGGTAAAAACCGAATTGTACCGGAAGCCCCTCTAGTAGAAAATTCAGGTGATGAAAGGGCTTGTTGGATGCCTATACGAGTAGGATTACGTTCTAGTGCTGCAATGAAAGCACGCGTAGCATCGTATGCTAAAGCAGTGCGCCAGTTCACATCACCTCCCCACAGCTGTCTTGACTTTTGCGGGAAATCAGCACCGAGATTGCTATCAATGTACCAAGGAACAGCCACCACCATTCCGACTGTTTGTTGTTGTCCAATTTCTAAAGTTTTGGGCGTATAGATATCATCTCCCCCAAGCAAACTTAACCGTTTTTGGTTTACTTGCACTACTTGCAATGCTTTATCTAAAGTATTCGTACTAGCCGCTAACATTAAAACTTCTGCACCCTGTTTAATTGCTTGTTCTACACTTTTAGCTGCACTAAAATCGGCTTTAGATAAGTCAAATTCACTTGATACCTGTCCACCTTCTAGGGAAACAGATGAGACAAATTCAGACTTTAAGGACTGGCTATAGTTACTTTGAGAATTGAAGAAAACAGCCGCATTTTTTTTCTGTAAATTTTCTACCATGTGCTTTGCCAATGCCCTCGCCGCCATAAAATCACTAGGAACCGTCCGAAAAATATAGCGGCTAAAGTTGGATATTTTGACAGAAGTGCTAATTGGGGAAATAGCCACAAGTTGTCCAGAAGTATAAACTTTGCCTGCGGCTAAAGTGACGTCACTAGCATAAGGCCCAATGACACCCAATACCTCCTGATTTTCAACCAAGGTATTGGCAATTTGTTGGGCAACTTCTGGATTATTATCGTCGTTTGCTATCCCTACTTTTAGCAGTACTCTCTTAATTCCTCCGGCAGCATTTATTTCATTTTGAGCTTGGGCAATTCCGCGTAAAATTTCTAAAGAACCATTTGGATCAGTTCCGAATGGTACAGATGCAACAACCGTATAAGTTTTGGCAGAACCTATACGAGCATTGTTGAGAAATATTAATGTTTCTGGGTCATTTTTATTAACTTTTAGGGCTGCTTCTAAGTTAGAAACTGCTCTTTTATAGTTACCTGATGCTAGTGCCGTGATACCTTCTTTTTTTGTAGGAGAAGCTTCTATTGGAGATAATGTTTTTTCCCCAAAGCTAATCCTATCTGCAACTGACTTATTATTAGTTTGTAGTACATTGCCACCATTCTGAGACTTTTGTGGCCAGATGTTATCTTTTAGGAACCATGCCCCACCACCTACCAATCCCACAGTAATTAATAAAGCTAGGAATAGAACAGCAGTTTCGTTTTTTTGGGACATAGACAATTAAAAATTAATATTTTCTAATTTCACATAGAATTATATCGGTGATTATCCTAGCTAAATATACGAATGCAAATAAACTTTGCATCAGTTACATTATTTAGTTATTTAGAAAAAAATAGAGTTAATAATTTATAAATAAGACGGAATAAAGCCGTGACAGCGATCGCCACTAAACCCCCAGCAATAGATATGATCGTCACTTGCTCAATTGTTAGACCAGCTCGCAAAAAGGGGAAAAAAAATATCGCTGCGAATGTTCCTGCTACGAACACTAACATCTCAGTTTTTTCAATCCAGCGTTGCTTTTGTCCTAAAAGCAATACTGCTAGAATCACAGCACAAGCAGCTAAAGTCATATTTGTCGAACGCAGCACACTATACAAAGCGATCGCGATCAATCCGCCTTCAAAACCACTAAATCCAGATCCTATCAGTAACTCTAAAGTAGACAACGGTGCAATCCGCAAAGTCGCAGATAATGGAATTTGTTGTGGAGGTTGAGTATGTCTAGACTGTGGTTGCGACTTTGTTTGTGATGGTAATTGTGTGGGTTGGTGGGGATGAATGTGTGTTGATGTTATGGGCTGAAAAGTTGAATTAAGAACATCTAATACTTCTTGTGCTGACTGAAAGCGTTGATTAGCAGCAGGTAAAAGCATTCTATCAAGAGCATTTGCCAGTAAAGGACTAACAGAAACACGTTCGTGCCATTTCCACTGGTTACTATAAACATCAAATAGCTGCGTTACATCCTTTTCACCAGTTAACAACATCACAATTGTCACAGCCAAAGCATATAAATCTGTAGATGGAAAAACTTGTCCACCAGACATCTGTTCGGGCGGTGCAAACCCCAGAGAAAAAATGCCAGTTGAAGAATGAACTCCTCCGGGGGGTGCTTTTGCTACCTGCTTCACAGCGCCAAAATCTAACAGGTAAAGCTTACCGTTACGATGACGCATAATATTGGATGGTTTGATATCTCTGTGAATGATGCCTTTGTGATGGACAAACTGCAAGATTTTGAGAATATCTTGCAGCACATCTAATACTTCTGGCTCAGAGAATTTACCTTTATGCGCTAATTCTTCTTCTAGGTTCTGTCCATCAATATATTCTTGAACCAGATAAAAAAATTGTTCTTGTTGTCCTGGTTGAAAAAAGCTAGAAACTATGATTGGGAAATAAGCAAATAAATCAGGAATTTGCTCATGTAGAGAGCCTATTTCTTCCAAGACTGTGGCTTCTCTCTCAAATAAATCTTGTGCGAGTTGCAGTTGAGTTGGGCTGAGATTACCTGCTGGTTGGAATTGCTTCACCACACACTGGCGCATTCCTGGAGTATAGCGATCGCAGGCTAAAAAAGCTGCCCCAAAACCGCCTCGTCCCAATAATTTTGATGGTAAATAACGACCAACCAAAATCAACGGCATTCCACAAGTGGTACAGTATTTTTGCTGCACAGTTCTCAAAATGGAATGATCATCTAAATCTGGAAAATAGTTGCGTGGACGGGGACAACCAGGACGCGTACAGTAAATTTCCATTTTTGTCAATAGTCAATAGTCATTTAGCCATTAGTCATTAATCATTAGCTTTTTCACAAAGGACAAATGACCAATGACAAGTGACTAATGACAGATGACTAAATCTTAACTTTCATCTGAGTGAGAAGTGTCTAAGTCCAGTGTGGTATTAATTGCTAAACTCTTGTGATTTTGTGATGATTTTAACACATCTATATTCCATCCAGGTGCAGCAAACTGGGGTAGAATTTCCCTGCTAAAAGCTTCTGCTGCCTTAGACCGATAGCGATTGGGATTAAAAATCAGCCACAGTGTCCTCTTGACGACAACACCCTCAATGGGAGCACAATGTAATACATCCATTTGCAATTCTTTAGCAATGGCAGAAGTCGAGACAAAAGCAGCTCCTAAACCAGATTGCACAGCATTTTTAATTGCTTCTATAGAATTGAGTTCCATTTCCACTTTTAAACGCCGTGTATCAATATCATGACGCGCTAATACTTGGTCTATGACTTTGCGGATTGTTGATTGAGAATCAAGGGCAATGAATTGTAACTTATATAGGTCTTCTTTGTGGATGGTTTCAAGTTTGCCAAAGGGATGGAATACAGGTAAAATCAGCGCTAATTCATCATCTGAGTAGGGAATAATCTCTAAAGATTCCCCTAATTCTCCAGGAATTTCACCACCAATAATTGCCAAATCAACTTGTCCATTCACTACGCTCCAAGCAGTGCGGCGAGTAGAGTGGACATGTAATTGCACCGCCACGTCAGGATATTTTTGTCGGAACAATCCAATCATCCGGGGTAAAAGATAAGTCCCGGTGGTTTGAGAAGCACCCACAATTAATGTACCGCCTTGGAGATTTTGTAAATCTTCAATAGCGCGACAAGTTTCCTGACAAAGACTGAGAATTTTTTCTCCATAGCTCAGGAGTAAATGTCCTGCTTCAGTTAACTGAGCACGACGTCCTCCACGGTCAAACAAGGGAACATCTAATTGCCGTTCTAAATTTTGCACTTGCAAACTGACGGCAGGTTGGGAAACGTAGAGACTGTCTGCGGCGCGCTTGAAGCTCCCTTCTTGGGCGATCGCTTTCAGAATCCGTAACTGATCTAGTGTGAATGGAAGGTCAGACATATAGGCTCAACCCACAAACAAGAAAGGAGCAGCATTAGCAAAAAACCAGTGATTCATAGTATTCTGGCTGGGCATAATTTGTTGCATATTAAAATCGGAGGATTTATCCGAAAAAGACAGTAACACAACATCTTGACTAAAGTCCCCCTTTGAATACTTTGTGGTATTGATTGTACTGAATTGAGTTTTCTTTAAATTACTTCACCTGTGTATTATGATGCTGCCATCGTGGTTAACCCCCAGTCATTTTATAATGTTGGGACTACAATTTAGTTTTGCAATTGCTCATAGCGGTGGAGCCGCATTGCGACCTTGGGCAGAAAAATATATTGGCCCACGAGTTTATCGGATTATCTTTGCGTTAGTTAGTTTACCTTTAGCTGTAATATTGATTGTTTACTTTTTTAACCACCGTTATGATGGTTTGCAAATGTGGCAAGTCCAATATCTACCCTGGGTAAAACCATTGGTTTGGGTGTTATCGGCAATTTCTTTTTTCTTTTTGTACCCTGCTACTTTCAATCTACTAGAAATTGCTGCTATTCAAAAGCCCCAAGTCCATCTCTACGAAACAGGAATTATTCGTATTACCCGTCATCCCCAAATGGTTGGACAGGTTATTTGGTGTATTGCCCATACTTTGTGGTTGGGTACGACTTTTACCTTTGTTACTTCTTTAGGCTTGATTTTGCATCATATTTTTGGGGTATGGCATGGCGATCGCCGACTTGAATGGCGTTATAGCGAGGCTTTTAGAGCAGTTAAGCAGCGTACGAGCATAATTCCTTTTGCAGCTATTTTAGATGGACGTCAATCTCTACGGTGGCAAGAATTCCTTCGTCCTGCTTATATTGGAGTTGCTATGTTTGTGCTGCTATTGTGGTGGTCGCATCCCCTTTTATTGGTGGCAACTAGTAAGGTACAATGGTAGCCTAGACTAAAACCCAATTCACAACAGCACAAAATAGACAGCAGATGAGGATTTAGACCAATCTGTAGATTACCAAATCAATGTACGATGAATGGAAACAGCTGTTCAGTGGAAGGTGTAGGTCAAATCAATTTGAGATTTTGTCCTAGTAGTTGCTGGTCAATTGTCATCATTGGGAGTAAATGATACCGAACATCTAATTTCCCTCCACACGCAGAGGCATAAATTGGAGTTCAAAGTCCCCAAATGCCACTGCGTGTAAACGCCGTGCTGGCTTGTTTGTCAACGGCAAAATTACCAAGATAAAGGCTGGAAAGTTTGCATACCTTCTGTTATGCCTACCAGAGCATCTATCGGCAGTTGCTGGCTTACGTTACCCTTGTGCTGATAGCAAGTTGGATATAAAAACCCTATAGTATTAGAGGCATCATGGTGTTGTCGGTTAGTGAGCGGACATTTACTCAAGAAGTTTTAGAATCCCCTATTCCTGTTTTAGTAAATTTTGAAGCTCCTTGGTGTGGTTTGTGCCGCATCATACACCCATTACTGTTGCAATTTAAAGATAAATGCAACGAGCAAATCAAATTAGTTAATGTGAATGCCGATGACAATTTTAAATTGTCTACCAAATATCGGCTCAAATCACTACCAACTTTACTTTTGATCGAAAACGGCATTGTCAGAAAACGTTTGGAAGGTTTTCGTGGTCGTGAAGATTTGCTGCAAGCATTGGAAGAAATTAAACTCAGCTACGACAAGTCTTCCCGTAGTTACAATACCCCCACAACAGCGGATTTAGGGTGCCGTTCAGCATAATGGTCATTGATCATTAGTTATTGGTAATTTGTCATTGGATTTAGACAAAGGACAATTGACAAATGACCAATGACCAATCGCAAAATCTAAAACTATACTTAATTACCCCACCTAATCAGTATTAGGTGGGGTATTTTATCCTAAAGGGTGTGTGTCACAATTATTAACAGATCGACAAGTTAATCAACTCAAGGCTGAAGTATGTAGACACCCTAATGGGCGTCTAACCGCAGGTAGGTTGAAGTATGAAAGAATGTTTGATTGCTTAGTTATGTAGAGACTTGTACTGTTCCCAAGAGACAAGACTTCGCCATAACATAAGGTGTGAAAGTTCCTCTTTGTTGACACTCTCAACAGCCATTTGCAACTAGTACATTCTTTCATCCTTAATCCTTGAGCCTTCATCCTTGCTCATGAAGAATTCTAAAAGTAGGCGTCAGTGATGGAAGTAATCTATCAATATGCCTGGCTAATCCCAGTATTGCCCCTCCTCGGAGCAATGCTGGTAGGGCTGGGATTAATTTCTTTAAATCAGGTGACTAACCGCCTACGACAGCTCAATGCCGCATTTATTATTTCCTTAATGGGAGCGGCTATGGGGCTGTCGTTTGCCATATTGTGGAGCCAACTACAAGGACACGCCCCTTTTAAGCGCACCCTAGAATGGGCTGCGGCTGGCAATTTTCATCTGAGTATGGGCTACACAATTGACCACTTAACAGCATTAATGCTAGTGATTGTGACGACGGTAGCCTTCCTGGTCATGGTTTACACTGATGGCTACATGGCCCACGACCCTGGTTATGTCAGGTTTTATGCCTATCTCAGCTTATTTGGCTCATCAATGTTGGGTTTGGTAGTCAGCCCCAACTTGGTGCAAATTTATATCTTCTGGGAACTGGTAGGGATGTGTTCTTACTTGCTGGTCGGCTTCTGGTACGATCGCAAGTCAGCAGCAGACGCAGCCCAAAAAGCCTTTGTCACTAACCGCGTTGGTGACTTTGGTTTGTTGTTGGGCATTCTAGGGCTATTCTGGGCAACAGGAAGCTTTGATTTTCAGATTATGGGCGATCGCCTTACCGAACTCGTCCACACGGGTTCTCTGAGCAATATACTGGCAGCCCTATTTGCAATTTTGGTCTTCTTAGGCCCGGTAGCCAAATCTGCCCAATTTCCCCTCCATGTCTGGCTACCCGATGCAATGGAAGGCCCGACACCCATTTCTGCCTTAATCCATGCAGCAACAATGGTGGCAGCAGGCGTTTTCCTGATTGCCCGGATGTACCCCGTATTTGAACATGTCCCAGCAGCAATGGACACAATTGCCTACACAGGGGCATTCACGGCCTTTTTAGGGGCAAGCATTGCGATTACTCAAAACGACATCAAAAAAGGCTTGGCTTACTCCACTATTTCCCAACTTGGTTACATGGTGATGGCTATGGGAGTAGGCGCGTACAGTGCTGGACTTTTTCACCTTATGACCCACGCCTACTTTAAGGCGATGCTGTTTTTAGGTTCTGGTTCAGTAATTCACGGCATGGAAGCAGTTGTCGGTCACGACCCCGACTTGGCGCAGGATATGCGCTTGATGGGTGGACTGCGGAAATATATGCCAATTACAGCAATTACCTTCTTCATCGGTTGTGTAGCAATTTCCGGGATTCCGCCCTTTGCTGGTTTCTGGTCAAAAGACGAAATCCTCAGTGCAGCGTTTGCTTCTAACCCGGTGCTGTGGAGTGTTGGCTGGCTAACAGCAGGAATTACCGCCTTTTATATGTTCCGGATGTATTTCACCACCTTTGAAGGTCAATTCCGGGGCAATAAAACCCAGTTATGGGAAAAACTCAAATCTCCTATTGGTATGGGCATAGTTACGGGTTTTGAAAGAACTCCTGCTTTTGGCCCTGGTGCAATGACCAAAGGAGAACTAGAAGCCCACCCCGCACACCACAACGACCATGATCATGGTCATGGACACAGTGAATATCCTCACGAGTCACCCTGGACAATGACCCTGCCTTTGGTATTATTGGCAGTTCCTTCGATACTCATTGGTTTGGTGGGGACGCCCTTTGCTAACTACTTTGAGGAGTTTATTTACTCTCCCAACGAAACCCTTGAAGAAGTGGTAGCCAAAGCTGCTGAGGTTGACCTGCATGAGTTTTACATTATGGCAGGTGTTTCGGTGGCAATTTCCCTGATCGGCATTACCATCGCCTCCTTGATGTATTCGTGGGGTAAAATCAATCCGGTGGCGATCGCTGCCAAAATCAAACCACTTTACAACCTGTCCCTCAACAAGTGGTATTTCGATGACATTTACCACCAAGTCTTTGTCCTGGGCTTGCGTCGGTTAGCTAGACAAGTCATGGAAGTTGATTTCCGAGTGGTTGATGGTGCTGTTAACCTCACAGGCTTTTTCACCCTCGTGAGTGGCGAAGGTTTGAAATACCTCGAAAACGGTCGCGCTCAATTCTACGCGTTGATTGTATTTGCCGCCGTGTTGGGCTTAGTGATTGTTTTTGGTGTCACTTAACAATCAGTGAACAGTTATCAGTAAACGATCTGATGGTAGTAAATGAAATCCACAACCATTGCCTTCAGTGCAAACCGATAACCGATAACTGATAACTGATAACTGATTATTTAGATGAAGGCAGGGCAAGCGGTTCACCTGCCTTCATATTTTTTGATTTTTGTTAAATCAACCTAACAAATAACAACCGAATCACGAAAAAACTGCTAGTTAATAGCTAGTAGCAGATAGCCGAACCTTAAGAGCAACTTCAATGAATACAGCTAATTTTCCCTGGCTGACTACAATCATCCTGTTACCAATAGCAGCATCGCTGCTAATCCCTGTCTTGCCAGATAAAGACGGCAAAACAGTACGTTGGTATGCCCTTATCATTGGGCTGATAGATTTTGCACTAATTGTTACTGCTTTTTACCTTGGGTATGACTTCTCTAACCCCAATTTGCAACTGTTTGAGAGTTACCCTTGGGTTCCACAACTGGATTTGAATTGGTCAGTAGGGGCAGATGGTTTGTCTATGCCTCTAATTATTTTGACTGGATTCATTACCACTTTGGCAGCTTTAGCAGCTTGGCCTGTGACACTCAAGCCAAAACTGTTTTACTTTCTACTGCTAGCAATGTACGGCGGACAGATTGCTGTATTCGCCGTCCAGGATATGCTGTTGTTTTTCCTGGTGTGGGAATTGGAATTAATTCCGGTTTATCTACTGCTAGCAATTTGGGGAGGTAAAAAGCGTCAATATGCAGCAACCAAATTTATTTTGTACACTGCGGGCGGTTCGCTGTTTATTTTGGTCGCTGCCTTAGCAATGGCATTTTACGGCGATACAGTCACCTTTGACATGCGATCGCTCGCGGCGAAAAATATCGCCCTGAATCTACAATTATGGCTATATGCTGCTTTCTTGATTGCCTACGCTGTCAAATTGCCTATCTTCCCACTCCACACCTGGCTACCAGATGCCCACGGTGAAGCTACAGCTCCGGTGCATATGTTGCTGGCTGGTATTTTGTTGAAAATGGGCGGTTACGCCTTGATTCGCATGAATGCCCAGATGCTTCCCGATGCCCATGCTTATTTTGCGCCTGTATTGGTAATTTTAGGTGTAGTTAATATTATCTACGCCGCTTTAACATCTTTTGCCCAGCGCAACCTCAAACGGAAAATTGCCTACTCTTCAATTTCCCACATGGGCTTTGTCACCATTGGTATTGCTTCCTTCACAGATTTAGGCTTGAATGGGGCGATGCTGCAAATGGTTTCCCACGGGTTGATTGGAGCAAGTTTATTCTTCCTAGTAGGGGCAACTTACGACCGCACACACACCCTGATGTTGGATGAAATGGGCGGTGTCGGTAAGAAAATGGGTAAGATTTTTGCCATGTGGACGACTTGTTCTTTGGCGTCTTTAGCATTACCAGGAATGAGTGGTTTCGTAGCAGAATTGATGATATTTGTCGGCTTTGCCACTAGCGACGCCTATAGCTCTACCTTCAAAATTATTGTGGTGTTCTTGATGGCAGTTGGTGTGATTTTAACGCCGATTTATCTGCTGTCCATGCTGCGGGAAATTTTCTACGGCGAAGAGAACAAAGAGTTAGTTTCTCACCAAAAACTCATCGATGCCGAACCCCGCGAAATCTTCATTATCGCTTGCTTGTTAGTACCAATAATTGGCATTGGTTTGTATCCTAAGATTTTGACTCAGGTTTACGATGCCACAACAGTACAGCTAACAGAAAGGTTGCGTGATGCAGTACCGACATTGGCACAGCAAATTACACCGGAAGTATCGTTAAGTGCGCCGGAAATTGGAAATTAGGTTTTGAATTTTACAATAATATTTCTGTAGGGGTGGGTTTTATATCTACCCTTTTTTTATTAAACTCTTTTCCGAAATGGAGAGCAGAAATTGTGAAGTCTACTTAAGTATTTTAACAGGTAATTAATATCTGGAGTATTTAATGATTCCACTCATACTGGGTGCTGTTGCTATAGGTAGTGCGGCTTTTGGAGCGCTAAAAGGCACTGAAGGCGTTAGCAACATGAATGAGGCAAGCAAAATTGGTAAACGCGCCCAAAAGCGGCACGAGAATGCAGTCAGCGAGTTAAAAGAATACTGGGAAGGCACTAATAAGTTGGCAGAAGAGTATGGTCACTTCCAGCTAGATGTAATGATGCGTACAATTGGACGCTTTGTCTACTTCATTGAGAGGAATATTGGTAAGGCTAAACAAAGTGAAAAGGAGTTTTTAGAAGGGCTGGATGGAATTTCAGTTCAGCAAATGAAGGAGTATAAAACTGCTGCACTAGAAGCTGAACAGTTTTTCAAAGGAGGCGTTAAAGCTGTTGGGGCTGCTGCTGCTGGATACGGGGGTGCAATGGGTCTTGCTACCTCTGTGGGAGTAGCTAGTACGGGAACATTAATAGGAAGCCTTAGCGGTGCCGCAGCATGGAATGCGACTCTAGCATGGCTGGGTGGTGGTTCACTAGCTGCTGGTGGTGGCGGTATGGCTCTTGGTACTGTTGTACTTGGGGGTATTACGGTTGGACCTGCCTTAGCAATTGGTGGATTTGTACTTGCTAGTGAGGGAGAAAAAGCTTTAACAAAAGCGCGAGAGTACGAAGCAGAAGTCAAAATTGCCATCGCTAAAATTGATGCTACAAAAGACTTCATGCAACAAGTGAAACGGCGAATTACTGAGTTGAGAAATCTACTTGAATCTCTCAACAACTTTGCTGTTTTAGGTTTGAATGAACTTGAATCCCTGCCATCATTTAACAAAAACAGAGATGCTAGTAAGTTTCAACAGATAGGACTTCTAGTTAAGGCACTTGCAGAAATCATGAAAACTCCTGTTTTGGATAGTGAAGGGCAGCTTAATCCTGCTACTGCCACTATTCAAGCCAAGTACCGTACTCTTGGAGGCAATTAAAAGTGTCAGTACAGAAAATAATCGAAAAGCTAAATCCTGCTGAATCCCTCCAGCAAATGGTTACAGCTTACACCGATTACCTAAAGATTGTCGAACAAGAACAGACTAAGCGGCGCGAAATTGAAGCTTGGGAGAAAGAAACAATTACCAGAACTAACGCCCAGCGAGAACTGCTGATGGCGTACCTTGATCACTCGTTTGATGAACGTGCCAAAAACTTTCGTGCTTTATTTGCTGTAGTTGATAGTGCGATCGCATCCGGTAATAATGAGCAATTAGCCCTTGCTTTGAATTCAATTACAGAAATAGCTAAATCCAGCCCATTCAAAGACCTTGCCAATTTAACATCTGTTCGCGCTGCATTAAACGATCCAAACCACGAATGGCAATTTTGATTATGTTTTAATCCAACTGCATTCACTGTATTTTTACAGGTGACTTTTACAACAAAATTTTTGCCAGTTTAAGTAATATTGCCCTCCCTAATTCAGGTGTGGGTATTTTTTTTGGAGGCTCACTCAATTTATTTGGTAGAGAACGGGGAACCTATCAAAGAATTACACGAGAGTGGTTGTACTGGTATAACGAGCAAGGACAAAGGTTGTTGACGCCAGAAGAACGCATTCAAGAAGCAGAACAACGAGTGCAAATGCTTGTGGAACATCTAAGGACCCTGGGCATAGATCCAGAGAGTATAACTTAAATAAACTATGAACACTTTATAAGAAGCATAAAATACAGCATCATATCAGGCAAACTTAACGTAATTATCAAAAAATGTGATCAATCATTGTGCTGGTAAGTAATTAAATTCTAAAATTGGAACTATTTTTGAAGTTTACCTATCTAGGAATAGGATTCATTACCTATAGACAAACCCAAATCAAGATACTTATCTGTCACCAGTAATGGTTTGCAAGCTTTCAAAAGCAATCATACAAATTAATTGTGAATTTAATGTTTTATGAACGCTTATGATAGTCTTTACCTATTTTTGATCCCCATTTCGATAAAATGACGTGGCAGAAGCTTATAATTAGAAACCGCTTTTGACAGCGACGCCCATGAATCAACTTAACAATGGTTTTACTCTATTTTTGAGTCTGCTAGTCGAGGCGATGCCTTTTTTGCTGTTGGGAGTATTTTTCTCGAGTTTGCTGCTATTTTTTGTAGATGAGCGCAAATTGGTAGAGAAAATGCCCAAAAATCCTTTATTAGGTGCTTTAGTCGGTAGTATGGTCGGGTTTTTGTTTCCGGTCTGTGAATGTGGTAACGTGCCAGTCGCACGGCGCTTATTGATGCAGGGAGTACCTACATCAGTAGCAATTGGCTTTTTGCTCGCAGCACCAACAATTAATCCGATTGTAATTTGGGCAACTTGGACAGCATTTCGCGACCAGCCAGAAATAGTAATATTACGAGTAGTGTTTTCCCTATTAATCGCCACTATTATTGGCTTTGTGTTTAGCTTTCAAGAAGACTTGACTCCCATAGTTCAACCTGCGATCGCTCGTTACTTGAAATTTAACCCACCCCCGAATCCAAACACAAAACGCCGCCTTCAACTTTTCCAAGCACAGCAGCCAGCAAATATACCCACTTTATTACAGTCTGGAACGTTTTTGTTAGGAGCAGGGCAAACTACGCGTTTAGAAGCTGCTGCTGAAGCTACAACCACAAATTCACCTCAGAGTAAACCATTAGGAGCAAAACTGCGCTTAGTATTAGAAAATACTGTGCAGGAGCTGCGGGAATTGGGAGCAATATTAGTGATTGGTAGTGCGATCGCAGCTACTATTCAAGTTCTTGCTCCTCGCGAGTTAATTCTCAGCTTGGGTTCGGGCCCAATTAGTTCAATTACTACCATGTTGTTACTCGCAACGGTAGTGTCAATTTGCTCCACTGTTGATTCTTTTTTTGCTCTGTCTTTTGCTTCTGTTTTTACAAGTGGTTCCTTATTGGCATTTTTGGTATTTGGACCAATGGTTGACCTTAAAGGTATAGGTTTGATGTTAACAATATTAAAACCTAGAGCAATCTTTTACCTATTTGGTCTAGCTGCATTATTAACTTTTTTGTTCACCCTGATTATTAATTTGCATTTTCTTTAAAAATTTAGTTCATAGTCTAAAGCCAATAGTCTAAAGCAATGACTATTGCGTACTAATTCTCAAATTTTGGCTCTTGACTAAATAAGTAATGACTCAAAATCCAAACCGTAGAAATAGAATTCAAAAAAAATTACTCCCCTGGCTTGATGTATTAGCAATTACAGCTTGGGGAATTTTGCTGTTGAAATATTGGTTGACTGACAAGCTTAATTTGTTAATTCATCCGAATTATTTTGGATTAGTTGTGGTGGCTGCATTCTGCTTGTTAATTGTCGGTTTTTTCAAAGCCAAAGAACTTTTGCAACGGCGTCGTTATGAAATGACTGGTAACATGCAACATATCAGTTTATTTCCGCCTGGATGGGGTAGTACTTTACTGTTAGTAGCAGCCATCTTGGGACTGACCTTTACACCACAAGTATTTGCTAGTGACAAAGCACTACAACGAGATTTCAGTGAATTATTAGGTTCTACACGCGTCAAACCACAAGCATTCCGCACCTCTGTTGCTCCTGAAGAGCGATCGCTCGTAGACTGGGTACGTATGCTTAACGTCTATCCAGAACCAGATAGATATCAAGGTAATAAAGTCAAGGTACAGGGATTTGTTATCCATCCGCCAGACCTCGAAAAAGAATATATCTTTTTAGCGCGTTTTGTTTTGACTTGCTGCGCCGCCGATGCTTATCCTGTAGGATTACCAGTCAAATTAAAAGAAACTCGCGATCAATACCCAGCAGATACCTGGTTAGAAGTAGAGGGAGAAATGACCACCGAAACAATAGCAGATAAACGTCAACTTACCATTGCAGCCAGTTCCTTGAAAAAAATTCCTCAACCAAAAAATCCCTATAGTTATTAGTCATTTGTCTTACTCTACGAGAAACCGCTAAAGCGTCTATGTCATTTGTGAGTGACTTAATGACCAATGACTAATGACCAATGACTAATGACCATGAAAAAAAATTTTTTCCAACCCTTAGATCGCATTGCGATCGCCTTAATGTTACTGCTCATTTTAATAATTGGGCTAATCATATCCCAAGGTGATGTAGTCAGAGTTCGTGTCCGAGAATTTACTTGGAAACACTTACAAAGTGAGGAAAAAGATATATCTTTGACTAATCTCACCAACCAAAATCAAAAAATTGGGGCAGAATACAAAGCCTTTATCCTCAGTTTTAGTCGTCCCATGGATACGAAAAGTGTAGAGGAAAATTTGAAAATAGAGCCTCCCTTAGCAGGTACATTCAGTTGGGCGGGGCGACGCATGGGTTACAGTTTTATTACACCAGCACCCTATGGAACAACTTACAAAGTGAAGTTAGAGGGAGCAAAAGATAAATTCGCTAGCCAAGAAAAAACTAATAAAGTCATACAACCATTTCAAACAACATTTAGCACACGCGATCGCGTAATTCTTTATATCGGCGCTAGTAATGAAGACCAAGGAAGATTAGTTCTTTACAACTTAACCGAAGAACAAAAAAAGATACTTACTCCCAAAGACCTTATAATTACCGACTTTAAGCCATTTCCAGATGGGCAAAAAATATTATTTGCTGCTCGCCCCGCAAATAGTCAAGACTTACTATCAGCGCAATTGTATATAGTCACAACCGGTTTTAATGCACCTTATGAAAAAACAGCAGAAGCAGCAGCTAAAGTAGACTTGCTTCTAGACAACAAAGAATATCAAAACTTGAAATTTGATGTATCGCCTGATGGACAAACCATTGTTGTCCAAAGAGGGAAGAAAGACAATCCTGGCGACTTTGGGCTGTGGTTTATGCCAGTTAACAGTGATAGTTCTGGTCAACAAACACCTCCTCAACGCTTGCAAAGTCAACCGGGAGGAGATTTTATGATTACACCCGATAGTAAAGCTGTAGCGCTTGCTCAAGGACAAGGAACAGCTATTTTACCCCTACAAAAAGATGGTACTAAACCCCTAGATTTTTTCCCACAATTTGGTTTAGTACAAGCCTTCTCTGTAGACGGTTCACAAGCAGCAATGGTTAAGTTTAATACAGACTATACACGAGACTTGTTTTTAGTCACCAACCAGGGCGTTCAGAAAAAACTCCTATCCACCACAGGTTCGATAGTTAATTGTCAATTTGATACTGCGTCCCCAACGCTTTACTGCTTGCTAACACAGCTATTACCAGGGGAATCTTATCAAGAACAACCATATCTAATTGCCATTGATCTCAAAACAGGGGAACAGAAACCATTATTGGTGCTACCTCCGGATCAACGAAATATACAAATGAGTTTATCTCCTGATGGTTTGGGTTTATTATTTGACCAGATCCAGACAAACCCAAACCCACCAATAAATGCACCTTTGTTGACAACTGATGATGGAGAGGCGATCGCTACTAGCAACTTGTGGTTAATGCCATTATTACCAATAGCTGATGCCCAGGACAATGCAGACCTTAAACCAGAACAACTACCGTTAACAGGATTTTATCCTCGTTGGTTGCCTTGATTGAGATAAGTCGGGTGGGGAGGAAAAGTTATTGCTTGTTAATTTTTGAACAACTTCGCACTGTAGGGTAGCAAAAAGTTATAACAAAATAATCACGAATGATTCTCCTTGGGTAGGTGACAAACTTGCCGAATGGAGTAGATTTTGATAAGACAGCATTGATACGTAATGCGATCGCAGTCACCAATCATAAGTTTAAGCTGGTGGGTGAAAAGTAATGAATGAAGCAGACACCCCAAACAACGGGGCTTTTAATGAACCCCAAAATCCTGCTAATGCGCCACAACCGCAACAAGCAAGTTGTCCTTTTTATTCTGTTTTACCTCTCGAAAACAGAACAATTTCGCAATTGCCATTGTTAGCCCCGGCGCCAGAAGATCAGGAGTATCAGGAAGATGCATCTTGTCAAGACTCAATGACAGAAACGAACCAACAGATAGAGCAAACAAGTAATTCTGAATACGTATTAGAGTTAAATCAGCAACAACTAGAGGAGTTAAAACCTGAGCTAGATTGGGTTGCGGAGCCTGAAAAAGAAAAACTAGCACTGGTTGACTCTGAATTTAAGCAACTGTTGATATTAAATGAAGAACTGCGTTCTGCCAACAATCATTTATATGAACAAGTAGAAGGTTTAAAAACTGCCTTGTCTGAGTCCCAAGGGGCTGTACAATGGCAGCAAAAGCGTTCTGCTGTTGCAGAATCTATGCTTAACCAACAGACTCAAGAGCTAAATGCTGCTCAAGAACAGATAAAATCCCTATATCAACAGTTGGAAACTGCACTACAAACAGTGCAAACTCAAGAAACTGTTATAGAGAACTATAAGGCACAGTTAGAAATTAACCAACAACGTCTTGCCCTACTAGAGCGGGAATGTACCTTACTTCAAACTAAATATAACGAACAGTCCCACCAGCTACTGCAATCAGAAAATCTGTCTCGAGAATTGCGTACTCGCTTAATGCGGCAACAACGCCAAACCTTACAATTTAAAGCAGCTTTAGAAAAATGTCTGGAAACACCAGTTCCTAGCTATGATTCTACAGAAACTCATACTAATACCAATAATGTAGGTAATAAGCAAGCTAGAAATTATCAGCGAACTCATTCTTTACTTCCCAACCAGCAACCAATTCAACCCTGGTCAGCAGAAGAAACAGATAATTTCTGGGTAGGATCTTCTTACTCAAACTCATATCCATCGGATAACTCCACTTCTAGCCAATTATCGACTGCTGATACTTCATCTCAAGAAAGCACATTGACTTCAGAGCAAACAACTATCGAGCCAGAACCAGAAATTGATGATGAAACAGTATCACAAACAATTTCATCTTCAGACTGCTTAAGCTTAGATGAGCAAGTCGATAACTTAATTCAATTGTTTTTTGCTGCTCAAACTACATCTGTATCACCACCACCATTGCTTGAAAACGATCCAGAAGATATGGAAGAGGCAAAAAATGATGATCAAACTGTGACACCCATTTGGGAAACAGTAGCTACTCCAGTTGAGGATATAGAGGATACAGAGGATACAGAGGATACAGAGAATACAAAAGAACCAATAATTGTCATTTCACCCAGTGCTGACACAGATTCTGAGGAAAATGAGGATTTATGGTTTGATATGTCACCATTACCCCCTTCTTTACCAGAATCTGATGAGTCTGACAAATCGCCCTCACCCGTAGTTTATCCCGAACGACCACCTAAAGGGCGAAAGTCTTTAGCATCTGTAGAATTACCGAATTTTCGCCCTAATAAGTAATTAATGGTCAATGGTCATTTGTAAAAAAATCTTGACTATTGACCATCGACTATGGACTCTTGAGTATGGACTCTGGACTCTTGAGTATGTACTCTTGACTCTTGAGTCCGAACTTTTGGTTTTCCTTTACCTGTGGTTAATGCATAGCTGATAGCTGATAGCTGTAACCACAATGCTGGAGAGCGATTTTCTAACCATTGACTATTGCGGTGTAGAAAAATTGGTAGCCATCCACTAAGTAAAGCACTGATGAGGCTATGACGAAGAAAGTCAAAATAATTTCCTAACCAACGCCATAAATCTTTAGCACCAGCCAATTCCCAAATCCACAACAGCAATGCTGGGTTTTTCCTAGCTGCTTTTAGTGCTAACCGATTAAAAGTAAGCAAATTGAATCTATCTTTGATAAAGTCATCTGCTACTTCTAGGGGTTCGTCTGCTAAAAGACCAAAGAAGTTATTCAGCATAGTGTTTATGCGCTCTGGTGGTAAAAATTTACCAGTAGGAACCATCATCCCTTTGGAAAACATCCAAGTCACAGCAATATTATTTTGAAAAGCACGAATTTGGTTCAAGTGTCGAGAAGAAAGTAAATCGTGTTTGAGGGCGATATCTAAAAGAGTAGTGAGGCGTTCTAGGTTCCGAACCAAAGAACCAAATCCTGTGAAAACTAAAGGTGACTGGAGAGATGCAGCATCACCAATAGCGATTAATCGATCAAATGCTATGGTGCGATCGCTACTCCCCACACTAAAATGCCCTGGTATATAACCAAAGGTCGGCTTTTTCCAGACTAGCTTGTCCATGTCGCAGCGCCGATATTCTGGCAAAATTGTGAAAAAGTCCTCATACATTTCCAGTAATGAACCGGGATTTTGGGCATTGACTTGGTGATAATGAAATAAATAAATTGCTAATTCTTCGTCTGTACCGGGAAATAATTCCCAAATTAACTGTCTTCCCCGCGAAATATCGCCGTGACTATTAAGCACATCTCCATACTGACAATCCCATACTCCCGGTTCAAATCCCCGCTCAATCACAGCTCCTACCGTCGGACAAACACTTTCAAACGCACGATAGCCATTTAACTGCCAAGCAATTGGTGATGCTGTTCCCATAGCATCTAATATCACTCTTGCGCTTGCTTGCTTGTCTATTTGATTACTTAAGTCTTTAACTGTAACAACAATTTCTGATGTATAAATATCAGCTTTGATAAACTCTGTTTCATCCCAGATTTCACCACCAGCCGCAAGCAGCTTTTGTCCACATAGTTGGAGCAATTTCTCAGAATCTAACCCTAAATTTAGGACTGTGGGAGTATGCAAAATTGGTGCTTTTAATGGTTTGGGAACATAAGCATCAAAAAATTTATTAAATCCGTCTTGATACTCACGGGCAATAATGAATTCTACTTCACTGGATGTCAACAAACCTAAATTAATCAAGCTTTGAATTTCATCACGAGAAATATTCCATTCCCGGTTCATGCGCCCAAAACGTAACCGTTCTACCAACAGCACTTTGTAGCCTAATTTTGCCATCACAGCCGCATGAATAACACCAAGCGCACCGCCAATGTAGATCAGGTCATATTGGGGATTGGGGATCGAGGAACGGGGATCGGGGGGAGATAACAAAAAAGTTTCCCCTTGTCTGGCTTGTCTGGCTTGTTCCCACTTCTGATGAGCAAATATCACTTGACGTGGTTTCTGGGGATTACGTACACCTTGACGCCAGCGTTGCTCCCACCAGTACACTCGTTTCAGGTCATATTCGCCGTTAGGCATTTTTTGAAAATATTTGACAGTAAGAGGATAATGAGGGGCTAGTGCTTCAAAAATCGATTGCTGGGATAAATCTATTGTCGGTGGTTCTGGATATTGATGGGGAAAGTGGCTTCTGATTCCAGTTGTCAGGGTTTTGAGAATTTGTTTTTCTTGAGGAAAGACTTGATCTGACCACCGGAACACCTTCAGGTAAGTAGTCCGTTGTACTGACCAAACAAAAACGGAAAGTTCGCTGAAGTTTTCCGGAATACTTCTGCTATCATCTGTATTTCCTATCATTCTCAGGCGTAAACCATCCGGTGTTAGCACTTTTTGCCCAATTCCTGCTTCAAAGTCAGTTTGTAACCATTTGCATACTGCTGATGTGTCCGGTGTGGGTATTTCTATGTAAAGTGTCTCTTTCATTCTTTGTCAAGTCTCCAGTTAATAATATGTACTAAGATGGTTTCCAAACAAGGGTGATTTACGGTATGATCCGCCCTATCTTGTTGAATAAAAATTCAATAAAGAAATTTTAAAAGTTTGTCAAAATTTTTGTTCATTCTCTATTTCATTAAACCTTACGCCATGAATTATCCCATTCCAGACAACCCTCAAGAAATCATTGCCTTAAGACAAAAGCCAGTTGATGAAGCTCTAGTTGCTGCTGCGATCGCAGGTGTAATAAAAATTGTCCGCGATCAAGGTCAATCCCTAGAGGAACTAACAGCTCAATTGCTAGCTGAAGATACTCTACTAGATAAACAGCAGCGACAGTGGCTTAGTCAAGTGGTTGCTCAAGCCTGGGAAAGTTTTTCTTAAATTTGTTAGTGCTTAATAGTTAGTAGTTAGTGGTCTACTAACAGATAAAAAATTCATTGCCAATTATTTTGTGTGGTGTGTGAGTGTATAATGTGTGGTCTAAGATTGGCAATTTGCGGGTGAAAAACAATAACGACTTCCAAGGTAATAGACTTGTGACAAACAACTCGCCAATTCTCAAGGTGATATCTTGATTTGAATCTTGACGCGGATAAATTTAGGATTACGCTTCAAATTCCTCAAAAGTTCAATTATCCGCGATGACAACCAAATAACTAGAAAATGGGTGTGGGGGTATAGGGGTGTAGGAGGAAGAAAAACAATTAAATATTTACCCTTACACTCTTACACGCTGATTGCTGCTTGTGAATGTAGCAACAAGCCATATTCTAATCCTTCTACCACTGCCTGATAGGAAGCCTCCAAAATATTTGTGGAAACTCCTACTGTTGTCCAGCGTTGATGACCACTTCCCGACTCTACCATGACACGGGTTTTGGCTGCTGTACCTGTATGTCCGTTGAGAATGCGTACTTTGTAGTCTGTCAGTTCAAAAGCTGCAATGTAGGGATAAAAATTCACTAAAGCCTTACGTAAAGCTGCATCCAAAGCAGCAACAGGGCCATTTCCTTCTGCTGCTTCCAAAATATTTTTACCATTTACGGTAACTTTAACTGTAGCTAGAGCGCTAGTATTTTCTTCTCCCTGTCCTAACTCGCAGTGGACTTGGAAACCCCTAATTTCAAAAAATAATCGCCGACTTCCTAAAGCTTGGCGCATCAATAATTCAAAACTCGCCTCTGCTGCTTCAAATTGGTATCCTTCACTCTCCAAAGCTTTCAACCGCTCAAGAATTTTTCGGGTTGTGGGGTCGTTTTTATCTAATTCAATCCCAAATGAGCGAGCTTTTGCTAGAACATTACTAACTCCTGATTGTTCGGAAATGACGATCCGGCGACAATTACCAATTTGTTGTGGTTGAATATGTTCGTAGGTGAGGGGATTACGTTCTACTGCTGATACATGGATACCACCTTTGTGAGCAAATGCTGACCTCCCAACAAATGGTGCATGTTCATCTGGAGCAAGATTAACTACTTCACTAACAAAACGACTAGTTTCTGTCAATTGCGAGATTTGGTTCTCTTCTATACATTGAAACCCTAGCTTGAGTTGTAAATTAGGAATTAGCGAACAGAGATTGGCATTACCACAACGTTCGCCATAACCATTGATTGTACCCTGTACCATCCTGACGCCTGTGATGACTGCGGCTAGAGCGTTGGCGACTGCTGTATCCGAATCATTATGAGTATGGATACCTAATTTTGTTCCACTAGGAATAAATTTAACTATATCAGTAATAATTTGCGTAATTTCATGGGGTAAAGTACCACCATTGGTGTCACAAAACACTAGCCACTCAGCACCTGATGCGATCGCAGTTTCTAATGTTTGTAAAGCATAATCCCGATTGTGCTTATAGCCATCAAACCAGTGTTCGGCATCGTAGATCACACGACGCCCTTGAGCGCGTAAGTACTCAATCGTATCGCGAATCATCGCCAAATTTTCAGCCAAAGTAGTCTTGAGTCCTTCAGTGACATGTAAATCCCAAGACTTACCAAAAATTGTTACCCAATGAGTGCCAGCAGCGAGAATAGCTTGTAGTATTGGCTCAGAAGCCACTGTTGTGTTCGGGCGTCGAGTCGAACAAAAAGCCACGATTTCAGCTTGTTTGAGCGGTTCTTCCTGCAATTGCCAGAAAAACTGCACATCTTTAGGATTAGCACCAGGCCAACCACCTTCAATGAAGGGAATACCAAGTTGATCAAGTCTTCTGGCAATACGTAACTTATCTTCTATAGATACAGATAGCCCTTCGCGTTGAGTACCATCTCGAAGTGTAGTGTCATAGATCCAAAGCTGAGGTAAAGAGTTAGCGCTCATAAGATGAGGAGTTGTTCAGACTACAGAATAGAATAAAAATATGTCAGTCAGGATATAGAATTGTCAGGGAGGTCAGGAGTTTATGGGCTTCTAGCTCCTCGCAGTTCGTAACAGCTAGATTTCAAGGTAATTTGTCACAACACTACGCGCTATAAAAATCTGACAACAGATAGTGGCGTTGATACCCTGAGTGCAAATCTAGAAAACATCAACATCGAAAAGTCTGTATTCCTAACAGCACAACTACTTCAGGGTTTTTCAAAACCATAATAATATGACAATATCAAATGATTTCTAAACTTATTCTTAAGCATATGATTGTGATTGTTTCATAACTAAAATAAGATTGGGAAATAGTTTTTTCTGTATCAGAAATAAATTGTTACAATACAACCTAAAACTTGTGTAGTGATCTGCAATGCTCAGGGTGCTAGCTCAAGGTAAAACAAGCGAGTGTATACTCCGAACCAATCTGCGGAGACTTTTGCTGCAAAATGGTATTGACCTCTACAATAGCGGTGCTAAGGTTATTAACTATCGCTTAATCGATAGTTATTCTTTACAAGTGCAAGTAGAAGGTAAATTTGCACCAAGCTAATTGGCGAAAACAAGGGCGGTACTCACTACCTCCTCATTCTCCGCCAATTGATTTGAGTTTAGCTTGTCAAACTCAGCTTTTAGAAGATGTCAAAATTATTAAATTTGATGGATTCTGGGGAGAAGGTTCTCAAGTAGTCTGGACACCAAAAGGTTAAAAAGGAGAAAAAATATGGGTAGATGGACACCACTCATTTTGATGGCTGGAGGTTTGGCAATTTTACTAGGTACGTTACTGGGGATTAGCTTTCCGATGGGCGGACAAAATACTGCTCAAGCTCCAGGAGGAAAAACATCAAAAGTTCTCCCCGCCAACATCAATGTCAACAGCACTGCGACTGGTAGAACTCCCACCAGAACCAACAAAACCAATGTTGCTCAGAACAACGCTGCTGATGACACATTGACCGATACTATGACTGACACAACAACAACTGCTCAAGATAATTCAAATACAACCACCACAGACGATACTCAATCGAATGATACTAACAATAACGAACCAATTCGTGCTTTGTGGTAGTGATTGCTGATCATCGAATTAACAGTTATGAGTTACTAGTTATGAGTTAGGAGTTAGGAGTTATATAGTCAATTGTCAATTGTTGATAGCCATTACTCTTGACTATGGACTCTTGACTACGGACTCTTGACTATGGACTCTTGACTACGGACTCTTGACTAATGACTAAGGATGTTTTGATTATTGGTGGCGGTATCATCGGTTTAGCGATCGCCGTTGAGTTGAAACTGCGTGGTGCGAAAGTCATCGTGACTAGTCGTGACTTCCACGCAGCCGCTACACATGCTGCTGCTGGGATGTTAGCACCGGATGCAGAAAACATCTCAAATCAAGCAATGCAAGATTTATGTTGGCGATCGCGTTCTATTTATCCTGAGTGGACACACAAATTAGAACAACTCACTGGTTTAAACACTGGTTACTGGCCCTGTGGTATTTTAGCACCAGTCTATGAAGAGGACGAGGGACGACATGAGGGACAAGGAGGACAAGGGAGACATGGGGGACAAGGAAGCAGGGATTATTCATCATCTTTGTCTCTCCCTGTGTCTTCTCAAACAGCTTACTGGTTAGACAAAGAAACTATTCACCAATATCAGCCAGGTTTAGGAGAAGAAGTCACTGGTGGTTGGTGGTATCCTGAAGATGCCCAAGTAGACAATCGAGCCTTGGCAAAAGCACTGCTTGGTGCAGCGCAATTTTTGGGTGTGGAACTAAAAGAAGGAATCGCAGTAGAAGGTATCTTGCAGAAGCAAGGGCAAGTTGTAGGAGTCCAAACCAATGCTGGAACTTTGCGTGCCGAACACTATGTTTTAGCTACAGGTGCTTGGACGAATCAATTGTTTACCTTACCCGTACGTCCAACCAAAGGACAAATGCTGAGTGTGCGTGTACCAGAAGCGATCGCGGAATTACCTCTAACACGGGTTTTATTTGGCCATAATGTTTACATAGTACCAAAGCGCGATCGCCGAATTATTCTTGGTGCTACCGTAGAGGATGTTGGCTTTACTCCCCAAAACACACCAGCAGGTATTCAAACTTTACTACAAAATGCTATCCGTCTCTATCCTCAAATCCAGAATTATCCCATAGAAGAATTATGGTGGGGATTCCGTCCTGCTACTCCTGATGAGTTACCAATTCTGGGGAATAGTTTCTGTCAAAACCTTACCTTTGCTACGGGACACTATCGTAATGGCATTCTGCTTGCACCCATAACAGCAGTATTAATTGCTGATCTAATTTGGGAACAAAAATCTGACCCTCTTCTGTCGCATTTTCATTACTCGCGCTTTGAGAACCAATCATCTACCTCCCCTGTTATGCTTACTCATTCCCCTTCACCACTATCCTACGGGCAGATTTCCCAACTCACCCCTACCATTGCTGACACACCACTCGTCATCGCTGGCAAAACTTTCACCTCCCGCTTGATGACGGGAACTGGTAAATATCGCAGTATCGAAGAAATGCAGCAAAGTGTGGTGGAAAGTGGTTGTCAAATTGTGACTGTTGCAGTCAGACGAGTACAAACTCATGCGCCTGGACACGAAGGTTTAGCCGAAGCGCTGGACTGGACAAAAATTTGGATGCTACCAAATACTGCTGGCTGCAAAACCGCCGAAGAAGCTATTCGCGTTGCCCGTTTAGGACGAGAAATGGCAAAACTTTTGGGACAGGAAGATAATAATTTTGTCAAGTTAGAAGTAATTCCCGACTCTAAATATTTATTACCAGATCCCATTGGCACTCTACAAGCGGCAGAACAATTAGTCAAAGAAGGCTTTGCGGTTTTACCTTATATTAATGCTGATCCGATGCTAGCAAAGCGTTTAGAAGAAGTCGGCTGTGCAACAGTAATGCCTCTCGCCTCACCGATTGGTTCCGGTCAGGGATTAAAAACAACTGCTAACATTCAAATCATTATTGAAAATGCCAATATTCCTGTAGTGGTGGATGCTGGTATTGGTGCGCCATCCCAAGCAGCCCAAGCCATGGAAATGGGTGCCGATGCTTTGTTGATTAACAGTGCGATCGCATTGGCAAAAAACCCACCCCTGATGGCACGCGCCATGAATCTGGCAACAACTGCTGGCCGCATAGCCTATCTAGCTGGCAGGATGCCCATCAAAGACTACGCCAGCCCCTCTTCACCAATGACTGGAACAATTACAAATTAAGGATTGGGGATTGGGGATTGGGGATTGGGGATTGGGAAGAGACTTAGTTAAATAATTCTCCCTTGTCCCCCTTGTCCCCCTTGTCCTCGTTCCCCGATCCCCGATGCCCGTTCCTCGACCCTTTTGTAACGAATTATCTCCAATGACAAGAGCAGTCTATTGCATTTATGTAACATAAAATGAATAAGCAGCGTAAGGAATTTATTCATGCCCTACACGACTGAAGAAGGCGGTCGCCTCAACAATTTTGCCCGTGAACCTAAAGTTTACCAAGCAGAGCCTCCTACAGCCCAGCAAAAGCGTAATTATGTAATTATGGGAGTTGTGGGAATACTCCTGGTAAGTGGTTTGATTTTTGTTGCCTTCTCTGTTTCTAATCTTAGTTAATAAAAATTGCTTTCACAAATCAATTTTATTTTACAATTATTCAGGTTTCTAAATTTTTGGAAACCTGGTTTTTTTATCTAATCTTTAAGATAGAGATAGAGGGGGATAGATCAAGAAATTTGCCCTTCAGTACCAAGTTATCGCTATTTTATGCAAAAAATAAATGCAAAATATAAGTATAATAAGATACAACGCCTCTATTCTTATTTCAAACCTTGATTTATCCTGAGCAGAGCAATAACTACTTGAAAATCGTAGTCATAGTTAGATATATAGACTGCTTACATATGCCCTTTAAAGGGATGTACACTGCGTTTCGGCTCCTTAGCCACCATGAGCGTGAATGATACTGCACATTCGGATAAATTTGCGTGGAATCGCCAAGTATACCACCGTCTAAAAGTTGCCCTCAGTCTTGGTTTGCGGCGACAAATTTTGGTAGCGGTATGTGATGATTTAACCCTGAGAAATCAGGTAGCAGCACGTTTGCATTCAACTTTGGCCTATCCAGTAGGTCAAGTGCTGTATCAACCATCAAATACACAAGAAACTAGTACGCCAGCTTATCCACGATTAGTGACTCTGAGGTTGAATTTAAGTGACCCTAACCCGATCACGCAAATAAATCAATGGCTGGTGAATTATCCACCGCCAATTGTTGGTGTGTCTAAAGATAATCCTGGACGGTCACTGCCAGTACCAGCTTTTCAGATTGTAGGCGTTGAGCAGTTGACCAAGCAACCAGTGGCAATGCAACGTTTATTTTTGCACTATTTACGTTTAACTGAACAACATTTATCAAGCCCAGAATCCAGCAGTTTTCTGGAATCGAGTCTATTACTGTGGGTATCGCGTCCTTGGTTGTACGCGATACAACAATCAGCGCCACAGTTTTGGCGTTGTCGTACTGGTGTGTTTGTGTTTGCTGGAGAACCGACACCGACAACTCATACCAAAAACTCACCAGAACGCTTTTCTGGTTCTAGAAGCTTAGATGTAGGAGATATTGAACAGGTAGCCTGGGAAGAACCTATCTCTGGTGACGATTTCCCTGTGGAAGAGATTGATTTTGCGATCCAAACACCTGTAAATCGTGGACACAAACCACAAGAACCTTCACCAATCAAATCAGAATTATTTGTACCAGAAACATTTCAGGAAGAAGCTAGAGCAAGAAATAAAGTTAATATCAGCAAGACTCCATCACCACCACGTTTATCGCACATTAGTAAAGAGTTAACAGAGTTAGTACTAGCAACTCTTAACAGTGCGATCGCCCACGATCAAAATGAGAATGTACAAGTACAGGAACTTCTAGAAGAAATAGACTCCTTACATTCCACAAAAGCTTCACCAGAAACACTGGCAGCAGCTTATCATCGTCTGGGCAACTTGTATCGCCTCCGCATCGAACAGGGACAAACTAACTTAGAGAACTTGATGGTGGCTATTTTGGCCTATCAAGAGGCTATTACCCACGATGAAAGCTCGCCACAAGTCCCAGATATTTTGAATGATTTGGGTACACTCTATTGGATGCTATATCGCACACCACCCAATTCTGAAGAAGGACAATCTTACATAGAACAGGGAATAGAATTTTATCAATTAGCTTTAAAGCTAATTTCACCTGAAACCCATTCAGAAACTTATGCACGTGTGCAAAATAATCTGGGGACTGCTTATGGTGACTTAGCACGTTTTGATCACGCTGGGGAAAACTGGCAAAAAGCGGTTACTGCTTATCGAGAAGCACTCTGCTTCCGTACCGCCGAGATAGAACCATTGAAGTATGCTGCAACTCAGAATAACTTGGGTACTGCTTACTGGCATTTGGCACAATACAATCAACCGATGGAGCATTTAAAGAATGCGATCGTTGCTTACAGTCTTGCCTTAGCCTACTACAACCCAGAACAGGAACCACTCAAATATGGCATGATTCAAAACAACATTGGTACTGCTCATTGGAATTTAGCGCAGTACGAAAATCCAGGGGCGAATCTGCAACTTGCTGTGGATGCCTATGGAGAAGCTTTGAAATATCGTACACCAGCACATGTTCCTGCCGCTTGCGCTGCCACACAAAATAATCTGGGAACTGCTTATTGGCACTTGTCCAACCAGCCACAAATAACCAAAGAAGAACGACAAAAGTTTTTAGAACTGTGCATTAATGCTTATGAAGAATCTCTATCTCTTGCTCATTCTCTCAATGGTGCTGCTTTAAGTTTTGATATTTTTGCAACTCATAATAACTTAGGTTTAGCACATTATAATCTGGCAACCGATCAATTCTTGAATGGTGATAAAACTGCACGTTCTCAACATTTAGAATCATCATTGGATAATCATTTACAAGCATTAAATGGATTAACCCAAAAACCCGAAGCTTACCAAACAACATTTAATTATGTAGTGAAAACTATTCGCGCTTTTCACAGTGAATTAGGAATACAAGGACAAAACCTGGCTTTATCTAAAGTACCTGGTCACTTACTACCAGAGATACTGCCGAAGTTGTAATTAGCGGATATACAGCAGATTACAGGTAAATGAAGTACAGATTTTAAGAATAAAATCATATACTAATAGATTAGGACTTACGCAACTGGCATATTATTTAAGTTCGTAGTGAGGACTTTAGTCCTCAAAATAAAGGCAAGAGCCGCTTACTACAAGCAAAAAATTTTTGTTTTTTGTGACACTTGCGTAAGTCATATAGATTTTCAATCCTGTTCTCTGCTCTAGCAATTACGCAAGGGTACACACAATTCTCATTTTCTTGTATGAAATGGCTTTAGCTCTGATTTTGAGGACTAAAGTCCTTACTACAAACTTAAGAATAGCGTGTTAGGTGCTTTAATGATTTTTTGGCGACAAAGAATATCACCAATATGTGCCTGACACAGCCTGCTTAAAATTTACTTTTTTGACTTTATCAATCAGATTTTATTTGTGATTCCAGAAGAAAATTGTAATATAAAAAAATATGATTCACAAACACCTCAAGTTTTTTATTACCATCCTCATGGAGAATTATGGATTGGTGATGCAATAAAATGGCTACAAACTCTTGCTTCAGAATCAGTAGATTTAGTATTTGCAGATCCTCCGTATAATATTAAAAAAGCTGCATGGGATAATTTTGAATCGCAAGCAGCTTATGTAAATTGGTCTTTAATCTGGATAGAAGAAGTTTCTCGGATATTAAAACCGACAGGTTCATTATATATTTGTGGGTTTTCAGAAATTATCGCTGATATTAAACTACCAGCATTAAAATTTTTTAGTGGATGTCGGTGGCTGATTTGGCATTACAAAAATAAAGCGAATTTTTCAAACGATTGGGGACGCTCTCATGAAAGTATCTTACATTTTAGAAAAACAAAAAATTTTTATTTAAATTCAGATAATATACGTATAACTTATGGACAACACACTTTAAAATATCCACAACATCCCCAAGCAAAAACAAGCCAATATGGCAACAATGGTAAGAATGATAGTAGAATTTGGCATCCCCATCCCAAGGGTGCAAAACCCAGAGATGTGATCGAAATACCAACTACATGTAATGGGATGCATGAAAAAACCAAACATCCAACTCAAAAGCCAGAAGAACTAGTGAGAAAGTTTGTACTTTCCTCATCTTCTAGAGGCGATCTTGTTGTCGATCCATTTTTCGGATCAGGAACAACACTTGTTGTTGCAGAACAACTTGGTAGAAAATGGCTAGGCTGTGAGATTATTCCTGAATATGCAGAATGGGCAGTGGAACGTATAAAATCTGTAAAATATATGTCAGATGAGGAATGGTTTTGGTTTGATCGCAGGAATGAAGAACATAGAAAAAAGATTAGGTAATACGATTTTTGATTCTGTAAAATACAGTTAATTCTTAACTATTACATCTGACGGGGCGACAAAATAGCCTAAAAAGCTTATAGTGTAAAGGATGTAGCACTTTATGGTAGAAAAAGATAGGTCTAGATTTGTCAATAAGACCAATAAGATTGATAATGTTACCTAAATTCTACC
>JAHHHW010000086.1 GCA_019359115.1 Pelatocladus maniniholoensis HA4357-MV3
CCGTATTTCTCAAATTCGAGCAATCCCCTCTCTTGCCCAAGTTATTCGGGAGAAATCTTCTCTCATTCCATTAGGCTGGTCGTGGCAGCTTGAATCACTGCCTACCCCGAATTATTGAGCCGATACAAAATCATGATGTTTTGGAACTCTGGAGAACAGACGATAAGTGGTTTTCCACAATTCGAGTTCAAGCAGCATTGAAAGTAATTAATTAATAGTCCATTTTTAAGGTGTAATGTACTTTTATTTGTGTCTTATACCAATTTTCTGTACAGCTTCATAAAGAAATGGTATTAGTGTCTTAGTGTTTCAAAAGTTGATTTTTTAACCACTAAGATACTAAGACACCAAGGTGAAAAATCCAAATTAAGACTTTTTCCCTTCCGAGACAAGTTGTGCCAGAATATTACCTGTAATATCTAATAGTTGATCCAAGAAAAAGCCAATAGCGCCAATATAAATTACACCCTCAATAATATTATTATAGTTACCTCCTCTGTAACCATTCCAAATCAAAAACCCCAATCCTTTTCCGACTGTCAACATTTCAATTGCAATCACAGTGAACCAAGCTATCCAAAGACCGGTTCTTAAAGCATCGAATATATAACTGATTGCTACACGAAAATTATTGTCTTGGAGACGACTTTTTCGCATACCCGTAGCTGTGTTAATCATCACTGACCAGATAGCACTAAAAAAAACAACCATACTTGCTGCTACTTCTACTTCTTTAAAAAAGATGAAAGCGAGTGGTACAAGTGCTATGGGAGGAATACTGTAGGGAATTTGTAGCAATCGCTTACATAGTTGATAAAGTAAGGGATTTGTACCAATTGCACTTCCCAGTAAAATCCCTAAGATTGCAGCAGGGATAAAACCCACAAATAACAACTGTAGGCTAGATAAAAAATCTAACAATTTACTATGCTCCATGCCTCACGATTTCAATTGCAACATCTCAGGAATAGAGCGATTGTAATAAATAATAGCGCACAAACAAGCAATTTGAATCGCACTCATTCCTAAGAAAATATGAAAGTCGGGCTTTATAAAATCTATCAAAAATCTAAAAATTAAATAACAAACTAAATAAAATTTAAATAAATCACCTTCTTGGTATTGATAGCGACTGCGAAGGCGTATAAATATAATTAAGATGATTAAAAATATGATTTCATATAATTGGGTGGGATGACGGATAATACCATCACCAAAATCTACACCCCAAGGTAATTTTGTGGCAATTCCATAAGTGCGATCGCTCAATCCAGTTAAAAAGCAACCAATCCTACCAATCGCCGTTCCTAATATTAATGGATAGACAAATACATCACCAGTAGAACGCTTCACACCAATAATTTTTTTGGTAATTTCTACTCCAATCACAGCACCTAATAAAGCTCCAACAACTGTTTTCCCTTGCAATAAGAGCAATAAAAATAGCTGAGAATTTTGCCACAATAAATCAATATGTTGCAGTAAAACTAACGCCTTTGCACCCACAAGCGCACCCAACATCCCGCCCACAATAATAGAAGTGCGTTGTGGTGGTGTAATAATATCCTTGCGGACATTACGCAACACTAAACGTAACGCCACAGTATAAGCGATGGATTCAAATAAAATATGTGGGTGAATCCGCAATGAACCCAGATAAAAATAAACGGGAAATGTCATTGGTCAAGATTCAATAGTTAAGACTCAAGTGTCAAGTGTTTAAGTATCAAAAGTCAAGAGTTATTCACAAATGACAAATGACCAATGACAAATAACAAATAACTATTTTCCCATCTTCCGCTTCATCTGTTCCAACTCAGCTTCAGTTTCCCAACGGCGGAATGTTTCTTCTAAAGGATCATTCCCGCTAGAATAACTACGGCTTTGATTTGACCAACCAGCACTTTCAACACGCTGCTGTGCTTGCGCTTGAGCTCGTGCGCTTTGTGCTTCCGCAGCTTTTGCTTGTACTTCTTGACGTCGTTGTTGAACTTTCTTGAGTAGATCCTGTGCTTGGGTAACGCGTTCTTTGACTCCTTGCATTTGTCCCCACTGCTGATTTCCTTGACGCAAAAGTGCAGCTTCTCTCTCTTGTGCTTTTGCTGCTAAATCCTCTCTACCACCATTTTTTGCCTTTTGGACGCGAATATGCCATCTTTGAATTTCTTGTGCTGTGGACAAAATTTCGTCTTGCGATCGCTTCTCTTGTAATTGTAGATCTGCAATCAACTTTAAAGTATCTTCCTCTTGCTCCCGCAGCTGTTCTAACAAAGCTTCTAATTCCAGATGCGGATTACTTCGCAAGAATTCCTCTAAACGATTTTCCAGAAACCGACTCAAATCATCAAATAAACCCACAGCTAGAACTCCAAAGGTGAAGTATATCACTTTATTGTAGTCATTATTATCACCTGCGAAAAGCTAATGAAAAAATAAAAAGGTAAATATGCAGGTAAAATAGTCTTGTAATATTGTGTTCAATTTCAAGAATATTTTTAGTCTTTAGACTTAGATTTTAGCTTCAAGCTTCCTTCTCAAGGTTGAAGTATTTTATGATTATCTTGCTTAATTTATATATATAGGTATAACGAAACCTCGTCTACCTAAAAGAATTTATAGCCATGACATTCATAAAATTTATTTAGTTATAGGAATTCTATTTTATTTTTGTTGGTATAGCTTACACTCTGCGCTTAAAAAACTTAATACACTACCTGTTAAGCGTTCCTTGTTTTCAAGTCAGCTTTTGCGTTGGGAAAAAATCATGAATTATCTTATTGCAGTTTTATCAGATAGAATACAGGTAGAAGAAGCTTACTCTGCTCTGGAAAAAGAAGGTTTACCTGTCAATCAAATTGATATTTTAGGTAAAGGCTACAAAAGTGCTGATGAATATGGGTTAATCAACCCAAACGTTCAAGCGAAAAAGGGAGCAAATCGTCTAGGAGTTTGGCTAATTCCCTTTGGTTTTATAGCAGGTTATGCTTTCAATGTTTTGACAGGTATTGAAATATTTCCGATTGGTAGCTTTGGCAATCATATCATCGGTGGACTTTTAGGAACTGCTGCTGGTGCTTTAGGTGCATACTTAGTTGGTGGCGGAGTTGGTTTAACTGTGGGTAGTGGGGATGCTTTACCTTACCGTAACCGTTTAAATCAAGGAAAGTATTTAATTATAGTCAAAGGTACTGAGGAATTGACTCGTCAAGCAACTCGCATTTTACGCCAGTTTGAACCAGAGAATTTACAAGGATATATTGAGCCAACTGGAGCATAAATTATCCTTATTTTAGAGTTAAATAAGTCAAGAAAAGGTTAGAGTTAAAAATCTAACCTTTTATGTTTTGCTGCTTATTTACATTTTTGAACGCAACTGAGCAAAACGACTTAATGCACTAAATTGCGGCTTATGTTTGAAGTCATCTAAGTGCATAAGTTTTGCGTTTTGAGCAAGTCGTTGTCCAACAATTTCTTGATAAACAGCTTCATAGCCATCCACCATTTTTTGTACGCTGAAATTATTCTCGACATGCTCACGACACCCATAGCGATCAAGCTGTTCCAGCTTCCTCACAGCATCGACGCATTCTGCAATACTATTACAGAGAAAACCAGTTTTCCCGTGAACAACTACTTCTGGAACTGAACCCATATTCATCGCAATCACGGGTGTTCCTGCTGCCATTGATTCTACCATTACTAAACCAAATGGTTCTCGCCAAGTAATAGTAAATAAAGTTGCTACCGCACCACCCATCAGAGCATTTTTCTGAACATGATTTGCTTCACCCAAGTATTCTATTTGCTTACCATCAATGAGAGGTTTAACTTCTTTTTCAAAATATTCTTGATCAACTACATCTATTTTGCCTGCCATTTTTAAACGCCAACCAGCTTCTTTAGCAATTTGTATTGCTATGTGCGTTCCTTTTTCTGGTGATATCCTACCCAAAAATGCCAAGTAGGGTGATTCTTCTGGTTGAGCATGAAATTGATGGCTGCTGACATCAATTCCGTTATAAACTGTTGCTGCATAATTCAACCCTAACCTCGGTTCACGCTGTGAATTAGAAATACTCACGTAGGGTTGATTTTTAGCATGTACAAATAATTTTTCGTTGTCAGGTGTAAAAATCCCATGCAACGTATGTACAGTAGGTGTCTTGACTAAATTAACGTAGGGTAATGCATTACAACCCATATGAGAGTGAATGATATCAAACTCATCTGCTGACTCATACACTCGACTCAATTCCAACATCTCATAGACGCCATACTCTTTGATACTTTTATCAAGTCGTAAAGCACGAGGATGAACTGATACTAGCTTTGCTAAAGTGAGAGAATCTCCCGATGCAAATAGTGTGACTTCGTGTCCACGTCTGACTAACTCATCGGTTAATAAACCCACTACTAACTCAGTTCCACCGTAACCTGGAGGTGGTACTCTTTCCCACAGTGGAGCAACCTGAGCGATTCGCATAATAGACTCCTGAAAAGAAAGATCACAATTAAAAAGCGGCTACATTGTTTCTAATATGTGTTTTAAAGCAACTCATTGAATTTGAGAGCCTATTTTAAACACTAGTCGAGCCAGGGATTAATACAAAGTTTATATTTCTATAAAGTAAAATTTTGTCTACCCTTAGTGAGGATATATTTGCTTTCAGGTATGAAAAAGAAGTTATTTACAGCCTAAGTTATTCATCAATTAATTTGTCATCTCTCGTAAGAGTGACAACAGAATAATTAAACTCATCTAAAAGGCAGAAATTACCTAGCGTGGAACCTCCAGCCATGTATTAGCTCCTCGAACCCGTAGGTAAGGAGGAGAAGTTTTATTTGTGTATTGCATTCTTGTTTCAAGTTGGTATTAATTGGTATGAGGTTGTAGTTAGAGGTAGCATCTGAGTTTCTATGTTTTCCTTTTGTTGGTGCTGCAAAATTCTGTTGAAATAGCTAGAATAAAATTAATACCAGATCAAAATGTAAATTCCCTTCGCTCTATTAAATCAAAGTAAATTTGATTTTGACGAATGCTTGTGTGTATTTAGAATTATTAAAGTGAGGAGTTTATAGCTTCAATTCCTAATTCTGCCCTGTAATAAATTACTAAAAGCAAGATAGATGAAAGTTTTTATCTCTGTTTTAGAGTCATTCTTAATTCGTCATCAAAGCATATAAAAGTCTGATTTATCTGTTTGTCGATCAGACATTGATCATCAATTCATCAATTCATTAATTCTCGAAATCACTGCTTATGAACCGTCTAATCAACTTATTTCAAAACAAAGCCATTTTATGGATCAGTGTTGTTCTCGTGCTTGTTCTTTACTGGTTGATAGTGAATATTGCCATGTAAACTGATTCAATTGGAGCATCTCAAAGGTTAAAAAAATCCGCCTGCAATTTCAATCGCAGTTTCATAACTCAAGTCTGCTTCAGCAGACTACTTGATTTCTACTTGTGCTATTAGCTAAAAAATGAGATCTTTAGCGGTATATTGAAAAAATTGAGATGCTCCCATTAGCGATTAGATATAGCAATTCTAAATCATTCGTGAACAACAAGATCCCCAACAACTTTTACGAATTCGGGGATCTGACTTCTTTATACGATTAGCAGAATGTTTGATTGATTTGAGTCGTATAAAGAGGATTTGTGCTACGAAACTAAAAGTTTAAACAAGGTGCATTTGCAAGTAAAATACTAACTAATGTATTTATTTAATTTAATTATTAGGATTAACAATGATTTTTGCAGGTAAACGACCATCAAACTTAGGTGTTCGCGATCGCACATTAGCACCTTGTCCAAATAGCCCAAATTGTGTTTGTAGCCAGAGTACAGACGCAGTTCACAAGATAGCGCCATTAACTTATACTTCCAGTCCAGAACAAGCACTAGCAGATATCAAAAGTATCATTCAGTCCCTCCCAAGAACAACTATCATCAACGAAAGTGATGATTATTTGTATGCTGAGTTTAAAAGTGCCTTGATGGGATTCGTAGATGACGTTGAATTCTATTTAGACCGTAATGACAATATTATCCATGTTCGTTCAGCTTCACGACTGGGTCAAAGCGATTTGGGTGTGAATCGCAACCGCGTAGAGACAATTAGAACAAAGTTAAACGAGATACAGCAAAACCGTCGTTAGCTAGATGAAAAATAATCACTAGAGTTTTAGGATAAACAATATTACTTATTAAGTGGCCAGTCATGAGCCAAGCAGTATTTCCACCTACAGATCAACCCATAAGTGTTCCACCTATGGATCGCTATAATCAGGAGTTGATCGAAAACCTCCACCCGCCAGATTGGAGTAACCCTGAACCCGCACCTTGTTACAACTTGGTGGTAATTGGTGCGGGTACTGCTGGATTAGTGACAGCTGCGGGTGCTGCTTTGTTAGGTGCAAAGGTAGCTTTGGTAGAAAAGCGCCTGATGGGTGGAGACTGTACCAATGTTGGTTGCGTACCGTCGAAAACCATGATTCGTTCGGCGCGCTTAGTTGCAGACATCAAACATGCTGGAAAATTTGGTATTGATACTTTCCACTACATTGACATTGATTTCCCAGCCGTGATGGAACGATTGCGGCGAATTCGTACAGCTATTAGTCCTCACGATTCCGCCAAGCGGTTTCAGCAAGAATTTGGAGTAGATGTATTTTTTGGCAATGCATATTTTTCCGGTCGTGATACTGTAGAAGTAGCAAATAAAACTTTACGATTTAAAAAAGCAGTTATTGCCACTGGTTCTAGTCCTAAAAAATTATCAATTGCAGGCTTAGAAGAAGTTCAATATTTAACTAACGAAAACGTATTTTCTCTGACATGCAGACCAAATCGTCTTGCTGTCATTGGCGGAGGTTATATTGGTTGCGAATTAGCTCAAACTTTCCGTCGTTTAGGCTCAGAAGTTATTGTGCTGCAAAAAGGTTCGCAGTTGTTGGGGCGCGAAGATGCAGATGCAGCAACAATTATCCAAAAAACTTTTGTCAGAGAAGGTATTCAGTTAGTTTTAGGGGCGAATATTTACAAAGTTGAACGCCAAGACACAGATAAAGTTATCCACTATGAAGCCAACCAGAAAGACAAACAGGTGCATGTAGATGAAATTCTCGTAGGAGTCGGGCGATCGCCTAACGTGGAAGATTTAAACTTGAACTCTGTAGGTGTCCAATATGACACAAATAAGGGAGTCATGATCAACGATTACCTGCAAACAACTAACCCCCGTATATATGCGGTGGGAGATGTTTGTATGGCATGGAAATTTACCCACGCTGCTGATGCAGCAGCAAGAATGGTGGTTCAAAATGCGCTATTTTCAGTCTTGGGAGTGGGACGCAAAAAACTGAGTTCGCTGATCATGCCTTGGTGTACCTATACTGATCCAGAGGTTGCCCATGTTGGTATGTATCCTGAACAAGCAAAAGAAAAGGGTATAGAAATTGACAATTACTACATCACATTAAATGAAGTAGACCGAGCAATTATCGACGGTGAAGCAGAAGGGTTTGTCAAATTTCACGTCAAAAAAGGCACTGATAAAATATTAGGTGCAACCATTGTGGCTCGTCATGCTGGAGAGATGATCAACGAGATTACCTTAGCAATGACCAATAATTTGGGAATGGGAGCGATCGCCAAAACAATTCATCCCTATCCTACCCAAGCAGAAGCTATCCGCAAAGCCGCCGATGCTTACAATCGTACCCGTTTGACTCCTTTAGTTAAGAAAATCGTCTCTAGTTGGTTATCATGGCAGCGTTAGCTAGAGTGCGATCGCCTCACATAATCACATGTCTCATTTTTTCTGTGTCACCAAAACACGCCAAAGAATAAAGACTGTAAATCCCACATAGGCAAATACAGTCAGCCATTCTTGAGGACTACCAAACGTGTCATCCATTTTTGATCTTTCCCACCATAAGTCTAATGTAACCCAAACCACTACTATGGTTTTTGAGTCGCAATAGCCAACTTAGCTCCCTTAACTTGTCGTACCTTATCCATTACCGTCACAACTTGACCGTGACCAACTTTTTCATCAGCACTAATAATTACCAAAGCTTCTGGATTAGAACCCACCAAAGTACGTACTTGTCCTTCTAATGCATCAACGGTAGTGGGTTTACGGTTCAAGCTGACTTGTCCATCTTTATCTAGCGTCACAGTAATTTTAGTCGGAATTTGCTGTTGCTTGGCTGTTGCTGCCTTGGGTAAACTGACTGGTAAACCCTCCGAACGAGTTAAATACAATGTTGACATAATAAAAAATGTCAAAATTGCAAAAATCACATCTATCATCGGTACGATATTAATCTGCGGTGGTAAATCTGGTTCATCTAGTGGGCGCATAACTTCTTCCTCCTCTCTCGTAACGACGACGATACAGTAATTCTAATTGTCCACCGTATTCTTGAATCGAAGCTATTTGACGCTGGTACAGACCTCGGAACGTATTAGCGAAAAGTAATGTAAAGATAGCTACAACCAATCCTGATGCTGTAGACACAAGCGCTTCACTAATACCTGCGGTGACACCTGCGGTTTTTGTACCTCCCACATCACCAATATCCAGTGCTGCAAACGAGACAATCAATCCCAATACAGTTCCCAGCAAACCCAACAGTGGTGCAAGACCGATGATTGTCTCGAAAATGTTTTGGAAACGCTTGAGGACAGGAATTTCTGCTTGAGCTTCACTTTCTAAAGCCAGACGGAATTCTTCCGGTGTGGGTTCTTCTAATTGCAACGCCGAGAGAAAAATCCGCGCGATGGGTAAGTCGGCATTTTTTTTCAGTTTATCTATTGCACTAACAACGTTCTCTACACGATAGAGATTTAATACTTCTCGTACTACTTTATTTTGACGAGTGTTGATGCGATACCAGAAAAGCACCCGTTCAATAATCAATGCGATCGCCACCACACTAAATGCAAGCAGGGGCCACATAACCACGCCACCTGTCGAAAATAACTGATTAATTACCATGTAATACTTTCTTGAAAGATGAATAATATCACAGTTAGACTAGCAGTAAATGATATAACTTATCAATAGTCTTTCCAATGAGTAAAAACTCCCTATCAAACTTAATTAGCTCTTCTTGAGATAAAAATTGATTATAACTGCAACGCTCTTGTAGACTCAAAAGCTTGCTAAATGAAGTTTTACGTATCGTCATCTTCCATGAAGAGTTAACTAAAAATTTCCTCATATTATTGCTTGACTTTTGCTTCTAAGCATTCTAACCTAACTACTTAGGTAGTAATTAATTGCAATATTATGAGCTTTTCCAGCATTGCAGTACAGCAGCGAGAAAAAGAAGCCAAAGCTCTAAAGTCTCTTTTGGCCTTTAGCTTGATTGGCTCGCTAACGTTGCATATTGGGATATTAGCTTCTGGCATTGGCAATCTTTTCAACAAACTGCCTTCTGAAGAAGAACCAATAGAATTTACAATTGTTGAACCTGCAACCCTGGAAACGCCAAAACCACCAGAAGAAACCAAAAAAGAAACTGCCAAAGACAAACCCATAGAAAAATCTATAGACAACACTAGTGTTCTGAGTGCAAAAGCGACTACTGACTCTACCAATAATACCGAAATCCTACCTGTACCAAAACCCCCTCAACCATTGGTAAAAGTTGAGAAACAACCGATACCACAACCTACACCTGTTGAACCTGTTAAAGAACAACCAAAACCTCTTGCTACACAGCCAACAGTTACTACCGAAGCTCAAAAGCCTGTTGTCCAGCAACCAGAGAATACACCAAATTCGCGACCGAATCCTACCATTGCAACTACTACTTCACCCGCACCAGCACCAGTGCAGAATAATACAAAGCCAAGCAATGAAAATTTGCGACAGCTTTTAAGCGGAGTAAGAGACTCTAGAAACAGTCAAGAAAATAGAGTTTTAACTAGCAACAATATTGAAAACTCTTCTGTTGCAACAAGTACAGGTACTACAACAAATACTAGAACAGGAAATACCTCTGGAAATCCAACCAGTACAGGTACTGCGACAAGCACTAGAACGGGAAACACTTCCGGAAATCCAACAAATACGGGAACTGGTTCGCAACAAAGCCAACGGGAAAATGTAGCCACAGCACCAACTCCTCCCAAGCTGCAAACAAGTTCAGGAAATGGTCGTGCGGCTTGCCGTGAGTGTAATTCCAAATACCCTGAAGATGCCAGACGTAGAGGTATAGAAGGACGAGTTGAAGTAGCTGTTGATACTGATAAAAAAGGTAATGTTACAAATGTGCGGATTATTAAATCCAGTGGAAATCGCAAACTAGATGAAGCACATCTCAACCAAGCCCGTAACTGGAAATTAAAACCTTCAGACAGTGGTAGACAAGGAGTAGCGATCGCCACTGAATACGCCCTACAAGGTTCGCGTCGTTACCGTAATGTCAAAAAACGTCAAAGACAAAGAGAAGAACAACAAACAAATCAACAAGCAACTTCTAATTCCGCCAGCACACCACAACAAACATCACGACGTAGAAGACGGTTGACTTCAGGAACTATTGTTGATGTTCCCCCAGAAGTCAGAACTAGAAAACAACAGAATACATCTACACCATCTTCTTCAAATCAAACAAATTCAAACCAAACAACATCAAACCAAACAGCAACACCTACTCGTCGCTTACGCCGTCAGCGTGTGCAAACTCCTTCACAGAGTATAAACCAAACTACCCCAAAACCTAGACAGCGACAACAGCAAGTTGCACCTAATAATCCCACCCCAGCAGCACAATCTACGCGTCGTCGCAGACAGATAAATACATCATCGGGATCATCTGGTAATCAGACTCAGTTGAGACAATCACTACGTCGTTTCAAACAACAATCTGCACCTGTTGTACCTCCGGCTTCTGAATAATGCTAAGGAATAGATAATTTGGGATCTGTTTGCTTAGTCTTTGACGATTCTGAGCTTTTTGGGTTTAAACCCAAGCGCGATATATTAAAAAAATTGGGATGCTCCCAGAAACAGGGGATAAGGAAAGGAGGGCGATTAACTGCTTTATTGACGTTTTTGCTTGATCAAGCCTTTGAGGGTTTGTAAATTGTACTTCCCTACTTTTCCAGTACTAAAAAGTAAATATCCCACAGCTAATAAAGCAGATGCTACTAGAAAAGCCAAAAAATTCACTGAAGCGAAAACACCACCAGTAAACACAATAACTCCTATTCCACCCAAGATCAAAAGCAATCCAAAAATCGGATTAAAGCGTCCCCAAAGTAGTATGCCAACTCCTGCGACGCACAGCAATACACCGGGAAGCCTTACGAAAATTCCAATTTGAGTACTAGAAGCTAAAATTACAATTCCAGCAATAATGAGGGATGCACCTAAGACTTTGCTAGTTCGATCAACCTTGTTTTTTTGACTTATGTTAGTATTCTGGGGCTGAAACGCTGTGGGATTGGAAATAGAAATATTATTTGTTTGATTTGGTTGTTGATTTTGAAATATAAAAGTAATTTTTTCCCCTTGAGCCAGGTTAATTTTATCTCCTAAATTGAGGGAATAGCGAGTTTGTGGCTCTAACTTTGTATTATTAAGATATGTGCCGTTAGAGCTTCCTAAATCCTCAATATAGTAGCTATTACCTTCTATATGAATTTCTGCGTGTAGGCGAGAAACTACATTAGCGTCTGGTAAAAAAGTAACATCTATATCTGGATTGATTTTTTCATTCGGTTTACCAATACGAATTACAGCCGGAGGTGTTGGTATTGCGAATGATCTACTAGTTTGAACATGAAACAATTCTAAGTTTAGCCCTGTTATTTGTGATGTACCTAGATTTTGCATAGGTCATACCATTTTGAATTTTGGATTTTGGATTACCCTGCGGGTAGACACGAAGTGGCTTCCAAAGGTAGCCGCAGAAGCGTCTATAGATTTTGGATTGTAATATTTTATTTTGGCTGTATTTTGAGTTAGGCAATACTCCCCCTTTTCCTTGCTTCTTTATAAGAAGTTCCCACATTTCTTATACCAGCTTTAATCATTTGTCGTTCTAACAAAGCAAAGAAACGTGCTTTATCTCCACCACGTACTACTGCTTGATTGTGTGCTTCAGCTATTGCTACAGGGTAGCCATATCCTTTTTGCACTTGTGCCAACATTAATCCCAGTGCTTCATCAAATAAAGATGTATTTTCAACTACCCACACAGGTATTTCTATCCGAGCGATTTCGGCTCCTACATGGACATAACAAAAATAAATTTGCAAATCTTCGTATAAGTCTAGAATACGAGCATTACTGCGCCACAAAGGTCCGCGTTGTCCTGGTTTGAGTTGCGTTGTCCAAACTGTTGTATCGCGTAGTGACTCAAACAATTTACAAGCAACTTTTTCCATTTGATTTGGGCAAAAACTCATACAATCAGGCACAGGATGGGGACAAGCCACAAGTCGCAAAAAGTTCATTGCTTCAATGCTGCGAGATGCACTCAGATAACCCATTAGAGGAATTTGAGCATCTCGCATTTGCCGCCAAGCTTGCAGAATTGGAGGTAAGATATGATCGCGTGCATCAAAAGGTAATTGTTCTAAAAACCAGTAGATTAACGAACCATCCACCATGGCGAGGGTGGGGATTTTTGGCGATTGGGGATTGGTATTGTTCTTTGCTCTAAGCTCTTCTACTACACTACGCGCTAATTCTGCTAAGACTGTTGCTTCGCTAGCAGTACGGCAAAAACTCATCCATTCTTCAGTTTTAATTCCCCATTGACGCGAAATATATAAATCCTCTGGGCGATAAAATATCTCCGGCAAACTATCTAGAATTGGGTGTTTATTTTGACCGTAATGTAAAACAACTCTGCCAATATTGAGCAGATAGCAGTAGGCTATTTCATGATGGTTAGGGCTAATTTGGGAACCATCAGTAGCGATCACAGTATGAACTTTTGGCGGAACAGGGATTTCAATACAACTGTTGAGTGGTTCAACAGGAGTAGCATTCATAAACGGAATGCGATCGCGCCATTTTTCCTGTTTCTGTACAAACTCTTCTTGGCGATCGCAAGCTTTGAGAAAATGTTGTTGAGCTAATTCTAAACGTTGGCGACTAGCAGCAGCTTCTTGTGTAAGATGCTGACTCAAACCCTGCATTTGTCGTGTCAGTTTCGTCAGGTCAAGCATAGGATCGGGGATTGGGGATTGGGGAAGGTAGGGGTCCCCTGGAGGGGATAAGGGGTAATCAGGGTGGTTTCATACAAGCAGAGAAAAATTAAAATCTTCTTTTAAAGCCTCTCCTCTTAATAAGGCTGCGGTGTACACATAAATCCTCTGATCCCCCTAAATCCCCCTTAAAAAAGGGGGACTTTGATTCTAGTTCCCCCTTTTTTAAGGGGGGTTAGGGGGGATCAAAACGCTACTAGGCAACTTTATAAGACTTCTGTGTACACCGCAGTCTTAATAAGGGGAGAGGTTTGGAGAGGGGTAAAAATCTATGCTTCAAAACGATAAATACAGACTTCCATATTTTTCTTTTTTCGTATGAAACCACCCTGCTTACACTACAATTAAGTTCCTAACATTTGTAAGTTGTGTAAGGTAGCATAAAGTCCTCCTAATTGTATTAACTGTTCGTGATTTCCCTGTTCGATTAATTCTCCGCGTTTGAGTACAAAAATCCGATCTACGTTGCGAATTGTGGATAGGCGGTGAGCGATCACAATTGCAGTTCGTCCGATCAATAGCTGGTTTAAAGCTTGTTGAATTAATGCTTCTGTTCCTACATCTAGGCTAGCAGTGGCTTCATCCAAGACTAGAATTTGGGGGTTGCGAATAGCTGCACGGGCGAAGGCTAATAGTTGCTTTTGACCGCTAGAAAGGTTTGTACCTCTCTCTCGCAATTGAGTATCATACCCTTGGGGAAGTTCTTCGATAAATTGGGCAATGTTGGTTTTCTCTGCTGCTTGTCGTACTTCCTCAAAGGAATAACCATCAGCCAAGGTGATATTGCTTTTTACATCGCCAGCAAATAAAAAACCTTCTTGTAAAATAACTGCCATGTAGCGGCGTAGTTCGGCTTGGAGTAATTCTCTGATATCTATACCATCAACTAAAATGCGTCCTTGGCTGGGTTCGTAGAGACGACACAAAAGACGGATGATAGTAGTTTTACCAGCACCAGTGGGGCCGACTAAGGCGATTTTCTCGCCAGGATGAATTGTGAAATTTAAATCTTTAATCACGTAATCATCTTCTTTATAACCAAACCAAACATGTTCAAATTTGATTTCTCCTAATTGTGGTTTGGGATTTTCGGTTTCAGAGTCGAGATGATCGACTATTTCGTCAATATATCCAAATTGAACATCCAAAACTGATACTCTGGGATTAGCGCGATCGCGGATTTCTATGGGTTCATCTAAAATATCAGAAACACGTTCGATGGCAGTGAAACCTGATTGGATGACCGTAAACTTTTCGGCAAATTGTTGTAGAGGCTGAAATAATTTTTCAGCATACAATACAAAAGAAGATAAAATTCCAAAAGTCAAGTTTTTTTGCAAAAGAAAATAACCACCAGTCCACAAAACAGCTGCGATCGCCACCAAGGAAATCCATTCTAATGTTGCAGATACAGCCGTGTCATGAAAGATAGTTTTATCTACTTCTTTGACATAACGTTTATTGCTTTTGCGAAACAACTCAGCATTAAATTTTTCTCGGCGGAAGAGTTGCACAACATTAATACCAACAATATTTTCTTGTAGTTGGGAATTTAATATTGAAAGTTCTTCTCTAGATTTGTAATTAGCTTTGCGGTACTGTTGTTGAAAATAAATGATTAAAGCTGATACAGGTATCAACATCAACAGCAGCATCAAAGCGAGTTTCCACTGGAGCGAAAACATAAAACCGAGAATCACCAGCATGGAAAACAAATCAGATACAATGCCAATTGCCCCAGTCGCAAACACATCTCCTAACACTTCCACATCGCTGGTCAGTCTAGTGATTAATTTGCCTACAGGTGTGCGATCAAAAAAGCGCACTGCTAAAGAAGTAACATGATGAAATAAATCTTGGCGAATATCAGCAGTGATTTGTTGCCCTACCTTCTGTACTAAATAACCTTGAAAACCTGTAAATATCAGTCGAATAATTACCGTGACGACGAACACTCCTTCCAAAAGGTGTAAAGCCGACCAAAAGGGAAGATTGCGTAGAAATTCATAGGTACTCGGTTCTTTACGAATCAGAGAAATAATCTGTCCAATCAATAATGGTTGGACAGCATTAGCCAAAGCTACTGGTACAAGTAATACTATTGATAATGCAAGCGATCGCACATGCCGACGACCATAGGGTGCTAATCGCAAAAATAACCGCCAGTCGTTTTCACGTTGACGGTATTCTGAGTGAGATTTCTTTCGAGGTATAGAGATGCTCATAATAGGAAAATTATATTAATTTTTACAATACTATAAGCAAATTTTTTTAATATAGTGTTCGCGTTCCTACTCATCACCATGCTAAAGATTGAAACCACGCGATTGCACCTCCGACCCTACACTCTTGATGATATCGATGAAATAGCGGTAATTTTGAGCAATCCAGAAGTAATGAAATATTCCCCCAGAGGGCCTATTCCTAAAGATCAAGTCAAAGATGTCACACAACAGATTTTAGAATTTTTTATTCAGCATTGGAAACTACACGGCTTTGGAGTTTGGGCTGTAGTAGACAAAGCTACAAATAAATTGATTGGTCATTGCGGATTAAATTTTTTACCAAACAGTCCCGAAGTAGAAGTTCTTTATCGTTTGGATCAAGCTTACTGGTATCAAGGTATCGCCACAGAAGCAACAAAAGCCAGTTTGAGGTATGGTTTTGAAGAGGTCAAATTAGATAAAATTGTTGCCATAACAGCACCAGAACATACTGCTTCCCGGCGTGTGATGGAAAAAGCCGGATTAAAGTATGAAAAAGATGCTCATTTCTATAATTTAGATGTAGTGTATTATGCTTTGACACGAACAGCTTGGCAACCGGATGAATCTAGTTATCATCTGCAATTTTCATGAACTTGCTACATAGCGATCGCCTACACCTAAGACCATGTCAACTTGAGGATCTTGACTCTCTACACAATTTATGGTGTGAAGCAGATATTCGGCGATTTCTCTTCGATGACCGCCAAATTTCCTGTGAAGAAGCCCAAACCTTTATTGAAGCCAGTATTGCTAGCTTCAGCAATCACGGTTACGGAATTTGGTTATTTTTTGACAATCACAGCGACCAGATAGCCGGGTTTGCAGGTTTACTCCAGACTGAAGAATTACCTAGTTTAATTTTTGGTGTCCGACCCCAGTTGTGGGGACGTGGCTACGCAACCGAAGCTACTTTAGCTGTGCTTGATTATGCATTTGCCAACTTGGGTATTAAATATATAGTTGCAGATGTTGATGAGCCAAACGATCGCTCAATTCGCGTCTTGGAGACAATAGGTATGTCTCGGACAAAAAGAGCCATAGTTAACGAAAGACCTTTGCTTTACTACAAGATTTATGCTCCTAGTAGGGAAAATATCAAGAATGATAGAGATTAACGCTTACGAACATATTGCGGAAGCTGCCCTCAATCAATATGCTGTACAGGGAGAACTTCGGTTTTTGGGTCATAGTGGAAACGTGACCTTTTATGTGGAAACTTGATTTACAACTCAGAAACTTGATTTACAACTCAGAAACTTAATTTACAACTCAGAAACTTGATTTACAACTCAGAAACTTGATTTACAACTCAGAAACTTGATTTACAACTCAGAAATTTAATTTACGACTCAGAAACTTGATTTACAACTCAGAAACTATTTATAGCGTTTTTCAGGTAAATAAAGTAAACGTGTATGGGCGTAGACATCCCTACAATCCTATAAATATTTGGGATTAATAAAGGAATCCTTATGTGTAAGGATTTCTATTTGTGTATATCGGTGGTCGATTTCTAAAACATAAATATTGTCGTGTTTTCAACTCATATTAGACGTAACTCTGTGCATAAGCAAACTTATCTGAAAGTACCTTTTGTTTGGGAAGAACCTCAGCCACTTATCGAAGTTCCTCCTCGATTGAAGGCTGAATTTATGAGGCAAGCTATTCAAGAAGCATTAGATAAACTCGAAAAACAATAAAATTAAAACCGTACAAAAAAAGAATGGAATGTAGCTTGTGATTGCTATCATTCCATTTTGGAAGAAAGTTGGTAGTAAGCCGGGTTCTGTTCTCTTAAAATCAAGAGGGCGGTTATCTATCTGGGACGACTGTTACCAGACGCCTCTAGCGGCTCTTGTTGTGGAACTGGTAAAAGACCAACCATAGTTCCATTTTGCCTTGCTTCCAACCGGGGTTTACCGAGCCAACACCTCTCGATGTTGCTGGTGCGCTCTTACCGCACCTTTGCACCCTTACCCTTTTCAGTTATCAGTTATCAGTTATCAGTTATTTACTGTTCACTGACAACTGTTCACTGTTTACTGAAAGAAGGCGGTATTTTTCTGTGGCACTATCCTCGCGATCGCTCGCACTGGGCGTTACCCAGCAAGTTTGGTCTTTCGGAAGCCCGGACTTTCCTCAAACTAGCCACGTATTGACTAATCTGCAACCGCCTACGCCTACTCTCTCCCAATATTTAGTTTAGTATTGAATGACTTTGTTCTGTTACTTCTAGCGTTGAATCCCTAATCTCTCAAGAAATTAACGCCTTTTATTCCAAGGCATTGCGTAATACCAAGGCAGTTTTTTGATTGTAAAAGGACAATCGACAATACACATAGCAGGTTTATTTTCACCTGGAACTAAACCAACCCGCAATTCGGAGATCCTCAATACTAACTGCAAGGAAAATTTTAATTCTTGTTTTCTATCTATAAAAGCTTGAAATAATTTTCTTTGGGCTTTAACAGGACTTTTTTCTAGCGCACTGATATTAATCAAAGGTGTATTAACTTGGTATGTTTTTGTTAATTCATCCAATTTAAAAACATCCTCAGCGGCCACTGCTGCTGAAAGAGTTTTGGTAGGAGCAATTAAGCTAGGACTTTGCGGTACAGCAAGGTCACGCGTCAAATCTGGGGATTTGCGAATTACTCGCCGCGATTGTTTGCTATATTCAACTACTAAAGAGCAATTGTCCCAGTCTACATACAAAGCTAGGTTTTGTGATTTATTCTCAATACTTACAGATAATTCCTTCAATTCATCAATGAAATATGAGGGACTAAGTCTAAAAGATATGCCGATATCATCTTGGAGATTTTTTTCTTTGAGTTGCTCATCAACAATCTTTTTCTCATAAATAAACTTAATTTTGTCGTCGATGGACTCAATCATCTTCGTAAACGTATAAGTGACGCCAATAATATATAGCGTTAAAAAAATTAAATTCCCCTCATTCCTAGCGACCATATATATAAGCTCCTGTAAAATATTTCATCGGCAATTATTTGCCAAACATTTATCAGTTATTGATTCTACAGTAATTTACTGATAACTGTTAACTGTCAACTGTTAACTGATTTAACGGTCTAACCTCGAACTATTTTCTAGCCAACCCCTGCGCCAAAAAATGTATAGTAAGATAACGGCTATCACTGCCATCACTAATAAACAAGCTGGATACCCCCAATACCAGTTCAACTCAGGCATATTATATGGTGATTTTTCTGTATTAAAGTTCATTCCATAAACGCCAGCAATAAAAGTTAGAGGAATAAAAATTGCTGAAATCACAGTTAGCAATTTCATGATTTCATTCATTCTATTACTGACTGCCGAAAGGTAAACATCCATTAAGCCCGAAGCTAATTCTCGATAGGTTTCTACCATATCTATTACTTGCACCGCATGATCATAACAGTCTCGCAGGTAAATACGAACTTCATGACTTATCATCTCGCTATCGTCTTGAATCAGCTTATGAAGTGCATTGCGTTGGGGCCAAATCGCGCGACGTAGTTGTAATAATTCTCGTTTAACTTTATAGATTTTCTTTAATGTTTTTGGTGTAGGTTGAGCAATGACTTCATCCTCTAAATCTTCAATACGTTCACCAAATTTTTCCAACACAGGAAAAAAGCCATCAATAATTGCATCTAAAAGAGCATAAGCTAAATAATCTGTACCATTTTTGCAGATAATACCCTTGTTTTTAAAAATGCGCGATCGCACTGGTTCAAAACAATCTCGTTTTGGTTCTTCTTGAACTGTCAACAAGTAATGTTTTCCTAATACAAAACTGACCTGTTCACTGTGGAAACCATGAGATTTTTTTTTAGGCATAACCATACGCGCAATGATTACTAATTGGTCTTCATAATCTTCTACCTTTGGGCGTTCTGGCACATTAACAACATCTTCTAACACCAAGGGATGTAACTCAAAAACCTGCCCCAATCTTTGTAAAATATCTTCACTACCTAAACCACGCACATCTACCCAAGTTACCGACTTAGTATCTAGATAAGCAGCACACTCTTCTGGTGTTTCTACTTCTTTGCTAATTGCTTCAGTGGAACTATAATCGATTAATACAATCTTTGGTGGTGGTGCGTCTGCATCAACAATAATAGTCCCTGGTAAAGTTCCAGGATAATGATAGAAATCTTCGTGATCTCCTTCAGTTACTATTGAATTTGAGTGATGCTTTTTTTTAGCCATGCTCTTTTACCCAAATAGTTAGTATAGTTAACGGTCAAGGGTCAAGGGTCAAGAGTTAATAGTTATTGATCATTACCACTAACCACTGTACGGGCATACAGCTATACGCCCCTAATAACCACTAATTACTAAGATTACTAAATAAAAATGAAAAAACAGTTTGCCTTAGCTAAGACAAACTGCTTCAAAATTTGTAGATATAGACAGACAGTATGAGACTACATCATACCCATACCCATACCGCCCATACCCATACCGCCCATACCACCCATACCGCCCATACCACCCATACCGCCCATACCGCCCATATCGGGAGCGCCACCGGCGGGTTTCTTCTCAGGTTTTTCAGCAACAACGGCTTCGGTGGTTAAGACCATAGAAGCAATAGAAGCTGCGTTTTGTAAGGCATAACGCACGACTTTAGCAGGGTCAAGAATACCTGCGGCAATCATGTCTTGAAATTCACCAGTAGCAGCATTGTAGCCGACGTTGAATTCTGTAGTACGGACTTTTTCAACAATGACAGCACCTTCGACACCAGCGTTGTCTGCTATTTGACGTAGGGGTGCATCTAGCGATCGCTCAACAATATCAGCACCAATTTTTTCTTCGTCGTTGAGGCTGTTTTTAATTTCGGCGATTTTTGTGGATAGATGAATCAACATCGTACCACCACCAGGGACTATACCCTCTTCTACAGCAGCTTTGGTGGCATTGAGAGCATCTTCAATCCGCAATTTACGGTCTTTGAGTTCAGTTTCTGTGGCTGCACCAACTTTAATTACAGCCACACCACCAGCCAGCTTGGCGATGCGTTCTTGCAGTTTTTCCTTGTCATAATCCGAATCAGTTTCTTCCAACTGCTTACGAATTTGAGCAATACGCTTCTGCACGTCGCCTGAGTGTTCGCTACCAGCAACGATGGTTGTGTTGTCTTTGTCAATGGCAATTTTCTGGGCGGTTCCCAGCATTTCCAAAGAAACGATATCTAAGCTTAAACCGATTTCTTCGGAAATTAATTGTCCACCAGTGAGAATAGCAATATCTTGCAACATTGCTTTGCGGCGATCGCCAAATCCAGGTGCTTTAATAGCAGCAGCTGACAGCACACCCCGCGCCTTGTTGACTACCAAAGTTGCCAAAGCTTCACCTTCTACATCTTCAGCAATAATCAATAGGGGTTGACCCAAACGGGCAACTTTTTCTAAAACAGGTACTAAGTCTTGAATGTTGCTAATTTTTTTATCGGTGATCAGAATACGGGCATTTTCAAATTCCACCGTCATCCGCTCGTTGTCGGTGATAAAGTAGGGGGAAATGTAACCCCGGTCAATCTGCATACCCTCAACTACTTCTAATTCAGTAATTAGGGATTTAGATTCTTCCACGGTAATTACACCATCTTTGGTGACTTTTTCCATGGCTTCGGCAATCATGGCACCGATTTCTTCGTCGTTACCTGCGGAAACAGTTGCGACTTGGGCGATCGCACTTCCTTCTACTGGCTTGGCGACTGTAGCAATTTCCTTTACCAGCTTTTCAACGGTTTTTTCAATACCGTGTCTTGTTGCGACTGGATTTGCTCCAGCTGCTACGTTTTTCAAGCCTTCCCGGATCATCGTTTGTGCCAGCACCGTTGCTGTGGTTGTACCATCGCCAGCGACTTCTTTGGTTTTAGAAGCAACTTCTTGGATGAGTTTTGCACCTGTGTTTTCGAGAGGATCTTCTAGTTCAATTTCTTTTGCAACAGTGATCCCATCATTCACAATTTGGGGTGTACCAAACTTTTTTTCTAAAAGAACGTTGCGACCCTTTGGCCCCAGGGTGATTTTCACTGCATCAGCAAGAGTATTGATGCCCCTTTCTAAGGCACGTCGGGAATCTTCATCAAATGCAATAATTTTGGCCATATTTTTTAGTTTGGTTTAATTTGTGAGTTCTTCCATTAGACAATTTAGCACTCACAAGGCAAGAGTGCTAAGTCAGTCAATTTTGGATTTTAGATTTTGGATTTTAGATTGACCTCAATCCAAAATCTAAAATTGCTAGTCAACAAGCCATAAGCTGTTGAGTTTATTAATCTTTAACTAGGCTATAGGAGGATATCGGTTGATGGATGTAGGGGAATCCACCCATAAAAATCCAAATTTCCTCCTATTGCCTCAATAAATGCTACTGAAAGCAAAATAAGACACATCCATATACCCTCATATTTGTAGTGAGAAAAAAAAATGATTGTTATACACTTGATGCTGATGTTGGATACTGGCATTAATGGTGGAAGCGATAGATGAATATATACAGCTTCCTTGAGGCGCTTGGTATTGCTGAACCTAGCGGTTCCGGCTGGTTAGCAGTAGTGTTTACATTTCTCTTAGCGTGGGTTGTGACGTGGCGTTTAATTCCGGCGGTACGTAAATTTGCCTTGCGAGTTGGTTGGGCGGATCAACCCAATGCACGGCGTTTGAACCGAGAACCTTTGCCTAATGCAGGGGGTCTGGCGATCTACGCGGGAGTAATAGCGGCTTTGATCTTAGCAAGCCTGTTAAGACCAATTGAACTTCAAGGCGTACTAGCTCAGGTTTTAACCATTCTTTTGGGAGGTTCGATATTAGTCCTGGTAGGCTTTATCGACGACCAATTCGGCTTACCTCCCTCAGTTCGCCTGTTAGTACAAATTCTGACGGCGCTACTGTTAGTTGGGAATGGCATTAGCATTCAAGTTACTTTTGGTACTCCCATTGACTCGCTACTCTCAACATTGCTAACGGTGTTTTGGGTGGTAGCAATTACTAATGCCATTAATTTAATGGATGGTATGGATGGTTTGGCGGGAGGAGTTAGCTTTATTACTGCTATGAGTTTACTGGCAGTTTCAGCACAGTTTCCTAACTGGGCAGCAGCGACACTAGTTTTAGCAGCCTTAGCAGGAGCAGCACTAGGTTTTTTACGCCATAACTTTCATCCGTCGCACATCATTATGGGTGATGCCGGAGCATACTTTTTTGGCTATGTGCTAGCCGCAACTGCTATTGTAGGCGACCTACAAGCCACTACAATCTTTTCTTTAGTACCGCCTGTTTTGTTTTTGCTTTTGCCTGTGCTAGACACTACTCAAGTATTTGTGCGGCGACTATTGGCAGGTAAAAATCCTCTTAGTACTCCAGGAAAAGACCATTTGCATCATCGCTTGCTAGCTTGGGGCTTATCTCAGCGCCATGCAGCTCTGACTCTCTGGTCAATTGCTTTAGTTTGTAACTGGCTGGCGATGACAATACGAGGCATGAGTTTGGTAGTTATACTTGCCACTACTCTCAGTATTATCACTTTGTTAGGTTTCACTGTTTGGCAGAGGATAAAGGCAACATGAAAGTCAAAAGTCAAAAGTCAAAAGTCAAAAGAAATAATCTTTTAACTTTTAACTTTTTACTTTTGCCTTCTCTAAGCCATCACCATTCCACCATCTACGTTCAATACTTGTCCTGTGATGTATCCAGCTGCGGGATCAGCAGCAAGGAAACGTACCATCCCAGCAACTTCTTCTGGTTGACCATAGCGACCTAGAGGAATATATTTGAGAATACCTTCAGCATCAAGCTCGCTAGTCATGTCTGTGGCGATAAAGCCAGGGGCGACGGCGTTAACTGTAATACCACGAGATGCCAATTCTTTAGCAACAGTTTTGGTAAAACCAATTACACCTGCTTTGGCAGCGCTGTAGTTAGCTTGTCCGGGATTGCCCATAAGTCCAGCAACAGAAGTAATATTGATGATCCGTCCTGATCGCTGTTTTAGCATGATTTTACTGGCGGCACGAGTACATAAAAATACACCAGTTAAATTGAGATCAATTACTGCTTGCCAATCTTTTGGCTTCATTCGGAGTAAAAGTGTATCACGTGTGATACCAGCGTTATTGACCAAGATATCAATACGATTGAACTTTTCGATCGCAGCATTTATTAAAGCATCAACTTGATCTTCCTTACTCACATCAGCCGCAAGCGCGATCGCACTTCCACCCGCTTGAATAATTTCTGATACTAACTCATTAGCCGCTTGACTAGAACTGGCATAGTTGACAACAACGCTAGCACCTACTTTCGCCAATTCCTGTGCGATCGCTCTTCCAATTCCTCGTGAAGCACCTGTAACAATCGCTACTTTACCTTGTAAAGTTTGTAAATTTTCTGGCAAAAGTTCCATCGTTTTTCCTGTTATTTACATTGAGATATTGCGCTAACTATCTTAGTGGGAATTGGGGATCGGGGATCGGGGACAAGGAGGACAAGGAGGACAAGGAGGACAAGGAGGACAAGGAGGAATTATTTAACAAGTTTCTTCCCAATCCCTCATCCCCGATCCCCAGTATTGCAAACATGCTTTACAATCATCTAGGCTGCTAGCAACTACTATTAAAATCAAACTATAAAAAACTGGTGCGTATCACATGTCTACAAAAAAGCAATTCAATAGCTTTGAAGAGATGCTATCTGGTTCTGATGTACCTGTATTAGTAGATTTTTATGCTGACTGGTGTGGCCCTTGCCAGATGATGACTCCGATTTTAGAGCAAGTTAATGCCCAACTCCAAGGTCAAATCAGAATCGTCAAAATTGACACAGAGAAATACAAACAATTAGCTACTCAGTATAAAATTGAGGCTCTACCAACTCTAGTATTGTTTAAGCAGGGTCAGCCAGTAGACCGAATTGAGGGTGTTTTACAAGCACCGCAATTAGTACAGCGTCTAAGAACGTTGATGTAAGGTGGTTGGTAGTTAGAGAGTGAACTACCCACACTGACCTGATGGTACAGTGTGGGCTTCCAAGTTCACAGAGGAATGCCGCATCTTGGATTTGCGTCCTCGAATTGGTCTTATTTCCTCTCCATTGGTGTTAGCGTCCCTCGTCCCAGAGGATTTTTTTTAAATTGGGATGCTCCCAGTTTTTTTAGCTAGTAACTAAATTTGAACGCCAGGAATTTGTCACCACTTCAGTACTCTTAGTACGTCCATCTGGAGATGTGTAATTTTTTCTGGTTGTAGTACTACCAGAGTCTTGATTACCTTCATCTGAACCTTCACCAATACCTAATAACCCAAAAACTACAACAGGCTCAATCGCAAAAACATTATATCCACCCGATACTTTTTCGCTCTGGTCATGGCTGAGTTCTTCAAAATACAAACCAATATTTTCCAACTCATAAATGTTTAAGTCAAATGGATGATGCATCACAGGCTCCTTATTTAAATTCCAAAGTCGCGCATTCCAAAGTCAAAAATCGTTTCTTGACTTTGTATAACCTATTTAATTTCCCCAATTTGAAGTAGGGGCTAGCGAGCAAAAAATAACTAAATTGTGTTGAGGGAAAATCAAAATTTTAATTTCTACCCCTAATTAAAATTTAATGTCAATGTTGTATCTATTTCCAGGTAAATTGCGTAATTTAATTTACCTAAATATGAAGAGAAAATTTCATTTTTCAGCAAAGTGTAATTAGTCAGTGGTTAGTGAGGGTTTTAAACTGTAAGTTAATTTTTGAACAAAGTTACCTATACCTTACTGTTTGTCAAAGTCTTTGGTTAATTCATCAACAAATTTTCTAAGCCGTTCTTGCCAGTTGGGAAGTTGCCACAGCACTTGCTACCCCTAACACTGTCATTAAAGCAGGGTGGTTTCATACAAGCAGAGAAAAATTAAAATCTTCTTTTAAAGCCTCTCCCCTTAATAAGGGGAGAGGTTTGGAGAGGGGTAAAAATCTATGCTTCAAAACGAGAAATACAGACTTCCATATTTTTCTTTTTTCGTATGAAACCACCCTGCCCTCACACTGTCATTAAAGGGATCTTGAATTTGATATTTGCAATTTTGTCAAATATTTTACTATAACTATTATTCATATATTTCTAGATTAGAACTACGGGCGATCGCTTGATACTCAGTTTCTTTTGTAGGTCAATAAAAATCACTCCACAAGAGTGAAAACCAGAATTTTGGCGATACTCCGTGAATTTTCTAATCTTAAGTATAAAAATTAAAACTCCAACCCTAATGGGGTGGTTTTTTCTTTGCAATACTCAGCATTGGTAAAGTCTGACTAGAAGAGCGCGAAGGTAAGTAATGTTGTACCACAGACTCTTCAACAGGTAGAGGACGACGCTGTTGACGTAGCCACAATTTTAATAAAAGCGTTACTCCTGCTGTTCCTAAACCAAACACGAATAAAGACCACTCATCATCAAATCCACCGATCAGCGCGTCTACCACTCCCATCGTAATCAATACGCTGATTAGCGGTTCTTTTCGGTAGGCTGACTTTAAAAAACGAGGCAATACAGCATTTACAGCATTCATCACAGCTTGGTTAATTTCAGTTCACCTTTCGCGTAAATTTACTGAGAGTTTTTCACCTACATTGAGCGCCCTAAACTAGAGCCTACATTTACATCATAATATTATATTTATTTATTCAACCAAAGTATTGCGATAGGCTACTTTTGGGCGGTTTTCCGAACGTTTATAATACTGATAAATATTTAAGATAAATATAAATAGATCCCCGACTTCTCACAAAAGTTGGGGATCTTGTTTATCAATTTCACTGACTTACAAGTCGTAAACTCGCAGTTTTTTGTGATTTACTTGAGACCGAGCCATGTTAGCACACCCTTATCGGTGAAGTATTCAATCAACACCATCAGGATAAAGCCGATCATTGCAGCTCGACCATTTAAGCGTTCGGCATATTCACTAAATCCAAATTTTGGCTCTTCCAGCTTAGGGGTTACGCTTGGTTGTGGTTGTGTCATCATTTGAAAAAACCTCTTTGTTGGGAAATGTTCGGTAACTACACTTTTGTGGTATTGCACATTGAGCGATATCACTCGACAACTGTTTTACATTTTTTTACTATTCTTAATATATTTTAGGAATACTCAGGAAATCGTCAAGTCCGTTTAGGGGAAACAAGGAATACAACAAGGACACAGCAATTCAAAATTCAAAATTCATAACTTGTTGTCCCGATCCCCGATCCCTATTCCCTTCCTCAATCCCTGCTCCCCAATCCCCTTTCCTCAACTGAAGTCAATGTTAAATTGGTGATATCAGGGCAAACTCAGGCGAATTCGTATTATTGGATTCAACATACTAAGGACAAGACTGACAAACTAAAGCTACACAAAAATTAATTAGGGGCAGTGAATGGATATAGGTATTCCCAAAGAAACTAAAGACCAGGAGTTTCGAGTTGGGTTAAGTCCCTCTAGTGTCAGGGTACTAAAAGAAAGCGGTCACAATATATTTGTAGAAACTCAAGCTGGCGCAGGTGCAGGATTTACGGATGATGACTACAAAAATTCAGGTGCGGAAATCGTCCCAACATCTGAAGCTGCTTGGAATCGGGAGTTAGTGGTAAAAGTCAAAGAGCCACTGGCAATAGAGTATAATTTTTTGCAAAAAGAGCAGGTTTTATTTACTTATTTGCACTTAGCTGCTGATCGAAATTTAACTGAGAATTTAATTAATAGTGGCGTTTGTGCGATCGCCTATGAAACAGTAGAACAACCAGGTACAAACAGACTACCCCTACTGACGCCAATGAGTGTGATTGCTGGGCGTTTGTCGGTGCAGTTCGGAGCAAGATTCTTAGAACGGCAACAAGGGGGTAGAGGTGTCCTTTTAGGTGGAGTACCTGGTGTTCAACCAGGTAGAGTAGTAATTTTAGGTGGCGGTGTAGTTGGCACAGAAGCCGCCAAAATTGCTATCGGTATGGGGGCTAGGGTTCAAATTCTAGATGTGAATGTAGAACGCCTGAGCTACTTGGAAACTCTTTTTGGTTCACGAATAGAATTACTTTACAGCAACTCTGCTCATATTGAAGCAGCAGTTCGAGAAGCAGACCTATTAATCGGTGCTGTTCTAGTACTAGGACGAAGAGCGCCCGTTTTAGTGTCTCGTGAATTAGTCAAACAAATGCGACCAGGATCAGTAATCGTTGATGTAGCAGTTGACCAAGGTGGCTGTATAGAAACTGTGCAGACTACATCTCACACCAACCCTGTCTATATTGAAGAAGGTGTATTGCACTATGGTGTCCCTAACATGCCAGGGGCAGTTCCTTGGACGGCAACTCAGGCACTTAATAACAGTACTTTACCATACGTGGTGCAATTAGCAAATCAGGGAATGGAAGCGCTAAAAAATAACCCTGCATTAGCCAAAGGTGTAAACGTGCAAAATCATCGCTTGGTGCATCCCGCCGTGCAAGAGGTTTTTCCTGATTTGGTGTAGATATTAGGGACAAAGGGACAAGAGGGACAACTAATCAGTTAACAGTGATCAGTTATCAAATTAAACTGTTAACTGTTTACTGTTAACTGATTTATGCCCGATCCTTAATCCCCTATTTCACCTTAATTGGTGTGAGAGCTACACCTTTGTAGTAATATCCTAAAATTTGCAGGTGGTTGGCTCCCTGTAAAGCCAAATTGTAAGCGCCCCATTGACTCATGCCAATAGCATGACCAAAACCTAGTCCTTGGAGTGTGAAACCACCGTTACCGTTGGAGATGCTAAAGCGGGTACTTTTTAGTTTTAAAGCTGTACGCACTTCTTCGCCTCTGAGTATCTTTTCGCCTTTGTCGCCAACTATTTTCAGGGTTTTCACACTGTTAAAAGGCGATCGCTGTTCAATAATTATTTGCTTGGCGTTACCGATTTGGGGAAATTTGCTGCTAATTTCCGTAGGGCTAAAAGTTCTCATCCAGTAGCATTCGCGGATATTTTGATCAAAGTCGGGAACCGCACGTAGGTATGGTTCTTTGCTTGACCAAACATCTTCGACGTTTTCGGTGTGTCCACCTGAACAAGCATGAAAAACCGAGAGGATAATTTGGTTCTTGTAAGTTAGTATTTGTCCGGCGGTACCATCAACAGCCGCATAAGTAGGGCGAGATTCGCTAATCACACCTTTATAAATCTGCCAACGATCTGGACTTGCACCCAAATCATAAATGGGATTATTGCGCTGTCTTGATCGCTCATAAAGAGCATAGGTACGAGCTGCGATCGCTTGGGCTTTGAGGGCTTCTAAAGGCCAACGACTATCCATTTCACCACCCAAAACACTGTAGAGATATTCTTCTAAATCTACCCAGTTGACAGCAGTGACACCTTTATCTGTGGGGACAACTAAAGTTCTACCTCGATACCAGCGATCGCCTATATAAACAAATCCCTCCTTACCCTTTGGTTCAATCCAAAATAAACCAGAACGCCACTTATCTAAGGCTATTCCACCAGGAACCGCTTGGGCATAATAAGCATTCATTGCTGGTAGTTGTCCCAGAGTACGCCCGCTACTATCCTTGACAACCGCAGTTGTAGAACTGCCAACTTTAACCTGCTTGACATCCCGTTCAATAGCTACTCGCAGGATCACAGACGCTTGGGCTGGTAGACATAATGCAATCCATAAAAGCACACCCAGCCACCAATGGCGTCCTTTGATGTGGGAAAACAAAGAGGCTAACAACAGTTGGAATTTCATGCCATTGATCATTTGGTTACAGTTTATATTTTAGGACTTACGCATTGACAGAAAAGTCAAAATAACAGGTATAGTTTTCAAGGCTTATAGCTAGATTTTTCAATGATATTTTAGCGATGTCTACTAAAAAAGTAGCCCTGAAATTCAGGGCCACTTTGTATCTTCCCAGTTTATAACTTGATGAAGATTTAATGGGATGCTTCAGTAATTGGAACCCATTCCGTGTGGAAAGAACCTGGTTTGTCAATGCGCTCATAGGTATGTGCGCCGAAGTAGTCGCGTTGAGCTTGAGTGAGATTTTGTGGCAAGCGATCGCGACGATAGCTGTCAAAGTAATCTAAAGATGCACTAAATGCTGGTACGGGAATTCCCAATTTAGCAGCAGTTGCTAATACTTCCCGCCAAGCAGCCTGTCTATCGAGAATTGTTTGCTTAAATTCTGGCGCTAACAATAGGTTAGGTAATGCTGGGTCTTCGTTAAAAGCCTTCTTAATCTTGTTTAGGAATCCAGCACGAATAATACAGCCACCTTTCCAAATTCGCGCCAATTCACTCAGCTTCAAATTCCAGTTGTATGTTTGTGAAGCTTTGGATAGCAACGCCATCCCTTGAGCGTAAGAACAGATTTTTGAGCAATACAGGGCATCACGCACCATGTTGACAAAATCTTTGGTTGCGCCGCTATATTTGCCAGTAGGCCCTGTAAGTACCTTGGATGCTGCTACACGCTCTTGTTTGTAGGAAGAAATAATCCGAGCATTTACTGCTGCGGTGATTGTCGGTATGGAAACCCCCAACTCCAACGCTGTCTGCACAGTCCAACGTCCAGTACCTTTTTGTCCAGCCGAATCTACAATCAATTCGACCAAAGGCAAATTTGTATCTGGGTCGATGTAGGGGAAAATGTTGGAGGTGATCTCAATCAAAAACGAATTGAGTTCGTCAGTGGTATTCCACTCTGTAAATACTTCGTGCAGTTGATTGTGATCCAATCCACCAGCATTTTTTAGCAAATCATAGGCTTCAGCAATGAGCTGCATATCGCCATACTCAATGCCGTTGTGTACCATTTTTACGTAGTGGCCAGAACCACCAGGCCCAATATAGGTAACACAAGGACCATCATCAACTTGAGCGGCAATTTTATTGAAGATCGGCGATAGATACTGATAAGAGCTTTCAGTACCTCCTGGCATCAAAGAAGGACCATTGAGCGCCCCTTCTTCACCACCACTTACACCCATACCAATGTACCGGAATCCGGCAGGTTCCAGTTCTTGAGTGCGTCTATCTGTATCTTCAAACCAAGAATTACCGCCATCGATAATGATGTCACCTTCATCAAGCAAAGGTTTGAGCTGGCCAATCACTGCATCCACAGGTTTGCCAGCCTGTACCATGATTAGGATTCTTCTGGGACGTTCTAGAGAAGCGACAAACTCTTCCAGGGTAAAAGCAGCTTTAGCGTTTCTGCCCTGAGCGCGCTCCGCCATGAACTTGTCGGTTTTTTCGCGTGAGCGATTGTAAACGGCAATAGGGAAGCCATTACGCTCAACGTTGAGAGCGATGTTTTCCCCCATGACGGCCAAGCCAATCACACCAAAGCTTTGTAGTGTCATAGATTTTTTGGCTAACTCTTCGTGATCTTTTATCTTTAAGGGTAGTCCGAGATTTTCGCTTCTCCCCTAAAGAAGACATTAAAAGTTCAGCGACCGAGTAGAAATGCACAACTTACACAGATAATTAATTTTAATTTGTATCGAAATCAACACTTCTCTTGCAAAATTAGTTAATGGTCAATAGTCAACAGTCAATGGTCAATGGTCAATGGTCAATAGTCAACAGTCAATGGTAAAAGATTAATAACCAATCCCCAATCCCCGATCCCCGATCCCCAATCCCCGATCCCCAATCTCTAATCATGACGTAGTTAAGGAGAAATACGAAATGCTGGCAAATGTCCTAGCACTGACAGTCGGTCTTGGTAGTATAGCTATTTACTTAGCAGCTTTCTTTTTCCCAGAAATTCACCGTAAAAATGATTTTATCTGGAGTGGTGTAGGACTGTTTTACGCGTTGATGTTATGGGTGTTTGCACCACGTATTACCGGAGGTCTTTTACTAGGTCATATTGCTAGTGTGGCGCTCTTAGTTTGGTTTGGTTGGCAAACACTTTCATTACGTCGTCAATTAGCACCTTCTGCACAACAAACTCCTGTACCTAGTACCGAAGTAGTGCAAAATACGATTCAGCAACAGGTTACTAAATTATCGCTTCCCCAACGCTTAGGGCAGATACAGAGTAGTATCGGTGGGATTTTCTCTGGTGCAAAAAATCGTGTTCAAGAGACTGTGAGCAAAAAGACACCAGAAATCCCTCAACCTACAGAAAAATCAACGGTTGAAATTGTCGATAATCGTACTGTCACAGATGAACCAACATCAGAAACAAGCACAACTTTAGAAAAACCTACAGATACATCTGTGACTACTGATACTGAAGCCACAACCGAAACAGCAGAAGCAATTCCACCCCATCCTCCATCACCTGAATTGGTAGAAGCTGCTAAAGAAGCTGCTGCTCAAGCAGAAGAAGTGACAGAAAAATTAGAAAATATTCCTGTTGAAGAAATTGCTCCTGATGCTGAACTTGCGCCACCAGCAGAAGCCCAAACTGAGCAAACACCACCCAATAATCAGGCTGGTTAGTTCAATAAACTGGACAAAGCTCAATACGGTTCGGATAAGACAAATTGATTAACATTTAAATCCAGTACCAGACGCGATATATCGCGTCTGGTACAATCCCAAAATTATGACGAAAAATCCTTAATCGAACCGTATTGGGACAAAGCTACGTTCGCGATCATGATGGAGATGCGAGCAAGGTCGCATCTCCGCTTATTTAAAAAATTTGATATCTAACTCTTTTTCCGAAACCTGTAAAATAATAATCCTATTAAAAATAACGCGATTAATAATATAAATAAATTACCCCATTGGATGACAATACCAAACCCTTGTTTGGTGTTATACCAACGGAAAAACCAGAGTATTTCTGTACCAACTACGAAAGAAGGGACTTCCAAAATTTTCATAATTGGTATCAGCAAAAATCCTAAACAAACTAATAATAGAAAAACTTTTAAACTGGTATTTAACCAAGTTATTGTTAAATAATGAGGTCTACGTTGTTCAGTTCTACGAAAAGGAAGTTTCTGTAAACTCACACTAGATGGAGCATAAATTGCCATACCTTCTGCACGATCTTCAATTTTGATTGACTGCGGACAGCGTAAAAGTTGCGCCACCATCCAAATATCGCCAATTGCACCTGCTGTGTTAAATACTATGACCCAAGCTAACCAATAAGCTTGAGGAAAAATTGCTAACAATATCAAACACACCACATCTATTACTACTAGCGGTGCCAGTGCAATGAGAATATATTTATTACGCTTGAAACGATCTCCTGGTGAAGTGGCATACGCTAAAGGTAACAAATACTTAATCTTAAAACCATAACGCGGTGAACCACCAAAAGCAGCAAAAGTAATTCCATGTACCAATTCATGGACAACGATAGTTCCGAAGGTCATAGCAGCAAACTTGCAAATATGAAAATTACTGACCGGATAGATAGAGGTGAACTTTCAATACTGAAATTTAATGATTGTCCGTGAATTGTTTGATAAAACCAACTCACCGCAGCTCCTGATATTATCAATAGCAATGTACCTAACACAGTCCAAATCAAAGATATCTCTGGAGTTAGGCGAAATATATAGACAGGTTCATTATTGGTAGCGCTATTCATGATTAATATATCTTGCGATTCATCATTTTGAAGCTAAAATCGTCAAAAGTATTTATTGACTATAGGGGTTCTCATTTGAATCAAATACACCGCCATGAACAATGTAAAGACGTTACATGTAACGTCTGGGCGCAGCGTATTGCACACAACCGAGAAGCGCTATATAAGTATTTAAGCTATCGGTTAATTGTGGAATTCTAGAGTAGATAACAAGAAAGTCTGGGAAAAGCCAATTTGTGAAAGTATGAGCGGAGTTTTACTTTTCAGTTTTTGGCTAGAAATTTTAGTTTCTATGTAGTATGTTTAACAGACCTCTTGCAAAAGTCGAATGAACCCCCCTCAATCCCCCCGTGAACGGGGGGAAGATTTAGTTCCCTCCCCGTTTACGCTTAGGGTTAGGGTGGGGTAAAAATATTTTTGCAAGAGGTCTAATGTTCTAACGACACAACTTAGTGTTGTAACGACACAACTTAGTGTCCTAACGACAGCAACTTGTGTCCTAACGACAGCAACTTGTGTCCTAACGACAGCAACTTGTGTCCTAACGAAATCAAAAATTTTGATTGAAATTGCGTAATTGCAGAGCAAACTCGTGTATTCATAAATTAAGTAGAATGCACATCAGCAAAGTAGCACATGGAACCTTTCACTACTGCTGCGATCGCAATTGGCTCTGTAGTCGCCACCAAGGCGTTAGAGAAGACGGGGGAAAATAGCCGTTCTGGGCATGTGGATTCTATAATTATTGGAACATCATTTGCTGCTAATTCAGGCATGAAACTGTGACAGAAACTGGAAGTTATAAAGATACTGTAAACTTACCCAAAACTAAATTTGATATGCGGGCAAACGCTAGCAAGCGCGAACCCGAAATTCAAAAATTTTGGGCAGAAAATAAAGTCTACGATCGCCTATCTCAAAACAATCCCGGCGAATTATTTATACTGCATGATGGGCCTCCCTATGCAAACGGCTCTCTGCATATTGGTCATGCTTTAAATAAAATTCTCAAAGATATTATTAATCGCTACCAACTTTTACGTGGTCGTAAAGTTCGTTATGTACCTGGTTGGGACTGTCACGGTTTGCCAATTGAGTTAAAAGTTTTACAAAACATGAAAGCCGCCGAACGGCAAAACTTGACACCTTTACAACTACGACGAAAAGCGAAAGAATTTGCTTTAAATGCTGTCAACGAACAGCGCAATAGTTTCAAACGCTACGGTGTTTGGGGTGATTGGGAACATCCATATTTAACATTGACGCCAGAATACGAAGCCGCACAAATTGGTGTATTCGGAGAAATGGTGTTAAAAGGTTACATTTATCGTGGTTTGAAACCAGTACACTGGAGTCCCAGTTCTCAAACAGCTTTGGCAGAAGCAGAATTAGAATATCCAGAGGGTCACACTTCTCGCAGTATCTACGCTGCTTTTGGGGTGACGAGTTTATCGGAGGCGAGTAAATCTAAACTATCAGAATTTCTACCAAAATTAAGTGTAGCAATTTGGACAACGACACCATGGACAATTCCTGGTAACTTAGCTGTAGCATTGAACCCGGAACTAAATTACGCAGTCGTAGAAGTGACTGGACTTCAGGAAAATTCAGGGTTTAAATACTTAATTGTTGCTGCGGATTTAGTAGAACGCCTTTCTGCCACACTGGAAACTCCGTTAACAGTAAAAACCACAATTCAAGGGAAAGATTTAGAACATTCCACCTATCGTCATCCTTTATATGACCGTGAAAGCCCAATTGTAATTGGTGGCGATTATGTAACCACTGAGTCTGGTACTGGCTTAGTCCACACTGCACCTGGTCACGGTCAAGAAGACTACATTGTCGGTCAGCGTTATGGTCTACCTGTCTTAGCGCCAGTTGATGACAATGGTAACTTTACCGACGAAGCAGGACAATTTGCTGGATTGAACGTGCTTGGTGATGGAAACCAGGCGGTAATTGATGCTTTGAGCGCTGCTGGTTCTTTGTTGAAAGAGGAACCTTACCTGCATAAATACCCCTATGACTGGCGGACAAAGAAACCAACAATTTTCCGCGCCACAGAACAGTGGTTTGCTTCAGTAGAAGGATTCCGCGAAGAAGCACTCAAAGCGATCGCTTCTGCAAAATGGATTCCCGCCCAAGGTGAAAATAGAATCACACCGATGGTTGCAGATCGTTCTGACTGGTGTATCTCCCGTCAGCGCAGTTGGGGTGTACCAATTCCGGTATTTTACGACGAAGCCAACGGTGAACCATTGCTAAACGAGGAAACCATCGCCCACGTGCAAGCAATTATTGCCGAAAAAGGTTCTGATGCTTGGTGGGAATTATCAGTTGAGGAATTGCTACCAGAACCATATCACAATAATGGGCGCACCTACCGTAAAGGTACAGATACGATGGACGTGTGGTTTGATTCTGGCTCATCTTGGGCAGCTGTACTCAAACAGCGTCCAGAATTACGCTATCCTGCGGATGTATACTTAGAAGGCTCAGACCAGCATCGGGGTTGGTTCCAATCGAGTTTGCTTACTAGTGTCGCGGTTAACAACTGTGCGCCATATAAAACCGTGTTGACACATGGCTTTACCCTCGACGAACAAGGGCGGAAAATGAGTAAGTCCCTGGGAAATGTCGTTGATCCAAATATGGTAATTGAGGGAGGTAAAGACCAGAAAAAAGATCCTGCTTACGGTGCTGATGTATTGCGATTGTGGGTGTCATCGGTAGATTACACTTCTGATCAGCGCTTGGGTAGCAATATCATCAAACAACTGGTTGATATCCGTAACAAAATTCGTAACACGGCCAAAAATCTACTGGGTAATTTACATGATTTTGACCCAGAAACAGATGCTGTACCCTATGAGCAATTACCGCAGCTAGATAAATACATGCTGCACCGGATGACGGAAGTTTTCCAAGAAGTGACAGAAGCTTTTGATAGCTTCCAATTCTTCCGCTTTTTCCAAACAGTGCAGAACTTCTGCGTGGTGGATTTATCCAATTTTTATATGGATATCGCCAAAGATAGGTTGTACATCAGTAACAATAATGCTTTGCGCCGTCGCAGTTGTCAGACAGTGTATTGGTATGCACTGGAAAATTTAGCTAAGGCGATCGCACCTGTATTATCTCACTTAGCTGAGGATATCTGGCAATATCTTCCCTACAAAACTCCCCATAAATCAGTGTTTGAATCTGGTTGGGTACAGTTGCAGCAAAACTGGCATAATCCAGAACTAGCAGCTTTTTGGCAACAACTGCGTGATATTCGCCTTGATGTCAATAAGGTGTTGGAACAAGCTAGGGTGGAAAAAATGATTGGTTCCTCCCTAGAAGCGAAAATTTTGCTTTACATCAGTGATGCACAATTATTGAGTGCCATCAAATCACTAGAGGCTAGTAACAGCAACAGTGTAGACGAACTCCGCTACTTATTCATTACCTCCCAAGTGGAATTAGCGGATACACCAGAAAAACTGCAAGGTTCAAAGTATAACTTGCAAGCTGATAAGTGGAGAATTGGTGTACTAGAAGCAGAAGGGGAAAAATGCGATCGCTGCTGGAATTACTCTACTCATGTGGGAGAAAATGCAGCACATCCGTTGATTTGTGAACGGTGTGTTGCTGCATTAGCAGCAGAGTTTTAAGTAGGAGGCACAAATCAGGTTATAAGGATGTAGAGGGTAGACACTTTAGGGTACTTGATATCTTGCGTCAGCTTTTCATCCCGCCAATAAATAAATTTATAGGCTAATAGCTAAAGTCAGATAAATCTGACTAGGACAGTGTTTGAGTATCCCGCCTAGAACTAAAGTTCCAGGCTCATAGCGAAAGTCCACTCAAGTGGACTGGAACAAACTTTTTTTTGAGTCCTCTTCAGAGGACTTGCGCTATGAGACTCGGAATTTATTCCGAGGCGGTACAGATGCGCTCAACCTAGATTTGTGTGTACACCGTAGCCTTTGCAAGGGGAGGGTTAGGGAGGGGTAATTCGAGAACTGGTAGCAATTCGATAACTTGTGTGTACACCGTAGCCGTAAACGCTTAGGGTTAGGGTGGGGTAAAAATATTTTTGCAAGAGGTCTACTTACTATTGGCTAATGACTAAGACGTAAAATCGCTACATTAGAAGATGAAGAAAGAAAATCACAATTAACCCATATAGAGCGGGTGTTCACGTAAAACCATGAGTGTAAACGCCATTATTACAGATAATCCTTTATTAAAAGGTTCTGGTTTGCCTGACTTTGCAAACATTAAACCAGAACATGTGGTGCCAGCGTTTAATCAGTTACTGGCAGAATTAGAACAAGAATTAACCAACTTGGAAGCTGATGTTGAGCTTAGTTGGAGTGGTTTAGTAGAACCTTTAGAAAAAATCACAGAACGTCTGAGTTGGAGTTGGGGTGTTGTCAACCATTTAATGGGTGTGAAAAATAGCCCCCAACTGCGGGAAGCTTTTGAAACTGTGCAGCCTCATGTGGTGCAGTTTTCTAATAAGCTTGGTCAAAGTCAACCAATTTACAATGCTTTTAAAGCCGTTGGTGCGAGTGATGCTTGGAATGGTTTTGACTCGGCCCAACAGCGCATTGTCCAAGCTGCGATCCGTGATGCAGAACTTTCTGGCGTGGGTTTACAAGGTGAAGTACGCGATCGCTTTAATAATATCCAAATGGAGTTAGCGGAACTCTCTACTAAATTCTCTAATCATGTTTTGGATGCAACTAAAGCTTTTAGCTTGACGCTGACAAAGAAAGAAGAAGTAGACGGTTTACCGCCTAGTTTACTGAGTTTAGCCGCACAAGCTGCACGAGATGCGGGATCACAAAATGCTACTCCTGAAAATGGCCCTTGGCGCATCACTTTGGATTTTCCCAGTTACTATCCTTTTATGCAATACAGCACTCGCGGGGATTTGCGGGAGGTGCTTTACAAAGCTTATGTCAGCCGTGCTGCTGAGGGAGAGTTGGATAATAATCCCATCATTGAGCGCATTTTAAAATTGCGTCAAGAATTAGCAGAGTTACTTGACTACAAGACTTATGCAGAAGTTAGTTTAGCAAGTAAAATGGCTCCTAATGTCGAGGCTGTAGAAAAGCTGTTGGAGGAACTGCGCGGTGCTAGCTATGATGCTGCTGTCAAGGAGTTAGAAGAATTAAAAGCTTTTGCTGCAAGTAAGGGAGTTGCTCAAACCAATGATTTAAAACATTGGGATATGGCGTTTTGGGCTGAACGTCAGCGAGAAGAAAAGTTTGCTTTTACCGCCGAAGAATTGCGTCCCTATTTTCCTCTTCCCCAAGTGTTGAATGGCTTGTTTGGATTGGTGAAAAGACTATTTAGTGTGAGTGTGACTTCTGCTGATGGTCAAGCACCAGTTTGGCATGAGGATGTGCGATATTTCCAAATTGCTGATGAAACGGGTAAAGCGATCGCCTATTTTTATTTAGATCCCTACAGTCGTCCTGCGGAAAAGCGCGGTGGTGCTTGGATGGATATCTGTATTAATCGGGGTAAAGTCACGGAAAATGGTGTAAGTCAGACTCGCTTACCTGTGGCATATTTGGTGTGTAACCAGACACCACCTGTTGATGGTAAGCCTAGTCTGATGACTTTCTCGGAAGTAGAGACTTTATTCCATGAGTTCGGTCATGGTTTACATCACATGCTGACGAAGGTAGATTATACTTCAGCAGCGGGTATTAATAATGTCGAATGGGATGCGGTGGAATTACCTAGCCAGTTTATGGAAAACTGGTGCTATGACAGAGCTACTTTATTTGGCATGGCTAGGCATTACGAAACAGGCGAACTTTTGCCAGAACATTATTATCAAAAGCTATTAGCAGCCAAAAATTACATGAGTGGTAGCGCGACGTTGCGTCAACTCCACTTTAGCCTGTTGGATATCGAACTACATCACCGTTACCATCCTGGTGGTGGTGAAACTCCTAAAAATGTACGCGATCGTATTGCCAAAACAACTACTGTCATACCTCCGTTACCAGAAGATTCATTCTTGTGTGCTTTTGGACATATTTTCGGAGGTGGATACGCCGCAGGTTATTACAGCTATAAATGGGCAGAAGTACTGAGTGCAGATGCTTTTGCTGCTTTTGAAGAAGTTGGTTTAGAAGACGAACAAGCTGTAAAAACTACAGGTAAACGCTACCGTGATACGGTTTTAGCACTCGGTGGTAGCAAACATCCTATGGAAGTGTTTAAATCTTTTCGGGGTCGCGAACCTAGTACTGAAGCCTTGCTGAGGCACAATGGTTTAATCGCTGCTTAGTTTGTAGTCAGCACCAAGCGTGCTTAATTGAGCGCTTTAGCGCTCATTACAAACCAGCAGGATTACTTATGGTAAACTGTGGATTAGGAACGAGGATAAGTTAATTACGTCTGAGTGTGGGTGGATACGGTCTTCGGTGAGACAGTTGTAAATTTTTAACTTGAATGTATCGCCCAAATTATCTCAAAATAAGCCTGTCTTTGCTTTTAAAATTACTTCTGTGTGGTTTACCTTCGGTAGCTTTCACACAGACAATTGCTAAACCACAAACTTCAAGTAAACCAAATCAGGTTAACAACCGCAATCAGCAAAGTGGAAGTGTCCAAGTCAAGGTTCCAACCAAGAGTCTTCCCGGACGTCGGGAAAATGGTAGTACACGTAGAGGTGGCTGTATTTTTGGCGAGCAACCACTTTTAGTCTTATTGTTACCATCAACTAATCTAGGATTGACAACTGCTGCGTATCCCAAGTTTTTCTGGTATATACCTGACAATACGGCTCAAACGATGCTATTTTCTCTCCACACAGTAGATGAAAAGTTGCGTCCACGTAATTTGGTATATCAAACTAATTTTAAACCCAGCAGTAAAGCTACTATCACAAGTTTAACTTTACCTAATAATGATCAAGTTCAGCCTTTGACAATCAATCAAACCTATCAGTGGTCTGTCTCGATAGTTTGCGATATACAAGACCCTTCTCCCCGCTCTGTAATTAGTGTACACGGCTGGGTGCAGCGAGTTGCTATCAAGAATAATGTAGCTAACAGATTAAAGCGATCAACTTCAAGAGAACGTCTTTCTGTCTACGCTGAACAAGGTTTATGGTTTGATTTACTCTCAACAGTAGTGGAGTTACGCGCCTGTAGCCAATCGGACACCAAAGTTTCTGATATTTGGACAAGTTTATTACAGCAGATAGAGTTAGATTACTTAGCTAAACAGCCTTTGCGTCAACAATGTCCCCCACGTTAAGTTGTAAGAGACGAAAAGTTTCATGTAATGCTTATGGTAATATCTCAACAACCATCAGAACAGTTTCTAACTTTGGAAGAGTCAGCAAAAGTAGATGCAGCTTTATTATCTTCCTCAGAAAAGTTTTTATCGCGATTGACTATTTCATCATTAAAACTTTTGAAGCATATCGCCCAAGAGTACAATGTTGCTATTGAAGATTTGACAACAGAGCAAGTAATTGACTGGTTTGAAAAAGATGGTAAACTTAGGCGAGAAAAGGGTGTAGAAGCAGCTTATTTAAAATGGTAAATAGTTATTGGTTATTAGTTAACTACTACTTACTAATACCAATTCTCTGTAAAGCTGCACATTATTTTAACCCCACCCACCCCTCTGGGGGGTGGGTGGGGTTCTTTCTATGCATCTTTGTATGGAAATGGTATAACTTTAAAACTTAACTACTAACCACTAACCTTACCTGTAGCTTGTCTGATTGCGAGGATTACGAGCGCCAACAACCGCTCCAATCATAGCAGCAATTAAACCTAGTAAAGAGCCAAAAACAAACCACCATAAGCCAGAACGTATATTTGCTGCAACTTCACGAGCTTGTTGAGCGGTAAGGTTGGGTAAGTTTTGTGGTACAGCTACACCACCTGGTTGCTGAATTTGGTTAATCACTTCTCCTGCATTATAAGCAGCAATACCAAAAGCGCCTGATACACCACTAGCCAGTAACCAAGAACTAACTGCTAAAGTTGTAGCCCAGAGAATCGCACCGTTGAGGAGAGCTGTATTGCGGTTCATAGGGCCACAGGCGCGGGTTGTCACCCAACCACCAGTAAAAAGGGAGATTAACAAAGCTATAGTTGACCAAATACCAACATTACCAGCAATATTAGGCGCTATGGTTCTTGGTCTACCTGAAGCTTCAATGCTACCTGCTCCAAGCGCACCAATAATCGCGCTTAAAATTAATTGAGTGGCGATCGCAATTAGTAAGCCAGAAATAATCGGCCCCCAACGAACGCGGTCATGGTAATCAACTACTGGAGTCACTCCAACAGGTTCATTAATAACTTCACCAGTGCCACGATTTACGTAAGACATAAATTAATTTCTCCTGATTAATTTTTTAATTTTTCTTCTGATATTTTGTTAGTTATCTCCAAATTAAATTCTTATCTATACTTTTTCATATCTATCAACAGAAAGAGTTAATATATCTACCTTGAGTATTAGGTTTTGTTAACAGTAAGGCGTGTGATATTTTGTGTTTTTTTGTAATAAAAAATCACAATAATGACAGCAAATTTGGATGACAAAATACGTTAATTTGGATTAAAAAATGTAAACTAATATATAGTTTTTTCTTTCTACAACTGTTATCAAGTATCTATACTAGTTTTCCATAATAAATAGCTTGGCAATCACAGATGGAGAATATATATGATTAGAAATTTCAGATGTGACTTTTTAGAGGTTGTTTGAAAAGTAATTGGGCTGTAACTTTTCTAACGCATCTTCACAGCAGTACCTGTAGCTGTGATTAATAGTAATACTCCTGACTGATCAACATTGATTGTACCTGTATCAATTTCAATACCAATAACTGCATCTGCACCTAAACGTAATGCTCGTTGCTCTAATTCTGCCAGTGCTTTGTGTTGACCTTCTTCAAATAAGCGCTCGTAGCTACCAGTGCGTCCACCAATAATATCTCGCAAACCTGCAAAGAAATCTCGTAGAAAATTGCTTCCGTAAACGACTTCGGCTGTCACAATACCCAAATATGATTGGATAATTGCTCCTTGAATCACGTCAGTTGTAGTTAAAATCATAAGTAATTGCACAAAATTAAATTCATTTGTAGAGGTAGGGAACAGGAAACTCTTAGAGGATGTTTGAAAAGTCCTGCTGTCGGTAGTAAAACGTTGTATATCCCCCTAAATCCCCCTTAAAAAGAGGGATTTTTTAGTTCAGTTTCCCCCCTTTTCAAGCAGTGCTATGGGCAATATACAGGTGCTTAAAATCACAATAGACCACTTTTCAAACAACCTCTTAGTCCCTCACCCTAAAATCCTTATAGGTAAGATGAAAATATGATTTTTATTACATTCATTCATACATACCTACTTATACCCCTTTTCAAGATAATTCTATTGTCTGCTTTATCAATTTGGCTCGTCATGCCCCAATAGTTAGAATTTTGAGTTTAAAATTAGAATTTTGTATTATTTATAACCAATAATTCAAGTATTGCGATGATTGGCTATTGATTGCTGCTAATATTTATAATTATCAAAGCAGATGCTATAAATTAGCTATCGACCAAAAAAGCAAAAACGAGAAATCTTATGAATATTTGGTAAAAAATAAGCATATGGAGTTTGCAAAAGAAAAGATTTTTGTTTTAATGGACAAACAATCAGAGAAAATCTGTTCAATTGGCACAAACTTTCAGGTTGTTTGCTGTGTACAAAGGAACTTCATTGTTATTTAGTGTTCTTTTAATAGGAAGCATTGCTACAATAATGCCTTCAGTGACTCAGGCTCAGGTATTAATAGTACAGCGCCAAAGCACTCAAGAGGTAAAAGACCTGTTAGAACAAGGACGCAGATTAGTAGAGACAGGCGATTATAGTGGTGCGATCGCTGTATACCAACAAGCAGCAAACCTAGAGCCAAAAAACCCTTCTATCTATTCTGGCATAGGTTATCTGTATGCTTTACAAGGAAATTTCTCCGCCGCATTAACTGCTTATCGTCGGGCTGTTGCTCTTGATCCCAATAATAGTGATTATCAATATGCTTTAGGTTATATCAGTGGTAACTTAGGTGATAATAACGGAGCGAAAAACGCTTATCGTAAATCAATACAGATAAACCGTGGTAATGTCAATGCCTATATAGGTTTAGGCACTGTTTTAGTACGATTGGGAGACTATAATAGTGCTCAATGGGCTTATGAAGAAGCAGTGCAACTTGCTCCCAAAAATCCCCAAGTTTATGAGTTACGGGGGACAATGTTAAAAAAACAAGGTAAAGCCAAAGAAGCGATCGCTATTTTTAGAAAAGCGCGTGATTTGTACGAACAACAGGGTAAGTATGAAAGCGTTACTAGAATGGAAGCTACTCTACGCGAATTAGGCGTGTAATATTAATTTAATTGATGTCCAGTTAGTTCTACAAAAATATCTTCTAAGATAGACTTACCATAATCGTTCACAGGGCGATCGCACAAATATTCCACTTCTTCCATATAATGCGTTGTTAGCATCGCGTTAACTTTTATTAACACTATTTATTTATAATTGTGGAGTGAGCAATGCCCACCGTGCAAAAGCAGGTGTTAAATAGTCGCTTACTGTGCAGTCGCCCTAATTACTTGGCGATTTTCCCTATTTTTACCAGCAGAGTAAAAGCTTTTTGTCAATTATCCATAAGAGTGATTTGTATCACTGAAATTCACTGGTAAAAAATGTCAATCTAACTCTGAGTCATAAAAACGTATTTAGGGGTGAAAATGCTACATATACAATATAAGCAAAAGTTACTACATACTTTACAGGTAGGTAAATGTCAGGCAAAAATATACGAACTAGAAAACAGGCTTGGCTTTGATATTTTCCTGTATAAGGAAGGCAAGATATTCCTCAAATTTTGGCTACCGACAGAAGAACAAGCATTAGATGATGCTAAAAGCGAACTGGAATTTTGGGCTGATGAAAAAATATCGCAATTCAGTGTTGCTAAACTACGATTTCTATATCAACAATTTGCTAGCGATCGCCCTTCAGGTGGTGAGATTAGCGAGTTTCTAAATTGGCTTGAATCAAAAAAATAAGCAGTACTCCAAAATACTGATTTTTTTACATAATGTTGTCTTGAAAATATTTACTAAGTTCCTTTGTGATACCATTTCACAAAAAATCTGATACAAATACAGACCCTGTAGAGACGCGATATATCGCGTCTCTACAAAATTTATGTGTATCGTGATTAACGTGAAATGGTATGACTTGGTGGTGAAAATTTTTGAACCACTAAGGTCCCAAGACACAAAGAATTTTTATCTCTTTTGGTGTATAAAGGAAGTTTATTAAATGGATATGGGTGGACTGTTTGTCCACCCTAATTTTAAACTCTGGGATAAGTATCTTATGGGAGCATCCCAATTTTTGAAAAAACAAGAGCGATGTTCGCCCTGCGCGGACTAATTCTAGCCTGCGTAGGCAGGTTTTGTCTGTATAGCCCCAGACTTCCAGTCTGCTGGGATTTTAAACATTTGGGATGTTCTCTATCTTACTCGTTCCAAAGTCTGATAAACATTTTTAACAGCCAGCCAATTACTAGCAATAGGCATTCTCCAACCAGTACCAAAAGCGCGATCTGTAATTTTTAATCCTGGGGGTGCTTGTCGCCGCTTGAATTCTGCCCTAGCTACCATCTTGATCACTTTATCAACAATGGCTACATCGTGTCCAGCGCTGACAATTTGGGCGGGTGACTGGTGATCTTGAATCAGGCGTTGCAAGATATCGTCAAGGATATCGTAGGGTGGTAGAGAATCTTGGTCAACCTGACCAGGTTTAAGTTCAGCGCTGGGTGCTTTGGTAAGGACGTTGTGAGGAATAATTTTGCTGTTGCGGTTTAACCAGAGACATAGTGCATAAATGCGGGTTTTGGGAACATCGGCTATGACTGCTAAACCACCATTCATATCACCGTAAAGAGTGCAGTAACCAACAGCCATTTCTGATTTGTTACCTGTTGAGAGGAGAAGATGACCAAATTTATTCGAGATAGCCATCAATAAGTTACCCCGAATTCGAGATTGAATATTTTCTTCTGCTAGTCCAAACTCATGATCAGCAAATAAATCTGCAAAGGTTTTGTCATATACTTGCATTAAATCACCGATGGGCAATGTATTAGTTTTAATACCAAGGTTCGCTGCCAATGCCAAAGCATCAGTGATGGAATGCTTAGAACTGTGGGGAGAAGGCATGAGAACACCGAGGACATTTTCTTTACCAAGTGCTGCTGTTGCGATCGCAGCCACAACAGAAGAATCAATTCCACCACTTAAACCCAGAACTACTTTATTAAAACCACATTTACGGACATAATCTCGCACACCTAAAACTAAAGCTTGCCAGATTTCTTCTTCCTCACATTCACAATTAGGCGCAATCAAACCTAACTTTAAATCCCGTGCTTCTTGATCAAATTCAATAATTGATAAATCAGTTTCAAATCCACGCGATCGACAAATAATTTCACCCTGACGATTTAACGCAAAACTTCTACCATCAAAAATTAAATCATCATTACCACCCACTTGGTTAGCATAAATAATCGGTTGGCGAAAACGTACTGCACTGTGACTTAGCATGGCTTCGCGAAACCTTTGTTTGCTGAGGGTGTAAGGTGAAGCGGACAAATTCACAATCAAATCCACACCCAAAATTGCTAAATCAGCAATCGGGTTGACAGTGTAACTACGTTTGCCCCAAAATTCTTCATCGTTCCACAAATCTTCGCAAACAGTGACACCAATATTGATATTATCGAGAGTGAAATAATTCGCTTGCAAACCTGGTTCAAAATAGCGGTGTTCGTCAAAGACATCATAACTAGGTAAAAGGCGCTTGTAAAAAATTTGTTTGACCTTACCCGCTTCCAACCAAGCAATGCTATTAAATAAACTTTTACCACCAGTTTTTTTTGCTTGGAAATTTTCTTCTACAGTTCCGACTAATACTGCTAATTTTGGTGGTAAATCTCTAGCTAATTGTCGCAAGGTAATACCCATTGCTTCAATAAAACTGGGATTTAATAATAAATCTCGTGGAGGATAGCCACACAAAGACAGTTCCGGTGTTAACAATAAACGCACGCCTTTTGCTACTGCTTGTTGTGCAGCCTCAAGGATTTTTTGAGCATTTTTTGGTAAATCACCAATGGTAGGATTGAGTTGAGCGATCGCAATTTTCATAATAGTCAATGGTCATTAGTCATTAGTCATTGGTTATTGGTTTAGAAGTCAAAAATTAAACCTTCTGCCTTAAATAAAAACCAATGGTTTATCCTTAAAAGGGGCAAATGCTTCTGCATCAAATCGATATAAACTAGCTGGACGCCCTGCACCTCGCGATACTTTAATCCCTGTATCACATAAAAAGCCTAACTTGAGTAAACGCGCCCGAAAATTAGAATAATCGGAAAAATTCTCTCCTAAAACGGTAGTATACAACTGATATAAATCATTTAAAGTAAAGGTTTCTGGCAAAACTTCAAAAGCGACCGGACTGTACTCCAATTTATTTTTTAAACGTCTGTGTCCGTATGCCAAAATTTCATTATGGTCAAAGGCTAATTGTGGGACTCGTTTGACTGGATACCAAGCGATACCAGCAACTTTGTCAGCAATTAATTCGGCTTCTTCATATCGCACTAAAGCAAAGTAACTGACACTGAGATAACGCACCCCATAACTATCAGTTGCTTCTCTTGGGTCACGGCTAGGTCCACCAAAACTATATAATTGCTCTAAATAAAGATTCTTGACCTTGATTTTTTCAGCTAGAATGCGATAGGCTGCGTCTTCTAACGATTCGCCTCGACGTACTAAAGTACCTGGAAGACCCCAATAATTTACATAGGGTTCCTGTTGTCGCATGATTAATAGTACTAGGAGTCGATTTTGAGCAGTATCTACTGAAAAAATTACATTGTCAACACCAACTTTGAAATCAGCCAAAGGTTGTTGATTTAGCGTATCTGCAAGCTTTTTCTGGATGCGTCCTGGCATTTGTACAAATGCTGTTGATTAATATAGTCAATTACAGGGGGCGTGAGAGCTTCGGAATCTCCACTGTTACGATAAGCTGTAGAGGATACATCTGGAGCATGTAACTCAGCGATCGCTATTTTTGCTCCGAGATCTTCCACTGCCTGTAAATTGGATTGATCTATGATATATCCCGGTCGTGGTATAACCAAAAGTTGGACTTGGTGTAATAAATCTTCAACTCGATACCAGCGTGGTAGTTGAGAAAGTAAATCTGAACCTATCACCAAAGTAAATTCTGTTTCTGTTCCCCAACGCTGTTTGGCTTTATCCAAAGTTTCTAAGGTTCTGAAACTGCTGAGTTCTTGTTCCAGACTAATATTATGGTGTGGTAAATATATATCATTTATGAGTAGATGTAACATTGCTACCCGATGCTGCAAAAGTGTTTGATGCGATTTAAAAGGATTATCAGCCGCCCAAATGACTACACGATCATAATGCTGTGACAACCATTTAATAATCGCTTGATGTCCAGCCGTTGGTGGATCAGCACTAGTTCCAAATAAAGCTATTTTCATTTTTTGGTAATTGGTAATTGATAATTGGTAATTGCTTATTGATTACTAACCACTAACCAATGCTGGTTTTTTCTTGGTTTCTTCTGTCAATCTATGTAATTTTTCAGATAATATCATTTGTATTGATATGGGATTTTCTAAATATCGAGTTTGTTCGGGTAAACTTGCTACGGAGGCGGCGGTACGGTGACGAATTGTTGCTAAGTTTTCTGGTGATTGCATCCGTTTTCCTGCTTGCATGAATAGTTGCAATAAAGGTAGTTCTCCCAAATTAGTTTCATCTGCTAATCCCAAACAATCTATTTTCACTTTACCTGCTACGGAAGAACGAAAAACTTGTTTGCGTCCCGGATAAGTCATCTTACCACTCGATTCTTTCATTACCGGAATGCCATTAATTTCTACTAATTTATAGACTCCATTTACAGGTTTTCCTGTTACGAGTTTGGTTCCCACGCCATAGCTATCAATCTCAGCACCTGCATTTTTTAAAGATAGAATTTCTTGCTCATCTAAGTCACCACTCGCAACTATTGATACACCTGGTAGAAGCGATCGCACTTTTTTTGATAATCCTACTAAATCACCAGAGTCTAATCTCACACCATTCAATTTCATTTTTCCAGAGTTGATTTTAAGAGCTAATCGTTCAGCAGCAGCAATGGTATCGTAAGTATCAATTAACAAGGTTGCACCTGGAAAATATTCTTGAAATGCAGCGAAAGCTTGATCCTCGCTACCTTCGGTTGCTGTTAGTGCCATTATCAAAGCGTGCGCCATCGTACCACTTGGCTTCTCGCCCAGTTGTAGCGCTGTCAACACATTTGATGTAGCATCAAAACCAGCTGCTAATGCTGCCCTTGCTGCCCACAACGCGCCTTGGGGACTAAACGCTCGTCGGGTACCAAATTCCAGCAAATTTGCTCGTTCACCTGCAACATCACGCATTCTAGCAGCCCGTGTGGCAATTAATGTCTGGTAGTTGAGGGTATTAAGTAGATAAGTTTCCACCAGTTGTGCTTGCCATAAAGGTGCTTCTACCCGTAAAAGTGGTTGATTGGCAAACACTGCTGTACCTTCTGGTACTGCCCATACATCCCCGCTAAAACTTCCTGATTCTAGCAGTGACCAAAAGCGTTGTGGTGCATGAGCAAAAATTCCCGTCGAACGCAAAGCTTCTATATGAGTGGAAGTAAAGCAAAATTTTTCTAAATATTCCAACGCCTGAGCTAGCCCCATGGCGATTAAATAGCCAAAATCCTCTGGTAATTTTCTAACAGATAACTCAAAGCTTGCCCGTTGTTGTTCTACGCCTTCACCAGCGTAACAAGCTGCCATTGTCAGCTGATAAAGGTCTGTCAGTAGGCTGTAATCTTCTGCACGCGGAATTAATTCCTGGTTCAATACCCCTGGGTAACACGTCATGCGATCGCCCCCCTTTTTTTAGGATGCTTATTTATTTTATGGTAGTTTTCACCATAAATAATGTCAATAACTAGACATAGATTTTCCAAAAACTTAGGAATTAAAGGTTTTAAGAGAAACAATAATATATTTATTGCTAATAATTTAACTTTTTGTAATAGTTGTAATTAGTACATTAGCTAAAAATTTATAGAATTTTAAATATGTAAAGCCGCCTCCACAAGGGAAGACGGCTGATTCTGTATTTTATTCATTAGTTTTCTACTCAGCAACTAATGAATAAATTTATTTTTGCTGCTATGAACTTGAGATTAGTCAATCTTTTTCTTGATATTGTCTTTGACGTCTTCTACAGAGTGACGTACTTCGCTTTCTGCTTGCTTTGTTTTACCTTCTGCTTTATCTTCTGGATCTCCAGTTACATTTCCCAATGCTTCTTGAGCTTTGCCTTCTACATTTTTAGCTGTAGCTTTTGCCCTATCTTCTAAACTCATAAATCAGTCCCCTTTATATAAGCTTTATTTTCAAAGTTACCGTAAATCGATGAACAAGTTTGATTTGTTTAGCTTTGATGTTTACAAATTAACCTATAATTTTGGCTTTAGCCTTCTTTCCACAGACATATTAGTTACTCTATAGAAAGAGAGAGGACAAATATATTGGTTATATTATTTCTTATTTGAGTATCAACAAATAAATATCAGGGATCAACTAAAAACTAACAACTAATAACTAATAACTAAAATAATTTCATATATAGCAATCATAAATGAGTTGTGAATATTGAGAAAACAAGATCCCTGACTTCACAAAAGAAGTCAGGGATCTTGTTGTTCATGTTGGCGCAGCCTGCCCAAAGGGCTAATGATTTAGAAATGCTATATAGGAATCTTATTTGATTTTTGCGAAGCTAGGTAAACTTTCTGTTCCCTGTTCCCTGTGTTCACGATTAAATTTATAAACCAAACCGGATTTCTATAAAAAACCCGGCTTTTCAGTAAACCGGGTTAATAAATTAAATTATATTTAATTCTTCTTTTCACTAATCCAGATAACCCATCAAAAATTCGGAATCATCAACAGTATTTGATGCTACTGGACGATTACCCATTACAGAATAGGTTTCAGAAACTATCAAAGAACTAGAAGCAATAGGACGAATTCCAGACAAATTCATTGTATCAACTACATGCATTGTGTTTGCGCCAATGGGACGCAAACCCATAATGTTAATTGTTTCTACAACTTCCAAGCTACTTGTGCCAATGGGACGTATACCAGCAATCGAGACTGTTTCTGCTACTTGCAAATCGCTAGCAGCAATGGGACGTGTTCCAGCAATGGCAAGTGTATCAGTTACTTCTAATTTATCGGACGAGTTTGCTTGCTCTGTATTTGAGTTTTCAAGTTTATTATTTTCAACTTCCATTGTAGTTTCCCCCTTTAATTTGGCACGCTTTTGGCTAGGACTTACTGCCTTACCATTGCTGCTGACAGCCATAAACTAATACCTCTAGATTGTTAAGGATTTTTTACAAAAATTCAACCTAAGTGAAGTTTTTTCTATATATCTCAGTTTAACTTTAAAAAATATTGTATATCTATAAGGTTGTTTAAAAACTACACATAAGTAAAAATCAATAGGTTAGGGATAGGGGATAGGAGATCAGGAATCGGTGTTATACCAATTAAATATGAAGCTGCACATTATTTTAACCCCTCCCAACCTCCCCTTACCAAGGGGAGGTGCCGAAGGCGGTGGGGTTCTTTCTATGCATCTTCATATGGAAATGGTATTAGGACATTAGTTATTTTTCTCTTGTATTTCTTTATCTTCCTTGTCCCCCTTGTCCCCCTTGTCCCCCCAATCGCCGGTCTCTATTCGCTACTATGAGATAGGTATTTAGGGTATTTAGAGCAACACTGCATGACAAAATTTTGTCTTCAAGCACCCTTCAGTCCAACCGGCGATCAGCCACAAGCGATCGCACAGCTAGTTAGTAGTATCCAAAATCACAATCATTATCAGACATTACTAGGCGCAACCGGAACCGGGAAGACATTTACAGTCGCATCAGTGATTGAAAAGGTCGGTAAACCGACATTGGTACTGGCGCACAATAAAACCCTCGCAGCACAGCTTTGTAATGAGTTGCGAGAATTCTTTCCTAACAACGCAGTTGAGTACTTTGTTAGTTACTACGACTATTATCAACCAGAAGCGTACATTCCTGTTACCGATACTTATATTGAAAAAACAGCCTCTATCAACGATGAGATAGATATGTTGCGACACTCAGCAACGCGATCGCTCTTTGAACGTCGTGATGTGATCGTTGTTGCGTCGATTAGCTGTATCTATGGTTTGGGAATTCCCTCAGAATATCTCAAAGCTGCGATTCCCTTTCAAGTAGGAATGGAAGTTAATCAAAGACAAATTTTGCGAGATTTAGCCTCAGTTCAATATAGCCGTAATGATATAGAAATGGGACGGGGACGGTTTCGCGTCCGGGGTGATGTCCTCGAAATTGGCCCAGCATACGAAGATCGGATTATTCGCATCGAGTTCTTCGGTGATGAAGTTGACGCCATTCGTTACGTTGATCCGGTGACGGGTGAAATTCTCCAGAGTTTACAAGCAGTGAACCTCTATCCTGCGCGTCACTTTGTGACACCAGAAGAAAGATTAGAAGAAGCATGTGATGCGATCGCTCAAGAATTAAAAGAACGTAAAGCAGAGTTAGAATCAGCCGGGAAATTACTCGAAGCGCAAAGAATAGATCAGCGTACCCGCTATGATTTGGAAATGTTGCGCGAAGTCGGTTATTCCAACGGTGTGGAAAACTATTCTCGTCACCTTGCAGGAAGACAAGCTGGTGAACCACCAGAATGTTTAATTGATTATTTCCCCAAAGATTGGTTGTTAGTTATTGATGAATCTCACGTTACCGTACCTCAAATTCGGGGTATGTATAATGGCGATCAAGCTAGAAAAAAAGTCTTGATTGAGCATGGTTTTCGCTTACCTAGCGCTGCGGATAACCGACCTTTAAAAGCAGAAGAATTTTGGTCAAAAGTTAACCAGTGTGTTTTTGTTTCTGCGACGCCAGGAAATTGGGAATTAGAAATTTCCGAGGGACATATAGCCGAGCAAATAATTCGACCAACTGGCGTTCTTGATCCAGAAATTATTGTGCGTCCTACAGAAGGACAAATTGATGATTTATTGGGTGAAATTAAAGACCGCGTAGACCGTAATGAACGAGTCTTAATTACGACTTTAACTAAACGCATGGCAGAAGATTTAACCGATTATCTGCAAGAAAATAGTATTCGGGTGCGGTATTTGCACTCTGAAATTAACTCGATTGAAAGAATAGAAATTATCCAAAACTTGCGCGACGCTAATTTTGATGTGTTGGTTGGTGTCAACTTGTTACGGGAAGGTTTGGATTTACCAGAAGTTTCTCTAGTTGCAATTTTAGATGCAGACAAAGAAGGTTTTTTACGTGCAGAACGTTCCTTAATTCAAACTATCGGGAGAGCAGCACGTCACGTTCGAGGACAAGCGATTATGTATGCAGATAATCTCACCGATAGCATGATTAAAGCCATTGATGAAACCGAACGCCGTCGGGGTATTCAAATGGCACATAACAAGATGCACGGAATTACACCGCAGCCAATCGTGAAGAAATCTAGTAATGCAATCTTGTCTTTTTTGGAAGTTTCTCGAAGATTAAATTCTCAAGAAATAGAAACAGTTGATCAACATATAAATGAACTACCGTTAGAAAATATTCCACAGTTGATCACACAACTGGAAGCACAAATGAAAGAAGCGGCGAAGAAACTAGAATTTGAGGAGGCGGCGAAGTTACGGGATAAGATTAAGCATCTGCGAGATAAATTGGTGGGACGTTAAGTTAGAAATTTTGAACACTGCACTTTTATTCTCTACATCTGACTAAATCCCCGCTTTGCTACTAAACCGCCTTGGAATGAAATTCCAAGGCTGATAGCTAAATTCTACTGAAGTAGACTAACTGATATCTTGCACAAACCCCATATCCCGCCTCAGAAGTAATTGGTGAGGCTAATAGCATAAGTCAGTTAAAACGGACTCAAACACCGTCCTAGTCAGATTTATCTGACTTTAGCTATTAGCCAATAAATTTATTTATTGGCGGAATGAAAAGCTGATGCAAGATATGAACTAATAGACTAAACTACATATTTCAGTCCACTTAAGTGGACTTAAGCTATTAGCCCGGAACTTTAGTTCTGGGCGGGATGACAACCCTCAGCAATTATCCTGGCATTAAGTGAATGCATCGGCTTACATTGTGAATGCATCAGCTTACATTGTGAATGCATCGGCTTACATTGTGAATGCATCGGCTTACATTGTGAATGCATCGGCTTACATTGTGAATGCATCGGCTTACATTATGAATGTATCGACTTACATTGTGAATGCATCGACCTACATTGTGAATGCAGCCGTCTGCACAAGTTATTTAACAACATCTTCTATTGACAAAGCCAGATCCCCGACTTCTTCAAAAAGTCGGGGATCTTGTTGCTCAGGTGATATTAATAATAGACGCAGACAAATTATCTGGTAAAACTTTACGTTTTTCAATTATGCTTTCTGTTTCCGAATCATTATAATTACTTGTGCTAGTGCTGTTATCACCAATTACACTGTTCTTGTAGTCATGCCAAAATTGCGTCCATGCAGATGAGTTTGGCAAGGTATTGTTATGATTCTCATTTGTGGAATTGGGATTACTAGCAGAAGTAACAATATCCCTATTTATATAGCTACGACTCCAAGTAGAAGTAATATTATCAAAACTAGAAATAGCACTCATGTTAGTGTCATAACTTAAGCTATGAGTTTTGTTTTCAGTTATAGAAGTACTACTCTCGCTATAGTTTGCAGCTTGCGTTGTGGTATTTCCTGATGTTTCTGCTAGGATTTGACGTATTTGAGCATCACTTAGGTTGGGGTTAGCACTCAGCATCAAAGCAACTACACCCGCGACATGGGGAGCTGCCATTGATGTGCCACTATACAAGGCATACTCGTTACCTGGAAGTGTAGAATAGACATTGACTCCGGGTGCTGTGACGTAAGTAAGTTGATTTGCTCCCGCACGGTTAGAGAAGTCTGCAATATTTTTATTTTGATCTACCGCACCAACCGCAATTCCATATTTGTCTGCATAACGAGCAGGATAGGCTGGTTGTGAACCACCATCGTTACCAGCTGCCATAACCACAATAACACCTTTGTTGCTAGCATATTCAATTGCTTTTTGCAGTGTATCGTTAAAACGTCCACCACCCAAACTCAAGTTAATTACATCAGCACCATTATCTACAGCGTAGTAAATTCCACTAGCGATCGTACTATTAGAACCTGAGCCTTCGTCATCTAAAACTTTCACTGGCATAATCTTAGAATCATAGGCAATACCAGTGACACCATAGCCATTGTTCACTCCAGCAATAGTACCAGAGACGTGAGTACCATGACCATAGACATCTAAAGTACTGTTGTTGTTGCCGTCAAAATTCCAACCGTAGTAATCATCAATATAACCATTGCCATCATCATCTTTGCCGTTACCAGCAATTTCTTTGCTATTTGTCCAAATATTAGAACTCAAGTCTTGGTGATTGTAGTCTACTCCGGTATCTAAAACAGCCACAACCACGCCTTTACCTGTATATCCCTGCGCCCAAGTTTCTGGTGCTTTTACCAAATCAGCTCCCCAGTTGTTTCCACCCAAGTCAGGAACATCAGCAAAGGTATTTTGATTGGTAGCTTTAGCCACTGCTGCGGAAGCATTAATTAAGCCATAACCAGAAGTAGAATTATATCCTCCACTTGCTGTGTTGGTAATAGTAATTTCCCGTGCTAAAACGTTATTTGTATTACTAATTTCTAGTACATTATCTAAAGCATCGGCTCTGTATAATATGTAGTAGTTTCCGGGCGCAAGATTACTATCTATACTCACATTTTGAGATTGAGAAGTAGAACTACCAGATCCAAGACTACCAAGCCAGTTCCAACCTAAAAGAGAGTCATCGCTACTAATATTTTTGTCTTTAGAAATATAAAAATCTGTATAGTTAAATCCAGCACTATTTTTACCTTTATTTTTTACTTGATAAGAAACTTGAATAGTGCTACCTGCATTTGCCACACTAGGAGCAAATGCATTTTGTATTACTAAGTCTACTGCGGTTGCTTGAGATGATGCGGAATTTTTTGATTTACTATTTTTTCGTCGCTGATCACTAACATCTGATTCTAGAGTATTTTCAGTTGTTTGAAAGCTACTACGATTACTGTAATGCAAATAATAATCATCTTGAGAACTGAAATCATCTGCTGAGTATTTAGGAGTAATATTTAGCCCGTGTTCATCAAACAAGTTTTGACTATTACTTTGATTGGGCATAAGTATTTTCTCCTTTTAAAAAGATTTATGGCATTAAACTATCTCCCTCTTTGCCAATAATTACTATATAATCATCCTCGAAAATGCTAATTGTTTTACAAATGAGTTTGTTTGGATTTGATAATTCAAGAAATGCAAATATAAACAATAATTTTGTATATTGCACAACTCAAATGATGTAGCGATCGCTTGGGTATAAATAAAAAATCGTTGGTTTCCTATCCAATATAAAAAGACGTTGCACTGCAACGTCTCTACAATTTTTGATTGATGCTTGATTTTCTTATTTTTTAAACAATATTATTAGTTGTCCCATCCCAATAACTAAAGTTTGCTTCAATTTGATTCCAAGACAATTCGATAATACTCGGTTTAGAAGTGCCGTTATCGATACCCCACGGATTAAATAGTGTAAAGATTTGAGTTGAAGAATTGTAACCTACTAATGCATAAGCATGACTAGCAATAATATTTGCATCAATCACTGCTGATTTTGTACTCAAACCAATCATTTGCCTAGAATTGAAAGCATTCACTATTGAGTTAAAATTAAGTAGATTGGCGAGAGAAGTGTTTAATCCTGTGATATTTGTGAGTGCATCACTGACGTAACCACCATTACCAATGCCATTATAAGAATTGGTATTATCTTGATAAATCCACCCAGATTCGTTAAGTTGAGCGTAAGCTTTCTCAGCCAAAGCTAGCCATAACTCGTTATCAAAATTTCCGTAGTAATTACCTTTATTTCCGTAAACAAAATATCCTTCTTGATTGGTAGGTAAATATCTATCTACCGTCACATAATCAGCAATTCCATAATTGTAAAAACGCACGGTGAAAGTTTGATCACCGTTGTCAATAAACATATTCTCAATCATGCTACGTGAACGAAAAGCAGTTGCTGCTAAACCTGTGAGGAAAAAGCAGTCATTAATACTACCTTGTTTAATATCTTGATAAGTAATGCCATTTTGAAACAAAGAACCATTAGCATATTGATAATTGTAGGAACTTGTGGGGCGATCGCTACCCAAAAACCACTTGCTAATTAAGTTCTCAAGTTGAATATCACTGCTACCTGCATACAAACTACCTAGCACACTTCCTTGATAACTTTGATTAGCAAGATCAGAATTAACTACTTTGTTCGATAAAACACGTACATAATCTGGCATTCTGAACAAAGAAGAATTATTAACTAATGTACGCAAATCTGTTAATTCGCTACTATCAACAAAACTGCTATCTTTTGCTTCTCGAAAAATAGCAATCATATCGTTGCGGTCAAGGACATTATCTGTAAAGCGCTGTCTTGCAGCTTCACGTATACCTGCATCTTGAATATTCAAGTCAAACCAGTCTTGAGTGGAAACAGGTACAATACCAAAACTGTTTTGTATAGTGTCTGTACTAGCACCTGATTGATCGTAGGCTTTTGCTGATAATACATAGTCGCCAACACCAAGACCAGATAAACTGTATTCAAAACTGGCGTAGCGGTTATCGTTACTATTGGCGATAAAATTCACTGTATCGCCGATATCTTGCCATTCACCACCATTTTTTTGCAACCTAAAAGCTACTCGCGCTAAGTCACCTGCACCATTACCATCAAAGATACTGGTGTTTTTCAGATTAACTGTTTCGCTTTGTTGATAAGTGGTTTTACTAGTGCTTAATTGTAATGATTGTGGCGCTTCGTTGCCAGAAAGTTTTAAGTTGTAGTAAGTACTTTTCTTCTTATTGACTCGGTAAACCCGAATATAGTAGCTACCAGCATCTAAATTTGCACTGATGGACTCTGTCTTTTTTTTACTATTATAAGAAGCTGAAATCACATAACCACTACTATTTAGCAGTTGTAAATTAGCATCAGCCGACAAACCATCTACAACTAAGTTCAAGCTACTACGATTACTGAGATTGAAACTGTAGTAATCGTTTTTATCACTCTTTCCTACCCAATCTCTAAAGTTTTGGTTGATATAATTAACATTCAAATTTCGAGAATTATTTAAATTGTTACCTGCGAAATCTGCTGGCATAACTGTATATTTAGAAATCGTGAAATTAATAATTTTGGCATCAAGGAAAACCAAAACCCTCAATAATAAGGGTTTTGGTTTTGATGACTTACCAGAATTTAACAGCCGTATCTCTATGCTGCTGTCGATGGAAGTAAAACAGGTATAGAAAAAATACGTATATTTTAAAACTTGATAAAGTGAATTATTCAGTAATGCTATTGTTAGTATAGACAGCAAACTTACGGTCTATACATCAATACGCTTGGTGTTAAGCCCACAATTTTTTGTAGAGACGCGTAGCAAGATTCCACAGGGTAATTTCGCGTCTCTACATACCAATTTTATGTACTAAAAACCTTAACCAAGTAGTATTAGTTAGTGATGTTACTGGTCTGGAAATAGATAAAATGATAGATTAATTTCGATTAATTTGTTAGGTAGTAGACAAATAACCTCGACAACTCTTGCAAAATTGGGGTTCTTGTTTTTCACGTCTCTACTTTTGGAATATTTAATAAATATATAGGTATTTGCACCATTGATGGTTTATATTTAGCGAGAGAGTCTGACATATATCTCTGCATCTCTACTTAAACTTATGGGGTTAGAGGCAAGTCAAGTTTACTCTCAAGTCTCAAAAAGCAAAGTAGGGAAGCTGAAGCAGAAGTGTAGCTGGACTGCTAAATCAACGTTGTTTGTATTGTTGGCTCAACTGGTACACATAAACATTAAACTTAATATTCCAGCGATCGCATTACCTCTAGCTTAAAACCAACCATCATGTCTAAGGTTCTCGTCTCCGATCCAATTGACCAAGCAGGGATCGACATCTTATCCCAAGTCGCTACTGTTGATGTCAAAACAGGCTTAAAAGCAGAAGAGTTAGTACAAATCATTGGTGAATACGATGCACTGATGATTCGTTCTGGAACCCGCGTCACCAAAGAAATCATCGAAGCTGGGACACAGCTAAAAATTATTGGCCGCGCTGGCGTCGGTGTAGATAACGTGGATGTTGCTGCTGCGACTCGTCAAGGAATTGTGGTAGTTAACTCTCCAGAAGGAAACACAATCGCTGCTGCTGAACACGCAGTGGCGATGATGTTGTCTTTGTCTCGTCATATTCCCGATGCAAACGCTTCTGTAAAACGCGGCGAATGGGATCGCAAAACCTTCGTTGGTGCTGAAGTCTACAAAAAAACTATCGGGATTGTCGGTTTGGGTAAAATTGGTTCCCATGTTGCTGCTGTTGCTAAAGCAATGGGAATGAAATTGCTTGCTTATGATCCGTTTATTTCCACAGAACGAGCTGAACAGCTTGGTTGTCAACTAGTGGATATGGATTTATTAGTGCAGCAGGCAGATTATATTACCCTACATATCCCCAAAACTCCAGAAACCACTCATTTAATTAATGCCAATTTGTTGGCAAAAATGAAACCCACCACCAGAATTATTAACTGCGCTCGTGGTGGCATCATTGATGAAGAAGCTCTCGCAACTGCTATTAAAGAAGGTAAAGTTGCAGGTGCAGCCCTCGATGTATTCGATTCAGAACCACTGGGAGAATCAAGTTTAAGAACTTTGGGTAAAGAAGTCATCTTGACTCCACACTTGGGTGCTTCCACAACAGAGGCGCAAGTGAATGTGGCTATTGATGTTGCTGAACAAATCCGGGATGTATTGTTAGGATTACCAGCGCGATCGGCAGTAAATATTCCAGGATTAGGGCCAGATGTTTTAGAAGAACTCAAACCCTACATGCAACTAGCCGAAACCTTGGGTAATCTTGTCGGACAACTAGCAGGCGGTAGAGTAGAATTACTCAACGTTAGCCTGCAAGGTGAACTAGCAACCAACAAAAGTCAGCCGTTGGTAGTCGCATCCCTCAAGGGACTTCTATTCCAAGCACTGCGAGAACGGGTAAACTACGTTAACGCCAGCATCGAAGCTAAAGAACGTGGAATCCGCGTGATTGAAACACGAGATGCATCAATCAAAGACTATGCTGGTTCAATACATTTAGAAGCCACAGGCTCTTTGGGTACTCATGCTGTCACAGGCGCTTTGTTAGGTGACAGAGAAATTCGCCTCACAAACCTCGACGGTTTCCCAATCAACGTTCCCCCCAGCCATCACATGCTGTTTACTGTACACCGGGATATGCCAGGAATCATTGGTAAACTTGGTTCCCTACTAGGCAGCTTTAATGTCAATATTGCCAGTATGCAGGTAGGCCGGAAAATCGTTCGCGGTGATGCGGTGATGGTTCTCAGTCTTGATGATCCCTTACCCGATGGCATTTTGACCGAGATTACCAAAGTACCTGGAATTCGAGATGCGTATACTGTAACACTTTGATCAGGGAATAGAGATCAGGGATTCTCCTTACGGAGACGCTTACGCGAACGGGGATCGGGGAATAGAGACAAGGAGGACAAGGAGGACAAGGGAGAATTATTTAAGTCTCTTCCCAATCGCCGATCCCCAATCCTCGATCCCCAATCCCTAATCCCCGAACGCGAGTGCGTCTCCTCTGGAGAATCCCCAATCCCCAATAAATTCATGGCTAACACTTGGTGGGAATTACAAATTATTTGTGAACCAGAACTAGAAGATAGTGTCTTTTGGCGACTGGGAAATTTTGGCTGTCGCGGTACAGCAAGCGAAAAAAAGGGAAATCACAGTCTGATTAGGGGTTATTTGCCGATCTTTCAAGCACAACTTTTGGATTTAGCAGCACTATCAATGTGGTTGCGTCAAGACGCTTTGTGTATGGAAGTTAGTGAACCTACTATAAATTGGCAGTTCATTGACGAACAAGATTGGGCAAGTAGCTGGAAACAATACTGGCTACCGCAAGAAATAGGCGATCGCTTCTTAATTAATCCTGCTTGGTATCCGGTTCCAGAAAAGAGCGATCGCTTAATTATCCGTCTCGATCCTGGTATGGCTTTTGGTACAGGGAACCATGCTACAACTCAGTTGTGTCTGGAATCCTTGGAAATGCGATTTTCCCAAGCCCCTGCTGCTTTTGTTACAGAAAAAGAGCAGATAAAAGATACGGTAATTGCTGATATTGGTTGTGGCTCTGGTATCCTTTCTATTGGGGCATTACTACTAGGAGCCAAGCAAGTCTACGCGGTAGATACTGACCCCTTAGCGGTGCAATCAACTCAAGAAAATCTGTTGATGAACGATATTGATGCCGAACGCTTAGTTGTGGCACAAGGTAGTGTAGATATTGTGGCAAAACTCATCAACGCACCATTTGACGGTATAATATGTAACATACTAGCAGAAGTAATTATTGAACTGGTTCCCCAAATGAGTGCGATCGCCAAACCCAGCACTTGGGGAATCTTCAGTGGTATTTTAGTCGAACAATCGAAAGCCGTTGCTGATACTTTAGAAAAACATGGATGGGTGGTTGCTACTCTGTGGAAACGCAAAGAATGGTGTTGTTTAAACGTGCGGCGTTCTTAAACATCACGTCCGATAAAAAGAACACCAACGCGCCGAACAGGAACGCCAACACAAAGAAGCAGCACTACAACAACCTAAAAAAAGTTATCACCTTTAGGTATAGAGACTATATAGCAGTTCTCGGTTGTGTCCAATACGTACCCCACCCCTTAATCCCCTAAGCGCAAGCGCAAGCGCTTAGGTTTTGCGTCAGCAAAGCCGGGGTGGGGTTCCGACTGTATTGCAATCGAGTGAGAAGTGCTATAGCTGAAGTGTCTGACGTCAGTTTCAACACCACCGCTTCATGGCGTTACATCTTTGGGCGGTGTCAATCTTAAATTTACAGTATAAGATGTTTACTATATTGCCGATCTGACCTCAGTAATCCTATCATTTCCAGTTATGAGTATTAGTAGCGCTAGGTTCTATTTACCAAGAGTATTTTTGTATTTAGGTTTAGTATGTGGAATATCAAGTGCGATGATCTCCGACACTGCTTATTCTCAAACTAATTCTAGGGTTTATTTGAGGATTACTGCACCTAAAGGCACGTATTTTAAGAGGGAGATTAACTGGTATAAGCAAGCACCTGATATCTATTTAGATAGCGAAAGGTGTTATGTTGGGCGAAGTCAAGAATTTCTCGTCTCATCTATTCGCCCTCCGACAGGTATGCAACCAATCAGAGAAAATGATTTTAATTCAAAGTTCTTCGGTAATATTGAGTACCCCAGTGCTTACTGGGAAGTAACGTTCCAAACCCCAATTACATGTGGCGGTCAGGAGAATGCCGATACAGGTCCTTGGTATATTTATCGCAGGCATGTAGAACGAGTTCGCAGATAAGTCATATCATATTCATCCTACCCTTGGAAGGAGTGGGCTTTTCTGTCGCCGACTTTCTGTAAAAACCTGTGGTATTTGTTAAGACAATGGCTGGTAAAAATTCCAAACTTAGTCAATTTAAAGAGCGCGAAACCTATACTCAGTTTGTTCAAAAGCAAGTGTGGAGGAAAGTAGAGGCTTATCAAGCTGAATATCCCCAACACAAGTTTTTCTTGATGGCATTTGGTAACACGACTCAGCCTTTAACTCCGACAGTGGAAAAAGCCTTAATCGATTCAGCCCATCGTTTAAGTAATCCCAAAACTTACACTGGATATGAAGACATCATTGGAAATCCAAATCTAAGGCAAGCCATTTGCACCGATTACTATGGAGAGAAGCTAGGTGTTGAAATCGATCTAGAAGACGTTTTTATCAGTGATGGTGCTCAATCTACTTCGGTTAATATACAAGAACTGTTCGCTGAAAATAGCAAAGTTGCCATTCCTAACCCAGTTTATCCTTCCTTCATTGAGGGAACTTTACTGGCAGGTCGTCCACTAATTTATTTGCCTTGTGATGAGACCAATAATTTTGTACCAAACCCACCAAAGGAAAACGTAGACCTGATTTATTTATGCTTTCCCAATAACCCTACAGGGACAGTAAGCTGTTCAGCATTTAAATTGGGTATAATAAAAAGCCGAATTCAGTAAAAAAATGGAATAATGCCAGCAAAAAATCATTTAACTTCCCAGCAAATAGAGAAACTACAAAAGGCTTTAAAACA
>JAHHHW010000087.1 GCA_019359115.1 Pelatocladus maniniholoensis HA4357-MV3
TTAATCGCTTGGTTTCTTGAGGATTCTCCTCTATGTGATTTAGTACGTTACTCATATTTTGGTGTCAAAAAACTTCTATTGACGTTCTTTTACCACAAAATATACTATTTTGGAGATGTTTAATCAGTTATCAGTTATCAGTTATCAAATTAAACTGATCACTATTAACTGATTCATGTCTAATCCTCATACTCTGTGAGAAGCCGTTCACCCTTGGCCAGGTGCTTTATGTCGAGGTAGACGCGTAGCGCCCCCACTGGCTCGCCCCCACTGGCTCACCGCTTGCGCGTCTACACGTAGCGTCTCCTCTGGAGAATCGCCGATTTCCCAATCCCCATTACCCCTACCTTCCCCTTATCCCCAATCCGTATTCGTGAAGTATTAAGAAAAAGTTCTGACATATACTAACAATTAGGTATTTGAGATTTTAGATTTAAATAGGAATCTAAAATCCAACATCCAACATGCTTGAACTCTGGGGTGTCTTAGTTATTGTAATAATCTGCCCATTATTAGGGGCATTACCGTTAATTGCTTGGATCACGCAAGCTCTGACAGGGCAGCAATTAGCGGAAGTCGGTACTGGTAATATTGGAGTATCGGCTGCTTTTTATCACGGTGGTACATTGGTGGGAATTTTAGCAGTTTTATCAGAAGCAGCCAAAGGAATTATCGCCGTTTTGATTGCTCGTGCTTATTTCCCCAATGGTTCGGCTTGGGAATTGGTGGCTTTAATTGCTCTAGTAATGGGCAGATACTTGATGGGAAGAGGTGCTGGGACTACAAATGTTGTCTGGGGATTTATGGTACATGACCCATTGGCAGCAGGATTTATATTATTAGTGACAGGCGTCAGCTTTACAATTTTGCGCGATCGCCAGTTAGCAAAAAATGTGGTTGTGATCACAGTTCCGATCATTGTGGCGATATTGCATATGGAAGATCCATTTATGATCATCGCTGCGATTGGACTTGCTGCTTTACTAGGCTGGATTTACAAACAAATACCTGATGACTTGGATCTTCCAGTGCAGAATGCAAAACCTAATTCCCAAGCAGTATTGCAGTTTTTGCGCGGAGATCAAGGTATTCTGTCGCTAGATGATGAACTAGATCCTGCGATTGTGGGAAATAAAGCAGCAAAATTATCTCAGATGAAACGTTGGGGTTATCCTGTACCTAAAGGATGGGTATTAATGCCCTATGAAGATCCTCAACAATTGATCGATTTTTTACAACCATCAGAATTATCTCCTTTGGTAGTGCGTTCTTCCGCAATTGATGAAGACTCAGAACAAGCCTCTGGTGCAGGACAATACGAAACTGTTTTAAATGTTACTACTAGAGAAGGTTTAGAAAATGCGATCGCCAAAGTCCAAGTATCCTACAACGAACCTCTAGCAGTTCAATATCGACGCGATCGCAACGTCACAGATACTGCGATCGCAGTATTAGTTCAACTACAAGTTCAATCAGTATTTTCCGGTGTAGCGTTTAGCCGCGATCCGATGACGCAGGAACAAGATGCAGTCGTGATTGAAGCTTTACCAGGAAGTGCTGTTCAAGTCGTGTCTGGACGAGTGACACCAGAACAATATCGGGCTTTTGTTGTGGATACAGACAATTTAGCGCTGATTCAATTAGAAGGACAAGGACGAGTACCAGCAGCGTTAATTAAACAAGTAGCATACTTAGCCCGCCGTCTTGAAGATCGTTATTACGGCGTTCCCCAAGATATTGAATGGAGTTATGACGGTCAAACTCTTTGGGTACTGCAAACCCGTCCAATTAGTACTTTATTACCAATCTGGACACGCAAAATTGCTGCGGAAGTTATTCCTGGGTTAATTCGCCCTTTAACTTGGTCGATTAATCGTCCTTTAACGTGTGGTGTGTGGGGAGGAATTTTTGCTCTTGTTTTAGGCAAAAAAGCTGTGGGATTGAATTTCAATGAAACAGCAACACTGCACTATTCTCATGCTTATTTTAATGCCACACTCTTAGGACAGATATTCCGGCGCATGGGATTACCCCCAGAAAGTCTAGAGTTTTTAACGAGGGGAGAAAAGTTAAGCAAACCGCCGTTAAATTCTACATTAGAAAATTTGCCTGGACTGCTGCGGTTGTTAATGCGGGAGTTATGGTTAGGGAGGGAATTTAGGCGGGATTATCGTCAACATTTTGCACCTGGTTTATCGCGGTTATCTTCAGAACCACTTGAGCAGCTAGACTCACCAGAGTTATTAGCCAGAATTAACTATATTTTAGATTTGCTACACCGTGCCACTTTCTACAGTATTATGGCTCCCTTGAGTGCAGCCATACGTCAAGCCATATTTAAAGTTAAAGACAGCAAGCTTGATAATAGTCTCACACCAGAAGTAGCAGCATTGCGATCGCTGCAAAATTTAGCCGCCAAAGCCAAGCAGCAATTTTCACGGTTCAAACCCGATACTGTGTTTGCGAACATGGCCGAGTCTGAATCAGGACAGGAGATTTTAGATGAATTTGATCAATTGCTGCAACGCTATGGTTATATGAGCGAAGTAGGGACTGATATTGCGATTCCCACTTGGAAGGAAGAACCCCAAGTGGTGAAGCAATTATTGGTGCAGTTTATGCAGGGAAATGAACCACCTAGAAGCCCAGAACACCAAGGGAAACGCAACAAAGGTTTTGTTCAAAGTCGTATGGATTTGAAAGGGCGAGTCACAGAAATATATTCTCAGTTATTAGCCCATTTGCGTTGGTCGTTTGTTGCACTCGAACAAATTTGGTTAAATTCAAGTTTGTTGAGTGAAGCTGGAGATATATTTTTTCTGGAATTTGCAGAAATCAAGCGCTTAATAGAGGGAATGGACACAGATTTAGTTGAGCAGTTATCTGAGATTGTGAAATTGAGGCGATCGCAACTTGTAGAACATGGTCAAATTAATCCAGTCTCCTTGTTAGTTTACGGCAATACTCCCCCGGCTCTACCTTTGCGAATTGCACCTCTGTCTCCTGATCAGGTATTACAAGGTATCCCCGCTAGTCCCGGACAAGCAGTCGGACGGGTAAAGGTGTTGCGAAATTTACAATCAATGACGGAGATTGACAAGGAAACAATTTTAGTAGTTCCTTATACAGACTCTGGTTGGGCGCCCTTACTAGTGAGAGCCGGAGGATTAATTTCTGAAGCTGGTGGTAGGCTTTCCCACGGAGCAATCCTGGCTCGCGAGTATGGGATTCCCGCAATTATGGATGTGCATAATGCTACCTGGATTTTCCAGGATGGTCAGCAAGTACGGATAGATGGTACTAGGGGTATTGTGGAAATATCCAATGATATAAGACCAGAATGAAACTGATATCCCTAAGCGAAATACCACAAGAGCCTGTTTCTCATAATCCTGAAATCAAGAAACAAGTAATGTTGCGGCTTGGTGAATTACCTGGTTTGACTAACTTTTCCCAAGCACGTTTTGCTCCCGGACAAATAGCTTCAGCACACGCACATGAGGATATGTGTGAAGTATTTTTTGTCGAAACTGGTTCGGGGATTATTCGTATTAATGATCAGGAATACCCTTTATTACCAGGAACTTGTGTAGCCGTAGAAAAATCAGAAACACACGAAATTGTCAATAATGGTACAACGGAATTAGTTCTCACTTACTTTGGTTTGCGAGCCTAGAGGGATCGGGGAGCGCTTACAAGGGAAGGGGGACAAGGGAGAAAAATCTATACACTGTTGGGCAAGTATTTATGGGTCAGCGTTTACAACAACTTTAATTGCCTTTTCAAGACACTGACTACTACTGTTTACACATTCGGGTATTTCAATATCTGGTTGAACCCCTACACCTTCAATGGTGTTACCCTTGGGTGAAACTACTTGAACAGTCGGGACAATGAGAGCAAAGCCTTGCCATCTCAGTCTAAAAGCCTCACCCCCAAACAGTGCTCCCATGGTGCGGGTTCCCAGTATTTTGGCAGCACCGTAGTCTTTGATGATTCCTGTGAATAGGTCACACGATGAGCCGCACTGACTATGCAATTTATAAAAATCTTTTGATTTTACGCTTTGTTATTTCACCAGTGAGGTCAAATTGATGTCTTCCCCAGCAACCGCTATGTGTCCAGCAGACGTAATCAAAGAGGAGTGGGTGCTGTCCAGACACATCCTTCAGTCGGGTGGGCTAATTGTGGAACATCAACTTCAGCCGTCCGGGGAGTGTGAAGTATCGTCCGGGCTAACTCATCATTTCCTGGTTTTTGAACTGGGGAATGTGACACGCCAAGTTTTCCGTATCGGGAAGCAAGAGTATGACGGATCTCTACTGCAAGGCGAACTACTTCTGATTCCGGCTAAAGCTCCTTTTTTTGGAGCTTGTGAAACGACTGATGAAATTTTGGCATTGTTCATCGATCCAACTTTTCTACATCAAATGTCGTTGGAAGCAAATTGTCCCCACTCTGAGCAAGTTGAGCTTCTCAGCGTTATAAATACACGTGATCTGCAAATTGAATCTATTGTGCAGTCTATTCACAATGAAATCCAGCAAAACAGATGGGGAAGCAGATTGTACTTAGATTCTTTAGCAAACTTGTTAGTAATTCATCTACTTAGAAACTACACTTCCAGCCCTCTTAAACTGCGAGAATACCAGGTAGGGTTAGGTGAATTTAGACTAAAACGGGTATTAGAATATATCAATGCCCATCTTGAACAAGATATTGGGTTAGCCGATATTGCTGAAGTAGCAGACTTTAGCCAATGCTATTTTTCTAGTCTCTTTAAGCAATCAATGGGGATAGCTCCTTGGCAGTATATAGTACAGCAGCGAGTTGAACGAGCAAAGAAGTTGTTAAAACAGCGCAACAATTCAATTTCAGAGATAGCATTACAGTGCGGCTTCAACAGCCAAAGTCACTTTACACAGCAATTTCGTAAAATGACAGGAGTCACACCTAAGATATATCAAGAACATTAAGCCTTAAAGCTTGAACGTTGAGGTTTGAAACTAGAATTTTGAGGTTTGGGAGCATCCCAATTTTTTCAATATACTGCGCTTGGATTTAAATCCTTAGCTAATAGCACAAGTCGTCTGAAGACGACTCAAACAAATCTCAAACAAATCAAGTAGTCTGCTTAAAGCAGACTTTCGCTATGAGACTGTGATTGAAATCTAATACCATTTCCATATGAAGATGCATAGAAAGAACCCCACCGCCTTCGGCACCTCCCCTTGGTAAGGGGAGGTTGGGAGGGGTTAAAATAATGTGCAGCTTCATATTTAATTGGTATTAGGCGAGTTTTGAACGTTCGCTATGAGACTGCGATTGAAATCTTAGGCGGGTTTTGAACGTTCGCTATGAGACTGCGATTGAAATCTTAGGCAGGTTTTGAACTGATCCAAAATCTAAAATAGAATGACCAACTGATTGTTGTTAGTCTAGAAAAAACTTAAAGTGCAGTAATTTTGATCCGAAAGAGGGGAACTATGCCACATACAATTGTTACAGATGTCTGTGAAGGCGTCGCGGATTGCGTAGATGCTTGTCCAGTTGCTTGTATTCATGATGGTCCAAGCAAAAATGTTAAAGGTACTGATTGGTATTGGATCGACTTCGCTACCTGTATTGACTGCGGTATATGTCTCCAAGTTTGCCCAGTAGAAGGTGCGATCGTCCCAGAAGAAAGACCCGAATTGCAAAAAACGCCATTATAGTTATTTGTCCTACCCTGCGGGAAGCCGCTTGCGCGTCTATGTCATTCGTCACTTGTCATTTGTAAATCACAATTACTCTTGACGAATGATTCATAATTAATGACTATTAACCAATGACCAATGACCAATGACCAATGACCATTGACTACTTACTAGAAGTTGATAATGTCCACGCTGGATATATTAAAGATGTTGATATTCTGCAAGGTGTAAATTTCCGTGTTTCTCCTGGGGAATTAGTCACGGTGATTGGCCCTAATGGTGCAGGAAAATCAACTTTGGCAAAAGCTATTTTTGGATTGTTGACACCTCATACAGGAACAATCACTTTTAAAGGAGAAAATATCACTGGTTTAAAATCAAACCAAATTGTGCAGCGAGGGATGTGTTATGTACCGCAAATCGCCAATGTTTTTCCCTCTCTATCTGTAGAAGAAAATCTGGAAATGGGTGCTTTTGTCCGCAATGTTCCTCTTCAACCACTCAAAGACAAAATATTTACCATGTTTCCTCGACTGCGCGATCGCCGTCGTCAACGTGCTGGTACACTCTCCGGTGGCGAACGCCAGATGTTAGCAATGGGTAAAGGCTTGATGTTAGAACCCAGTCTACTGCTTTTAGATGAACCTTCTGCTGCTTTATCTCCGATTTTGGTGACTCAAGTATTTGAGCAGATCAAAGAAATTAACCGGGGAGGTACAGCTATTGTCTTAGTCGAACAAAATGCTCGCAAAGCTTTAGAAATGGCTCATCGCGGTTGCGTACTCGAATCTGGACGCGATGCAATCACAGGTCCCGGTCAAGAATTATTAAATGACCCTAAAGTCGGAGAATTATATTTAGGAGCAGGAAAAGGACATTAGATCGGGAGCATCCCAAATGTTCAAAAATCCCACCTGCGTTCCCCGTTAAGAGTTCCCTGCTATTTATAACCCACCGCGATCGCGTTCTAGGTCGTAAATCACCTTATCAACATACCAATCAGCCGTTTTATTGGGAAATTTTAGTTGGGCTTGGATGAAAAGGCGCTTTGCTACTTCTCTATCATCATGCAACAAAGTCATGAGTCTGTTTTGAAGTTTGCGGCTAGCTTGCTCAAAGCTAATAATACCAGTTTTTGAACTTGCAAATGAGGCGCTATCTGTAGTACTTGCTTGGCGATTTCCTCTGTCTTTTAAAGCTACACCAAGAGCCACACCACCTACAACTGTTGCTACTAACCAAAGTTTGGATTGATTATCTTGTGGTGTTACGAGTGTGGGAGTTGTGGAACTAGAATCTGCAAGTTGTGTAACTGGTTGTTCAACTCGCTGTGCAATTGTGGGTGCGAACTGAAATACCAAAAGACTGGATACAACCCCAGTCGCCAAAACTTTCAAAGCATCTACAGATTTGTGAATAGAAAAAGTGTGAAACATCTCCTAGAAAGAAAACTCAAAAATTATTATTATTTCTATAATTCTATTTTGCGCGATCGCTATGACACAAATATGTCAATTTTCTGACGCTCATGCGATCGCCTGTGGATGTTGAACTAAGTTGAGCATAAATTTATTTGGCGTTGCATAATTGCGGGATGATTTTGGAATTTTCATCAACGGTGTGTCCCCGCGTCACCGTATTTCCTATCTTGCATCAGCTTTTCATTCCGCCAATAAATTTATTTATTGGCTAATAGCTAAAGTCAGATAAATCTGACTAGGACGGTGTTTGAGTCCATTCGTGAACTACCTACACTGACTGGGTACAGTAGTAAACGAGGAACTGTCAGGTGTCACAGTCGGTGTACTCGCTACTAAAACCACTTCACCATCGGGATTTATGACCCAGCCTTGAGCTTCTACAATCTGAGTCGGGGGATTTATAGAGTTGGCTTCTTGGGTTTGTTGTTCCTCAAGTCTGCTTCTGGGTTGGTTTTGAGTTTCTTCAGGAAGCAATATCCAATTACTCAGGACTTGATCAGTAATTAACGGTTCTGTGGGACTAGGTGGTATACCTCCACGTCCTGTGGCGATAAATGATCCCCTCATTTGCTTGTCATCTCTTTTGCAGCCAGTAGCAATTTGTTGGGAAGCATCAACGAGATTGACGCGCAGTTGTTCTAATCCCTGACTAGGGTCAACATCAGGTGTATTAATTTGCACTGTACCACTTAGCTCTGGACTAGCGCCTGTGGCGGTGATGTCGCTGTCTGAGGTTGGTGATTGTCGGAACTGGATACCAAAAAAACCTTGGGTATTGATTATTACCCTTCCTCCCAGAAAGTTATCGGAATTAGCACTGATATCGCTATTTGCAAAAGCAGCGAGAACATCAGTATCAATATTGATGTTGCCACCGATATTATTGCTACCTGTGGCGTTGGTAGTAATGCTGCTGTTCTTACCTAAAATTATCTCGTGCGATCGCAGTGTAATATTACCTGCACCACTAAGAGTATCTGCACTAATTTTGCCTTGGTTCAAAAGACGAATTGAGTCAGCATCGACTTTTAAGGAACCTGCAACTCCCGAACCTGCACTGCTAACTGTTACTTGCGCCTGATCACGAATATTTAACTTGCCAGTATTAATGATTAATTCTCCTCCCTGACCTGTGGAAGTATTAGAAGTATTGGCAAACAATCCACTGCTAGGGCTGACATTGGGAACTATAACTGGAGTGTATTGGCGAAGTCGAGTCAAATAGGTAGGGTCTGTACCAGCAAGAGTAATCCTGTTGCTGATATTGAGAGTAATACTACCAGCCTTACCACTGCTAAAACTAGTAGTAAAAACTTGTCCACCGTTAGTAGCTTCTAAAGTTTCGGCGTCAACGATAATGTTACCTCCATCTCCTTGACCACGAGTTCTCGCACCCACAACAGCACCATTTGTGATACTTAGGGATCTAGTATTGATGTGAATATTGCCACCCTTGCCTATACCTGTATTTTCCGTACTGCTAACCGCGCCGCTAGAGTAGCCATTGAAACTATAACCGTCAAATACAACGCGATCGCGAGCCTGTATATTTATATTACCTGCGTCACCACGTCCAAAAGTATTGGCAACCAGTCGCGCGCCATTTGTGATAAACAGTGACCCAGTTGTGATATTCAGACTAGCAGCATTACCTACGGCTGTTGATACGGCTGTTGAACCAACAGAACTAGCAGCCCCACTAATGTTTTCTAAATTAAAACTAACGCCATCAAAGGAAACGGTATCGCGAGCAACTATATTGATATTGCCTGCATTTCCCTGTCCTTGGGTTCTAGCTAGGATTGCAGCAGCATTCTTGACAAAAAGTGACCCAGTGATGATATTTATATCACCACCATCGCCTACGGCTTTTGGGTCTACGGTAGTGTACGCCCCAGTAGAAAAATCACTACGCATTCGGTCAAAAATAACTGTATCACGGGCAAATATATTAATGTCGCCTGCATTTCCTTGTCCAGAAGTTGTGGTTCTCAGTTGACCGTTACTTGTCAAAGCCAGCGATCCAGTGCTGATATTAATATTGCCACTATAGCCTATAGCTTCGGTTTGCACTGTATTAGAAATAATACTTCTATCAACATTAATTGCTTCTGTGGCGTTAAGATCAATATCCAGCGCCTTTGTGGCAACAGAACCTTTTCCTGACTCTATCCCTGCTTGCACGGTACTTGCATCCGACAGAGTTAAATTGCGAGCATTGATGGCAATGCTACCACCACCACCAGCAATAACACTGACTTGAGCCGCATTATCGAGAAATACATCTTTTCTTTGCCCATCATTAGGCAAACTTAAACTGAGAAATGAATTATCAGCATTGAGTCCAATACTATTATTTTCTGCAATTCCTGCCAATTCAACTCGACCGCCGGGGGCTAGTATTTGCCCGCCGTTAAGCTGTAAACTGCCACCGACAAGGGCTAAAGTCTTACCGGAATTCACCTGTAGTTCAGAACCTTGTACTTGAATATTTCCGGTATTGTTGCCGTATTGCAAACCAATCGGTAGACTGACGGTTAGTAAAGTTGTTGCTGTGTTATTTGGTATAGCACTAAACTCTTTGCCATCAGCAAATTTAAAGCTACTAGCTGTAGTTGCCAAAAATGAGCCACCAATATTTAACCGTGCATTTTGACCAAAAATAATGCCATTAGGATTAATTAAAAACAGGTTTGCTGTTCCGTTTGCTCTGATTAAACCATCAATATTAGAAATTGAAGCACCTGTGACTCGTGTCAGAATATTTTGAATATTTGCAGCATTGTTGAAAAAAGCCGTGTCACCAGTGGGAAGAGAAAATTCTTGAAAGCTATGGAATAAGTTGCTACCCGCTTGGGTTCCACCTGTGATGTTGAAAGTGTTATCTTCTTTGGTGACATTGGAGTTATTCGGTAAAGTGCGATCGCCAGTAATTTGAGCAACTGCATAGTTTGCAGAGAAAATATGTGTGATTGCGATCGCCATACCCAAAAACTGAGTCAAACAACTACTCCCAAAACTAGTCATTTTCTCTCCCTAGCTCCATAGCAGTAGCACAAGTCTTAGCACAATTAAGTACTATCTAGGATATCAGAGTCGAAGATATTGATTTTATAGGATAACAAAGTATGGAAAAGCCTGCTAATTCCCAATATCCAATTCATGAGTTGCTACAACGACGCTGGAGTCTTCTAGCATTTTCTCAACAGCCAGTTGAAAAAGAAAAACTTTGTAGTTTACTAGAAGCTGCGCGCTGGGCTGCTTCTTCGTATAATGAACAACCTTGGCATTTTATTGTTGCAACTCAGGAAAATCCTGAAGAATTCAAACGTTTGCTTAGTTGTCTGGCTGAAGGAAATCAAGTTTGGGCGCAACATGCACCTGTCTTGATGCTTTCGGTAGCAAAACTCTACTTTGAGAAAAATCACACTGAAAACCGTCATGCATTTCACGATGTCGGTGCAGCAGCTTGTAGTTTAGCAATTGAAGCAACTTCTTTAGGTTTGTTTATCCACCAAATGGCAGGCTTTGATGTATCAAAAGCACGGAAATTGTACAATATCCCTGAAGGCTATGAACCAGTAGCAGCGATCGCAATTGGTTATCAAGGCGATCATGAAGCATTACCAGAACAATACCGACAACGTGATTTTGCTCCCCGTCAGCGCAAACCTTTAGAAACCTTTGTGTTTACTGGAAATTGGGGAAACACTTCGCCTATAATTTCGTTGGATTCTTAAAGATTTCTAGTACAAAAAATTGATCTGTAGAGACACATAGCAAGATCCCGCAGGGTAATTTCCTTTAGACCTCTTGCAAAAATATTTTTACCCCACCCTAACCCTAAGCGTTTACCTGCGGTGTACACATAAATCCTCTGATCCCCCTAAATCCCCGCGCTGACGCGCCGCTACGCTAGAAAAAAGGGGGAGTTTGATTCTAGTTCCCCCTTTTTTAAGGGGGGTTAGGGGGGGATCAAAACGCTACTAGGCAACTTTGTAAGACTTCTGTGTACACCGCAGGCGTTCACGGGGGGATTGAGGGGGGTTCATTCGACTTTTGCAAGAGGTCTTTTGTAGAGACGCGAAATTTCGCGTCTCTACATAGGATTGTGGGCTAATACGATTCCTAAATTATTCACCTTTTGCCGCAAGGAGGCTCCCACTGTACCTGTACGGCTGTCAGTGGTGAGAGGAATTGCGGGTTGAAAACGAGGTACACCCCCGATTGATAGCAACCGTAGGTTGTTGAAGAAGAGGGGTGTCTGAGTTTTCAACAATCTCCGGAAACAAACAACGGAGAATTGTAGTCTATAATTGCAATCACATGGTGAGTAGGTCGAACTCATGGAACAAGTACTGACGCTAGTTTGCAAACTCAACCCCACGCCCTTACAGTCGGAGAAATTGGAAGTAGTGCTTCATGCTTTTGCTGAAGCTTGCAACTATACCAACCAAATAATTAAGCCGGATATAACGAGCAAGTTAACCATCCAGGGCATTGTCTACGAAGACTTAAGAACTAAGTTTGGGTTGCCTGCTAATTTAGCTGTCAGAGCTTGTGCCAGAGTTGGGGCTAACCGTAAAACAGCAAAACAGAAGAATAAACCTGTTATTGCGTTTAAACCCACATCTGCTGATTATGATGCTAGGATTTTTGCTTTCAGGGAGAAGGATTGGACTGTCAGCTTGACCACGTTGTCTGGTCGAGAACATATTAAAATCAATGCTGGCAATTATCAACGCGGAAAACTTGTTGGACGGAAGCCCACAAGCGCTCAGTTATGTAAGCACCGCGATGGTCAGTATTACATCCACATTCAATTAAAAGATGAGGTTCCTGACCCGCAGCCAAGTAAAAAAGTAATCGGCGTTGATTTTGGACGCCGCGATATAGCCGCAACTAGTAACGGTGATTTTTGGGACGGGAAACAGTTAACCAAGACGAGGGATAAATACAGCAAGGTCAGAGCGTCTCTCCAACAAAAAGCTTCCACACGCACAAGGTCTAGTCGGCGTAGATGTCGGCAAGTCTTGGCACGGCTATCGGGGCGAGAGAGACGATTTCAAGCGTGGGTAAACCACAACATTAGCAAGACAATCATCCAGCAAGCCAAAAGTGAAAAAGCACTTGTAGCAATCGAGGATTTGACAGGCATTCGTGAACGAACAAACCAAAAGCCGCGTAACAAGACAGAACGCCGCAGAAGTAACTCGTGGGCGTTCTACCAGTTGCGGATATTTATGGAATACAAAGGACTACGGGACGGCGTAGAAGTTGTTGCCGTCCCTCCTGCCTACACAAGTCAAACCTGCAATCGTTGTCTACACATTGGCTTGCGCTCGCAGAAGTTATTCAAATGCGGCAACTGTGGGCTATCTTGCGATGCTGATTTGAATGGAGCGAAGATGATTGCATTGTTGGGGCTGTCTGTAAACCAGCCTGGAGGCAAGCGCGGAGCGCAGGCTTCGCCAACGAACGGTTTGTGCTGTAATCTCAGCACGGACTCTTCAGGGCTACTGAAAGCCCACACTGTATTCGGTACTCCGAATCAGTGTGGGTAGTTTACGGATTGCAATAATTACAATTTACTGGCTCTGCGTATTCATTTCCATATGGAAATAATTCTTCTTGAGTAAAACCACATTTTTGACATTCATATATAACAGCACGAGTCAAAGAAGTTGGCAGATAACACAATGCACAAGGTAAACCCCTAATTATTTTGTTGATTTCAAAGCCGGGTGTAGAACATTTTGGACAACAGTTATTAATTTTTTTTAATAAGTTATGCGTGGCTTTGGCAATATTTTTCATGCGTGTGGGATTATACATTGCCCGCATATCTGTTTCTACATGTGCTTTACCTGTTGACGAATTTTTCAGGACAAAATTTACAGCTTCTATGAGTTTTGCTTCTGTAATAATTCCTTTAATTACTTCAGTGCTATGTTTTGGTGATTCATCAAACATGACTATTAGACCATGTTCAGGGAAACCTACTTTTTGAGCGAATTGTAAGGCTTGCTCAACACTTTCTACAACTAAATAATCATGGTTAGTTTTGGTAGATAATTCTTCACCAATAATTTCTAAATCATGTATTTGGTCTAATAAAATGAGAACTTCTCGATTACTGGAAATAAAAGGGATTTCAGGATGAGGGCTAAAACTGCCTTCACTGGCGATCGCTAAAGTTTCACCAGTTAGTTCTAATACTTTTTTTGCCTTCAACCTTGCAGCTTCAATTTGATTTCCTGGACGTTTTACTTCTCTAGTAAATGTACCAAAAGCATCAGTATCAAAATTGTCAGGCACTATAATTTTTATTCCTAATTCTGCTTCTAAGATAGGAGCAATTACTTTTTCTTTTTGATGCTTCGTAGCCAGTACAGCAATTCTATTGGTAAATAATGTTTTCTGTTGCATTCTTTACCTGGTCAAATAATTTTGAAAGTTAAAGTCCGATAAATCTAGATAGAAAAGTATTTGAGTCCGTTTTAACGGACCTATGCTATTAGCCTGAGAATAAATTCTCAGGCGGGATTGGACATAGATGCAAGATGTCACTAAACCTGCTGCTGAGGAATCTGTGTCATTTCTGCAAGTTGCTTTTCTTTATCAAGTCTGCGCTTTCTAGCATAAAGTTGGATTGTCACCGCCATTAGAAGTACCAAGCCGAAAATTACCCAAGCAGTCAAGTCTGTGGGCAAACTATTCTTAAAGACAACCAACATCACAATCACCACTAGCAAGACAGTTGGTGCTTCATTCATCGCTCGCATCTGTTTGCTTGTCCATTTGCATCTATTTTCTGCCAACTGTTTCATCAAACGGGAGCAATAATAATGATAAACAAGTAAAAGTGCCACAAATCCGAGTTTATAGTGCAACCAAGTTTGTTTTAAAAATTCTGGTTGCGTCACCAGTAAACCAATTGCACAAGCTACCGTCACCAGCATTCCCGGAGTGGTGATGATGTTGTAGAGGCGCTTTTCCATGATTTGATATTGATTTTTGAGTATCGTTTTTGCTGGTTCTGGTTCTTGTTCAGCTTCGATGTGATAGATGAAAAGACGCACTAAGTAAAACAGTCCAGCAAACCAAACGACAACGCCGACAATATGAAATGCTTTAAACCAAGAATAAGCCATAAATTCTAACTTGTGTTTCTACTCTCAAATATCCAGGTTACGGCAATTGGTGGGAATGGGGATCACAGATAAAGAACTGTAAAGTATGAAGACGGAGATTGAACAACCTGAGTATTTTCTGGCGATCGCTTGCTCACCACTAAGAATTAATGACACAGAAATGGACAGACACACCGGATGTGCAGAGGTTTGAACCATAAGCTATTAAGCTTCTTGTTTCAAGTGAGAAGTTTGTTGTTTCAACCCAGAATTTTCTTGTTTCAAGTGAGAAGTTTGTTGTTTCAACCTAGAATTTTCTCGTTTCAAGTGAGAAGTTTGTTGTTTCAACCTAGAATTTTCTCGTTTCAAGTGAGAAGTTTGTTGTTTCAACCTAGAATTTTCTTGTTTCAATTGAGAAGTTTCATGTTCTGAACTTGGGTGGTGAACCTTAAAGCTTGAAGAGTGAACTTTTGAGGTTGGATGATGGTGTTGCAGAGGCGATCGCACTACTCAAACTCAACATCCAATGCGATCGATCGCATAGTGGCTCCTAATACCTCCAGCACGCTTATTTAAGACTGTTGCTGTGCTATTTGTCTAACCGCTTCAATCTCAACTTCCAACTGTTGAGCTATTTGTTCGACACTCACTCCCGCTTTTAGCAATAGCGGTACAGCAGCTAACTTACCTTCTTCTTGTCCTTGTTGTCTTCCTTCTTCTAATGCTTCTTGGTAAACTCTAGTTTGTTTTAGTTGGCTCAATTTCAGCATATCTTCCACCTCTTGACGGCTTAATTGTGGAAATTTGTAGACTATGATTGTCTCGATTAAATCTATTATCGCTCTTACAGATAAACGATTTGCGATTTCTTGGCTTGCTTGTGTAATTAGTTGTCTAGCAAAGTTAGCAGCATTTTCTTCTGGTTCTACTACTAACTTCACAACACCAATACCCAAAGACTTGTTTGTTGAGGATTCAAGTTGATCAAGATAAACTCGTTGGACTTTTGAGCTTTCTAGCAAAACCTCATGAAGTCTGGTTTGATCTGGTTCCAGACTCCGTTTTGGGTAAATAATTACAGCGTACCAGTCATAGGTAGATGGATTCTGGTCTAAATATAGAAATAATTCCGCAAACACCCGGTGATAGAGAAATTGGTCTTTTTGAAACTGTACTTCACACAGATATACTGTTTTGTCTGGACTGTCTTCTGGTGGTAGAAATACACCGTCAATACGAAAAGCAGTTTGTTTAATTTCTACTGAACGGAACTGATAATCTTGACTATTGCTAGGAGAGTGTCCAATCAACTCAAAGAAAATACTGGGAAATTCTGCGAATAGTTGGTAAAAAAGACTGTCTGTTTCACTTTTGCCGTTGCTGCAAAAATATAATTTTTGCATACTACGTTCTGAATTTACAATGCGATCGCATACTGGCTCCCTTGGAGCATTGCACTGTTTTTATTTGAATCAAAATGCGATCGCATAGTGGCTCCTAATACCTTCAGCACGCTTATTTAAGACTGTTGCTGTGCTATTTGTCTAACCGCTTCAATCTCAACTTCCAACTGTTGAGCTATTTGTTCGACACTCACTCCCGCTTTTAGTAATAGTGGTACAGCAGCTAACTTACCTTGTTGTCTTCCTTCTTCTTGTCCTTGTTGTCTTCCTTCTTCTAATGCTTCTTGGTAAACTCTAGTTTGTTTTAGTTGGCTCAATTTCAGCATATCTTCCACCTCTTGACGGCTTAATTGTGGAAATTTGTAGACTATGATTGTCTCGATTAAATCTATTATCGCTCTTACAGATAAACGATTTGCGATTTCTTGGCTTGCTTGTGTAATTAGTTGTCTAGCAAAGTTAGCAGCATTTTCTTCTGGTTCTACTACTAACTTCACAACACCAATACCCAAAGACTTGTTTGTTGAGGATTCAAGTTGATCAAGATAAACTCGTTGGACTTTTGAGCTTTCTAGCAAAACCTCATGAAGTCTGGTTTGATCTGGTTCCAGACTCCGTTTTGGGTAAATAATTACAGCGTACCAGTCATAGGTAGATGGATTCTGGTCTAAATATAGAAATAATTCCGCAAACACCCGGTGATAGAGAAATTGGTCTTTTTGAAACTGTACTTCACACAGATATACTGTTTTGTCTGGACTGTCTTCTGGTGGTAGAAATACACCGTCAATACGAAAAGCAGTTTGTTTAATTTCTACTGAACGGAACTGATAATCTTGACTATTGCTAGGAGAGTGTCCAATCAACTCAAAGAAAATACTGGGAAATTCTGCGAATAGTTGGTAAAAAAGACTGTCTGTTTCACTTTTGCCGTTGCTGCAAAAATATAATTTTTGCATACTACGTTCTGAATTTACAATGCGATCGCATACTGTCTCCCTTGGAGCTATCCCACTGTTTTTATTTGAATCAAAATGCGATCGCAACTTGGATTATTTACTTGTTTTTGGTTTGAGAGCTAACAACATCTCCATGTGAGTGGTAGATTTATCTGGACTGGTAGCAGTCAGACTAACGCCATGAATAGAATTCATGATGGCACTGACTTCAGGCGGTAAGGATCGATTATAGGTTGCAAAACGATTTATTACGGACGCGGTTTTGTCCATATCCAGGTAGAAGTAACCGCCATTTGGTTTCTGTAGAGAACCTGTAACTGTTTTGAAGTTTTCGCTGTCGTTGAGAGATTTACCATTAGGAGTCGCGATCGCATCAGTTATTGGCCCACCCATAGCGAAAAAAACTGTATCTTGATCGAGCCAACCATGTGCAAATAAAGCGCCTTGTCCGGGAATTTGCCATTCGGTAACATCTTTATTACCGATATTTCTTTGAGCAATGTTAACTTGCTGTGTTTTGGCTAAGGTATCCAATTTTGTTAAGGTGGTTTCGGCTGTCTTGCGATCGCTTGTATGAAATATAAATGCTCCTCCAAAACCAAGCTGTGCGAACAAACCTTGATTCAATGGAATCGCAGCGACACCAAATTCTCCATCCATCCACCCAAAAATTTCTTTATCCAAATCGAGATTTGCAAATTTGAATTGGGCGCGCGCTTGCTCAATGGCTTGTTTAAATTCGGGATAATCTTGAGACTGTTCTACTAATGTTGACCACCAGGTGCTAATACCTTGACCGTTAACCAGAGCCATTGTTTGAGCAGGTAATTGCGATATTACTTTACTAGGGCTATTTTTATACTCAAATTTCACGAGTTGGGGATCTAAGTTGGCGATCGCTTTCATCCGCACTCCCGCGTCATCAATTCCCACACCCGCTACCATTGATTTCACTTGCTTTAACTGTGCTAGAGTTTGCGGCGGAATTTGCTGTGCTTGCGGATTTAAATTGATCAATTGCTGTACCATACCTGCATAGTCAGGTACATAAATTTGTGCCACTGTGTTTTCTACTGCACTTTTGCTGAGAATAGTGTTTGCACTTTGTTTATTGGCAAAAGAAGGCTGTCCTTTAAAGGTGTCAATCGTTTGTTCTACAGTTTGCTTTTCGGGAGCAAACACCAGATAATTATTCAACACAGCACTATATGTGGGTTGACTCCCAGAGGAAGTTTCTGTTATTTTCAGACCTTTGTAGTCAATTTCCTTAGTTGTGACGCCTTTTTGACCTTTTAATTTGTTTGCAAAATTCAAGGCGTTGATTTTATCCTTGATTCCTACCACCACCAATAAGTTTGGTTCCTGGGTGGTAACTGCTGGCGAATTGGGATTTGCTGAAGGTAATCTTAACTGAGCAGGTTTTGTTGAAGTTGGTGGTAACATGGCAATCATCACACCACCAACCCAAGGTTTTAAGTCTTTTTCGTAGGAAATATTACTATCAGTTAACACATCTTTGTTAAAGTCCTCCAGACCTTTTGCAACTATCTTTTGCGCTTCTGGAGTGCCAAACTGCTCCAACTTTGCCCACACTTTAGGATCTGTAGAAATATATGTTGCCATAAATGCTTGTTCTGGTACAACTTTGGCACTTCCAGCAGCACCTGAAATGTCTCCAGCAGGCCCACCCTTCAAATAAATGTAAGCGGCTACGCTTCCCACTACAACTACAGCAGCGCCAACAGCAGGTATTAAAATTTTGGTTTTAGACATTGTTTTTGTTTTTTCTTTGAAATGTCATTGATTCTGATACAAGCTTCATTGTGGAGTTTTCGGGATTATTAACCAAATTTTGCTCGTATCTTAAATTTTACTTTGCCCAATATTTCGCCCGTTCCACCGCCTTTTGCCAAGTAACGAAATTGGCTGTTGCATATTCACTCCCCACACCAGGCGAAAAGCAACGATCAATTTGTCGTTTCTGAACCAAGGTTTCATAACTATGCCAAAATCCCACCGCCAAACCAGCGGCCATGGCAATACCCTGCACAGTAGTATCACGCATTGCTGGACGTTCAACTGATATATTTAACACATCTGCCTGGAACTGCATGAGGAAGTTGTTTTCACAGGCTCCACCATCTACTATTAATTTCTTTACTGCTGCGCTGTAAGATCCACTGATGGCTACCACAACTTCTTTGACTTGATAGGCGATCGCTTCTAAGACAGCCCTGACTAAATGCTGTGGTTGAACGGCGGCGGTAATGCCAAAAAAGGCTCCTCTAGCGCTCATATCCCAGTGAGGAGCGCCCAGTCCACTAAATGCTGGGACAAAATATACACCGCCGTTATCTGTAACTTGATTGGCGATCGCTTCTGTTTCCGCAGCTGTTTGAATCAGCTTCATGCTATCCCGCAACCATTGGATACACGCCCCACTGATAAACATGCTACCTTCCAAGGCATAGCCAACATCTAAACTACCGTTACGAATTTGCGTCCATGCGACTGTAGAGATGAGGCGATTTTGCGAACGGACAATTTCTGAGCCAGTGTGAGCAACTAAAAAGCTACCAGTACCATAAGTACATTTCATTAAACCAGGGCGATCGCACCCATGACCAAATAAAGCTGCTTGTTGATCTCCCAAAATAGCAGTGATGGGAATTTCCACACCTAGTAAAGTGCTATGAGTAACACCAAATTTTCCTAAGCTGGGTTGAATCTGAGGCAAAATATGAGCAGGTATTTTAAATAATTCCAGTAAAGTTTCATCCCATGCACAGCTTGTCAGATTCATCAGCATTGTCCGACTGGCGTTGCTGTGGTCGGTAGCATGAACTTTCCCACCTGTGAGTTTCCACAAAATCCAGGTATCAATTGTTCCAGCTAAAACATTTTTGAGATCAATACCTGTGACATGATCTAACAGCCATCTGAGCTTTGTAGCAGAAAAATACGCATCGATAACTAAACCAGTGCGATCGTAAATCTCATTAGCATAACCTTGGGTTTGTAATTGATTACACAAAGGAGCAGTGCGGTGATCTTGCCAAACAATCGCTTTATGTAGAGGTTTCCCAGTGGTTTTGTCCCAAATTAAACAGGTTTCTCGTTGTACGGTTACTCCCATTGCTACAATTTCACTAGGGATAATTTTGGCATTGGCGATCGCAGTTTGTATTACCCAACAAGTATCTTGCCAAATTTCTTCGGCATCATGTTCTAACCATCCGGGTTGTGGATAATACTGTGTTAGTTCTTTGTATGCTTGCCCAACAATTTTACCAAGAGCATCAAACACAAAAGCACGGTTGCCTGTTGTACCTAAATCTAATGCCAAAATGTAACTCATCTTTAAGGATGTATGCGTGACTAATAATTTACCATTATGCTTTGTGAGAATTGCAGAGCTTAGCTCTCAGACAACTCCTGCTAAGTTGGGAATCTTGTCTGGAGCGAATGATTTAGGAATCTTATATAAAAATGTTTATTTAATTGTTATTTTATTATTATTTTATTCTTATTTTTTGAGCTTAGGCTGAATTTAACCAGATTAAACTATCAATACTATAAATTGGATAAGCATTTTTGATTTTCTAAACAATCTTGTAAACAATCGCTCTTATCAAGAAAGCAAAAAACTTATTTATTTCAGAAACAATTCAGCATAAGATTTATGTTCAAAGTCAAATCATGTATCAAATAAGCAGTTGATATGCGTCAGAATATGTCTTAACCTGTCATACTGTCAAATGTTTTTTGAATAATCTACTTAACTGGCTTAACTGTCATTGAAACTAACTGTGTAAATTGACAAATTTAACGATAGTTAGCACTCAAATACAAGCTAACAAACCGCAAAAATTTTCTCAGCGCTTGACTCATAACACTTTCAATTTGTTGATTAAGCAAGGAGCTAATTATGGTGTCACTTTTTACGCGATGCCTTGCAGAATTTGTTGGTACATTTGTGCTAGTTATTGGTGGATGTGGCAGTTCAGTTTTTGCTGTGGCATTTCCTAATGCAAAAATAAATGAATTGGGAATTGGCTTTTTAGGTGAGGCAGAACCTGAATTTTCACGACGAGATGTGGAGAAAGGGGGTTATTCGCGACGATAGTTTGTGAACTGCTTAGGAGAGCAGGTTTAAACAATGGAAGCTGTTCTCCAAGTAAAAAAACTTAGTTAGTAGTGTGGACGGATAAAGGTAGTGGGGTGCATTTGCTATGAGTACATCTATCGATGAAAAATATCTGGAATATCTTGATCAAGTATTTGATCATTTACACAATGGTCGTTGGCATGAACAAAAGCTTAAAGAACAGATTTCTCTTTTGCTAGAAGCCGGATATCTAAGATATTTCCAATGGAATGACATGAAGGATTTGATATCAAATCTCGAAAATATCACTGGATTAAAGTGTGAACTCTGAATCTATATTCCTGAATTATTTCATTACAATTGTAGCAAATATCGAGTTCGTAAGGCTCTTAACAGAAAGATTGTAGCCATGCTTTTAATGCTGAATATATTGCATAAAAATTTCTGAAATTTAATAATTTCAAAAAATTCAATAATGTCATTAATTAACAAAAAAGATCGAGAAAAACATTTGAAAATAGGATGAATTAAGATGCTTAGTCAAACAAAATCACTAAATTCATTAGTCATACTATTTGCATGTAGTGCTGTTTCTACTCCTTTAGTAGTCTCTTTGATTGTTCGTCCTTTGCTTGCTCAGTCATCGGATGTTAGTACTTCTTTCCCTTCTTTTCCTATGCCACAATCTGTTCCTAGTGGTACACAAGTTCAGATCAATGGTACTACTAGCATGGAAAAGATTAATCAGACATTGGCGCAGAGCTTCAAAGCGAGGTTTCCTGGTACAGAGGTCAAAATAGCTTACGACGGAACGGATGCATCTTTAAAAGCATTACCAAATGGAAAAATTGATTTGGCTGCTATTGGTCGTCCACTAACAGAGGTGGAGAAAGCGCAAGGGCTTGTCACAATTCCTTTAACCCGTAATAAAATTGCTGTAATTGTCGCAAAGGACAATTCGTTTAAGGGTAGCTTAACTTCCGAACAATTTGCCCAAATTTTTCGAGGTGAGATTACTAACTGGTCACAAATTGGCGGTTCTTCCCAAGCAATTCGCTTGGTAGATCGTCCAGGAAATAGTGATGTGCGTCAAGCGTTTGAGAATTATCTCGTTTTTCAGAAAGCCCCATTTCAAACGGGTGCAAATGCTGTCAAACTTTCGCAAGACAGTACACAAGCAGTAATTAAACAACTAGGAACAGATGGTATTGGATATGCGATCGCAGATCAAGTAATCAATAACCCAAATGTGCGAATGATCCCCATGCATGAGGTTCTTCCCACCGATCCTCGTTATCCATTCTCCCAACCTTTGCTGTATGCTTATCGCAGATCTAATCCTAGTCCCGCAACAGTTGCATTTTTGGGCTATGCAACAGCTGCCCAAAACAAGCAAATCATAGAAAAAGCCACAGTTGCCACAACAGGTAGTGAAATCGCCGCACAAAATCAAAATGCATCTCCTCAAAACACATCCTCACCTGGAGCAAAAACTTCACCTGGTATAACAAATACAGTTGCAACTGAATCTTGGCGGGGATCTCCTTGGTGGTGGTTATTATTACTTCCGTTTCTGGGTGGATTTGCCTGGTTGTTGCAGAGAAATAGGGGTTCGCAAGCTAAAACTGTTGCTGCTCCCGTTCCAGCATCAGTTAGTATCCCTGAAAGTCGTATTATCCTAACACCCAGAAATTGTAGGAATGCTTATGCTTATTGGGAAGTTCCAGATCAGGTGAAAGCAGATTTGCAAAGACAAGGTGGACATAATTTGAAGTTGCATCTCTACGATGTCACCAATATAGAGATGAATAGTAAAAGACCACACAGCGTCAAAGAATTTGATTGTAATCCAGGAGAACAAGATTTACACATTCCGATCACAGTAGACAATCGTGATTACATAGTTGAGCTTGGCTATACTACATCCAACGGTCATTGGCTGACAATTGCTCGTTCAGCTCACGTGCGAGTTCCTGCCTGTACAGGAGTTGATAATATCCATACAACAAAGGCAGATAATCATATTTTGGTGAGCGATCGCCCAGTAGTTACACAAGATGAAAGTCGCGTCATACTAGTACCTCGGAACTCTAAGAATGCCTATGCTTACTGGGAAATTCCAGAAACACACAAAGCAGAACTGCGACGACAAGGTGGACAGAAACTGGCGCTACGTATTTATGACACAACAAACATTGATTTAGAGCGACAAACTCCTCATAGTCTTTGGGAGTTTGATTGTGATCAGCAAACATCTGATTTGCATATTCCTATTAACCAGAGCGATCGCGACTATGTAGCAGAATTAGGCTACCTTACCAACGATAATCGCTGGCTCAAACTAGCTCGTTCAACTCCTGTAAAATTTCCATCTACTACTTCGGTGGAAAGTACAGTCAAACCCTCATCCGATGTTGTCACAACCTTAGCAGGACTTATTTGCGAACAAGTTGAAAGTCCATCTCAAACAACAACAACTAATCTTACTGGAGATGTAACAAATACAGTCAATAAAACAATTGCAAGAATGGAAGCAACAGCTCGATCATACCTGGAGAGAGAAAAGTCCTCTCCTGATAGCGATCGCACAACAGATGATTCGTCAACCATGAAAAATGATTGCCGGATTATCTTAGTACCTCACAACTCTCAAGATGCTTACGCCTATTGGGAAGTTTCAGATGACTACAAAGCAGCTAAACGACAGCAAGGCGGACGTAGGTTTGTACTCCGAGTTCATGATGTGACAAATCTTGACATTGATCGTCAGCCAGCACACAGCACCCAGCAGTATACATGTGATGAGCATGATCAAGACAAGCATGTTTTAATTCCAGTCAGCGATCGCGACTACATCGCAGAATTGGGTTACTACACAGATGATAATCATTGGCTGGGGATAATTCGTTCGCTTCATGTTCACGTGCCAGCAGATACCACTTCGCGCTAGCACATCACCAATTCTTTTAAGATCAATTTTGAGTAAGGATATTCTTTATGGGATTATTTTTTGATATTCTCAGTGCAATTAACAATCCCAATCAGCAGGGAAATGTTGCTCAACTAGAGTCAATCACCAACTCGATTCAGGAATTGGCAACAAGTCGAGGAATTCAGCCATCTCAAATACAACAAGCGATGTCAGTAGTGGGTAATATGCTTCGTCCTGCACTTCAGAAACAGCACTCAAGTCTAGGTAGCAGTCAATTACAGAATCTCATTGGTCAAGCAGTTGCTACTGGTGCAAGTACATCTGGACAACAATCTATGTTATCACCTCAGTTGCACCAGCAAATCGTTCAAACAGTATCGCAAAGGACAGGACTAAGTCCCAACACCATTCAGGCTGCTTTGCCAACCCTTACTTCGGCAGTGATGAATCTGCTAAATATGGGCGCTACTAAACCTGGTGTTCAAGGCTCAAATTCGATCTTAAGTGCGTTTTTAGATAGCGATCGCCACACAGATTTGGGCGAAGTTCTGAAATTTGCCAATCGTTTTGTGAATCCGTCTACTGTTTAGTTGATTTATTGTTCTATTTTTTGCAATATATCTGCTAAAGGACACTTAATAATGCGTATTATTGCGAGGGAGTTAAAGTAAAAACAGCAACTAGTGTAACTAAACCAAATAAAATGACAGAAACGACAAAGACAGATAGATTAACAATATAAGTCGATTTATGTGAGTATTCCTGTTGCTCTAATGATTTGACTTTGATTAGGTATCCAATCATCGCCAAAATCAATAGAAAAATGCCTAAAGCGATCGCACTCAAGCCAATAATGTGAGTCAGTTGCATAGCAATGCGTGGATTATGCTGAGAAATCGACTCATTCAGTGCATTAAAAATGCGATCAAAGGCAATACCAAAACCAATCAAAGATAAGCAATTCTGAATCCAACTTGTCAATGTCCGTTCAGCAGCAGCGCGATTACGCTCTTTTGCCAATTCGTTGGTAGTATTAGTCGGTTTTTGAGAAGGACTCATAGCCTACATGCTATTTTGGTGAGTGAATGCACTTACCAAAATACTAATAAAGGCAAAAACAGCAATGCAAACTAAGGCGATCGCAACTGTCAATGCTAAAGAGTGACGGGGAGTGTAGAGATATTCCTGGTCGCGTCGGATATGATACAGTTCTTGCTGGTGTTGGATCATTGCCACAATCATCGCATAAATACCCAGACCAATAAAAGCAAGACCGAGAATCCGAGAAAGACGCGCAGGATTGATGTCTTGAACAACTTGAAAGCTACGGATAGCACTGACGATGACATCAATCCCAAAACCAAAGCTGATCAGAGTAAGACTGGTGCGAATCCATGCCATGAGAGTGCGTTCGGCCGCAGCTCGGTTGCGCTCTTTGGCAAGTTCGGCTTGAATATTAGATGTTTTGCGAGCAGGAATAAAGTCATTCATTTTCTTAAAAAGATACAGATGATGCTTCAATTGGTTTTGCTTGCGATTGAGCAATTTTTTGCTTCATCCACACCGAGTAAGGAAGTCCAGCCACAATACCCACAATCAAAAGGGCGACAATAATTGGAACTAACTGAGCCTGGCCGTTTTTAGTAGCAATGAAAATTGCCAACCCCACATTGCGAGCAATGGTTGTAACCGCCAAACCAGACTGAATATCTGCCTCATAGCCACTAGCTAACACATGTCCAACCATTAGTCCCAGCAAAGTTATAAAAATAGCAACCAGGAGCGGAACTATACCCAATCCAGGAATCAGATTCAAACCAACGACCAAAGCAAAAATCGATAACACAATAAATAGTGTATTGGCGATCGCTTTGAGGAAATTGTTAATCTCCTCTGCTAACTCAAGCCAAATTGTCCGAATAGCTAACCCAATGCTGAGAGGCAAAAACTGCACCAAGGCAACTTGCTTTGCTACCAGTAAAACATTGACATTTTCATTAGTATATGGTAGCAAAATACTAAATAACTTCAACATTAAAGGTGTCACCATAATAGCCAAAAGAGCTAATGTTACCTGTAGGCTAAGTACGTAATGAAAGCTTGCTCCTGCCATTGAGGCACGTTTCGTTAGCAGTGCAGGGCCTGGTGAAGCGATGAGTAGCACCAGCGCGATCGCAAAAGTTTTAGGCAGATGAAAAACTAACAATACCAATGTAATCACAATTGCAGGTATCACAATCACAGCCAAGAGCGATCGCGCCAACAAACCTGGTTTTTTCCAGAAATCAAGCAATTCCTTAAAAGGTAGTTCTACACCCAGAGTCAGCATAATTGAGAACACAGTTAATGATGCAAGGTTCTGAATAATTTGACTATCTAAATTAATAAAATCCATGAGCTTGACGTCCTGTATCAGGAGTGGAATATAGCTAGCCAATCCAATAAACACCAGTACAATTGCCACTGTGATCCCTAAAGACCAGCTAGAAATGTATCTGAAATTGCGTTGTTCAATCTTTTTCAACGTCCGCCAATGACTTACCATTGCTGCTGCTAGGGCGAAAACTCCCAAAGTAATCAGACTGAGACCGAGAATTCGTTCTTCGCTGAGTTGATCAACAGAAGCGTCCGTTTTCACTATTTTCAAATAATGGAAGAAGCGATCAATACCGAATCCAAAGGTAATCATTGATAGCGATGTCCGAATCCATGCCATGAGAGTTCGTTCTGCTGCCATGCGATTACGCTCCCTAGCAAGATCTGTCCGTATTTCAGCTAAATCAGTGCGGACAATTGATAGTTCGGTGTTACCTAAACCAGCAAACTGTGAAGTATTTTGAGTAAATTTCTCAGTTGCTTCTGCATTGGAATTAGAAGGTATTTCAAAAGCTTCACTCATATCATGTTTGCTTAAACACTTGTATTCTCGATAAGTCTCAGTAACGAAAAATTGGTTATTAGGATACTAACTAAATAGTTATGATGGTCAAATACCGCTCATAATCTGCGATCAACTGACGTGACGGAGCATCGTGATATACTAAAATAGTATTAGTCAACACCCACTTCTTCAAGCGATCGCCCTGTCGTCTCGACTCGAAATATGTATGTAATCACACCTGCTACTACGCAACTTAGAGACAGCAGCGACAGCACAATAGGCGCTCCCAGCGATTTTTGCAGAACTGGCAATCCAAACGTGCCAAATACCGCTCCGGCTTTCGCAAAGGCGGCAGCAAACCCTGCACCACTGGCTCGAATTGAAGTTGGGAACACTTCTCCCGATAATAAAAATGTAGTGGAGTTGGGACCAGCATTCATCATCAGGTTGAAAACTAAGAATCCCATGAAGACAAGAGCAACGTTGGGTTCTTTACTCAAGGCTAAAACACTGGCCGCTGCCAGAATTAAAAGTCCAACCGCCATCCCCAAAAAGCCAGCAATTTGCAGCTTGATGCGTCCGAATCGGTCAATTAACAGCACCGCAATCAAGAAACCCACAATCAAAAACAAATCCACAAATGCAGAGCCTTTCGCAGAAGCCATTTCCTTGGCTATAAAACTCTCTTTGCTGGTAAAAGCCAAAAGACCAATAATAGTGGGTGTGAAAATCCCAATTCCGTAAGTAGCAATATCTTGTAGAAACCAAGGAACTGAAGCTAAAATTGTGTGCCTGCGGTACTGAGGAGAAAATAATGCTCCGTATGACAAGCTTGGTTCACGCTCTGGGGGGTCTGTCTGTGGGGTAATATTAACTGGTTCCTCCAGTAGTGTAGATGCTGCCTTAGAAGCAGCTTCATAATCACCTTGAGCAATGTAATAACGGGGACTTTCCAGCAAAAAACTAAAACGTAAAATCCCAACTGCGATCGCTAACACTAACCCTACCCCAAGCATCCAGCGCCAAGCATACTGAATTGCAAGTACAGTCGATTCTGGATAAAGGGTCTGGAATAGATGAATTACTACTATCCCAGTCACCGCACCCAAAAGAGCGCCAACAGCCTGGAAAGTAAAAGCTCCAATCACCATTCGACCCCGCAATCGAGAAGGGACATTTTCGGTAATGTAAGACACACTGATGGGATAATCAGCGCCAATACCTACACCAACCAGGAAACGAAATGCAATCAGTGAGGCTGCATTCCAAGCAAGTGCAGTCCCTGCGGTAGCGATCACAAAAATCGCAACATCCACTATAAGCATTACCTGACGCCCGATTTTATCAGTAATCGGGCCTAAAATTAGCGACCCCAACAATGATCCCGCCACCGAAGCCACAGCGACAGATCCGATTTCCACAGAACTCAGCCCAAAGTCCCGCTTTAGAAAAGGAAGGGCGACACCAATGATAAAAAAGTCAAAACCATCCAAAGCAATCAATCCGGCGGACAATGCCCAGAGTAACCACATGACACGGGTGATCTTGGATGCATCCAGGCGTTGCTCAAAAGACGGTGGTTGGGCGGTTGCAATTGTTGTCATTTTTGAGATTCTCCCTCATCTGAAGCTACCTAAACGCTAAATTACCTAAATTCATAGAGAAACTCTGCATTACTCACAAGTCTTACGCAAAGCTGTACTAAAACCTTAAAAGACGCTGTATGACAAGGACTTCTATTTCAATTGCAGATAAAATCAGTTCAATTCCCAGCGCTAGCTGCATCACCCCAAGGACAAACCCTGATACACGTAAGGTGACGGGTTTGATAAAAGTCAGAATTGGTCTAGCTGCCAACATGCAAACTAGATTCAAACCCATGACCAGCAACAGTAATAGCAGAACAAAGCCTTGATTGATACCGATTATACGGGCCATCACCATCATCATCAAAGCAATGGCAATACCAAAAGGAGTCAAAATCGTGGGAAAAGCCAGGGGAGCGATCGCCTCTTTTAAGGAAGGTTCTTCAGCAATCTCAACTTTGCTAGCAGACGCATATTGAGCCATCACAATTTCCAAAGCTACCAAGAACAGCAAAATCCCGCCTGCAATCATTAATGCTGGTAATTCAATTCTCCAGATATTCAGCAGATTTTGACCGATAATGGCAACCAAAACAATAGTGATTGTTGAGATCAAAGAACTACGAAAAGACAGTTCCCGACGCAGCTTTTGATCTGCCTTTTCAGTTAGTTGCACAAATACCGGAATCACCTTAAGTGGCCCAAGTGTGACAAAAAAGATAATAAACAAGTTGAAATATCCAAACTTGGACTGTAAAGGGGTATTAGCAATTTCTTTAGCAACTTGTTGCTTTGGGATTAATATCGGAGTTGTATCAGAAACCTGGGCAACTATCTGGCGATCGCATACTGATTGATTTGCTGTGAGACCAAACTTGGCACAACTTACCGCACTGAAGTTGCTAGACCCGAGTGCAGGTTCAGCAAAGTTAAGCCAGATTGCTACAAGTGCAATCCCAACTACACCTATCCATCGCGGTGTCCATTGTAGAAGACAGGAGGAGAAATTGCTATCTTGCTTCCTTGTTTCATTTACCATCAAGACTGCATCTTTTTTCATTAATTGTGCTGGCTGTTGCATGGAATTCTCCTCCTGCAAAGAGATTAGTTTGTTTTTACTGGTCAACCAAAGCAGCTTTGCTAGGATAAAAATCTTCGCGTCAGTCTTCATTCGTCAAAATGACCACTAGTCTGAGGCTCTTCGCTCTGTAGACGATTGAGAATTTGTCGAAGGTGAAGTTGGATTAATCAAGTTGATCAAAGGTAAAAGCGGATTCACTCGAATACCTGGAGCAGTGTAATCACCAGAAACATACTCACTGGGAATGGTAGTTTGATTACCGTCACGAATAGCAGAGTAATGGGGTGAGCAGATTTCAATGTTTGCTTCATTACACTTATCTTGAATATTTTGGTGTAATTCTGAATAAATTCTCTCTAGTATTATTGGATGGTTTGTGTAGGCTCTGAGTTCATAACTTACGTAGAAGTCGTTGAGTGCAGTTTGCCAGACAAAGGGATAGGGTTGCGACAAAATATCAGTAGTCGCAAGAGCTGCTGCAATCAGGGTTTCATGCACAGTTCGCCAAGGGGCATCATAGCCCAAAGTTACTGTTGTATGGACAATAATTGGGGTTTGCTTCTCTCGTAACAACATACTGTAATTGGTGACTTTGCTCGACAACAAAACAGAGTTGGGAATTGATACTAAAACATTGTTCAGCGTGCGAATTCGAGTTACTAGCAGATCTTTGTCCTCCACAAAACCCATGAGATCTTCAACCTGAAGGCGATCGCCAATCTGAAATGTACGGGCGTATAACAAAAGCCAACTAGCAATAATATTTGCGAATAATTTTCCTGAACTCAGGGATATTAACGCCCCTATAACAATGAAAATAGCTTGAAAAGCGGGGGAATTAGAACCAGGTAAATTAGGAAAAGCAATGATAGCCGCTAGGGCGATGGTAAGAAACTTCAGCAACTGGTAGGTTGGTTCTGCCCACTCTGGATAAAACCCTTGTATTGAGAGTGTTCTACCCTCTATATTTTGAAAAATAAATTTTAAAAAACTCAGGAAATAGCGAGTCAAGAGGATGATTAAAGTAATAATAAATAGATTTGGTATATACCCTAAAAGTTCTTTCCATACTGTTAATAATAGGGTTGTTAAAGATGTGAATAAGTTGTCTGCTAAGTGCTTTGTCTGGGGAAAAAAACTCAAAACAAAATATAAATAGAAAAAAAGCAAATTCATTACAAAAATTAGGTTAATAATTCTTACGAATCCCTGTAAAATTGCAGAAATTTGTTGAGACGATAACAAATAAAAATTTTGAATGCGAATATTAGGAATCCATCGCTCATGCAGCACATCTAACCAATGATAGAAATGTGGCATCACATTCCCAAGCACACACAACATTATAATTAATATAATTGTGCTAACAAAAGCCAAAATTGTAGCACGGATTAAGTAGATAGCACTGCGCTCCTCTCGATACTGAGTAATGGCATTTTTAATAATTTGCAAATATTGATTAGCAAGTGCTTGCCGAGTTAATTTTACAACTTTGGCATCCGTATCAGAAACTGACAAAATCGCAACGTCTTGAGCATAAATGATTGTAGTTGCTTCAGCTTCAACATCACTAGTTCTCAACGCATCAACTGGAATGGCATAATTGTTAGCCACTTGCTGAATTCTGGACGAAATTCTCTCTGCACGCTCATTTAGTGAAGGTGAAAAAAACTTGTCTTGAATAAAAAATAGTGTTTGATCTCCCAACTTGATAGGTGCTTGATTTATAAGTATGTCATCAGGAGAAGGGCTTTGAGAAGCAGCAGATAAGGGATTAATTACAATCAGCAATGCTACAATAGTAGACAAAATAACTGTCAAAAACGGCTGATTTTTTCTTCTTACTAAGTTACATAGCATATTTGCAGCAAGTATTTTCTAGTAAGATTTATTTATTGGAATCTGGTTTGATTTATAAACCTACGATGAACACGGGTAACTCTTAACAGGGAACAGGGAAGAGAAATTTTACCTACCTTCACAAGAATCAAATAGTAATCCTATATAATGCCAAAATATATTGAAAAGAGGGAGAAAAAGGAAAAGAAAATTCTCCCTTTATTTTCTCCCTTTTATCTAACCTAACTAACTTTTAATCTTTCTATATTTTTGTTTGATTGTCACTCCGATTATTTAGTTGGTTAAGACCAAATTGTCACTTCAGCAGTCTTCAGACAGGAAATTTCTAGCTGACAGTACTTTTACTTTAAATCAACGTTGACTTTCTTCACATTACCAGTGAACGCAAATGGTGTTTCGTAAGTTTCAGCAACAGGTGTACCTGTGTCAAAACCAACGTCGAGAGTTTCGTCAAGAGAAATGCGGTTGGGTAAAGTTTTTCCTACCTGTCCTTCGCCAATTTTCTTGTTATTGGCATAAAGGGTGACAGTACCGCCAGCACCTGCTTGATCAGCTTTTGTCTTGTATACAGCTTTTAATATTACATTACCTGTAGGTAACATCTGGTCAGAAGTTATATTAAAGCGATCGACATTAGCCAGGTTGTAGTGATACACCAGCTTACCGTCCTGCACAAATAAACCGTAGCCACCAAAGCGACCACCATGTGTCAACAGCATCCCTTCTGCACCTTGAGCCGGAATCACAACATCAGCTGTAATTGTGTGATTCTTATGCTTGAGATCAGGAGCGGCTCCTTCAGTTACGCGTATATGATCGGGGTAGCTGAAGGTGTTACGCCCTTGGGTTAGGCTTGGTCGATTTTCGACGCGGAAGCGTTCAGTGCGGCGATCATCCAGAGGTAGCACATTATATTTAGCAGTCTCAGCATAGAAGAGATCTTTCATCTGTTGCAGTTTTTGCGGATTTTGCTCGGCGAGGTCGTCTACTTGGGTAAAGTCATTATTAATATTGTAAAGTTCCCATTTCAAGTTCAGTAGATCAGCTGGCTTTGGGTAAGCATCCCAAGGAATTGATCGCAAAGCACTGGCCATCCAACCATCATGATAGATTCCCTGGTTTCCAAACATCTCAAAATACTGAGTTTGATGACGAGTTGGCGTCTTGGGATTGTCAAAGGTGTAAACAAAGCTGACACCTTCAATGGGTTTTTGTCCAATACCATTGACCTCAACTGGTGCGGGAATATTCAAAGCTTCCAAAATAGTAGGAGCAATATCGATGACGTGACTAAACTGATCACGCACACTTCCCTTATCTTTTATACGGTTAGGCCAGGAAACCACCATACCATTACGGGTGCCGCCAAAGTGCGACGCAATCTGCTTTGTCCACTGGAAGGGTGTATCCATTGCCCATGCCCATCCCGCCGGAAAGTGGTTGAAATACAAAGGGCCACCTAGTTGATCAACGGCTGCCAGTTTGGTTTCTAAAGGTTCAGGGATGGCATTAAACATGGTATTTTCATTCAATAAGCCTTCTAAACCACCTTCCGCACTGGAGCCATTGTCGCCTGCAATATAAAAAACCAGAGTGTTATTCAGCTTGTTGAGGTCGTCGATCGCATCCAGCACCCGACCCACTTCATGATCTGTATGAGCAGTAAAACCAGCAAATACATCCATCATGTGGGCATAGACATTTTGCTCCTCTGGTGACAGAGAATCCCAGGCGGGTAGGGCCTCCGGGCGTGGCGTCAATTTCGCATCCATCGGAATCACCCCCAGTTTTTTTTGTCGCTCGAAGGTTTCTTCGCGGTATTTATCCCAACCCATATCAAACTGACCCTTGAACTTGTCAATCCACTCTTTGGGAACCTGGTGGGGTGCATGGGTTGCACCCGTTGCCAAGTAGACAAAGAAGGGTTTTTCCGGTGATATGGCGTTTATCTGACGGATATAGTTGATGGCGTGGTCTGCGAGATCGGTAGTTAGGTGATAAGGTGAGCCATCTGCATTGGTTTTGGGTGGTTCGAGGCGGGTGGTATTTTCAACAAGGGCTGGGGTGAACTGGTCTGTATCACCGCCTACAAATCCGTAGAAGTAATCAAATCCAAGTTTATTGGGCCAATGGTCGAACGGGCCAGCCATGCTGGTTTCCCAGTCGGGAACGTTGTGATTCTTACCAAACCAAGCTGTGGCGTAACCGTAATCCTGGAGAACTTTGGCAAATGTGCCTGCGCTTTGAGGAATCTCCCCACTATAGCCAGGAAAGCCAGTTCCTAGTTCTTCAATGATGCCTGTACCAACAGAGTGGTGGTTACGCCCAGTCAACAACGCCGCACGAGTAGGTGAACACAGAGCCGTTGTGTGGAACTGGGTGTACCGCAATCCATTTTTCGCCAATTTATCCAGAGTTGGGGTGGAAACAGCGCCGCCAAAAGTACCCATCTGTCCATAGCCAACATCATCAAGCAACACTAGCAAGATATTGGGCGGATTTTTCAGATCATAGGTAGATGGCAACTTCAGTTGGGATTTTACTGGTTCAGAGTCTTTGTAAGTTAAACCGATTTTACCAGTGAAGGGTTTGTCGGGATGAGGAATAAGTTCCTGTGCCAAGGCAGGTAAGGGAAAAAAGTTGATGCTGACAAAGAAAGCAACTAACAAAGATATAGCGATCGTCCTTGTGATTATCATCCCCTGCGAAACAATTGAACGGATTCTTAACATACGTTAATTACCCCTAAATTGCTCATTTTTTGAGATTTCTCGCTGAAAAATCTGGATTTTTTGAGTTTATAATTGCAGCCTCAAAAATTTTTTCTACCTATAATCACGACTTCAGATCAATGCTGACTTTTTCAATCGAGCCAGTAAAGGCGAAGGGTGGTTTATATGCGTTGCTAACAGGAGCTTGCAAATCCATCCCCACATCCTGACTATCTACACCAAATCGTCCCGGAACAGTCTTTTCTATTCGACCCTGACCGACTTGGCGACCGTTAATAAACAACTTGCCAGTACCGCCTTTACCAGCACCGCCGCCATCGTAGTCAAAGTCAAAGCGCACCTTGACCTTACCAGTAGGTACAGAAGTTGACGAGGTAATGGAGGTGCGATCAAGGTCAAACCAGTTGTAGTCGTAGGTGAGTTTGCCATCTTTGATATAAAGGGTGTAACCGCCTGTAGTTCCCCCCAATGCCAAAATAACTCCTTCAGCACCTTTGTCTGGAATTACCAAATCAGCTGTGATGCTGTGGGATTTATTTTTCATATTCGGTGCGATTCCTTCTGACAGACGGGTCATCCCCTGATATAAATCAAAGTGGTTACGACCCGTTGTAAAGCTGGGACGTAAGTTGACATCTAGCCTTTCAGCAAAACGATCATCTAGAGGAAATACGTTGTACTTCTCACCTTCTAGGAGAAAAAGCGCTTGCATTTCCTTTAATTTTTCAGGATTTTTTGCTGACAAGTCATTAGCTTGGGTGAAATCCTCATTCAGGTTGAACAATTCCCACTTATCTTGGTCAAAGGGAACTGTACCAGCATTAATCCAAGGCATGCGGTTATGGAATGCCGATGCCATCCAGCCATCGTCGTAAATTGCCCGATGCCCAAACATCTCGAAATATTGAGTATCGTGTTGTTCATCTGCCTTATTAGCTCCTTTATCAAAGGTGTAAGTCAAGCTCACTCCTTCGATAGGCTTTTGAGCAATCCCGTCAAAGAATCTTGGCTCTTCGATGCCAGCGACTTCTAACAGAGTTGGTGCAATATCAATTACATGGTGGAATTGTTGTCGCAGTCCATTTTTATCTTTAATCTGCTTTGGCCAAGAAATCACCATCGCATTACGAGTGCCGCCAAAATGGGAAGCTACTTGCTTTGTCCAGCGAAATGGCGTGTCCATTGCCCAAGCCCAACTTACAGCATAGTGCGGTGAGGTTTCGGGACTGCCCCAGATGTCATAACATTTCAGATTATCTGCCATTGTCAGATTCAATCCGTTGAGATTGAGAAGCTCGTTACAGGAACCAATCAGACTACCTTCGGCACTAGCGCCGTTATCGCCTACGATGTAAATAATCAATGTATTGTCCAGTTTTTCGAGGTCTTTGATCGCATCTACTACTCGTCCAACTTCGCGATCAGCATATTCCAAATAACCCGCATAGGTTTCCATCTCCCGTGCCAAGATTGTTTGCTCCTCTGGGCTGAAGCTATCCCAAGCAGGCATTTGTTCCGGTCGTGGTGTAAGTTGGGCATCGTTAGGAATTACACCGAGCTTCTTCTGGCGTTCAAAAATAATTTCTCTTTGTTTGTCCCAACCGTGGTCAAACTTACCTCTGTACTTTTCTGGATATTTTGGTGGTGGTTGGTGAGGTGCGTGGGTGGCTCCTGGTGCAAAATAAGCGAAGAAAGGGCGATCAGGTGCGATCGCTTGTTCGTAGTTAATCCAGGCAATGGCTTTGTCTGCTAGGTCGTGGGTCAGATTATAGCCTTCTTCTGGTGAAGCGGGTTGGTTAACAGGGTTCTGGTTCTCATATAGCGTGGGATACCACTGGTCGGTTTCACCACCAATAAAACCGTAGAAATAGTCAAAACCCAAGCCATTGGGCCAGCGATCAAATGGGCCTACCCCACTGGTTTGGTTATCTGGAACATTGTGATTTTTACCAAACCAAGCGGTGCTGTAACCGTTTTGCTGTAAGATTTGTCCAATTGTTGCGGTACTCTTGGGAATCAAACCTGTATAGCCTGGATACGCTGTTGCTAGTTCCTGAATTGTTCCTGAGCCAACAGAGTGATGATTGCGACCTGTAAGCAGTGCTGCACGAGTGGGTGAGCAAAGTGCCGTGGTGTGAAAGCGGTTATAGCGTAAACCATTGGCTGCTAATCGATCTAGGGTAGGGGTTTCAATCGAACCACCAAAGGTTTTGGCGGCTCCAAAGCCAACATCATCTAACAATACTAGAAGAATGTTGGGTGCGTCTTGTTTGGCTTCAGGTGCTTTGAGGACAGACGGATCTGGTTTGGCAGTCTGGTAAGTAATTCCAATCTTCCCATCAAATTTAGGATCGGGTTGGGGTAGAAGTTCAGTGGCGGATGCAAAAGGTGCGATCGCCAATAATACAAACAAAATGCTGAGTATGAAGAGGATTAATCTCCTCAGCATTGCATTGAGTTTGAGTAATAAAGTTGCGTGCATCACTTAATATTTATATAGTTAATAGACTTAGTAGCATTAGTCGAGGGAAATGCAAGGAAGAAGGTTAAAGGGAGTGTCAACTTCCCAATTCCAGATCCCCGATTCCTTTGACCAAGCGAAATCCAATATGTGTGGTTCCAGTATCGGGGGCTTGAGATTCCCGTGCTGCTGGACGGTAGCGACTGCAATAGTTTTTTGCACACAGGTAAGAACCGCCTTTGACAACATGCAATGCACCTTCTTGAGGTTTCTTCGGATCAAAGCTCTGATTCTGTGCTGGACCTGTAGGATTGATACTGTGGGCTTTGTTAGCGTGTCCTAAACTATACCAGTCGGAAGTCCATTCCCAGACGTTGCCCGTCATGTCGTATAATCCATAACTATTGCGTGGAAAAGAGCCGACCGGAGCTGTACCTATATAACCATCCGCTTTTGTGTTGAAAAACGGGAAGATTCCCTGCCAGGTGTTGGCATTTTTTGCAGAATACTGTTTGCTACGAATATAATTCTTGTTATCTAAGTTGCCAAGAGCAGCATATTCCCACTGAGCTTCCGTAGGTAGTGATTTACCAGCCCATTGAGCGTAGGCGATCGCATCTTCGTAGGCAATGTGAACTACTGGGTATTTTTCTTTACCTTTGATATTGCTGTTGGAGCCAAAGGGATGCTGCCAATTTGCACCCGGAACCCAGTGCCACCAACTTAGGTAAGCTACTTGCTTGGTATTCTCATCTGGTGGCTGAAAGACTAGAGAACCAGGAGCGCGCTGTTCATCGGGTAAGTCGGGAAACTGTGCTTGAGACAAGGGACGCTCCGCAACTGTCATATATCCTGTTGCTTTAACAAACTCAGTAAACTGGGCGTTTGTTATTTCGTATTTGTCGATGCAGAAGCTACTGACAACTACATCCTGGGCTGATTGCTCTTCGACAAAACCCGAATTATCCGAACCGATGTGGAAACTTCCTCCAGGAATAAACACCATCTTCTCTGGACAAGAGAATTCTGTTAATGATGAGTTTGCTGTTCTCGTTGTAGCTGCAATTGCAACTGGGGTGATTGACAAAACAGCGATCGCGAACATGCAGATTAATGCTGATATCAGCCAATCATGATGTTTCTGATTATGGATGCCCATATTTGCAAACCATGTACTCGTGGTTTAATCTATTTACGTTCTCAAAATCAGCATCAATAGCGATCGCCACAGCTACTTCATCCTTTAGACGCTGACAAGTAATCTTGGCTCCTAATTCGGTGAGAGTATCAACCAGTTCTCTGACCCACTTGTGTTCAATAATGGCAATGATGGCAGAACTATCAGCACCCAGAGAGTAACCAATTTCCCTAAATTCTTGTTTGTCAAACCCCAGATCCATGAATTTTCCGGAGAGAGTGCCAGATGTGCTACCCAGCACAATACCTGCAATCGGTCCACCAGCCAAAATACCGATAATAGCCCCTAATATCCCACAAATACCTACACTTCGTTTGATTCCTACTGTCTGAACTGTCTGTTTGAAGAATAGCTTACCGTTTTCATCCTTAGTTATGACTGCTGCATTCCAAAGCCCGATCATTTTTTCCTTTTTGAGATGCTTTAGCTCCTCAAGCACTTCAACAGCCTGTTCTTGATTTGCAAATCTAGCAACAATTAGGTTAATAGGATTTTCAGCAACATTTTTCATAACGTATGACCGCATCTAATAGTGTTGATTAGTGTTGATTGACAGGTTTAATTGCTCTAAAGGGATGTTAGTACTGATACTAAATATCTAGTCCTCAACAACCGAGATTAATCTTTTACTGGTTTTGTCTGTAGCTTCTCTAGTACCTGATCCACAGTAAAAGAAGCTGCTTTTTGACGTGGTGGGAAGTCTTTAAAGCTTTGTAAGAAATCGCCAACATAACCCTGAGCTGGTACTAGTAGAAAAATATGTCTGAATAACCAGTCAGCATAGTTGTTTGCTTCATAGCTGGCTTTCTCAAATGGGTCACGTCGTAAGTTGTAAAGTTTTGGTACTCGCAGCTTGACTAACGGCTCACTCCAGACATCAAAACCTGTGGCTCGTTGTTCTAGGAACAAAGCTTTCCAATCTTGATATCGAAGTGCAGCCAAGTCACCATCGTCACTGAAATAAAAGAACTCTTTGCGAGGACTTTCTTTTTCTTGAGTTGTAAGGTATGTCAGGAAGTTGTAGCCATCAAGATGATTTTTGAATACTTTTTTGTCAACACGGTAGCCTTTGAGAAGTTTCTCCTTAATATCAGGTACACCAGCTACAGCTAAAAGCGTGGGAAACCAGTCTTGAGCGGACATAATTTCATTGGACACTACACCCGCCGGAATATGACCAGGCCAGCGCACCATTGCAGGAACACGAAAGCCACCTTCCCAGTTTGTATCTTTTTCACCGTGGAACGGAGTCATACCACCATCGGGCCAGGTGAACACTTCGGCTCCATTATCAGTAGTGTAGACAACAAGTGTATTATTTGTGATACCCAAGTCATCGAGTTTTTTCAGTAATTGTCCTACATGACCGTCATGTTCTACCATGCCATCGGCTTCAACACCCTGACCCGTGACGCCTTGAGACTCTGGCTTCAGGTGAGTAAAGACGTGCATTCGTGTGGAATTAAACCAGACAAAGAAGGGCTTACCTTGTTCATGGGATTGATCAATGAAGTTTGTAGTGGCGTCCATAAACTCCTGATCGATGGTTTCCATACGCTTGGTGTTTAGGGGTCCAGTATCCTCAATTCGTCCATCAGCATAACTGTGAAGCACTCCACGAGGACCATACTTTTTACGGAATTCTGGATTTTTAGGGTAGTCGGGGTTTTCTGGTTCTTCTTCTGCGTTTAGGTGATAGAGATTGCCGAAAAACTCATCAAATCCGTGATTGGTGGGTAGAAACTCATCGCGATCGCCCAGGTGGTTCTTGCCAAATTGTCCGGTGGTGTAACCCAGTGGCTTGAGTAATTCTGCAATAGTTGGATCTTCTGGACGAATTCCTAAGTCTGCACCAGGTAATCCCACTTTTGTCAATCCCGTGCGGAAGGGGCTTTGACCAGTGATAAAAGCTGCTCGACCTGCGGTACAGCTATTTTCACCATAGTAGTCAGTGAACATCACACCTTCCTTGGCTATACGGTCAATATTAGGTGTTTGGTAGCCCATGATGCCTCGGTTGTAAGCGCTAGTGTTAAACCAGCCAATATCATCGCCCATGATCACCAAAATATTAGGATGTTCAGGCTGCTTTGGTACTCCTAAAGGCGTTGGGGTTGCTGTAGGTAATTTAGTTTCTCCAGGTGTTGGATTAACTGATTTATAGTAACCATAGGACGAGGAATTAGCTGCTAGGGCAACACTATTGCCAAAGAAATTTGACAACAAAAAAATGATTATTACTGCTATCACTTTGGCTGCATAGAGAAATTGCGTGTGTAACTTATCATGATTCGCTTTAACACACAAAACCTTTGAATTAGGATTTAAAACTGATTTTTGATAGAGCATAGTAATCAAGATAGAGATAGGACCAAATAATTTTAGATTTTGGATTTCATCGTGACATTTCGGCACTTCGGAAAGCTCAGTGCGAAACGCTCAGTCGAACGATTGTGGATTGGCTCCACTGATAAATCTGCTTACTCTGTAGCATCATCGTCATTTGTCTTTTTTCATTGCTTAGGGTTTCATAGCCATAAACTTTTCTAATAGTTGTCATTAATAAGACTCCTTGTTTCTAAATTAAATGTAGATTAAACTACATTTATTCTTTATTGTTAGGTTTAATCCTAGCTTATAAAAATAAGATGCAAATAATAAATTTATAAGAACAAAATAACCTAATATTACTGTTAAAAACTAGAACGTTTTGAGTGAGAAGTATTTGGTTAATATTATGAAAGTATTTGTAAATTGATGAGGGGTATCACCCTACAACTGAGAAAAAGTTTCTCATGATCATGACTTTATTAATAAAAATCAAAAATTTTCTTCGTTAAATCTCAATATGCTTCAGTTAAGATTTTTCACTTTTAGAAAAAAGCATATAGCTATGTAGTATTCCGTCATTCTCTGAACTCGACTTTATCCAAAATTAAGAATTCAGCTTTCTAGCTTTCTTTATTCGGCAAAAACCCTAGCTTTTTGGCAAATACTTTTTCCATATCACTGATTCTCGATAAATTTCAAAAACTAAAACTACCGTCCCACAATGGTTTCAGGGTCAGGTTTTGGGTTTAGTAAAAATGGATAAAGTCGAGCTAAGGGACTTGCGTGAAAATAAAATACCAGTCAGGTAATTGATATAAAGCAGAAAAGTCATAAATGATTGGTACATTATTAAATTGCAAGTCCCTAACAGGATTTTGGATTACTCTGTCTTGAAGCTGCGATCGCATCAGAGAGCATTCCAAATGTTTAAAATCCCCACAGACTGGAAGTCTGGGACTAGACAAACTAAGTCTCCTGAGCGGGCTAATTGTAGCCTGCGTAGGGTAGCCTGATGGCAAATGGGAAGCCCGTTCTACAGGCGCCTATGTTTTTCTAACGGCGACTTCTAGTCGCTCTTGTTTTTTCAAAAATTGGGATGCTCCCCAATATACCGCTAACGGTTTAAACCGTTAGCTATTAGTTAAGCTAATAGCACAAGTCGTCTTCAGACGACTCAAAAAAATCAAGCAGTCTACTTAAGCAGACTTGAGCTATGAGCAGGTGGGTTTTTTGGACATTTGGGATACTCCCGTTGTTACACCCCTACACTCCCACACCTCTACACCTCTACACCTCTACAACACTCCCACACTTTGATTCATCTGCCTTTGTTGATTTCGCAGCTGTATCGGCAGTGTTTGATAACCATATGCTATGGTTTGTCATTTTTTCGTGTTGAGATTTTATTGAAAAATGACAAAAAAATATCTTATACACTTCAACTCTTGGCTGCTAAATACCGTTATATCCTTTGCTCGTAACTCTTTTTAGCACTAGATTCACAATTAACCCCGGTGTGACCGGGGTTAATTTTTACCCATCTTTATGGGTGAAATTCACTGTTTCGGAATAATCACTACGTGACTATAGTGACATAGGAAACGTTCAACCCAGCCCCAGTATCACTGGGGTTTTTCTTATGAAAGCATTAATACTAACGCCAATCTGTAATATCGTCAATCTGTTAGCTTGTCTCGTAGGTTTTACTTCAAACTGATTTTAGTTTTGGAGTTTGCTAAACAATTTCAATTTACTTCTCAAAAAAGTATCTCTGATTAGAAAAAAATTTACTAGTGAAGATCACTATTTTTATATTCAACTTAACTTTTTAATTATTGAGGTATTTAGTTGCAAACTTGATTGCAATTTAATCCAGCAAATACATGATACTTGATATTGAGATAATGTTGAACTAGCTTAGAGTTAATGACAAAATAATTAACATTTTAGTAACCTGATAAAAAGCCCTGTATTGAAAATCGGTGTGAGGATGTAAAGAGGAGAATCCATCAAAATTTTCCCTATATCTCTATCACCCCGATTCCCAGTCCCCTTATTGTTTTAACTGGCGAATATTGGCTTTACCAGCAGTCTTGTTTGTTTTGCGTATTCGCATAAGCACCGCTTGCTGGAAAATGCTTAGTAACTCAGCATCATCTTCATATTCTTGAATAAGATCAACCGTTACCTGTTGAGCATAGTAATCGCAGTCATTAATATTTTCTTTGTCTAAAGAGTTATGCAGAAATTGCATTTGCGTCTCGTCACTGTTACAAAGCAATTTTCCAGTTAGTTTGTTAAAAGATGATATTAGCTTGTTCATTGCAGATATCTCTAATCAAAAGTAATGTATTAAAAGTATTTCTGATTTTGCATGAAAAAATAGCCATCTCTAAACTGTCATAAATCAGGTTAATTATACCTAGTAAATCAATTAACCAAGAGACTGTTTAAAAAGATGAACATGTCAAATCTATGAATAATTTAGCAGCAAAAAATAAGCAGAAAATAAGCAATTAATAAAAAAAGAGTCAAAAATAGGATTATTCTGAAATCATAATCAAGATATTTTAAGTTTGCTTAGATTTCCATTTCAAGAGTTCAGCTATTTGTTCTGGTAGTTGGGTTGGGTTAAAAGGCTTGGCGATCGCTCCAACAATATTCATCTCTTGCAGCTGTTGACGCGAAAACCAACTTGCTTTTGTGGTGATCAAAAGAATTGGAATATCATCAATGAGTGGATGTTGTATGAATTCTTGAACAATCCCAAGACAATCTGTTTCCAGCATCGGCACATCTAGAACAATAGCATCAGGTTTTCTGAGCAATAATGCTTCTTTAATAGTTAAAACTTCCAACCCTTGATTGAGAGAAGAAACTGATAGCACATCCCAACCACCAAGACGGCTTAAGCAAACTTGTAAAATCGCTCGGATAGAAGCTTCGTGATCGATGAGCAAAATCAGCTTACGGGACATGACTAAATTAATTTTGGGGCGTTCAAAAGCGCACCCAAAGGTATATTTGGAAGATAGATTACACTCTGACACTAGGCTTTTCCAAGATTAAACTCACTCAAGACAGAGCATAAAACCGAAAAGTAAGACACTTATAAGCAATCTATAAGAGTATCTAATCTTTATTATTACATAGAGTCTATGATTAATATTGAATAAAACCTATGGTTTGGTTATACAATTCTACAAAATTCTTTATACAGATCCTCACCGCTTGTCCCTCTTATTCTACCAGCCCAAAATTTCAGCAACTTGTTTCCAAACACTCATGGGATCAAACGGTTTGGTGATGACACCAGCAACTCCCATCTTGGCAAAGCGTTGGCGATCGCTTGGTAACACTTTAGCTGTAAGCAGTATCACAGGAATGGATTGCGTTGCTACATTTGAGCGAAGGCAATCAAAAACCTGAAATCCATCCATCTCTGGCATCGACACATCTAAGAGAATAGCATCTATGGGTTTGTTAGTTTTTACTTTCAGTAACCCTTCCTCTCCTGACTCAGCTAGGACTGCTTTCCAGCCTGCAAAATTTTCCAGCGAGATTTGAACCACTCTACGAATGTCCTTTTCGTCGTCTACAACCAGAATACGTTTGTTCATGCCAGTTGACAATCCTCCTCTTTCATGATTGGCAATGTGAAATAAAACGTACTCCCTTCTCCCAACACACTCTCAACCCAAATATGTCCACCGTGTTGCTGAACAATGTTCTTACAGATGGCTAATCCTAGCCCAGTTCCCCTTTTTTGACGACGATCAGAGACATCAACTTGCTGAAAGCGTCCAAAAATGCTTTCCAGCTTTTCTGGAGGAATACCACGTCCTTGATCGCGGACTTTAAATAGGATCTTGGAAGGTAGGGGAGACAAAGGGGACACGGGAGCAATTTGTTCTCCATTTCCTCCACTTCCTCCACTTCGTCTCATCCCCGCGTCCTCTTCTGGACTCATCAACTCTGCACTCAACCAAACAGTACCACCCACAGGCGAGAATTTAATCGCATTACTTAACAAATTGATTAATGTTTGAATAATCGAGTCTGCTGCTGCCGAAATTTGCATATTTGGAACCATTACGGAAAGTTTAATCTCAGCTTCGTTAGCGATCGCCTGCACAGTCTCAATTGCTTGTTGTACTAAATTAGCAATCTCGCATGTTTCCATCACAAGCTGAATTTTGCCAGACTCTAGTCGTTCGAGATCAAGAATGTCGTTCACCAAACGCACGAGGCGATCGCTATTATTAAAAGCTATTTGCAACATTTCTTTGGCTTGTTTGGGTTCATTATCAAAGACACCCGTTTCTAAAATTCCCACAGAACCGCGAATAGCAGTTAATGGGGTGCGGAGTTCGTGACTCACAATCGAAATAAATTCATTTTTGATGCGGTCAACTTCGTAGCGATCGCTAATATCTTGAATTTGAGCAATAAAATACAGGGGTTGTCTGTGTTGATCTTTGACGAGCGATACATTTAAAAGAGTATGGATCGTATCTCCTCGGTTGTGCAAATATCGTTTCTCCACCTGAAACACACGAATCTCATTTGCCAATAATTTTTGCATGAGTTCTAAATCAGCCTCTAAATCATCAGGATGGGTGATCTCTATCATGGTGAGATTGAGCATTTCTGCTTCGGTGTATCCGACAATTTCGCATAGGGAACGATTCACCATCAGGAATTTTCCTTGGGGTGAAACTAGTGCTACACCAATTGGTGCAGCATCAAAAGCCTTGCGGAAGCGTTCTTCGCTCTCACGCAAAAAATCCTCTGTTTGCTTGCGTTTGGTGATGTCAAGTGATGTGCCAATTAACTGAATCACTTGCCCTTGTGTATTAAATACAGGTTCTGCACGAGAATCCAGGTAACGAATTGAACCATCCGGCCACACAATTCGTAGATCAAAAGTGTAGGTAATTCCTTTTGTGATCGCTTGTTCAACGTATTGTTGTAGAACTTCTCGATCTTCAGGATGAACTCTTTCAAGCAGTTGAGCAAAGCTTGGTTCACCTTTGACTGGTTCTATTCCCCAGTGATGAAATGTTGTTTGTGAGCAACTAATCTTCTGGCTGTTCAAATCAAATTCCCAACTACCGATTTGGGAAACTTTTTGAGCCATGGCCAAATGAACTTGATTTTGGCGCAAAGCTTTTTCAGTTTGTTTGCGTTCAGCTAGTTCAATTTGCAACTGATGGTAGAGATTTGCTTGATGAAGGGCGATCGCTAACTGATTGCTGATTTGCTGCAAAAACTCTGCTTCAGATGCTCGCCACTGGCGATAATCGGAGCAGGCGTGAACTATAAGCAATCCCCAAACCCTGGTTGAGGAGTCTTCCAAGGTTTGAACAATGGGCGCAACCACTTTTGATTTGACGCCGACTTGTTCCATAAATTCAACCAGACACTCTGCCCACTCATCTTTTGCCACGTCTGGTAAAATGCGGGGATTTCCCTGGCGATAGTAGTCGTAGCAGTCATTTGGGAAACATTCATCAGTCCAACGCATCTGATTTGTGATCAGATACTCTGGAAGAACAGCTTCCTTAATAATCTCTCCCGAACCATCCTGATTTAAACGGAAAATCAATACTCGATCAGCCTGGAGAGTTTTTTGTACCTCAACCACTGTAGTTGCCAGAATTTGTTCCAAATCCAGTGATTGGCGGATGTGCTGGGTAATGGTAGCGAGCAAGCTTTCGTGATCTGCTTGCGATCGCAAAGATTGCTCCAACTTCTTGCGTCTTGTGATGTTGAAGCAACTACCTATCAAACGATAAATTTGTCCATTTTCTCTGTAAATAGGAGTTAAGACATTAATCCACCAAGTTTCTTTATCTCTGATTACCAGACGTTCTTCATAAGTGATTCGTTTTCCGGTTGTGGTGCAAGCCTGAAATCTCGCACTCATCACCTGTGCATCCTCTGGTGGAAAAACCTGCTCAGGGGTTTTTCCAGCCATTTCTGATGAGAAAAGTCCAGACATCCACTCATGGGCGGGGTTAATGTCAACATAACGAAAGCCACCATCTTCTTGCACATCAACGATAAAAATCGCAGCAGCCGTGCCTTCATATATACTCCGTAAAAACAGTTCGCTTTCTCGCAAGGCTTGTTCTGCGCGTTTACGCTCAGTGATATCTTCTGTTAATCCGATATAGCGTAAAAGGTTTCCATCTGGATCAAAAATTGGAAACACTTCGGCAAACATCCAACGAATTGTGCCATCGGATTTAATAATCCGATATTCACGCCAAGCAGATTTACCTTGAGACTGTTCATTAAGAGATTGCCATACTGATTTACGGTCATCTGGATGTATTGCATTTAGCCAAGATTTGGGATTTTGATAGAGGCTCTCACAACTCAATCCATAAATTTTTTCATATCCAGGACTGATATAAAGAAACTGCTCAGAATCAGCAGACCAGACAAAGAAAATTTGATTGATATTTTCGGCAATCTCACGAAATCGCTCTTCACTTTCTCGCAAGGCCGTTTCAGCTAGTTTGCGAGCAGTGATGTCAACTCCAACCATAGTGACTATCCAGCAATCTCCTGCTTGATCCCAGCGAGAGGTTAAGGTGTGTGCAATCCAGCGCAGAGAGCAATTTTTATGATAAAAGCGATACTCCACTGTAGTTGCTTGTTCTTGGGCGATCGCTGCGAAAGCTTGTTTAGTAATGGCTGCCAAATCTTCTGAAGGAACTCGTGATAACCAAAGTTCCGAAGTTAATTCTTGGGGAGTATAACCAAAAACGGTTTCACAACCCAGGGAGTGATACTCATTCTCCCAAGTGCAGTCAGGGTAAACGCGGAAACTGGTAATTGAAGCACCTGCGGAGTTAAGAATATCGTTAAGTTTTGCTTGTGATGCTTGCAAAGCCTTTTCTAGTTGTTTGCGATCGCTTATATCTTGTCCAATCCCAATGATTTGACCTGTACTGAGGCGAATATTTGCCCAGGTCGTGTCTACATAGCGACCATTCCGACACCTAGTTCTAAAATCCAACCATTTTCCTGTCGCCGCTTGAATATGTTCCCTTGTCTGTTGACGTTGTTTTGTATCGGGATAGCACTTTGCCAACCAATCAACGTCTCGCAGTTCGTCTAAAGTCCAACCGAGAACACGCTCATATTCTCGGTTAATTACTAACGTTTGATCTGCTTGATCACGAAGTTTTAACATTACAGGAATGTGGTCAAACAGAGCTTGTAAAATTTCGTTTTGCTGCTGTAATTTTTCTGTCCGTTCTGCAATTTGAGTTTCGAGAGTTTGATTGTATTCGGCTAAGAGTTTCTCTGATTGTTTGTGTTCGGTGATATCCCTAAAAGCCGCGATCGCATAAATAATTGCGCTTGTTTCATCAAAAATTGGAACTGTCAAAACTTCCAGAGGAATAGTTTGATCGGCTTGACGCAATTCCATATCATCAATCTTCACCGATTCACCTGCAAAAGTGCGTACAAGCGGAAGTTTATCGATGGGATAAAGTTGGTCAGTTCCCGCTTGATATGCTTGAAAAACCTCTGGCAATTGCTCTGTTTTAATTTCTAGTGGAATTTTAATCCCAAGTAGTTGCTGTGCCTTTAGATTGTTATAAATGAATCTTCCAGTGGGGTCATGTGCAGTTACCGCAATCGGAATGGCATCAAGAATCTGATTTACTCGCCTTTCCTTGGCGCGTAATTGCTTTTCACTCTCACGCAATTGGCTATATATTTTGGCATGAGAAATCGAAATTGCTGCTTGTGCAAATAATAATTTCAATACATCTAATCGCTTGTTTGTAAATACTCCATTAGTAAGATTATTTTCCAGATATACTATCCCAACCAGTTGTCCTTGATTGAGCAGTGGCGCACACAATATCGATTTAGTTTGATGTTGTCTAATATAAGGATCATGAATAAATTTACCCTCCCAGCTAGCATCATCCACAACTACATTTTTTAAAGTGTGGATTACATCATTAATCACTGATATTGGGATATAATAATCAATGGGAAGAGACTGTACACTAATTTTGATGACAGGTTTTCCTAAAGCATCTTCGCTAGCTTCAGTATCTACGGTGCCAGATGCTAAAATTTGCCATTCTTCCCCATTTTCTAACGTTTTTGGGGAAGGCAAAATTAAATATCCTGTTTGTGCGTCAGCATTCTCAATCAGGATTTTCATCAAAACTTTCAGTAGCCGTTCTAGTTCAATTTCGCTCGAAATAGCTAGATTTGCTCTAATGACAGCCTCTAGTAATTCCAAAGCTTCTTCTGATGAGCTACTACTGAGTTTTGGGCTGGTTGAGTGCGTATAATTGTTGCTGTTGACTGATAATCCTAATAGTAGCTGTGGATATTTTGTTTCTAACTCCTTTACCTTTGCTGTTGCATTCAAGCGTGTGTAAGCATAGTGTGCCTCTTTCATGTAATTCCGAGCAAATCTTAGTCTACCGCGTTCTAGATAATACTGAGCGGCTAATTCATACGCGAAAGCCTCTTCTTCTAAAGAATCATTTGCTTTCGCTGTGTCAATCGCTTGCTCATAATATTCTTCTGCTGCAATTACTTGGCCCAGAACTCGCGCTTTCTCTGCTTCAACAATTAAGTGTGATAGGAATATGATCATTTTCACTTACTATTCGATACACAAGAAAATTGGCGCTTTCGTAGAATTTGGTTGTTATAGCCATATCAAATAGGGAAACTTTAAGGAAGTCGGCACAAATCAAGTCATTTGTCATTTGTCAGGGTTTGGTACATGTTTACTTTTCGTAACATAATTATATTTATTTCTGCCGACTTATTTACAACGAGTATAAACAGTAGCTATTAAATCCTCTTGCTTTTGCTGTATAAAGAGCTTGCTTGGCGATCGCAATCAAATCTTTATGAGAATTATCTTGACTTGTTACAGAACCTGTGATCCCCAAACTCAATGTGATGTAGCCATTGGTAGAAGGGGATTGATGAGGAATTTGGAGAGTGGCGATCGCTTGCTGAATTCGCTCTACGACCTGCAACGCCCCTACTAAGCTTGTATCCGATAAAACAATCATAAATTCATCTCCACCTGATCGTGCCACTAAATGATGACTAGAGTCAATGCATTGGCGAATTGTATTAGCTACTTGTTGCAAACAATTGTTTCCAGCTTGATAGCCGTAGCGATCGTTATAAGTCTGGAAATGATCAATATCACAAATTATTAAACAAAGTGAAGTTTGTTTAGAGATCAGGCGTTGCCATTCCCGTTCGAGGAATTCATCACAATGGTAACGAGTTGCAACTTGAGTTAATGAATCAATCTTGGCTTCTCGTTGAGATATTTGCAATTGCTGTTGCTGACATCGCAGCAGTTGTTGCTGCATATGCGTTAGTCTTGCGCCTTGTACTCGCGAAGCTCCTTCAATCCTACTCAACACACGAGTTACGAGTTCTGGACCAACAATCGGCTTATTAATAAATTCATCTGCTCCGGCTGCAAACACTTGTTGAATAGAGTCAACACCAGTATGAGCAGTGACAATAATTATCGGTAAATCTGCGTATTTTAAATCTTGCCGCACCACACGACATAATTCAATTCCATTGAATATAGGCATTTCCAAGTCTAACAGCAACAAATCCGGCTCAGTAAAAGTTAGCACTTGCCAAAACTGCTCCGGATTGCCAACAGATGTCACCTCAAGCCCCCAAGGTTGTAACATAAGTGCTAGTGTTTTCAGCTGCACTGGGTCATCATCAACAACCATGACTCTGGGACTCGGTGGGGTGGTTGGTGGGATAAATTGAGCGATCGCCTCAAATATTTCTTCTGTTGTAATGGATTTGAGAAGATAACTCTCACTTCCCAAACTCGCAATACTAATTCGAGTATCTAAACAATCTTGTTCAGCCAAAGTCAGCACTGGAATCCCAGGAAAGTGTAATTTTAACTTTTCCAATAGAGTTAGCTTGCCTGGCATGGAAGCAGGATTCAGACTGAGTAAAATTATACTAGGAGGATGACTCGCCACTTGCTCCAATGCAATTGACTCCTCAGCAATCACCTCTACTTGTAGTCCTCGCACTGGTGCAGCTTGGCACAATGACTCTGTGAAAGAATGATCATCATCATCATCAATGACCAACACCAAAGGTATAGCAACTGTTGGTAGGCTTGGGATGATGGGAGAAACAGGTGGCTTGGCGATTTCCTGCTGCAACTGTGTTAGCAATTGCAGAAATTGGGTAAATTGCTGCTCTCCCAACTTAGATTGATCACTAAATAAGTGTTCGATCGCTCGTGCTAACTCTGACCCTTTGGCATATCCAAACGTCCCTAAAGCACCTGCCAATCGGTGTGCTTCTTCTTTAGCACGCTCTCGTTGTGTAGAATCGAAATAATCAACTTGGAGCGATCGCGCGGCTGTTTCCAAAACTTTAATTCGTTCTGGTAAGGAAGCCTGAAAATCCTGTGTAGCTTCCTCAATTAATACTAAGCCTTCTTGCTCTGGATCACTTGGCTTTTGCTGTTTTGTTTCTGCTTCCTTCTGTTTTTCTTTCTGTAGCGCTACCTTTAACCGATATCCCAAGCGATACACCGTCTCAATTAGCTCCTCCACCATCCCTGCACTCTTGAGTTTACGTCGCAGGTCTTTAATCAAGTTTGTCACCGCAGCATCTGTAGGGGATTCATCAATTGACCAGAGATGATCAATAATGTTGCTACGGCTGAAGATCCGTTGAGGATGCCGTAAAAAAAGCTCCAGTAAGCTATATTCCTTGGGGCTAAGAGCAATGAGTTGTTGTTTATAGGTTACTTGTATTAAGTTTGGATCGAAACACAAATTTCCCCATATCAATACTGAATAAGACATTGCACTTACCTGACGACGCGACAAAGCACGAATTCGCGCTATTAGTTGAGAAGATTCACAAGGCTTCGTCACATAATCATCTGCTCCCACATCCAGACCCATGACAATATCCTCAGCTGAGTCTTTTGCTGTCAGCATGAGGATTGGAGTTTGGCATTTATGATCGCGTAATTGACGACATATGCTCAACCCATCGAGTCTGGGAAGCATAACATCAAGCAAAATGACACAATATTCTCCTTGAAGAGCTAATTCCAAACCAAGTTTACCGTCCGTTGCAATATCTACTGTGTATCGATAGGCGGTTAGTGTACCAGAGAGAAATTCACATATAGATAGATCGTCTTCAACTAATAGGATTTTCACGAAGGACTAACCTTCACTTACAAGGAATTAAAACAACTCCTTAGCAATTTATCTAATAAATCCTCCAATCGTGAATCTCTCGTTAGAATACTTTTTTGTAACAAATCGCTGTAATTAAAATCACAAATGGGATTGGGGATTGGGTATAAGAGCATCCCAAATGTTTAAATCCGCCTTATGTATATTAATTAATCTTAAGTAAATCATTAACTGCCTTAACTGGCTTATCTGGTATGGAATTAACTATTGTTATAGCTAAATAATTATGTTAAAGCTCTAGATTTTTGCATTTAGTAGCCATCATGAACTGTATATGCCAATAATGGATGAAAATATCACTTCTCCTACATACATACTTACACTCCTAAACCCTTATAGCCATTTTACAGACAGGTTTATCAAAATATATAATCATTTTTCTCATCAAATGTGCTGCTATTAGTTAATGTGTTATTAATACTTTTATTACGGCTATTAGAAAATTCTGTAAACAGGTAAAAGTATCTCAAAGATATGAATTTAAATTTTAATAGACTAAATTTTCATCGATTAAATAATTGGTTTAATCAGCGACAGTTGGATTTACTCGAAGAAGCTTATCAAGGAGCGCAAAAGATTAAGGCGATAGAAGATAAATATTATAACGGAAATAAGATTGTATATACGCTCGACCAAAGTAAAACAGTTTTTGATTACATCAAAAGTTTACGCGATCGCCAACTCTGGAGAGTCCGTTATAATTTAGCTCAATTTCGTCTGGGTAGCTATTTTTGGCGCCATCAATCTAGACATCAAGATTCTAGGCCCAATCATTTAGAACAAACTCTTGTAATCACCTCAAGTGGCGAAGAGCAACAATCTCGCCATCCAAACAATAGTGTAGAGTCTGTAATTTTTGAAAAGCTGAATTATATTGATTCAGTTGTGAGCAAATATCGAGAAGAAGCAGATATCAAAGAGGAAATTAATACAATCAATCCTACAGTTCCGAAGTCAACTACCACTGACCCTGAACTACCTTCTGATTCTAATCAAGAAGTCAGTCAACAAGCGTTTAGCAGAACAATTGATACCCCAACTGTTGAAGCTGATTCAGTTCCTAATAAACGAAAACGTTCTGGCTTTTTTTTGGGAGGATTTTCCTTAAATCAGGAACTTAATCCAGAATATGAGCAACAAGTAGTCAGAGAAATCAGACTGCGCCGTAAACAAGATAGAATGGCCATTCGCTGGTTATTAATATTATTAATAGTACCTCTATTAGTTCAAATCATTACTAAAAATTTGATTTTTGAACCAATGCTTGGTAATTACAGTAATAAAAATCCGACTAAAGTTGAACTAAGTCAAGAAATTAAACAAAATTTTGTCAGAGAATTTGTTGGTATTAAAGAGAGCCTGGAAATTGAACAATTGCTTGGGTTAGCACCACCAATGACTCCAGATGAACAACATAAAATGCTTGAGGAAAAAGCAATCGATCTCTGGCGAGAGTCACGCAATGAAGCTCAGAATGGACTTAAAAATCTTCTAGCTGATGGTATAGCTTTAGTTGCTTTCACTGCGCTTGTTTACTTTAATCGAACCAAACTCACAACAATCAGAAGTTTTTCCAATCGTACTTTTCTGAGTTTGGGTGATCCTACTAAGGTGTTTCTCTTCATCTTAATTACCGATATGTTTGTAGGATTTCACTCTGCGGAGGGATGGAATGTGCTGTTGCAAAGCTTTACTCATCATTTTGGACTTCCAGAGAATGAAGCAGTTATTAAAATGTTTATCGCTACAGTCCCCGTTATCATAGATTCCTGTATTAAGTTTTGGATTTTTAGCTATTTAACACGCTTTTCGCCTTCTGCTTCTGCTATTTACGAGCGGATGAATACTTAATCCAAAATATCTTGTTATTACTAGCGCTTTCGTAGGAAGTCGCTAACATTAACTATAAATGAATATGCTTGCTGATAAGATAATTTATCCACCACATATCACAACAAAATAATTAATTAAAATACTTACTTTAGCAAAACATATAAATAATAACAAAGTCTCTGGGAATAAATATATTTAATTACTTGTTGATTTAATTTACATGTAATCCAATACGATTCAGTTAAGGTTATTGGTAGGTTTTCCGATGTGTAGAGACGTTGCAGTGCAACGTCTCTAAAAAGGTTATCGGTAGTAAATTATCTTATCTGAACCGTATTGACATGTAATCGCAAAAATATTTCTGTTTTTTTGTATAAAAATGATAGCCATGTGATTCATTTAAGATACTCAAATGAATCACATGTAGTTGAATATATAACGAATTTTATAAAATCATCATCTGATGATTTTAATCATCTCTAAACTTTTTATTTTTTTAGTTTTAAAATTATTTACTAAGGTCGCTTGAAATTAAAATGAGTGTGTACTGAAAACTCAATTAATTTCAGGATTTATTTCAAGTTAAGTAGATAAACATCTATCTACAGATATATGGAAAACCAAAAAACAAAACGTATTCGGGGTGTCATCTTAACTGCTATAGGACTGAAGCGTTTACAAGCTGCGATTGAGTTAGCAGAAATACAAGAAAACAATGGAGAGCGTTTTACTCAAGAAAAACTCAGTGAGCGAATGAAAGTATCTACTAAAAGTATCAGCCGCCTATGGTCTGTCACTACTGGACTAGATCAACGTACTCTGAAATTTTGCTTCAGTGCTTTTAATCTCGATTTAAGAAAAGAAGATTACACCTGTTGCGACAAAAGTGGCGAATTTTATCGAGGATTTGACTATATTCATCTGTTAGATAACCAAGAGATCATAGATATTGATTCTGATCAGGATCATGTGGTTGAAATAGAACGACGACAAATACACAATTCAACCAAAAATTCTTGTGTTTACTCATCTCTATCTACTGTTCTGAAATATCCTAGTGGTCCTGTACCTCTGGATTCAATATATTACATTCCTCGCCCTCCAATTGAAGAGTTGGCTTATCGAGAAATCACTCTACCAGGATGCGTTATTCGCATCAAAGCTCCCAAAGAAATGGGAAAAACCTCCCTAATGTTCAGAATTTTGGCACGCTCTAAAGCTTTGAGCTATCGGATTGTCAGTTTAGATTTCAATCAAGTTGATGTCGCTATTCTGAGAAATCTTGATAAATTCTTGCGGTGGTTCTGTAAAAGTGTATCTGTGCAATTAAATTTAGAACCCAAGCTAGATGAATACTGGGATCAAGAAACTGGTAGCAAGGTAAGCTGTAGCTCATACTTCAAAAATTATCTGTTAGAGTCTGTTGAAACTCCTGTGGTTTTGGCATTCAATGAACTAAACCGGATTTTTGAACATTCTGAACTAGCTCAAGAATTTGTGTCCTTGTTACGTTCCTGGAATGAGGAAGCTCAACAAGAGGAGACTTGGCAAAAACTACGCCTAATCATGACTTACTCTACAGAGTTTTACATACCCCTAAATCTGTGTCAATCTCCATGGAACGTAGGGCTACCATTGCATTTACCTGAGTTTACTCGTTCACAAATCGAGGAATTAGCAGTACGTCATGGACTCAATTGGCAGCAAAACAGGGAAGTTGAACACATGATGGAAATGGTTGGTGGACATCCAGCTTTGGTGCGGATTGCTCTTTACTACCTTTGCCGTCAAAAAATAACATTATCGGAACTTTTGCGCGAAGCAGCTACAGACTTAGGGATATATCGTACTCATTTGCGGCGACTTCTGGTAACACTACAAGAAAACGCTAACCTCGCAGAGGCTTTTGAAAGTTTAATTGATTCAGAACGTAGTATTTCTCTAGAACCTACGATCGCTCATCAATTAGAAAGTATGGGATTGGTGAAGTTTCAAATGGATGGAATAACCATTAGTCGTCAATTGTATCGCATCTATTTTAGTCAGCACTTGTTTAACAATCTGACTTTTCCTGGTATCCGCAAAACTAATGCATAATATACCTAATTATGCAATATATCTTACAAAATATTTATTTTAGTTTTTTTGTATCAATCAATACAGTAAACTTGAGATTTTTATAAAAATACTAAATATTGGTAGGCAAATAGTAGTTAAGATTACGTATACAGATACTTAAGCAAAATTGATTAATTATGGGCATTGCAGTAGAAAATGTCTCCAAGCACTATGGGAGTTTCCATGCAGTTGACGATGTAAGTTTGGAAATTAAAACTGGATCTTTAGTAGCATTACTAGGGCCTTCTGGTTCCGGTAAATCCACCTTACTACGAATGATTGCTGGTTTGGAAATACCAGATGCAGGTCAAATTTGGTTAGTGGGCGAAAATGCTACTCATCGCAGCGTCCAGGAACGTAACATTGGTTTTGTTTTTCAACATTACGCGCTGTTTAAACACCTGACAGTGCGAGAGAATATCGCCTTTGCAATGGAACTCCGCAAAGCTAACAAACACCGTACTCGCCAACGAGTCGAGGAACTTTTGGAATTGGTGCAGTTAACGGGATTTGGCGATCGCTATCCTTCTCAGCTTTCTGGGGGTCAACGACAACGGGTAGCTTTAGCACGGGCGCTAGCTGTGCAACCACGCATCTTACTCTTGGATGAACCTTTTGGAGCTTTAGACGCCAAAGTCCGCAAGGATTTACGCACCTGGTTACGTAATCTGCATTCCGAAGTCCATGTCACCACTGTATTTGTCACCCATGACCAAGAAGAAGCAATGGAAGTTGCAGACGAAATCGTGGTGATGAATCAGGGACGAGTCGAACAAGTTGGTAGCCCAGCTTACATCTACGACAACCCAGCCACACCCTTTGTGATGAGCTTTATTGGCCCGGTGAATGTTCTACCAGGTAATGCAGGTATTGCACCCAACAGAGGTACAGTTTCTCCCACCGATAAAGTATTTTTACGACCACATGATGTATTAATTGCAATAGAAGCAAGTGATGATACTACCTCTGTGATTGTTGACCGCATCATTCATCTAGGTTGGGAGATTCGAGCTGAGTTAGCTTTGCAATCTGGTGAAAGAATCAATGCATTCCTCAGTCGAGAACAGTTTCGTCAACTTGATTTACAAGAGGGTCAACGCGTCTATGTGAAACCAAAGCAAGCAAAAGTCTTTTCTGGTGCTTATGTAATAACCTAAGACAAACGATAAAATAGAGCGATCGCGTCTTGGTGTGAGGATGCGATCGTATTCTGTTTAAGTAACTTAAGATTCGTTACTGTTTCTTGTTAACTAATTCGCGCCCTCGTCCCGCACTATAACGGTAGTCCGTTTAGTGTCGGGATATAAGGCGGACAATGACGATTGCATCTTTGACCAATTCTTACCGCAGGTCACGCATTTGGCGTGAGTGTAAAAGAGGGGAGGCATAAGATTGAGAGATCCAATTGGCCCATTTATTAATAAAGGGGCTTTAAGCCTCCCCTCTTTTTCTAAGATTTGCCTCGTAAGGGGTTATGTAAAAATAAGTTGGTCAACCTTATATTTATTCGGCTCATTCAAGTTCTCGAGTAGAGGGGGCAGCGCCGGGTACGGCGCTGCCAAGGTTGACCAACTTATTCCTACATGGATGCTAAGAGAGGAAAAAGATGTATGAGGAATTGTCAATTTTCCCGGAACGCTATTACTAAAAAATGTATATAATAGTAACAGGTCGATATTTGGAGAAGTTTAGATGAGACGACAAGCTGTCAAAGTCAGGTTGTACCCCACAAAACAACAAGTTGAAATACTTGCACAGCATTTTGGATGCGCTCGGTGGTGGTGGAATTATGGGTTGAACAAATGTATTGAAACTTATAAAGCAACCGGAAAAGGCTTGTCTCAGTCTGGTCTAAATTCTTTGTTGCCGGCACTCAAAAAAGACGAAGAGACGGAATGGCTAGGAGAATGTTACTCGCAAGTTTTGCAATCTGTTAGTCTCAACCTTAGCCGTGCATATCAAAACTTTTTTGAAGGTAGAGCGCAATATCCTAAGTTCAAGTCAAGACATCATCGACAGTCAATTCAGTATCCACAGAAGGTAAAACAAGTCAACGATTGTTTGAAATTTCCTGGAAAGCTAGGTGTTGTAAAGGCTAAAATACATCGTCTACTTGATGGGACTATCAAGACTGTTACCGTCAGTAGGTGTCCTTCTGGTAAGTACTACGCTTCTGTGTTGATGGAATATGTAGACGCGGAGCGGCGCTGTCCGTTGGTGGGTGATTACTCAACATCAAACGATAAAGATAAGATTGTTGGTGTTGACCTAGGAATAAAAGATTTTGCGATTACTTATGACGGTGAAAAAGTTTCCAAATATCCAAACCCGAAACACTTAGCCAAATATGAAAAGAAATTAGCCAAAAAACAGCGTATTGCTGCACGTAAAGTAAAAGGCAGTAATCGCCGTAGAAAGGCAACAAAGATTGTAGCTAGGGTATACGAACAGGTTAGCAATGTCCGTCAAGATTACTTACACAAGCTATCTAGAAAGATAGTTGATAACAATCAAGTAGTTGTAGTCGAAAACTTAAACGTCAAGGGCATGGTTCGTAACCACAAACTAGCGAAAGCAATATCTGATACCGGGTGGGGAACCTTCGTCAACTTTTTGTCTTACAAGTTAGAACGAGATGGTGGGAAATTGGTTGAGATAAACCGATGGTTTCCTAGTTCCAAGCTTTGCTCTAATTGCCATTATCAAATCAACGTGTTGCCGCTAGATATCAGGACTTGGACTTGTCCAAGTTGCGGGACACATCACGACAGAGATGGTAATGCTGCTATGAATATTAGGGCAGAAGGAATCAGAATGCTGTCCTCCTCTGGGACAGGGGAGGCTAACGCCAATGGAGAGGAAGTAAGACCAAATCGTGGGCGTAAGCCTGTGATGCGGCATTCCTCCGTGAAGTTGGAAGCCCACACCAACCCTACCGGGTATGGTGTTGGGTAGTTCACCCCATCACATCTTGTAACTTCGCGACCATCTCCGCTCGCGCCGAAACCCCCAACTTACGAAACATCCTCTTCAACGCTTGCTTCACTGAATTTTGGGTAATAAAAAGCTTTTCCCCAATTTCCCCATTGGTTAGCCCTTGCGCTACTAACTCAGCAATTTCTAACTCTCGTGGTGTCAGGCGACCAACTAACGGGGAATTGAAGGTTTTTGGTTTCACCCTCAAAGTCGCAAGTTTAGCCGACAAATGTAAACACAAAGCACTCAAATCAGCTAAATCGTTGGCGTCAAAGGGAGGATAACCATCAGCGCGAGCGAGATTGAGTGTTCCCACCAAACGCCCGTCACAGACAATCGGCCCACTCATGACGTGGGCGTGATCATGGCGTGGGCAAATATCTTGCCAATCTCCTGGCGCTAAAATCAATTGTTCATGGGCTGGTGCATGGCGTTCAACGACATAGCGCCCAATCGGATTTCCTTCTAAACAGACCTCTGGAATTTTTTGCAGTTCAACGTTTTCTCCTGTAGACAGGTCATCACAGAGATATAGACCCCAACGTTCGACACCAAAATGCTTACCGACTGTGTTCTTGACAGCAAGTTGTAGTTCTTGTTCATTATTAGTTTTGGCGATCGCATCAAGTAAACTGTGGAGAGAACTAACCATAGAGTGTACCCACTTGGGGACTAGGCGGTCTTGAGAATTACTTCTATGCTAACTAATAGCAGCAAAGCTAAAAAACTAACATAGACTAACAAAATATAGGAGAAACCAATGACTGCAACACAAGTATCTGCTCAAGAACTCTTCCGGGCTGCCTACGAAAACCGATACACTTGGGATAAAAAATTTCCTGGCTACACCGCAGATATCACTTACAAACAAGATGATCAGGTGTTTACAGGCAAAATTCGCGTTAGCGCTAATCTCAAAGCGGAAGTGCTTGAGGTAGAAGATGAGCAAGCCAAGCAGGCGATTAATAATCAAGCTTGGGAAATTGCTATTCATCGTGTCCGTCGCACCTTTGAAGAAACCCACAGTGCAAATAATTTTAGCTATGGTGACACTGATGAAACAGGGGCGGTTGAAATTATAGTTGCTGGTAAGTCTACAGGCGACAAATACAAAGTCCGCAATAACATAGTTAGCCTCGTTCATCGTCATATCCACGGTGTTGTTGTCACAATTCACACCTTTAGCGTTCATGAAACTGGGGAAGGCTACTTACCTCACACTTATGATTCCGTATACCACGACCCGCAAACAGGTGAACAAAAAGGTGGTAGAAGTGAATTTGACGATCAATATGAAAAAGTTGGCAATTACTTTATTATGAATCGTCGGTTCATCAGTACTGATACCAAAAACCAACCTTCAACTCAAGAATTTATCTTTTCTAACATTCAGTTGTTGGAACCTGTAGCGGGTTAAGTCGATAGGAATGATCACGTCTCGTAAAAATTGAGAGATTTAGATCTCCGACTTCTTTAATTAGTCGGAGGTCTTTTTATTCAAGATTGATTTAGGAATCTTAGTAATTCAAACATCAAATGGGAAATGGGATGGCTATAGTATTTTACAAACTTGTCATTGCTTGAATTAATTCATCAGATAAATCAACTTTAACTTCTTGACATTTTTTGAATAAAACACCAGCCAAGAAGTAATAATTGTCCGAATAAAAGGCCATTTTTTGCTTGCGTAATTCTTCGATGTGTTTTTTGACTTTGGGTTCAGAGCTATAGTAGCCAAATTGCAAGGGTAAAATCAGAAAACTACTCACACAATAACCATTTGCTGTGGCATGGTCTACTGTACTTTTAGGATTGGAAAAGCTAGAAATTAAAAGTACAACATTTTCATAGTCAAGTGACAAAAGTTCATTCGTAACTGCGGCTCCATCTATACCCCCAAATAAGAGTGGCATGTAAATATCATTATCTGGTGCAGGAATATAAGGTGGATTGGCAACTAAATATTCTGCTTCTGGCTGAGACGACTCAAAAAAAGATGAGTTGTGAATGACGTATTTATGAGCTAGATTGTATTCGTCAATTGTTGAATTTGCAACTTTCCAAGCAGAGGTATTTAATTCAAAACCTTGGATCATGCCATCAAATTTATTTCTCAATAGAGAATTGATGATTGGACTACCATCTCCTGAGCCGAACTCGACTATACATTCAGATTTTTTGCAATTTCTGAGAGCAAAATTTTCTAAACAATTTGAATAGAAGTTAGATTCTTCTGGACAAAAAAATATGTCTTTCATTGGTATGTGAAATTAGGGAAAATAGAATATTTGTAGGTAAGGCATATGCTTTACCTACTTGCTTGCAAAATGTAAATAAAAGTATTGAGCGTCTTGCAGAGATGAATTTTAAGAATCGGTTTGTTCTGCTTGACGTATAGCTTGCACCACAGCTTTAGCAGCGCGATCGCTCATGATTTTTTCTTGGTCGTACCCCAAAACTATTTCCCACGCCAAATCACGGTACATATCTACTAAAGGTAAAGCCACATCATCTAACATCCAACGACCATGACGTTCATCCTCACGGATATGCAACTCCCAATAACCCATTGCTGCATCCGATAATCCCAATCGTTGCGCTGCTGCAAGATAATTTTTGTAAGCCGCAGGGCCAGCCACTTCAAAGTATGTTAGTCCGCCACCGTAACGCAAATAATGACGCTTGCATTCTGTCATCAAAAAGTTGTGGTTGGCACAAGCTAATACTTGCCAAGGTACTAAGTCAAAATATCCTTCTGGTTCGGTGTTCATGCCGAATTCGTTGAGCATTTGAGCAAAAAATGTCGAATGCTTGCGAGAGAAGCGACCATTGCCGTATTCTTCTAGTAGTACCCGTATGAGTGTACATTGGACTTCATTCGCTGTACCACCAAGAATGCGGGAAAGGCGACTACCTTCAACTAAGCCATCAAAGGAAGCAATAGCTAGCAAATGCCGATAGCCAGCCTCGCTCATTTGTTCACGCAGATAACGGCTTTCTGGAGACAGTGGTGGATCTAAATCTTCAGCAGCATGATCTATGAGTGCTTGCTTGACATCCAATTTTTGCAATTCTACAACGTCGATTTGGTCGAGTTCCCATTTTTGCCAAGCAGTCTCTATTTGATTCCGTACCTGAGATAAATAGAGCGATCGCTCATTCGTATAGTGCCGTAAATCGTCATACCAAAATAAATTTAGGCGATTTATTCGGTAGAGTATACGTTGGAGAAAGCTATGAGCCGCATCATCACCAGAATCATTTTGGTAAGCAGCGTTAATTGCTACAAAAAGTGCATGTTCAAATTCACTTCTGAGGGCAGGTTCTTTCTCCAGTTTTTTGTCTAAATTATCTTTTGCCAGCAATTCGTAACTCCCCAGGTAGGACTGTAAGGATCATTCCATTGAGAGAAGAATTATGGTAGTGTTCACACATGAGTCCAGAAGAAAAAGATCGAAAAATCGAGAGGTTAGAACAAGAAAACCAAGCGCTGC